>NZ_AQPN01000044.1 GCF_000403135.1 Arcticibacter svalbardensis MN12-7
CAATTCCCATGGTCCCTTTCATGGATTGCCACGCACTGCCGGATGGGGATATCCGGAACCGTATACCAGGGATTTGATGCTCTCTATTTTGGGTATTGCCACTTCTGGAAGTCAGCCGCTCATGGATAGCATGCGCAAGACATTGAAAGTACTGGCAAAAAACCAAACAGAAAAGGGTCATATAACATCGTTGGTGCATGACCGTGAAGATCGGGGGGCCAGTGATACCACACCTTTGTTTTTATTGGCTATTGGGATCTTCAGAAAGGTTACCGGAGAGCAGGACTTTTTGGAAGAATCAGTTCAGCGTGCAATGACATGGATGGAATACCAGAGTCCTTCGGATCGTTTTTTGGTTGCGCAATTGCCTACCAGCGACTGGCGCGATGAACAATGGGTGTTAGGGTATGGTTTATATGTAAATACACTGGTATATAGTTATCTGCGGATGTTTGGAAATCATGATCGTGCAGATAGGGTGAGGCATGACATGAAGCGTTTTACTATTTCTAGTAGTACACAAAAACACCATGCCTTGGAAGGTTTTGTAGTGAAACATAAACCTTATTTTGCATTCTGGGCATATAAGGTGTACAATAGTGAAAGCTTTGATCTGTTGGGTAATAGTATTGCGATCTTATCGGGACTGGCACCGGTTACCCGTGCAAATGAAATGATTACATGGATAGAGGAGGAATGCGCCGCAATGAAGAAAAGCGGTGATCTTGCTGTTGATTTACCACCAAATTTCTTTCCTTTTACCCATCCTGAAGATCCGGATTGGATGCCGAGATATGAAGAGTTTAATAAACCCGGTGATTACCATAACGGTGGGATCTGGCCATTTATTGAGGGGTTTTATATCAGTGCTTTAGTAGCAGCCGGCAGGTTGGATCTTGCCCGTAAAAAATTATTTGTGCTTACTGATTTAATCACTCTTTCTCAGAATGAAGATCTTGAGTTCGGTTTTAATGAATGGCACAAGGCTCAGGATGGGACAACACATGGGCAGGATTGGCAAACTTGGTCTGCTGCACTTTATTTGTATGCTGTAAAGTGTGTGGAAGATGGAAAAACGCCTTTCTTTGATGAAATGAGGACGCATTAAAGAGGGTAATTCCTGTTCATTTCAAGTTTTTTTAAATAAAAGAACCGCTTCATATTCGATTTATGAGCGGTTTTTTTTATTAAATTTAAGAAGATGATTTACGATTAGATTTCAAATACTAATACATGAATATATGGCAACAGTTTCATTTTTTGGTGCTTTCTTTAGTTGGCCAAACGTCTGGGCCATCTGACTATTTGATTACATTTTTCCCAGGTACTTTAATTCTCGGAATAGGGATGGGATTTACAGTTGCACCTTTAACTACAACATTAATGGTCTCTGCTGGTGATCAGTTTTCAGGAATAGCGTCGGGCATAAATAATGCGCTACTTCGGATCTCTGGGGTGTTAACAAACGGTGTTTTGGGAGCATTGGCTGTGGTTTTCTTTTTTGGGGTGCTTGAATCTCAATTGATAAATTTGCCAATTGTACCAGCTCAAAAGCAGACTGTGATGGCACAGGCTGTTAATTTAGGTAATGCGAGGGTCCCTTCCTGCATCAGTTTAAAAGTTTCAGGAAAAGTCTCCAAAGTATATCAAAAAAGTTTTATTACAGTTTACCGCAAGATGATGTTGATTTCTGCATTTCTATGCTTTCTGGGCATTGTGTGTACGTTTTTCTTGATCAAGAAAAATGTACAATCGCAGGAAATAAACTAAAGGTGTTATATAAATGGAATGTTAATATATTTATTTTATTGCCTTGTTTGAACGTAAGTCTAAATTTCGTACGATGATTTCCTACTAATCTCGACCACAAAATCTTTAATCACTTCCCGTCCGCTATTCCATCTCTTTAACTTGTTGACCTGTTTAATCTCTGTGCGGTCTTTAATTTTACGATCAGGTTGATAATAATCGTGCATAGTTTCTTTCATAGCGCTATGGATGTCCTGTACGCTCGCTTCTAGTAAAAGCTTCGGGTCATTTTTCACCAGCATTGCCAATGCATCTGTCATGCTGGCCACGTAGTATGGACAGTCCCAATCATGCCGGTAAGGTTCATCACCTTTGATATTTACTTTTTGCAAAGGATGTGAAAGATCCTCTATTATTTCCACTATGGCATCGCCAAATACATTCGAATATTCCGCAATAAAATGATTCCACCAACGCGGATGCTGAGGCAGTTCTTTGAGAAGGGTATCGCAGACCATTACGCGCTTGGGAAAGTAGGGATTCACAGGATCCATGATCACAAGAGAAGCCCCAAAATGCCCTTCCTTCAGCGAATGTCTACTGTAGATTACAAAGTATTGCAGCTGGGTTTCACCTGTGGAATGTGTTTCCACAGTCAGCTCTTTAATTTCCTGTAAGCGATCTTCTAGAAATCCGCGTTTGACTAACACATGTAAATTACCTGCTGACTTTGCCGTGCAGCGCTTACTATTTTCGTCAAATACATTCCCATTTGCAGGACGGCTGATGAAATGATTTCCGCTGTTGTAACGAATTTGTTCTGATCCAATGGGGTAGGTGCTGATAGCAGCGGTATCGCCTGCTTCTGTCTGCTTGTTGGGATGATCAGAACGGAATGGAATATGCATTTGTTCACTATCCATCCGGCGGGCAAGATTATAGATCCGCTGCTCTGTGGGAGCCAATAAGGGATCTCCGCTAATTGGATCAAAATATACCCCTATTGCGCGTCGCCCTAAATGGCAGGCTATGATACGATTTTTCAACAATTGCTGCACCGGATGTTGTGTGTTTAGAAAAAAATCGCGTAAAGCGTCATTTGCGATGTATTCATCCAATGACTGATCAAAACGAAGCAGCGTATTGTCCTCATGGCTCTGGACCCACTTACATAAAAAATTGTATACTTCCCTATCGAAACATTGATTGGAAGTTTCTGCGATCTCTTTAGGACAGGTCATTGTTTCTTGAAATTCCTTTGAGTGCAAATTATAGTCTATGATGTAGGGATCAGCTTTATACTCTGGCAATAGGCTGTTTGAATGAATTCTATTATAATCAAGCTCTTTCGTTCGTATTTTGGCTAGTGGTGTACGTGTACCGTTCAACTCAGCAGTTTCGTTTACGTTATCATCGTTAATGGGGATTAGATCAACTTTGCCTTTAACCGCTTCAGGAACAATGTCGGAAGCTTTTTCACCTTCCTTTAAGTCATGAATACTGAGCGGATGTTTGCTATTATGAAATGTACGACCTATCATTTTAAAGATCGGTTTGTTTTGTCTGACGAACGGAATAATTATAAACAAGATACGAGTACAATCCATATTTCTTTGTTTGGTAGATAACTAAGAAAAACACTAAATGATTTTGCCAAACACCTTAATTACTTCCCAAATAGTAATTATTTTACGGCTCCTTTACAAGTTCACAAACGTCATATACTGAGGTCTTATTGTCTTTAATTTTAATTAAAAATCTGTTGCTTAAATTTTGCTGAATCACGAACTTCACTGGGAATTATTTAGCTTATTTTTATTAAAGTGGAGTAAAAAATTATCAAACCCATTTGCATTGATTAGAATGTACCTCCCAGTTTTTGATAAAGAATTTAATTCAAAGTGCGGGGTTTTCAACATCAATCAGAGAAACCCAATATCGGATGTTTTAAACCATTTTATTTCATTTTTCGACCGATAGAAAGGAAACAAGACCTTTAATATTAATTATACTGTTATACAATCAAGAAGGTTACTATCCACAAACCAGTACTTTTCATAGATTATGTTTATGCCGACATTAAAAAAGCCCTCTAATCTATGTAGAAGGCCATTTTATATTTTAAGTGGTGGAGAATATCGGAGTCGAACCGATGACCTCTTGCATGCCATGCAAACGCTCTAGCCAGCTGAGCTAATCCCCCATATTGGGCTGCAAATATAGAATATTAATGCAATTTTCCAATATAAACGATAAATATAATTCGAAACATTTTACTAATCACCTCAACTAAAAACAATATCCTATGTGTATAGAGTTTTAAATCATTACTCTTCCTCTTTACTCATATCGCAACGCTTCTATCGGATCAAGCAACGATGCCTTTTGAGCTGGATAATACCCAAAAAACACGCCAGTAAACGCACAAACAATAAACGACAAAATTATAGAAGACTCAGATATAACAGTCGGCCAGTTCAACACAGAGGCAACGATGAGAGATGAGGATACCCCCAAAACTACGCCTATAACTCCTCCTGTAATACTAATCAGAATCGCTTCTATAAGAAACTGCATGAGTATATCTACACCTCTTGCTCCAATAGACATTCTAAGACCTATTTCACGGGTTCTCTCAGTGACGGATACATACATGATGTTCATAATCCCTATACCTCCAATAACAAGAGAGATGCCAGCTACTGCAGTAAGCAGGGTAGTCATCATACCGGTTGTAGAACTCAGCATTTTAATAAGTTCAGCCATGGTTCTGATCGTAAAGTCATCGTCCTGATCTGCGCGGATTTTATGTGTCTCGCGTAAAATAGTTTTAATTTCATCCGTTGCTTTATCTGTTTCTGCTTCTGATGTGGCTGATGCATAGATGTCCTGAATATAGGTAGTCGCAAGAATTCGCTTCATTACCGTGGTATAGGGTGCAATGATGATGTCATCCTGATCCTGTCCAAAGTTGCTTTGTCCCTTTGATACCAGGATGCCAATCACCTGTAAGGGGATCTTCTTAAAACGAATGATTTTTCCGATAGGATCCTCTCCCTTTGCAAAAAGATTATCGACCACCGTTTGTCCTAGTAAACAAACTTTCGCTGATGACCGCACATCGTTTTCTGAGAATACAATTCCATCTTTCAGGCTGAGCTTTCTAATTTCCAGATATTCCGGACTGGCGCCCTGAATGGTAGTGGACCAGTTTAAAGCGCCCTTGATTACCTGACCATTAGAAGAGGCCAGGGGAGAGATCGTGGTTATATAGTTGGCATCTTTTTTCAACGCTTTAACATCAGCTAATGTAAGACTGTGAATATTAGAGCCTGCCATTTGTACTCCAGGGGTATTGCTGCTGGGCATGATGGTAATCATATTGGAACCCATGCTTGAAATTGAAGTTTGAATACTTTGCTTGGAACCTTCTCCAATAGACATCATCGTAATAACTGATGCTACCCCAATGATAATGCCGAGCATGGTTAAAAAAGCACGGAGTTTATTTCGATGCAAAGCCCGCCAGGCAAGTCGTATAAGATTAACTAAATTCATGTTCTTTGTTTAATAATCATCTGTTTCTGGAAACGTAGCAAGAGCTTCACGAGCTGAACGGGGATTTGAATTAATGGTATCCCGCTGCAATCGCCCATCTCGTAGGGTAATCGTTCTACTGCTAAAGGCAGCAATGTCAGGCTCGTGCGTAACAAATACAATTGTTTTGCCATCTTTCTGGTTGAGTTCCTGCATCAGAGACATAATTTCATAAGAGGTACGCGTATCCAGATTACCGGTGGCCTCATCAGCAAGGATCATTACGGGTTCATTTACCAGAGCTCTTGCAATAGCAACACGTTGCTGTTGTCCCCCTGAAAGTTGGTTGGGGGTATGATCCATCCTGTCGGCTAGTTTTACTGATTCCAGTGCATGTAAAGCTCTTTCTCTTCTTTCTTTGGCCCCAATTGTGTTATTATATAAAAGAGGAAGTTCTACATTTTCTAATGCCGAAGTACGGGGTAATAGGTTGTAAGCCTGGAACACAAAACCTATCTTGGTGTTTCTAAACCGTGCCAGTTCGTCTTTTGAAAGTGTGGTGATGTCCACACCGTCTAACTTGTAGATGCCGTCAGTGGGTTTATCCAGACAACCAAGTATATTTAGCATGGTGGTTTTCCCTGATCCACTGCTCCCCATGATGGTCAGGAACTCTCCTGTGCTCACATCAAAGGTGATTCCTTTGAGTGCACGTACGGTCTCTGTTCCCATCTTGAACTCGCGTTTCAGATCATATATATCTAATATTTTCGTGTCCATTATCTTTTTGGTCTTTGTGGTAAAAATGGACTTGAAGCTGCAGCTGTACCGGTGTTGGACGCTACAGTAGATGTTCCAATAATTACGTGGTCATTTGCGTCCAATCCAGTTAATACTTCCACCTGTGTATTGTTATTAATGCCAGTGCGAATTTGTTTGCGGACAATAGTATTTCCATTTAGCACCCATATATACACCTGAGTTGCATCTTTTGACTTGCTGGTATTTTCACCTCCCTGCTCTATGGTGTATTTCTTTGAAAGTGTAGAATCGGGACTATATTTCAAAGCTTTTGCAGGAATTAACAGCGCTTTATTCACTTCTTTTGTATAAATAGTGATGCTGGCAGTCATGCCTGGTTTTAGCTTCAGTGCGTCATTCGGTGCATCTAAAATGGTGGTATAAGTGACTACATTCGAAGTCGTAGTAGGGCGTAAGCGAATACTTTTCACGGTTCCTTTAAACACGTCGTTCAGATAAGCGTCTACCGTAAATGTGGTACGCTGACCATTAGAAACATCGCCAATATCGGCTTCATCTACTGCTGCCTCTACCTGCATTTTGGTGATGTCTTTAGCAATGGAGAACAGGGTAGGCGTATTGAAACTTGCTGCCACAGTTTGACCGGGACTCACGCTTCTACTTAATATTACGCCATCCACCGGAGAGTAGATCCTGGTAAAGGAAACGTTTCTTTCCGCAGAATACAACTGCGCTTTTATACTGTTTACAGCGGCTTTAGATGTGTTATAGGTGTTAAGTGCAATTTCATATTCGGCACGACTCACTGATCCTGTTTTATACAATTGATCCTGACGGTTGAAATTGCTCTTTTGATAGATCGCATTACTTTCTGCTTCAGCTAGGTTTGCTTTGACCTGATCAACAGTGGCCTGAAGGAGTGATTTATCCAGCACAGCGAGAAGCTGTCCTTTTTTAACTTTGGAATTGAAATCCACATAAACTTCTTCTATGGTGGCTGAAATCCGGCTTCCCACTGTTGTCGTATCGACAGGTTGTACAGTACCAGTAGCAGTAACGGTTTCGGAAATGTATCCAATTTTGGGTTTCTCTGTTTCTAACTGTACCCCATCCTGTTTCTTGTTAAAGAACAGAAAAAAGAGGGCCAGTGCTATAGCAGCTATTACGGCAATGCTGATGATTATTTTATTTCGCTTCATTATATTATAGTTCTAATCTTATAAGTTGACTGGGATTCCTAAATAGAAATTGTAAGTACTCGCGGAGAGGGCTGCATTGTATTTGGCCTGTACGTACGCTTGCTGTGCCTGAACAAATAGATTACGCTGTTGGTAAAAGTCAAACACATTGGCTGCTCCCAACCGAAGTTCTTCAGTGGCAATCCGATAGATTTCTTCATTATATTCATATTGCTTTTCTGCAGCATTGAATTGTCCCTGTGCGTTGAGCGCACTGATATAATATTGCTCGATGTCTTGCGATAACAGCAATTTGGTATTCTTAAGGCTTAATTCAGCTTGATCAATTGCAATTTTGGCAAGCTCTGTATTTGTTTTGTTGGCCCGCTTGGTGAATATGGGTACAGACAGCGTCAGTCCAATTTGTTGATTGAAGTTATTATTAAACTGCGCTCCCGTGTAACTGTAAGAAGAATTGCTTGCGTAGTTAGTACCTGTGCTACCTGAAAGACTTAGGGTAGGGAGGTAACCTGATTTTGCTTTATCTAAATCCAGCCTGGCAATTTGAACACCATATTCGCTGTTTTTAATTTCCGGACGATTTTCAAGAGCAAACTTCCTTACTTCGTTTAGTGCAGGTATCAGCACCCTTGATTTGATCGTATCAGGAGAAGCGACTTCGAAAGCTGTTTCATGCGAAATCTGAAGTAGCTGTTTTAAACTTAGGACATCCTGTCTTTGTGCATTTTCAGCTGTGGTAAGGGTGTAGGTGTCGCTAGCTAACTGTGCTTCAAACTGAACCACATCCCGGCGGGCAATACTTCCTGCCGAAAATCGCTGCTGTGCTTGTATCAACTGTGCTTTTGAAGTCTTAACCAAGTCATTCGAGTATATGATACTTTCTTTATCCAGCAAAATATTCAGGTAGGCTTGGGTAATCTGTATAACAAGCGTGTTTTCCTGTTCCTCTACGCTGAGGTCTGCTGATTTCACAGACAGTGATTTTTGCTTAATATCCGTCTTAAGATATCCCCCATTATAAACAATTAGAGCGGAATTTATACCGATGGATCCAGAGGAAGTAACACTACTACCTTGTCCATGATTTAAACTTTGTGATGCTGATCCATATAGATCCGGCAGTTGCGCTGCTTTTGAAAGTAGCAAAGCTTGTTCGGTAGTTTTCGTTCCTAGTTTTAGGGAAATGATCTGTATGTTGTTTTGTTTTGCATAAGCCAGACAGGTTTGTAAATTCCATATTGCGGGTTGTTTAATCACCGTGGTGTCTTGTGCAAGGCTTATACCGCTATGAAAGACGATAAGCAGACTAAGTACTATTTTTATTAATTGCGACATATTCTTTATCATTCTTGATTTGACAGAATCAAATAAAGGGCTATTCAAGGATTTAAAAAAATAGAATAGACTAGCCGAAAGAGAACACCGACAGAAAGGCTAAATAGAGCTTTTTTTGAGTAAAAGCTTAGTAACCTGTGTCTTTCAATCTGATTTTAGTTTAAATCGGCAAATTAGGCCTTTCTGTCGATTGTTGATGGTCTTCTATTTTTTCCTCTTTATACTTGTATCAGATGAATTTTAAATTATGAGATCTTCTACACGTTCAATAATTCCAATCCTGGTTCATGTATTATTATGGATCTTGTTTGGCTTTAGTTTACTGTTTTACCACCCTTTAACCTGGGGTTTTAGCTTGCCTGTACAGTTTTGGATGAAGCAGCTTTTTGTGCTTGCCATCTTAGCCGGATCATATTATTTAAATGCAAACTTTCTCGTACCCCGATTTCTGTTAAAGAGGCAAACGTATCTTTATGTTACTTTACTAATCGCTGCAATCATTGTTGCGGTATCGCTAAATCAACTTGCTGATAGTTTGTTGAATATTCGCGAATTAATGTCAAGGGAATCTAAGCTTACCCAGCCTCGTCCGGCCCGTCATGGCATTGATATGTTTACCCTGACTATAATTTGTCTGGTTCAGGGAATTAGCACCAGTATCACCTCTATTAAAAAATGGCAGCTGGATTCTGAAACCTATCAACTGCAGGAAAAAGAAAGGGTAAGCTCCGAACTGTCGTTTCTGAAGGCACAGATTAACCCGCATTTTTTCTTCAATACCCTCAACAATATTTATGCACTGACTCACATCGATATTGATGCTTCCAGAAAAGCCCTGTTAAAGTTATCCCGGATGATGCGCTATGTGCTTTATGATACCAGTCAGAACATGACTTCTCTTACAAAGGAAATTTCTTTCATACAGGATTATATTGAATTAATGCGGCTGAGGTTTACAGATAAAGTTACGCTTCATATCGATATACCTGTTCCCGCAAAAGATATGCCCATCGCCCCAATGCTATTTCTACCCTTTATTGAAAATGCATTTAAGCATGGAGTGAGTGTAACCCAGCCTGCTGAGATATCTATATCACTTAAAGAGGACAACGGTACTATCGTCATGAAAACTAGTAATTTAATATTTATTGATCAGGCAAAAGTTTTGGATGAAAACAGTGGTATCGGTCTTGCAAATACAGAACGCAGACTCAAGTTAGTCTATCCCGGCAAGCATAAAATTACCATTAACAATGCTGTAAATAGTAATAAATTTGAAGTAGAATTAATACTTAATCTGTCATGATTTTAAAATGTATCGCAGTTGATGATGAGCCCTTGGCTCTTGGATTAATCAGTTCCTTTATTGCCCAAACTCCTTTTTTACAATTAGAAGGGAGCTTCTCCAGTGCCGTAGAAGCGTTAGGATCTTTGCATAACAAAGCGGTTGATCTTGTTTTTCTTGATATTCAAATGCCTGACCTGAATGGTATGGAGCTGGCCAGAGTAATCAACAGAACGCCTATAGGTCATTCTCCACGAATCATTTTTACTACTGCCTTCAATCAGTATGCACTTGAAGGCTACAAAGTAAATGCCATCGATTACCTGTTAAAACCTTATAGCTATGAGGAGTTTTTAGAGGCTGCTCAAAAAGCGTTGGCTCTTACAGAAGCATTTTTAGCAACTGCACCTGTATCCTCTAAAGATCTTTTAGAACCCTTTATTCTCATTAAATCTGAATACCAGCTTGTGAAAGTGGCTCTGCAGGATATTATTTACATTGAAGGTCTTAAAGATTATTTAAAGATATTCCTCGAAAATACAGAGAAACCTTTGTTAACTCAGATGACCTTGAAAAGTATGGAGATGAAGCTTCCTTCTGATCTTTTTCTGCGTATCCAACGTTCTTTTATCATTGCACCGGATAAGATTAAGTCCATCACAAGAAATACTGTTCAGATTGGTGATATTTCCATACCTGTTGGCGATCAATACAAGGATGCCTTTGCTCAACTGCTATCACGTTGGATGTAGTTTTTACAACATTTTTATCTCGTTTTCTTTTAGTCGTTTATAGATAGCATGAAGTAAATTGCTCTTGAAGCTGCTCTCGTTATATATACTGTTGATCCACAACTCTAACTTTAGTTCTACCGTATCGCCAGCAAATGATTTAAAGAATGTTTCAGGTGTGCTATTAGGCAAAATAAACTCTGCTTTTTGTGCTTCTTCCTTAATAATAGTTTGTACTAGTTCGAGGTCAGACTCTGAAGCGATCTTAAATGTAATTTCAGTTTTAACAAAACTATTGCTCAATGTCCAGTTAACCAACCTTCCTGAGAGTAAATCTCCGTTGGGAACAATAATTATGGAACCCTGTGGCGTTAGCAATTTACTTGAGCGGATTCCAATATCTTTTACCCTTCCTTTTTTATCGGCAAGCTCGATAAAGTCACCAATCTGAAAAGGCTTTTCAAAGATCAATATGATTCCCGAAACAAAGTTGTTGACAATATTCTGCATCCCCAAACCAATACCTACTCCTAAAGCTCCAATGATGACCGTAAGTTTATCCAACGAAAAGCCGGAAGCTGTGATAGCTAATAGGAATCCGACAATAAAGATAACCAGTCTGATAAGCAGTAGCTTGGAGCTCTTACGCTGGGTCTGATTACCAAACGTGGCATTTTCATCCCCAAAAAGAATGCCTGTATACTTTTGGAACAGGTTGGCCAGGTAAAGAATCAGCCCAAATAGCAAAATATTTCCTATCGTAAATTTAACGCTTCCAAAGGTTCTGGTTTGCGTTAGTAAACCGGAGATGAACTCATATAATATCCCGGAGATATTTAGGTTAATCACAAATACAATACTCCATATCAGCACTGCAATCACAGTTAGTCCTTCCTTAACTGTTGACCTTACGCGCTGTAAATTGATCCTGGAAAATAAACTATTGGAACAGGATGTAATTTTAATTTGAAGATCTGTGGCTTCCGTCAGGATTTGAACAAATGCTGAAAGTGCTATAATTTGTGTTAAGCCAACAATTGCCGTAAGGCTGAAAGTGGTTGAAATACTTATTCTGCCAAATACATTAAATACAATAGACAGAATATGAAGTCCTATGTAGAGTATGGATACCGGTTTTATAAAGCTTTTTAGCAAAAGCACATTCCTGATTTCCCGATAAAAATGCAAGCCGAAATAAATAGAAACGATATTAAGTGCGATGAGCCATAAACGCAACAGAAGTCCCTGATTCATTACCGCATTAGTCAGAACAGTGGTAATATAGATCAGCACGATCACGAGCCAGATGTAATATTGTTCCTTTTTCCAGTGTTTCCTAAAGAATATGGTCAAAGTGATCAGGAGTAAAAACTCAATGATCTCAAAGTAGAGCGATGGCGAATCGGGATCAAATAGGGGAGCGAGGTTAAGTAAAAATATAACGCTTGAAAGCAGTGGCACCGGATTGATGAAATCAAGTCTTAGATCGGTGAGCTGTTCGCTTATTGGTGGCTGTAATGCTTTTTTATAGTTCCTGTATACCCATATAAAGAATATTAATCCTAATAAAAGCAGCAGTGTCCGGTTATCCCATGAGCTGGAAAGGAAATAACGAAGTGCCCTGTTTTGTCCTGACCAGGCATCTGATAACATGGTCCTTAAGCTTTCCTTTCCAGCTTGTTTGGATGCAGACCATATATAGGGAGATTCTCTGCCAAAGGAAGTCTTTCCCGATTGACGCAGCCGGTCTATAATGACACTTTGAAGTTCATTTGTTGAAAAGAATAAACCCGATACAGATGCCAGGAGGGTACCTATACTATCCAGGTTTGCAGTAGTTTTAACACCCGATTCCTGAAGTCTTAACCGCAGGTTACTGAGCTCCGGTCCATAAAGTCTCTTTTGTGTTGTATCACTGGTGGTGTTTGATAAAAGCGAATCACTACCGAACACAACTAATTGCGATGAATACTTTTGTAAAGTAGCATTATAAGTGGTCAGTGTCTTTTTCCAGTTTCCTAAAAGAGCTTGATGATCTTTTAACAGCACCTGATAGCTCAGCAATGTTCTGGCATCAGGTATCTTACCTGAATGGAGAATATCCTGTCTGATCTCATCTATGTTCTGCTGTATTTCGGGCAGATCCTTTTTTATTGTTCCTATTTGAAAGCTTCCCTCGATTGCAGTATTAATCTGATTTATTGCAGATTGTGCCTGCTCAATACGGATTAAAAGTGTATCCGGAATCTGCTGAATGGAGTCTGGCAAAGAGGATGCAGCCGTTTGTCCAAAAGACTGAATAGTAAACAAAAACAGGAGAATGAAATACCCGGCACAAAATTTATAGCTATACTTTAAATTTAAAAGAAGTAACATATTACATTATTTCAAGTAATCGTTCTGTATATCAAATAAGTTTCAGTGATTCCTCGATGCCCAGGATTTCCTTGGCTAGTCTGATCATTTTAGGATCGCCTGTATACTTCCCTTTTTCGTCTGATAGTTTCACTACAGGGATCCACGATTGGTTCTCTGGCAGCGCTGCAGTCATCTTTATGACAATATTGAGGGGCACTAACCCAACATCATTAGTGAAGTCGGTACCTATACCAAATGACATCCCTATTTTACCTTTGCAAAAGTTAGCAATCCTTTCCACCTTATCATAATTTAAGGCATCCGAGAAAATGATTGTTTTCGATAAAGGATCAATGCCCATCTGCTTATAATGGCTGATGGTTTTCTCTGCAAATTCAATGGCATCGCCACTATCATGCCGCACTCCGTCAAATAGCTTGGAAAACTTTTTATCAAACTGTTCGAAAAAGATATCTGTCGTGTAGGTATCGGTAAGGGCAATACCAAGATCTCCACGGTAAACAGCTGTCCAATGTTCCAGACCTAAAGAATTCGACATCTTAAATCCATATTTAGCTGCATGGAACATAAACCATTCATGTGCATGGGTTCCAATAGGTTTCGTGTTGTAACGCATTGCAAAATGAACATTGCTTGTCCCTACAAACGTTCCTGAGCCATATTCCTCGAGCGCTTTCACTACCATCCGGTGTACCAGATAAGAATGCCTCCTTCGCGTGCCAAATTCAGCGATCGTTACTCCTAGTTTTGCATATTTTTCAATCTTTTCTTTGTTGATTGTGCTAATTTCATCTGAAGTTGCAGCCTCCGAATCATTCATATAATAAAATAATTCAGAAATAAGGGCCATTATTGGTACCTCCCATAATATGGTACGGTACCAGTATCCCTCAATTATTACGGATAGATCATTGCCATGCTGTTCAATGATCACTTCTGCAGGATTGTAGGTGTATCCCTGAAGAAAATCCAGATAGGTGGGTTCAAAATAGGGACAAATTTCTGCCAGATAGTTCTTCTCTTCAAGAGTCAGACAAAAGTTAGCCATGTTGTCTACCGCTTTTCTAAGCAAATCTGCAAATCCTGCAGGAAAAATATGTTTCCCACGGTTTATGAATTCATAGCGAGCCATGGAATGCGGGAAAAGCTTTATTACCCCTTGCTGCATTGTGAACTTATAAAAGTCATTATCCAGCAAGGATTTTATATAGGGAAAATTAGGAGTCATTTGTTCTGTTTATTCAAAAATTATTGTTTTGTTTCCACTTCTAAAAACGCGGTCTTGAAATACAAGCTGCATCGCTTTATTCAAAACCGACTTTTCTATTTCTTTTCCTGAAATAACCATATCGGAAACGGTAAAGGTATGGTTTACGGGAATGGTTTGCTGAACAATTATAGGTCCCTCATCCAGATCATTGGTTACATAATGCGCAGTTGCCCCAATTAGTTTTACCCCGCGTTCAAATGCTTTACGATAAGGACTTGCGCCAATGAATGCTGGCAGGAAGGAATGATGTATATTAATGAGCTTTCCTTCATAATGTGATACGAATTCAGGAGAAAGAATCCGCATGAATTTAGCTAATACAATATAATCCGGTTCATATTCATTGATGATCGTCTTAAGCTCCTCTTCGAAAACCAATTTTGTTTTATTCTCATGCGAAACATGATAAAAGGGGACCTCGTACTTTTTAGTCAATTCCCTTAAGGTATCATAATTGCCAATCACACAGCAGACGTTTGCATTGAGCGTATTGAAGTAATTTCGAATTAATGCATCACCAAGGCAATGATATTCTTTAGTCACCATGATAACGATGCGTTTCTCGACTTTTGGATTAATAATCACCTCAGAATACGCTGGCAACACTGACCTTAATTCCAAAACTAAATTCTTTTCGTCAAAAGAAGAGCCATCACATTCAATCCTGGCAAAGAACTGATTGGCTATTTCGTCAACGAATTCACGCATAGCCGTAATGTTTAATTGGTGATTAACAAGTACTTTAGAGATAATTGCTACTAATCCCATTTCATCCCTGCATTGGATGAGGACTAACGTTTTATTCATGGCCTAATATAATAAAACCTTTTATTTATGTAAAAGGATCAAAATATGTATAAAACACAAACACTTCTATCCAAATGAGTGTTACAGGTATACATAATTAACACAATAAAGTATGAAAAAGTTAGTCTACTCTCTTTCTCTGGCAGTTGCAATGTCACTTGCTATGTTTTCTTCTTCAGCTAATGCTGCTACAGAATCAAGTAAAAATCCAGCAAAAATGGAAAATACAATGACTGCAGATCAGCGTGACGCAAAAGTGAAAGACATTCAGCGACGCGTTGAAGAGATCAAATCAATGGATAAATCCAAATTGACTAAACAAGATCGCAAAGAGCTGAAAAAAGAACTTAAAGAAATGAAAAAACAAGCTAACGCTGTTGGCGCTGGTGGTGTTTACCTTTCTGTAGGTGCAATCATTATCATCATTCTTCTTTTGATTCTTATTCTATAATAAAAATTCAACAACAATTAAAAAGCCGTAATTCGTTTACGGCTTTTTTTTATCCAGCCATCTATGCTTTCTTTGACCTGCAATATGTCCCGAAATCAGGGTAACCCGCTATACTCATGAAGTTCATTATCAAAAAAAAGTCCTGAAATGCAATACATTTCAGGACTTCTGAGAGCGATGATTTAAAAACTTGGTTTGAATTTAACGCTCTTTATACTGTTTTGTTTTATAAAGCTAAATTATTCTCTTTTCTTTTAAAATATTCTTTAAATCCTCAGGCGTGTCAATGGCTTTTGTTTCAATGTCGGTAATGGCTACTTTGATTTTGTATCCATTTTCCAGCCAGCGTAACTGTTCTAACGACTCCGCTTTTTCAAGGAGAGATACCGGTAATGCAGTAATCTTTTTTAATACATCTGAACGATAGCCATATACCCCAATATGCTTGTAATACGTATGATACAATAGCCAGGTGTCCTTATTTTTATCCCTTAAATAAGGAATAGGTGTGCGACTAAAATACAATGCTTCCGAATTTTTATTTAAAATAACTTTCGGAGAATTTATATTGTGGAGTTCTTCTGTTGATGTAATAATTTTAACCAGAGTAGCTAACTCAGTTTGCGGATCAGCAAAACAATGTCCCAATAGATCTATTTGCCTGCTGTCGATATATGGCTCATCCCCCTGAATGTTGATGATTACATCAAAACCAGGTAGCTTTTCTGCTGCTTCAGCACATCGGTCTGTTCCACTTTGATGGTTGGATGAGGTCATGATCACTTGTCCGCCAAAACTTCTTACATGTTCTAAAATCCGGTCATCATCCGTGGCTATTGCAACATCACTTAAAGTGGCAGATTTCAAGGCCTGCTCATATACCCGCTGGATCATACTTTTTCCATGAATATCAATAAGCGGCTTTCCTGGAAAACGCTTAGAGGCATATCGAGCCGGAATAAGGCCTAATATGCGTATTGGATTATTCTGAACTGGTTCTGACATATCCTCTTTATTTTAAACTGAAATTAAAAAAGGCCATGAATTTCTCTTTCAATGCTTTCAATAATAAAACCAAGATCTTCAGGGTTGTTTGAAAAATCAAGATTATCTTTATCTAGTACCAACAGCTTTCCTTCTTTGTAATTGTCAATCCACTTCTTGTATTTATCATTCAATTTTGATAAATAGTCCAAACGGATCCCTGCTTCATAATCTCTTCCCCGTTTTTGAATATTACTCACAAGCGTTGGAATGGAAGCCTTCAGATAGATCAATAAATCTGGTGGTCTAATGAAAGAAGTCATATTGTCGAATATGGACCGGTAGTTTTCATAATCCCTTTCCGTCATTAATCCCATTTCATTCAGGTTCTCCGCAAAGATGTACGCATCCTCATAGATCGTACGATCCTGAATAACATGGTGGTCTAGTCCTTGAATCTCTTTAATCTGGTTAAAGCGGCTATTCAGGAAATAGATCTGCAGATTGAAACTCCAGCGTTTCATATCGTTATAAAAGTCTTCCAGGTAAGGGTTATGATCTACTGCCTCATACTGCGCTTCCCAGCCCAGATGTTTTGATAGTAATTCGGTTAGTGTGGTTTTTCCCGCACCAATATTTCCAACTATTGCTATATGCATATATACGATTAATGAGTAAATGGGGGTTAAAATGATTTAAACCCAATAATCTCCCGGACTTCTTTAATTGTTTTACTGGCACTTTCACGTGCTTTTTCGGCGCCCATCTTAGATACCTTTCTCAGGTATTCTGAATTGGATGAAATATCATTAATCCTTTCCAAAATAGGGGCGGTAAAGATGATCATGTCCTCTGCAAGCTGTTTCTTCAGGTCTCCGTACCGGATTTGACAGTTATTATACAAATCATCAAAATGAGTATAAGTATCTGCTGATGATACCGCTGAGAGTAAGCTAAACAGATTTTGAATCACATCAGGTTTTGCCTGATTCATTTCCAACGGACCTCCATCTGTTACTGCACGCATCACTTTTCTTCTGATTTCTTCCGGTGAATCAGAAAGAAAGATGGCATTACCTTCTCCTTCGGACTTTCCCATCTTTCCTTTTCCTGTAAGTCCGGGGATCTTAACCAGGTTAGTCGAATAATTGAAAGCATAAGCTTCAGGAAAATAATCTACCTGGTACAACCGGTTAAAACGGTTTCCAAAAGTACGGGACATTTCAAGATGTTGCTCCTGATCCTTTCCAACTGGTACCTTGGTTGCTTTATGAATAATGATATCCGCAGCCATTAAAACCGGGTAAGTAAGCAAACCTGCGTTTACATTATCCGGTTGATCTCTTATCTTATCTTTAAACGAAGTGCTTCTTTCCAATTCGCCCATATAGGCGTTCATGTTGAGGTAAAGATATAATTCGGTCACCTCAGGAACGTCAGACTGCACATAGATCGTCGCTTTTTCAGGATCTATCCCACAAGCAAGATACTCCACAAGTACCTGTTTTACATTTCCATGCAGATCCTTGGGAATAGGATGTGTGGTCAATGAGTGAAAATCTGCAATAAAGAAAAAGCAATTATACTCATGCTGCATTTTTATAAAATTCTGCACTGCTCCGTAATAATTGCCTAAATGAAGTTTACCTGTGCTGCGAATACCGCTTACAACTGTTTCCATAACTGGGCGAAAGTAAGTATTTTTTATAATTTTGACCCGAAATGAAACGATTATTAAAGCGGTCACACCGATATTTATATTTTATCAACGTATTCTTCTATTTTACACTGCTCTATCCCTTTTTATATTATTTCTCCAGAAAGCGGGAGCGGTACCCTACATTGAATAAATGGAGGCGACTGTTTTCTTACCTGGCAACCCTTTCTTCCGGATTCAGATATAAATATCATTTTGAGACGCCTATCGATTGGTCCCAATCCTATATCATCTGCGCCAACCATAGCTCCAACCTGGATATCCCGGCAATGGCCATCCTGGTAAAAGGTAATTACGCTTTTATGGCCAAGGAGGAACTGCTGCATAACCCGGTCACCGGGTTATTTCTTGAAACGATCGATATCCCCTTGAACCGCAATAGCAAAATGTCATCCTTCAGGGCATTTAAACGTGCGGAAACTTACCTGAAATCAAATATTTCAGTCATTGTTTTTCCCGAGGGAGGTATTTCTGAACATTATCCTCCTCAGCTTGGCGAATTTAAAAATGGACCTTTTCGGTTAGCTATTGAATATAACCTGGCTATTATCCCGGTGAGTATCCCGGATAATTATAAAAATATGTGGGATGATGGATCAAAATATGGAAGTAGACCGGGAATTTGCCATATTTGTGTTCACGCTCCTGTTTTAACTCAAGGCTTAACTTCTCTGGATGCAGATGATTTGAAAGTGAAAGTATTTAATTTAATAAACAGCGGATTATTATAAATTACAAGACCTGTTCAAATGATACAGGAAAAATAGAATATACATGAAATTAGACTATCAAACTATCGAACGTATGGCCCACCTGGCCAGACTAGAAGTAAGTGAAGTTGAAAAGGTATCTTTATTGAAAGATATGGAAAACATCCTGAGCTTTATGGAAAAGCTTAACGAGTTGGACACTAGTGGAGTAGAGCCGCTTATTTATCTGAATGATGAAGTGAATGTTTTAAGGGACGATGTGGAGAAGAATGATATTTGTCCCGCTGAAGCTTTGAAAAATGCTCCTCTTCATGACGATGTATACTTTAAAGTAGCTAAAGTAATTGAGAGAAATTGATATGTAACATATCTTAATTTAAAGAATCTAACCTGTATGCAAAATGAGCCGCTAATCATCATCAAAGAAGTTGGAAGAAAGTATGTCATTGGTTCCGAAATTATTCATGCTTTGAAATCAGTAACACTGAATATCAACAAAGGTGAATTTGTGGCATTAATGGGACCCTCTGGTTCCGGGAAATCCACATTGATGAACATATTAGGCTGTCTGGACACCCCCAGCAAAGGCGAATATATATTAAATGGGATTCATGTAAGTGAAATGACCGAAAACGAACTTGCTGAAGTTCGTAATAAAGAAATTGGATTTGTCTTTCAAACCTTTAATCTTTTGCCCAGAGCGAGTTCACTGGATAATGTGTCCTTACCATTAGTGTATGCAGGAGTATCAAAGACTGAGCGGAATGAAAGGGCATATAAGGCCCTGGAGAACGTTGGGTTAGGAAATAGGGTCGATCATAAGCCTAATGAGCTTTCGGGGGGTCAGCGCCAGCGTGTAGCGGTTGCACGTGCATTGATTAATAATCCATCTATTATTTTAGCTGATGAGCCTACCGGTAACCTCGATACCCGTACATCGGTAGAAATAATGGGACTTCTGGAAGAGATCCATCTTAAGGGGAATACCATCATTCTGGTTACTCATGAGGAAGATATCGCACAGCATGCGCATCGTATTGTTCGGATGAGAGATGGTTTAATTGAAAGCGATTATCCTAATGAACATATTAAAAAAGTATCTCCACGTTTGCAAGACCTGGAAGATAATGGCGTAGACTTTGAACAAATCAACTAAAATGAAGATTTATACCAAGACCGGAGATGCAGGACTAACTTCGCTTATTGGTGGAGTACGTGTTTCTAAAGCAGATATACGTCTCGATGCCTATGGCACGGTAGATGAATTAAATTCATACATTGGATTAATTCGCGATCAGGAAATTACTTCAGCCCAAAAAGATGCTTTAATGCAAGTGCAGGAGCATTTGTTTATTATGGGGGCGCTACTGGCTGCTGATAATGAAAAATCGAGAATGAAACTTCCCGGACTTTATCCCGCTGATATTGAACAGTTGGAGCATGGAATTGATGCCATGCAACAGGAATTAGCACCTTTAAAAAACTTTATACTGCCAGGCGGTTCTACACTGATTTCATTTTGCCATATAGCCCGATGTGTGTGTCGGCGTGCCGAACGAATTATCGTTCATTTGTCACAAGATAGTGCTGTAGAAGATCTTATCATGATTTATTTGAACCGTTTAAGCGACTATTTGTTCGTCTTAGCAAGGAAAGTAGCTATGGATAACCAAATACCCGAAAATAAGTGGTTCCCAAGGTAATTACTGGTCAAAAAAAAATACTTGAAAAAATAATAAATTTTATTATACTTTTGCGAAAATAATAAAAACTAAAATTCTAAGAAATATGTATTGGACATTAGAATTGGCATCCCACTTGGAAGACGCTCCCTGGCCAGCAACTAAGGATGAACTAATAGACTACGGAATCCGTTCTGGAGCTCCAGTTGAAGTGATAGAAAATTTGCAGGCGCTGGAAGATGACGGCGAGCCATATGAGAACATTGAAGAGATCTGGCCGGATTATCCGACTAAAGATGATTTCTTCTTTAACGAAGATGAGTATTAAAAATTAGCCTTGCCCTTAAGCAGGGCTTTTTTTTTGCCCTTTTTTATTTGAATAAAGAATTTTAAAAAAAAATAAACAAAGAAGCTCTTTTTACATTCTTATGGTATAAATTCTTAATCTATCACGAAAAAATTAGTACTATGGGAAATTTACTTTATTTGATTGCAGTTGTCTTGATAATTATCTGGGCAATAAGTTTTTTTGGAGGATTCTATACTGGCGGTATCATTCATGTTTTAATAGTAATTGCAATTATTGCAATATTACTACGGGTCATCAGAGGTGCTGCTTAATAAATTTGCTTAAAAATAATGCTTTAAGACCTGCTGAATAAGCGGGTCTTTTTTTATGCCTTAGAACTTAGAAACAAGGAGGCAACGGCTAAATCTTCGATGTAAGTTATTTTTATATTAGAAGCATGACCCTGGGTGGTAAATATCGTATATCCCGCATGTTCAACAACAGATGCGTCATCTGTAAAGAGTTGTGAATATAATTGATTGTAGGCCTTCTTAAGTACCTTATATTTGAATACCTGTGGGGTTTGCACAATCAATATGTCATCTCTTGAAATAGACACCGTCGTTGAGCCGTTTATTTTCCTTAAAGAATCCTTGCTTGGAATTACAGGTATTACCGCTTCTTTCACTGTAGCCTCATCAAAACAGCGGGCAATCAGCTCTTCGTGAATTACAGGTCGTACTGCATCGTGAACTGCAATAATTGAATCTTCGTTGGTAATGGCCTGAACTGCATTTTTGACGGAGTCAAATCGTTGGGCACCTCCCGGTATAATGGTATGGGGAATAAAAAAATTGTGCTGAACACAAAGATCTTTCCAATAGGAAATATAATCGGTGTTCAGCACAATTAAAATTTCAGGCTGATAGGATGAATGATAGAAAGCCTCAATGGTATGCATCATGACAGGCTTTCCGAGCAATAAGTGAAATTGCTTGGGAAGGTCAGCTTGCATTCGCTTTCCTGATCCACCGGCAACAATTATTGCATAATAGTGCATTTAGATAATCAGCATGGCATCACCATAGCTGTAGAAACGGTATTTCTCTTTTACCGCAACTTCATATGCGTTCATCACACTTTCGTAACCTCCAAAAGCGGAGATCATCATTAATAAAGTGGATTCAGGTGTGTGAAAGTTAGTGATCATACTGTTGGCAATACTAAATTCGTATGGAGGGAAAATAAACTTACTGGTCCAGTCATTTGCTGGTTTAAGTTTCTTTCCTGCAGATACTGCTGATTCAACGGCACGCATACTGGTTGTACCAACGGCACAAATCTTACGTTTTTCATCTAAAGCGTTATTAACCATATCAGCAGTTGGCTGATCGATAATAAATTGCTCCGAATCCATCTTATGTTTTGTCAGATCCTCTACTTCAACAGCACGGAAGGTACCAAGACCTACGTGTAAAGTTACCTCTGCAAATTCAACGCCTTTTAATTCCAGACGTTTCATCAGTTCGCGACTAAAATGCATACCTGCAGTAGGGGCTGCAACAGCTCCTTCATTTTTTGCAAATATAGTTTGGTAACGTTCTTTATCTTCTGCGGTCGCCTTACGCTTTATATATTTTGGAAGAGGTGTTTCTCCAAGGATTTCAATATTCCTTCTGAACTCTTCATTTGTTCCGTCAAAAAGGAATCGGATCGTACGTCCGCGGGATGTAGTGTTATCTACAACTTCGGCAACTAACAGATCATTGTCTCCAAAATAAAGTTTATTACCTACACGTATTTTACGTGCCGGATCTACTAAAACATCCCATAAACGTAACTCCTTATTTAGCTCACGTAGTAGGAATACTTCAATAGTTGCACCTGTTTTTTCTTTATTGCCGTACATACGGGCAGGAAAAACCTTGGTGTTATTTAAAATCATAACGTCTTTTTCATCAAAATAATTGATGACGTCTTTAAATATTTTGTGCTCTATCGCTCCAGTATTGCGGTCAAGTACCATTAAACGTGCTTCATCCCGCTGATCCGAAGGAGTAGTTGCTATTAATGAATCAGGTAGATCGAATTTAAACTGGGATAATTTCATATAAGAGTAATACTAATTTCAGGGCGCAAAGTTACTAAAAAATATTTCTATTATTTAATCTTTTCATAATGAACTAATAGCGTGCGTCATATGTTGGAACCCGCTGGATACATAAGAGCGGGCTAGTTCGCTTTACACTCGACCCTTGCAGCTTGGTTCACCCTGAAAACAGCTGTTTTCAGCCAGCTGCAACGAACAAGCAAGGGTGCTACATCGAAGCTGACTCCTACACGATACCAACTTGGTTTGATGATGCTATATTTATCACCCTTTGTAACTTTTAATTTGTAATTTCATCTAACCTGCAATATGATCGTATTAAAACTAATTCTGGAGAGTTTTAACTTTGCGTTTTCTTCTTTGAAGGAGAACAAGTTACGGACATTTTTGTCCCTGATAGGCATTACTATTGGTATCATGACTATTATAGGTGTCTTTTCGGCTGTTGATACGCTACGCAATAATCTGCAGAGCAGTGTGGATAAATTAGGAAGTAACACCGTTTATGTTCAAAAATGGCCATGGGAATTTGGTGGCGATTATCAATGGTGGAAATACATGAACCGACCTACTCCAACCTTACGAGATTTTGAAAAAGTGAAGGAACGGGCTACCAATGCGGAAGCGGTTTCTTATAGTGTTTGGGCGGGTAATCGTACTGTAAAATATAGAAGTAATAGTGTGGAAGGTGCTGAGATTTCAGCGGTTACACATGATTATTACAAGACATGGAGCTTTGATCTGGAAGATGGACGCTATTTTTCGGAAGCTGAATCTAAGGTAGGGAGCCCTATTGCTCTTATAGGCTTTTCATTAGCGCAGGGTTTGTTTCCAAATCAGAGGGCGGTAGGAAAAGATATTAAGGTGATGGGAAGGAATATCAAAATTATTGGTGTTTTTAAAGAGGAGGGAGAGGATATGCTTGGAACTTCTGCTGATAAAACAATATTGCTTCCTTTAAACTTTGCCAGGAACGTGATTGACATTCAGAATGAACAATATGGTCCTCAGATTTCTGTTCGTGGCAAACCTGGTGTACCAGTGGAGGAACTGGAAAGCGAACTTAAAGGAATCATGCGCTCGGTTCATCGTTTGAGTCCAAAAATGGATGATAATTTTGCCTTGAACAAATCAACTATTCTTACGGCTCAACTGGATAGCATGTTTGCCGTGGTCAACCTTGCTGGTGGTGTAATCGGGATCTTCTCGATCCTGGTTGGTGGATTTGGGATTGCCAATATCATGTTCGTATCTGTAAAAGAACGTACTAATATTATCGGAATTCAAAAGTCTTTGGGTGCTAAAAACTACTTTATTTTGCTTCAATTCCTCATCGAAGCTGTTGCCCTTTGTTTAATGGGAGGACTGATTGGATTGGGGATTGTCTACCTGCTGGCCTTTATTTTGAATATCGTAACAGATGTTGATATTATAGTGGATATGAGTAAAGTGGTTTTAATGTTTATTCTTTCAACTGCAATAGGACTTATTTCAGGGATTATTCCGGCTTTTATGGCATCGCGACTTGATCCTGTTGAAGCTATAAGAAGCAAATAAGTAAGGGTTTCCTGAAAATTAACTGAAGTTTTCTTGTAGAATAATGGCCTTATTTAAGTGCTATCGATTCCTTTAGTAAATGCGCTTTGTCGATGGACACGACGCCTACATGTTCGCAAACCAGTCCACCAGCCAGATTTGAAACGGCGGCAGTTGTAAATACATCCAGTCCACTAGCCAAACATACCGCTGCTGTAGCAATCACCGTATCGCCGGCACCTGAAACATCGGCTATCTTTCTGATATGCGCTGGGATAAGTCTTTTCTGATCATTTGACTGCATAAATACGCCTAACTCTGACAAAGTAACCATAATGTAATCAGCGTTCAAGTGCGTCTTAATTTGTTTTACAGCAGACTCCAGATCTTTCATCTGGCGCATATCGATCTCCACTTTTAGTCCCTCGCGGAGTTCTTTCAGGTTGGGTTTAAATAGAGTTACATTCGCGTATTTAAGAAAATTCCTTTTTTTAGGGTCAACAACGGTAATGATATTCTTCTTCTTAGATTCGGATACGATTTCGGTTATCAACTGCTGACTGATCACTCCCTTGTCGTAATCCTGAAATATGATTGCGTGAATCTCCTTGCTGTTGATGAGGGTTTTAATTTTATCGATGAGCTGGCCGGAGTGTTCCTGACTCAGTAGGGCATCAGTTTCTTCATCGATCCGGAGCATCTGTTGGTTCTGACCAATCACCCTGGTTTTAACAGTGGTAGGGCGGTCGTTCAGGCTGATTATTCCTTCAGCAGATAGTTCATGATCTTCCAGTAAATGCAGAAAGGCTGCACCTTCGATATCATTCCCGATTACCGAACAGATTAATGGGGTAGCACCAAGGGATTGGATGTTTAGTGCCACGTTAGCTGCACCGCCAAGGCGATTTTCGCGTTTATGTACAGAAACTACAGGGACAGGAGCCTCTGGGGAAATGCGGTCTACATTTCCCCAAAGGTATGAATCCATCATGACGTCTCCTATGATTAGAATGTTCAATTCACTGAACTTTCTGAACAGGTCTATCATTTTAATTTTGCTAATGCGCTCTTAATACGTGATGCGGCTTCGATTAGTTTCTCTTCTGAAGCAGCGTATGATATGCGGATTGAATTTTTATCTCCAAATCCATCGCCACTCACAACAGCCACATGTCCTGTATTCAATATATATAAGGCCAGTTCATCCGAAGTGTTAATTACTTCACCACTTTCTGAAGTTTTTCCAAAGAACGAACTCACATCAGGGAAGAAATAAAACGCACCACCAGGAAGGTTTACCTTCATTCCGGGAATATCTTTTAATAAACTATAAACAAGATTACGGCGTTTTTCAAATACAGCCCTCATTGCGTTTACACTGTCCAGGTTACCGTTATAGGCAGCAACTCCTGCTTTTTGGCTGATGGAACAGGTTCCGGAAGTGGTTTGGCCTTGAAGTTTCTCGTTTGCTACGGCAATAGTTTTGTTGCTGGCGGAGAAACCTAATCTCCAGCCTGTCATTGCATAGGCTTTAGATAAACCGTTAATAATAATGACACGATCTTTAATTTCAGCAAACTGAGCAATAGAAGCATGTTCACCAAGGAAATTGATGTGCTCATAAATCTCATCGGAAATAATATAAATATTGGGGTATTTTTCAAATACTTTAGCCAGACCTGCAAGTTCGTCTTTGGTATAAACCGTTCCTGTAGGGTTATTTGGAGAGGAGAACATGAAGAGCTTAGTTTGTGGTGTAATGGCAGCTTCAAGTTCTTCAGGAGTGATTTTGAAATCAGATTCTAAAGTAGTATCGATAAATACAGATACTCCCTCTGCTAACTTAACCAGTTCGGAGTAAGATACCCAGTATGGAGTTGGAATGATAACTTCATCTCCAGGGTTTACCAGACTAAGTATGATGTTGGTTAGCGATTGTTTCGCACCTGTTGATACGACAATCTGATCGAAAGTATAATCCAGATTATTTTCACGCTTTAACTTTTCAGCAATCGCTTTTCTCAATTCAGGATATCCCGGTACGGGTGTGTAGTAAGAAAAGTTTCCGTCAATTGCCTTTTTCGCTGCATCCTTTACAAAATCGGGCGTGTAAAAGTCTGTTTCTCCAAGACTAAGGCTGATCACATCAATGCCTTTTGCTGACAACTCCCGACCGAGTTTTGACATCTTTAAAGTAGCCGACTCGTCGAGATTGTTTATGCGGTTAGATAAAATACTCATAGTACAAATATATATTAAAAGTGGTTTAAAGCTAAAGTGTAAGCTAATTAAATGGAAATGTGTTTGGCCTGACTGATTATAAAGTCTTTATCGAGGACTTCGGTCTTTGCTATCGTATTGATTTCGATGTTGTTGGCGTAGCTCCGTATGGCCTTTTCTGCATACTCATCATTTGGTCCATTTACAATTATTCTGGTTACAGGGATGTTTAGACTGTTCAGCAGCGACAAACTGAGCAGGGTATGATTGATGCTGCCCAGGTAATGTCTGACAACAAGAATCACTTCGGCATCAAACTTTTTGATCAGGTCAACCATGTATTGGTTTTGATTTAAGGGAACCATAAGTCCCCCTGCACCCTCTATAACCAGCCGGTTAAGGGTATCCGGTAAATTGATCTGATCAAGGGAAATCTGTACCCCATCAAGGTCTGCGGATTTATGAGGAGAAAAAGGTTGCGTTAAACGGTAGGCCTCCGGATGAAAGACCGTTTTACTATTTGAGACCAGTGACTGTACTTTAAGGGTGTCAGAGTCATGCAAATCACCGGATTGGATGGGTTTCCAATAGTCCGCCTGAAGCTTTTCGGTTAATATAGCGGACACCACGGTTTTCCCTATGCCGGTGTCAATGCTTGTGATGAACAATGGTTTCATGCTGTTTTTATTAATAAAGAGAGGAGTTGTTTAATGTCCTGAACGGAATTGAAGGTATGCAGACAAATCCGTAGACGTTCTTTGCCTTCCTGAACAGTAGGACTAAGGATTGGCCTGATATCAAATCGATGTTCTTTTAATAAGAGTGCCATCTGCTTAGCTTCATTATTGCCTGGGATCAAAAAAGATTGAATCGGAGAGTTGGATGGTATAAATCTTTTGGCAATTGCTGCTGACTCTTTTTTAAAGAACTGAATCTTTTCGTGAATCTTAGTTTGAAAATCTTCTTTTTGAAGTAACTGATAGGCCATACTCACTGATAGATGCGAGTGGGAGGGTGCAGCTGTACTGTATATGAAGGAGCGGGCAAAATTGATCAGGTAATTTCTTAGCAGAGAGGATCCCACTACCGCGGCACCATGGCAGCCTAAAGCTTTTCCGAATGTGATTACCCTGGCGAAAATGCGCTTTTCTAAGTCGTAATGGGTTATAAGACCGCTACCGTGTGGTCCATAAATTCCCGTTGCATGTGCCTCATCCACAATAAGGGCGGCACCATATTGTTCAGCTAATTCCACTAATGCTTTGAGAGGAGCTTCATCTCCATCCATGGAATAGATGCTCTCCACAGCAATATAAATGTTTCCTTTGGAAACTTTGATTTTGGCTTCGAGGCTTTTGAGGTCGTTGTGTCTAAAGGAATAGCGGGTGCCATTACTTAATCTTGCTCCATCAATAATGGATGCGTGTGCTAACTCATCGGTTATAATCGTATCGCCTCTTTGGGCAAGGGATGAAAAAAGACCTATGTTAGCGTCATATCCTGAATTGAAAAGCAATGCGCTTTCTGCTGAATGGAACAGCGCGAGGTCTGTTTCCAGTTGTTCGGCTATTGTATTGTTTCCTGAAATAAGTCGGGACCCTGTAGAGCCTGTTGGTTGAGGGGCTTGGGCTTTTTCTTTTGAGCTGATGAGTTCTCGAAGGTCTGCAGAGGATGCAAAACCAAGATAATCGTTTGAACAAAAGTCAATCAGACCTTCATTAATGGTAAGTTTCCTGAAAGCATTAGCATGTTTTCTAAACTCAAGTTTCTGTTCTAAAAATGTTGTTATGTTATTCACTTCTTTTCCCCGTCCCAAAATTAAAAAAGCGACTGAATAAAGTCGCTTTTTTAATGGAATAAGAAAATGTTTTTTTAATTGTCAGGATTTGGTTTTTGTCCGTTAGCTTTACGTCCGTTTCCCATTTTGCTTTGACGGTCAGCAATATACTTCTCATAAGATTTCTTCTGGTCGTCTGTTAAGATGTCCATAATCTTTTTTTGATGTTCCTTTTGAAACTCCTGCATTTGGGTACGCATAACCTTACGGTCTGCTTGTGCTCCACCTGCATTTTTGAGACTATCCATTTGTTTGGTCTCTGTTGTCATAATTGCTGAAACCTGTGTTTTTTGTTCAGCAGTTAGAGAAAGTTGTTTGTCAAGCATTTCCAAATTTCTCTTTGCCATTTCTTCAGGGCTTCTTTGAGGTCTTTGTTGGGCCTGACTAAAAGAAACAGCTCCGGCTAATAGTGCGATAAGCAATAAATTCTTTTTCATTTTGTTCGTTTTTCTTTATAAGACTCAAGAAAGATCAACAGGTTTAATGAGGCGATTAATTAATTTTTTGGTTTGTTAATCTGTGCAATAGATTTTTGCATTTGGGCCATCATTGCGGTTAGACTTTCCATGGTAGGTTCTGGCGAAGGATCTGGAAATGAGGTGGAAATATAGGCCTTTGCTTTCCAGATTTCAAGGATATCTTCAGCTTGCACCGGATAGGGTTCATAGACCTGGTTGTCGGAGATCAGTTTGATTGACTTGTTCTCTTTGTACTTATTCCCTGCTCTTTTATATACAATACCATCAGATTTAGTAATAAACACATAGGTATCGCCAATTTTTACATCGGTCCAGTTTTCAATATACTCCCCAATGATTAATGAGCCGGGCTGTAGAGGAAGCATAGAGTCTCCTTTTAGTTCAAACGCGCGGTAAGTAGTGCCTTGTGATAGAAATGGAAGCCGAAATTTGGGCAATTCACTTATGAATTCGGGATCAGAATAGCCATTTAAATACCCTGCACTGGCTTTTACAGGTACAAGTTCTATATTTTCCCTGTCTTCTGAATCAACAGAAATACTCAGTACACGAATTCCTGAAGCATCTAGTTTGGGTTTAGGATTCCACTTTTCATTAATCGTTTCATTGATCAATTCATCCATGGTTAATTCATAGAACTCTGCGAATTTTTTTAGCAAATCATATCTTGGTTCCGCTCTGTCTTCTTCATACGCTCCAACAAGGGATCTTTTAATCTCCATAGTATCAGCGAATTGCTGTTGCGTGAGCTTCTTATTTTTCCTTAAATATCTTAAATTATTAGAAATGTTGCGCATATTAAAAATATATTTTGTTTTGCTAATATTATTAGTATCTTTATGCCAATAAAATTAGCAAATAATTTTAACATATAAAACATTAAAGTCATGAAAAGATTTGTTTATGTAATTACAGACAGAAACCGGACTTCATTGCATGTGGGCATGAGCTCTGATTTATTAAAAACAATTAATTTTTACAAGGAAATGCCAAACCTGTTTTTTGACAGTGCAAGTCAGCTGAGCAGGTTAATTTATTTTGAGGAACTTCGCACCGAAGAGGTTGCTTTACATCGGTTTAACCTGATCTGTAAGTATACCAGGGCACAAAAGGAGAAGTTGATCCGGGATGTGAATCCGGATTGGCTAGATCTTGCTATTGGATTAAGCTACGAGGAAATGATGCTGCAGGCTGAGCTTTTGGAACCTGTTAAAATAGGAAAAGCGGCTTAAAACTTGCCGCTTTTCCTGATATAAAGTCCTTGATAAAATTCTTAGCTAAACAATAGAGCTAGCATGTTTACCAACCGGGAGCGAAGGTTAATCCAAACACGCCCGCTTTGATATCTTTTCGTTGAAAAGGAAATGCATAGTAGGGTTCAAGAACGAAATAGCCAAACATATTGACACGGAGAGAAATACCCGCACTCATAGCTGGGATGCGTTCTATTGTAGTGGACGAACTGTTTGTACCTCCAATGAAGCCGCCCGTATTTCCATTGTTTCCAATGGGAGTAGGAGAAGGAATATCAATTACCTGTTGATCGTCAGAAGCTTTCCATCTTAGTTTTGAATTTGAATTATAAGCTATACCAATATCAAAAAACAAGTTCAGGTCGGAAAATAAGAATTTAGATTCTACTGCTGAGAGTTTCTCGGGACCGGTAAAAGGCAACCTGACTTCAAAGTTAGCAACAGCAATTTTTGATCCTGATAGTTGGTCAATAGAGATCCCTGTGTTGTTAATTCCGTTATTGGAATAGAGGGAAGCAGATTCATAACCGCGGATCAAATAAGGATACCCAATATATAAAGGATATAAGGCACTTTGGTCTTCACCGAAACGGGTATAGCTATAAAACCTTCCAGCAAGAGTAACTGGTTTTAGTCGTACATATTTACGCAGATCAGCAGTAAATGCCTGGAAATTATAATCGCCGATATAATTTTCTATCCCTATTCTGAACCTGAATCCGCTTAATGGAGAAGTCACTCCAGAAAAGGAATTATCGCCTACAAAAGCAGCATTGGTTTGGTAAATAGTAAAAGCATCGAAAGTACTTCCTGGATAGGCGGCAGCTAATTCATCTCCTTTAAGTCGGCGTTTATCCGAATCGAAAGGATAATAATCACTTCCTGTATAGGTAAGTTCTCCGGTTGGGGATTCTGTTACATAAGCCTGGTAATAATTAGCCATCCTGTCAATCCTGTAGCTGTAATAAGCAGCACCTAGACCTGCTTCAAAACGGAAGATTCGGGAAAAGGGATAAGATGCAAAGAGCTGAACCTGATCCTCAAACGTACGAAGCAAATCTGTTCCTTCCACATAATTATATCCCGTTGCGCCCGGGTTATCTCCTGCTTGAAGCTGACTTACATAAAAACCTGATAAATAAGGGATATGAGAAACAGAGGTTCCGTAATTGATTCGGCCTTGTTGATTGATATAGGCTACCTGACCACCAAAATCATAGATCTCACCGTTCACTGCAGCAGTGGCAAAGATTTGGTTACGACCAAGGATATCACTGAAAATTCCCTGAACACCACTGGAAAGACCTGTACCGAAGCGACCAACAGATGCGCCAACACCGTTACTTGACAAGTAGTCAAGTTTAAATTGAGGACGGTATTTGACTGCCTCTATCTGACTGCCACTAATTGTTTCAAAACGTTCGAAGTTCCTTAAATTAGCATTGATAAGATCTACGCCGGTTTGTTTTCGTGGTGGAAGATTAGCTGCATCAAAGTTAATGGCATTTCTCTGTACAACTACTGGCTTAAACTCGCTGGCTTTAGCATTGTAGATAGTATATTTTTGAGATCGGTAATAGGAATATAAAACATCGTCGTTGCGGGATAAACTTAAGGCTGGTGAGTACGCTGTGATGCCGCTGATTCCGGTGAAATAATCGGTCATCTGCTCTACTACCTTTGTCCTTAATGTATATCGGTACAAGTTTCTAAACCCATCCCGATCTGATAGAAAATAGATCTGTTCTCCATTGGAGGAAAACTGTGGATTCAGATTGTCGGCACCATTAAAGACATCAATATTAGTGATTGCTTTTGTAGCCAGATCCATTATAGCCAGATTGTAGGTTATATTAGCGGTCTGGGCACTTTTATCCAGCGTGGTCCGGTCACTGGTAAATAGCAGGTACTTCCCATCCGCAGAAAAGTTCGGTTGGTAGTCTGAATATTTATCGTTGCAAAGCTGCGTCAGGTTTTTCGTCTTTGTATTGTAGATATAGAGGTCGCTAAATCCTTGTTTTAAACCAGTAAAGGCGATATCATCACCATTTGGAGCCCATGCCAGGTTACTAAACTCCCTGACATCACCCATACCTTCGCTCATCAGGACTTTCCCATTTGCAATATTAACCACCATCAGTTTATTCTGACCTTGATTATAAATGGTAAATGCGAATTTTTTGCTATCAGGGGACCATGCACCGGCAGACTCTATAAAGCTGAATTCGTCTATGTGGGTATTGTTGGTTCGACTGCTTAATTTGCGGATTATTTTACCTGTTTGAGCATCTGCAAGAAACAGATCGATACTGAAAAGTTCTTTCTCGGACAGGAATGCGACATATTTACCATCAGGTGAAATTGCAGGAGCTACATTCATGTCCCCTCCATTCTTATTGTCTATCAACCGATGTCCTACAGGAATCTGTGAAGTATCTTTTAAGAAAGGTTTATAGGTATTCTCTATGCTTGTTCGCCATAAATTGGATAATGTACGCTCGTCATAACCAAATGTAGCCTGGATTGCATTCTGATAGCCCAGTTTCGCTGTTGCTTTAAAGAAAGGGACAATTATGGTGTCCCCATAGGTTGAACCTACATATGCCCAGAAAGCCTGCCCATAACGGTAAGGAAAATATTTGTTAGTCTCCGTTAGGTCCCTTAGTGTCGGAATATCCTTATTTAAGTAGGCGTCACGCATCCACATGGCAGTAAAAGGATCGACCTTTCCTATGGAAAGGTATTCGGCCATCCCTTCCACCATCCACAAGGGAAGATTTCCAATGTTTTCCAGGTTGGTTGAGTCTCCTTCAATTAAGGAGTGATATTGAAAGGCATGCACGAGCTCATGACCAAGAACATGACGGGTTTGCTGATTGAGCTGCATAACAGGCATGATTACCCTGTTTTTCATACCTTCCGTTACACCTCCTGTTCCGATGCCTATTTCCCCTGATATAGCGGTTGTTTGTTGGAAATCGGAATGATTGTTATATAAGATTACTGGATTTTTTTTTGCAAAAGTATCTCTGAATACCTGTTGATGAAGGTCATACCATAACTCACTTTCCTGCATAAAGCGCTTCACCAGTGAATCATTTTTCAAATAAGAATATAGTTCAAAATGAGGAGACTGGTTAACCTGAAACTTAAGATTTTTATAACGGACTTTGTTTTGTCCGAAGTATTGCGCCTTTGATGGACTGGCTGTAAGAATAAGGGTTAAAGAAAGAAGTGAATAAAAAACTCCTTTTTTTAACATGGTCAAGTTTAGATAGAAATTTTTCATATATGTAGGTTATATACGGATATCCAGAAAAGTTATTGTACTCAAATCTAATTGTTTTGGTCCTTGTTTTGTTTTTTCTCTTCTCGTTTTTCCTGTCTTTTTCTTTTTCTCTCTGAACGGCTATCCTCAGCTATATTTTGGTTGCTTTTGGGAAGAATGGCAGCACCTCTATCTGCAGGAACAAGTACGGGAGGATTGTCGAGGTTAGTATCGTTTATATGCAAGGTATCAGGAACAGACAACGAATCGGTATCTACAGAGTCCACTTTAGTGGTGTCGATAACAAATCGTGGGGACGGGCAGTTGTAATCACGGGTAATTTCCACACCGGGACCAGGAAAAGGGCCGTAAGTATAACCTGAAGAGGCGTCATGATACACTTTTTCCATAAATTTTCCGAATATCGGTAAAGCAGTATGAGCACCTTCGCCAGTTCCTGAAGACCTGAAATGGACACTTTGCTCATCGCAACCTACCCATATCCCTGTTACCAGATCTTTGGTAATACCCATGTACCAGCCATCAACGAAATCGGATGAAGTTCCTGTTTTACCACCAATCTGGTTTCCTTTTTTCCAAAGATCCCATTCCCAAAGAGACTGTGAAGTACCTCCGGGTTCATCCATGCCTCCTCGAAACATGTATAACATGAGCCAGGCAATTTCTTCTGTCAGTGTCCTTTTTTGTTCGGCTTTGAATTGCTCAATAATTTTTCCTTCATGATCTGTAATCCTTTCCACTAAAATAGGGTCTGTCCGTACTCCCTTATTTAAAAAGGTGCCATAAGCTTTAACCATTTCAAATACGGAAACATCATTGGAGCCTAAACTTACTGAGGGAACAGATTTAAGATGACTTTCAATACCGCATTCATGTGCATATTTTACCACATTGTCCCAACCTACTTTTTCTGTGATCTGTGCAGTGATTGAGTTTACTGATTTACCCATTGCCCATCTCATACTCATTTCTCTTCCGGAAAAAGAATAGTCTGAGTTTTTAGGTTCCCAGTATTTGGTTGAATCGTCTTCCTGATACTTAATTCGAACAGGTTTGTCGATGAACTTGTCGCAAGGAGACATTCCACTTTCCAATGCCGCAAGGTAAGCGAATGGTTTAAACGTGGAGCCTGCCTGTCGTTTAGCCTGGTTTACATGGTCGTATTTAAAGTGTTTAAAATCAATACCACCTACCCAAACTTTAATATGTCCATTGAAAGGATCAAGAGTCATCATTCCAGTATTTAAGATGCTGGCATAGTACTTTATAGAATCCATGGTTGAAAATTCTACTTCTTTATCGCCATCCCAACTGAATACTTTCATCTTTTTGGGTTTATTGAAGTAGGCATCAATAGAATCCTGATTGCCATTATATTGCTTTTTCAGCAGGGCATATATGGGAAGGCGCTGAGAAGCTATTTCAGGAAAGTTTTCGATTACTTTACCGTCCGAAGTTCGCCATGGATCTTCATTTCCCCATACATTCTTAAATCTTCTTTGTAACGACTTCATTTGTTCATTAACGGCCTCTTCGGCATAGCCCTGAAGCTTGGAGTCAATCGTAGTATAGATTTTTAGTCCGGATTCATATAGGTCATATCCGTTGTCCTCTGACCATTTAGTTAAATAACGTTCTACTGCAGAACGCAGATACGAATCGCCTCGTTCTTCCTCTGTAATTTGTCCCTTTCGGATGTTTAAAGGACGCTGACTAAGGGTATTGAATTCTTGTGGGCTGATATATTTATACTTTTCCATCTGTGAAAGCACGACATTTCGTCTTTCAAATGCTTTATCGGGATGGTTTTCCGGGTTATAGGTAGTAGTAGCCTTAAGCATACCAATCAATAGTGCGGACTGTTCAACTTGCAATTTTTCAGGTTCCTTATTGAAGTACAATTTTGAAGCAGTTTTTATACCATACGTATTACTTCCAAAAGGAACCGTATTGAGGTACATAGTAAGGATTTGTTGTTTCGTATATTTCCCTTCAATCTTTAAAGCAGTTAACCACTCTTTAAATTTATAAATCACTGTCCTTAAGATAGGGACATGTTTAATCAGACCTTGTTGTTTAATATTTCGGGTACGATAGAGGTTTTTGGCAAGCTGTTGTGTGATGGTACTGGCTCCTCTTTTATCACCGGATACGGTAGAAGCTAAACTGGAGAATAATGATCTGATATCAACACCTGAATGGCTAAAAAAGCGGATATCTTCCGTGGCAACAAGTGCGTCAATGGTTCCCTGTGATATTTTGTTGAACTCCACAGGACTTCGGTTTTCTTTGTAATAACGGCCAATTAATTTACCATCGGCAGTGTATAGTTCTGAAGCAATCCGCATATTCGGAGCTTCAATATCTTTGATAGTAGGGGAGTAACCGAATAGCCCCAGGAAATTTATTTCAATGGCACAAAAGAAAATAATAGAAAAATAGATGCAAATTAGAATGTAACGTAGTGGCTTATTTTTAATCTCTTTAAACATATAGTGGTCGGAATATATTATCCTTTCTATTTAAAAATTAGGGTAATATGATAATGAATATGATGAACAGTTCAATTTAGTCTGTAAAGTTAAAATTATCTGCGTCTTTAAGAAAAGGTAGCGTTCTTCTTGCTTTATGAAGGTCCTCATCTGATATAGAAAAGGTATAGAGGTCTTCATCATTTGGTTTATAATACACTGTATTTCCATAGGGATCTATACACATTGAATCACCATTATGATAAACCTCATTTCCATCGTGCCCAACACGGTTAACACCAATAACAAAGGCTTGGTTTTCTACTGCACGGGCAGGGATGAGGCTTTTCCAATGTGAAGCACGTTTATCGGGCCAGTTGGCTACCACAAGTAAAATGTCGTATTCTGCATTTACATTACGCAGCCAAACAGGAAAGCGAAGGTCATAACAGATGACAGGACATATTTTCCAACCCTTGAGTTCGACAAAAAGTTTTTTGGTACCGGCAGTATACACTGTGTCCTCTTTACCCAGACTAAAAAGATGTCTTTTGTCGTATTTCTCGAAGGTTCCATCGGGACGCATCCAGATCAGGCGGTTATAGTACTTACCATCTTCTTTAATGGCAAGACTCCCTGTAACGACACAATTGAAGCGAATCGCTTGTTCAAGCATCCATTGCATGGTAATTCCGTTCATCTCTTCAGCCAATATTTCGGCATTCATGGTGAAACTTGTGCTGAACATCTCAGGGAGAATGATCAAATCAGTCTTTTCGCGAATTGAAGAAAGCCTTAAAGAAAGGTTCTTAAGATTCTTTTCTATGTTCTCCCAGAATAAGTATGCCTGGAATGTAGTGATTTTTAAAATACTCATTAATTCTAATCAGATCGTAAAAGTAATAACTATGCAAACGTTGTATTCTAATAATTGGTCTAATCTAAATTTCAAAGTGTAAAAATGATGAAAAATAATAGCTTTACTGTTTAAAAATACTTTTATATGATATTAAAGAGCCAGGAAAGCAGACTTTTTTTTATTCTGGGAACATTTATGGTTGCCAATACCATTTTAGCGGAAATTATAGGGGTAAAGATTTTTAGCGTTGAGGCCTCTTTAGGGCTGCCTAAGTTTGATATTGATTTATTTGGTGTCCCTGGATTATCTTTTAATATGTCGGCAGGTGTGCTGACATGGCCACTTGTATTTATTACTACAGACCTCATTAATGAATACTATGGGATGAAGCAAGTCCGGTTTTTATCTCTGATCACCGCCTTTCTGATTGCCTATGCCTTCCTGGTGATTGGTTTTGCAATGGGATTAAGTCCTGCAGATTTCTGGGTTAAACAAACCGTTCAGGGTGAAGTAATCGATATGAACCGTGCATTTGTGGGCGTTGTTGGTCAGGGTATGTGGATTATTGCAGGCTCTATTACTGCTTTTTTACTGGGACAGTTTGTTGATGTAGCGATTTTTCATCGGATAAAGAAAATAACCGGGGAAAAAAGGTTGTGGCTACGAGCAACCGGATCTACAGTCGTTTCTCAATTTATAGATAGTTTCGTGGTGATTTTTATCGCTTTTTATTTGAATCCTCAATATCACTGGAGCTGGAAGATGGTTGCTGCAATTGGGTTGGTCAATTATTCCTATAAGTTTATTGTCGCAATAGGAATGACCCCGATTCTTTATATGTTTCACGGAATCATAGATCGTTTTTTAGGAAAAGAGTTATCCTTAACCCTTCGGGAGGAGGCTGCAAAAGTAGATTAAATTATATTTTTCATAAAAATTAATATTTTTTTTCTGCAGCAAAAAAAACAGTACATTTCCGGCATAAACCTATTTTCTTATTTCTTAAGTATGAAAATGTTATGGCTTTCAGTCATTGTAATTCTCAGTACGAAAGGGTTGTTCGCTCAAAATATAAATGCCGGAGCACGCATCACCGCTATGGGTCAAACCGGAGTGGCCCTTCAGGAGGTATGGTCTGTTCAATCCAACCAGGCCGGCCTTGCTTCGTTGCACAAACCGATAGCTGCTATATCTTATTTAAACACTATTGTAGGTACTGAAATTAATACGCAGTCTATTGTTTTTGCCTATCCTTACGGGCATCAAACTTTCGGATGGAGTATGCAAAGTTTTGGCTTTTCTGCATTTAAAGAACGACGGTATGGTTTTGCATATGCCCGTAACTTTAACGATGTTCTTTTTGCCTCTTTAAATTTCAACTATCATCAGCTGAGTATTGCAGGATATGGCCATACTGGTACCTACTCTGTAGAGGCGGGACTACAATATAAGCCTTCCGAAAGCCTGATTATTGGTGCTCATGTTGTGAATCCTTCTGCTAGCTCATATGATGCAGCTGTTGATGCTATATTGCCTGTTTTTGCAGAAGCGGGTTCTTCTTACTTGTTTTCGGATAAGGTACTCCTCAGCACTGCTCTTGTGGTATCCTCTAAACGAATTGCCGATTTTCGAACGGGATTAGAATATAGTGTTATTCCTCAGCTTGCATTTCGTGGGGGCGTCTCCACACATCCCTTCAAGCAGTACGCAGGTTTTGGTTATGCTATTGATCATTTATGTATTGACGGTGCATTAAGTAGCCATCCTGCTTTGGGTTATTCTCCACAGATTTCCTTAGCTTATGAGTTTTAAACGCCAATTGCTGCTACTGGTTTTGGTGATCAGCTTTCAGTCAGGCTTTACTCAAACAGAAACTGATCCCTTCATTGAAACTTTGCTGGAATCTATTGCTGAAAATAATCAGTCGGAAACAGATTATTCGGAACTCTCAGAAAGGTTATATTTTATAAAGCAGCATCCTTATGATCTGAATACAGTTAACCTGGAACAATTGACTGATCTGGTATTTTTAAATCCTTTACAAATAACGTCTTTTTTGGATTATCGGCGTGATAATGGCCCTTTTGTTGAAATTCAGGAGCTGCAGCTGATCGATTTATTTACGGAGGAAACCGTACAATATATGATTCCTTTTATAATGATTGCTAAACCGGGAATGTTGGAAATTAAAAAGAGTCAGGCAAAAAGTACACATGAGCTGATGACTACTTACTCCCGTACGATAGAAAAACAGAAAGGTTATCTGGTTCCTGATACGGTATCTCATTATACAGGTTCGCCTTTTAAGCTTTTAAACCGGTACAGATATCATTATGGTAAAAATGTTTCCGGAGCAGTTACGATGGAAAAGGATGCAGGGGAACCTTTCGGCGCATCTACTAAACCTTATGGATTTGATTTTTATTCGGCGAGTCTGTTTATTCGTAACGGGCGATATGTTAAAAAACTGGCTTTGGGAGACTATTCTTTGCAATTTGGACAAGGTTTAAGTCTATGGTCCGGACTAAGTTTTGGTAAAGGGGCAAATATTGCCGGCATTGCTAAGCTGCAATCCGGTTTAAAACCATATTCTTCTACTAACGAAACCGAGTTTTTTAGAGGAGTGGCTGCTACAATAGCCATCAAACACTTTGAACTGACTCCTTTTATTTCATATCATGCTGTTGATGCCTCTGTAAATACTGCAGATACCTTAATAAACGAGTCACAGATCAGCTCCCTAAGCATTACAGGATTGCATCGGACCGCAACAGAGTTAGATAATAAAGGTGCTGCAAGTCAGCTCGTATTCGGATCAGTGATCCAGTATTCTGGAAAAGCATTACGTTCAGGCGTCATTGTTTATCAAACCCGATATAATTATAATCTGGAGTCTGGACAATCTTTATACAATAAATTTGAATTTGCAGGTTCAACATTGACTAACAGTTCCGTATATTACAATTACACCTGGAATAATCTTTATTCCTTTGCTGAGGTTTCGCATAGTGTAAATAGTGGTTTTGCTTTAATAAGTGGGTTAATGGGAAGTCTTTCCAATAAGGTATCGGCTGTGCTATTTTATAGGAACTATCAGAAAAATTATTACTCTTTCTTTAATAAGGCGATCAATGAAGGAAGTAACGCATCCAATGAAAGTGGTTTTTATTCTGGTTTGACTGTTGCCCTTACGCCCAAGACGGAGATATCGTTTTACACTGATTTCTTCAGGTTTCCATGGCTCCGTTATCGTGTGGATGCACCATCTTCAGGGAGAGAGCTATTAGCCCAGGCCAGCTGGTCACTTAAAAAAGGCACGAAATTGAGTTTCAGGTATAAATCTAATGTCAAGGAGCAGAATGATGCGGGTGAAAATACCATAAACTACCTGGTACCTGTACATAAAGATAACTATCGGCTGGATTTCTTAACTAAACTGAATGCAAACTTTCAATTTAGAAATAGGGTAGAAGTTGTGCAGTATAAAAAGGCGTTAAACAGTCAATTAGGTTTATTGATCTATCAGGATGTTTTATACAAACCGATGGGTTCAAAGCTGAGTGGCAATTTCAGAGTAGCATTCTTTCATTGTGATGCTTACGATTCGCGTATCTATGCTTTTGAAAATGACGTGCTTTACAGTTACTCGATACCTGCTTATCAGGATAAAGGATACCGGTTTTATCTGAACACCCGATACCGTTTAAGTAGATCTATAGATGCCTGGTTTAAGTATGCCATTACGCAATACTCCTCTGGAGAGGATATAGGAAGCGGACTGGATTTAATAGAAGGGCGACATAAATCAGATTTCAAAATACAGGTTAGATACAGTTTAAAATGAATTATAGCACTCCACACGTTTTTGTAAGGCTGCTTATTCCATTAATAATGGGTATTTCCATTGCATTCAATTTGCAGACTTCGGCATGGCTGTATGTTGTTTTCCCCTCTATCACTGTGATATTGCTTCTCGTTATGCTTGTGATGCAGGTTCAATATAAGCGCTATGAACTGTATTTATACTCATGGATGCCTGGATTAAGTGTCTTTTTATTCATACTCTGTTTTTTTACAACCTATACGCTTTTCAATTATCAGACATATTCTAAGGACTATTTTGCTCATCATCGTTCAGATGCATTATTGGTAGAAATTAGATCAGAACCACAACTGAAGAATAGCCAGTTGCGTTTTGAAGTATCTGTTCAGCAAAGTATCAAAGGGGAAAAAGTACAGGCTGCAAGCGGTAAAATGCTGGTCACCCTAAAAATAGACTCTACAAATACCGCTCAGTATAAAGATGGAGATCTATTGTTGATTCCGGCAAAATACAAATTGATCGAAGGCCCTCGAAATCCCTATGAATTTGATTATAAAACGTATATGGCGAATCATGGGGTATATCACCAGGCATATTTGACTTTATCTCAAGTAAAACTGGAGGGAACAAATTGGAGCTTCAATTCATTCCTGATTGATCAAAGGAAAAACATGGTAAGAAAGCTGGATAAATATATACCTGATAAAGAAGCCTCTGCTCTGGTTTCGACTCTATTGCTTGGGTATAAAGCAGATTTAAGTAAAGATGTACTTAATACATATAGCAAGACTGGCACCATGCATGTATTGTCTGTTTCGGGAATGCATGTCGCCTTGATTATGACTCTGGCAGGCTATCTTTTAGGGTTCATGAACCACAGTAAACTAAAGATAGTTCAAACTTTATTATTTATCCTGATTGTTTGGTCCTATACCTTGCTGTCCGGATTTTCGGCAGCAGCTTGCAGGGCAGCCATTATGATCAGCTTTGTCATTGTAGGCAAAGCGATGAATAGAGATCAGAAGATGCTTAATTGTATTGCTGCATCTGCATTTTTCCAATTGTTGATTCAGCCTATGCTGTTATTTGATGTAGGCTTTCAACTGTCATATCTCGCAGTAATGGGACTTATCCTGTTTTACCCGGAAATATATATCAAAGTACAGGTTAAGAACTGGTTGTTAGACAAAATATGGTCATGCATAGCGGTGTCTCTCGCCGCTCAAATAGCCACCTTCCCCTTGAGTTTATACTATTTCAATCAATTCCCGGTGTTTTTTCTGATCAGTAACCTGTTTATCCTTATCCCTGTTGTGATCATTATGTACGGCGGAATTTGTTTTCTGTTGATTCCATTTGATTTTATACTGCGTATTTTAGGTACAGTATTGGGAAAAAGTATCCTGGTTCTTAATGGGGGACTTCGAATCATAGAAAACTTTCCCTTTGCTAATTTTCATGGATTTCACTTTGGGATCTGGTACTATCTGCTCCTTTATTGTTTAATAATCGGTTTCTATATCGCATTTAAAAGCAAAACAAAAAATATTGCCTGGTTGCTTGTATTTATTGTGTTTGTTCTTGTAAGCGTGAATAGTATAAATAATTTGCTGCTTAGAGGAAAGACAAGTGTTGTTTTTTACTCCCTTAAAAACCAGATGGCGATAGCTTTTATACGAAGGGGACAGGTGACTGTTCTAAGCGATCTCAAAAAGGATGATCCAATATCTAACTATTCGATCATGCCCTTGATAAATAATCAAAACCTGAATTTAGAAAGTTTTACTCCTTACCCGACAACTTATAGAACTGCTGACCTTTTTTTTAGAGGTCATTGCTGTCAGTTTAAAAGTTGGAAGCTCCTTATTTATGATCGGTCTTATCAACAGGGAGTATCGCAGTTACCGGTGGTTGTAAATGCAATATTACTGCATGATAATCCATCTGTAGAGATGACTGAATTAATGAAAAATTATAAATTCAACTATCTGATCATTGGATCTAAGAATGCCAATTATAAAATTGAACAATGGACCAAAGATGCAGAACAGCTGGGTTTAACGTATTATATCCTCAAAAACCAGAAGGCATTAAATAGGGAAGATATGGAGTAAATGGAAAAATTTCATGTCCTGATCCTGATACAATTAAGTTTGTAAATTTCCAAGAAATGAGATAAAAGAAAAACCCTTATCTTGGTTAAGATAAGGGCTTGGTTTATAATTTCGCCAGATGAGCTCCATCAAATATATGTAAAATTTCATATCAATAAATCTTTATTGTGCTAAAATGAAAATATATTTTTGAATAGAAATAAGTCTCAAATTAAGGCATTTTAGAGTTTCAATAGAAGTGCTGATTGTCTGCAATATCCTTAAGGAAAGCGATGATTTATCAGTTGAATTAATGATAATTTGGTTAATACTTTGTCATCATTATAAAGTGTTAAATTTTGAAGAAAACAGGTGTTAGGTCCCCTTTTTCAATGCTTTATAAATATTTTAATAAAATACGGGGTGTAGAAGCATAATTGAGCCGTTAAAATGAATTGATATTCGTGGAAACACTGTCTCATTAATCGTGTTATTGAATAAAGACTTAGAAAAAATAAAATAAACAGTTATGAATAACGAAATAATTGACAACTTAAAAGATTCTTTAAAAGGCCCCTTACTACAGGATAATCCAAATGCTAACGTAAGTAAATCAGAGCGAATCATTTCTTTAGCTACTGGTGCTTTCATTTTATTTAGTGGTATAACCAGTATTTTTTCACATCCTGTATTTGCTTTAGGAAAAGTAGTTGTAGGGGGATCTCTGATGCAAAGAGGGCTTACAGGCTACTGTCCTTTAAAAGCAGCATTGGAAGAAGATATAGATGAAGAAAACGAAACTATTTTAATTAGCTCTCCCACAACCTTTACTGTATCGTAAAACGATTAAAGGTATAAAAAACGCTGGCTATGCAAATTAAATTACATCTAAAGAGGCTGAATCGAAAAAGATATCAGCCTCTTTTTAATTTAAATACGAATGCACACTACGAATCCATATAACGGAAAATTAGTTAAAGAATATAAACTGCATACTGCTGAAGAAGTCAGTGATAAAATTCATAAAGCTCATCAGGCTTTTGAAACATGGCGAACAGTAGGCTATAATCAACGGGCAGATCTACTGAAAAAGCTAGCAGAAGTGTTAACAACAAGAAAAACAGAGCTCGCTCATTTGATGGCAGAAGAAATGGGGAAGCCAATAACAGCAGGTAGTGCTGAGATTGAAAAATGTGCAAAGGTTTGTATCTATTATGCTGAGCATGGAGCTGAATTCTTAAAAGACGAAATAGTGACAACGGATGCCAGTAATAGCTATATTACTTTTCAACCTCTGGGAGTTGTACTTGCTGTGATGCCCTGGAATTTTCCCTTTTGGCAGACGTTCCGGTTCTTAGGCCCCGGACTAATGGCTGGAAATGTTGCTCTTTTAAAGCACGCTTCAAATGTTCCAGGTTGTGCTTTAATTATTGAAGAACTGCTTAAGCAAGCAGGTTTTCCTGAGCATGTATTTCAAACTTTACTCATTTCAAGTGATTCTGTTGAATCCATTATTGCAAACCCATTAGTCAAAGCCGTAACCTTAACAGGAAGTACTGAGGCTGGGATGAAAGTAGCAGGACAAGCTGCTTCACTAATTAAAAAAGCAGTATTAGAATTAGGGGGGAGTGACCCTTATATCATATTTGAGGATGCGGATCTTGAATTAGCTGCTTCGAAATGTGCAGAAAGCAGGTTGATCAATAGCGGACAAAGCTGTATCGCTGCTAAGCGCTTTATCGTATTGGAAGAAGTTGCAGCACAATTTATTGCTTTATTTAAAGATAAAATGGCAAGTCAACACCCAGGTGATCCAATGCAACCGGATACTACAATGGGGCCTATGGCAAAAGTTGCTCTTCGTGATGAGCTTCATCAACAAGTAGTGAAGTGTATCGAAATGGGGGCCAAATGTATTCTCGGTGGTACAGTGGAACCGGGTGAACATGCTTTTTATCCACCTACAATTCTAACCGGTGTAACCAAAGGAATGCCTGCTTATGATGAAGAACTCTTTGGGCCGGTAGCCTCTGTTATTGTGGTGAAAGATGAGGATGAAGCTATTTGTGTAGCCAATGATTCTTCCTTTGGATTAGGCTCTGCCTTGTTTACAACTGATTTAAACCGGGCAAACCGTATAGCCTCCATGCAGATTGAGGCCGGTTGCTGTTTCATCAATGATTATGTTCGCTCTAGTCCTGATCTTCCATTCGGTGGCATTAAACAATCAGGATATGGAAGGGAGCTTGGTGTTTATGGAATTAAGGAGTTTGTAAATATCAAATCTGTATATGTCGCTTAAATCATTGTGAATTAAACGTATTTTAACTAACTGAAGATTATCTGAATTTTTCGTAAAGTTTAGGCTTAACAGATTCACTTAAAAAAGCATATTCAGCAGCAGTTAACTCAGGAGCACTTGCTATTTTAGCCACATCATTTAACTGTTCAATGGTGCGAATTCCTACTATAGCAGATGCTACCGGTGGCTTTTTCAATACATAAAGAAGTGCAGTTTGCGATGGACTTCTTTTTGTACCTGCAACAAAGTTGACCGCTTTTGCTGCCACTTCTACATCTTTAACGGTATAGTTGAGGTATTCTTTTGCTGGTTTATTCACTAATAATCCCTGAGCAATTCCTCCACGGGCAAGAATTGGTATCTCGTTTTCTTCGAGCAGCTTCATCATGCTTTCTTCCGGCCTGCGATCGAGTAAGCTAAATTGCATCATGACACTCACAATGGCTGAACGTTCTACATATTTTTTTATAACTTCAGGACGGATAGATGAAATGCCGTATTGTCTGATCTTTCCCTGGTCTGTTAAGGTCGAGAATGCTTCTATAACCTCATCAATGGGATCTTCGAGAGTTCCCCCATGCAATTGGTAGAGATCTATATAATCGGTGCCTAAGCGCTTTAAACTACTTTCAACCGCTTTCATAATATATTCTTTACGCGGGTTCCAGTCCCATCCACTTCCATCTGCTCTCCATTGGTTCCCCACTTTGGTCGCCAGTATACAATCAGATCTTTTATCTTTTAGTATTTTTCCAACCTGCTCCTCATTCAATCCTTTTTCATACAAATCAGCCGTATCAAAAAAGTTGATTCCATATTCCAGTGCCTGATCAATGATAAACTTGTTGTTTCGTTCATCAATTCCTAACGACATACAACCGAACCCTATTTCACTTACTTGAATATCCGATTGACCGATTTGATTATACTTCATTCTAGCTCTAAATCTATGCTCTAAAATAATGTTTATTTTATCTATTGAGAATTTAATGTGTTAATTCCAAAAAGTGTTACTAATTTTCCCCTATATTGAAGAATAACTATGGGGGAGATGAAGTTTACACCGGAATTGTATGTAGTAGGAGCAGGGCCAGGTGATCCGGAACTTATTACCCTTAAGGGGCTCAAAGTTTTACAGCGCACACCCATTATCCTGTATGATAATTTAGCGAATAAAGAGTTGCTTGATTATGCGCAGGACAGCTGCGAAAAAATATACGTAGGTAAAACACCTTACGGTGAATACACCTCTCAGGAAGCTATTCATGAATTGATCAAAGAGAAAGCTTTTGAAAAAGGTATGGTGGTCCGGTTAAAAGGAGGCGACCCCTTTATATTTGGACGAGGCTTTGAAGAAGTACTCTTTGCTAATAAATTAGGCATTAAAACCTTTTATATACCAGGGATCACCAGTATGCAGGCCTCTGGGTTTAGTCATATTCCACTTACACACCGCACTATAAGTGAAGGTATCTGGGTGCTTACCGGAACAAAAAAAGATGGCGGACTATCTTCTGATCTTCGTTTAGCCATGCGGAGCAATGCAACCGTAGTGATCTATATGGGGATGAAAAAAGTGCATGAGATAGCGGATACCTATATTCAGGAAGGAAAAGGAGATACCCCAGCTGCAATCATTCAGCATGCTACTCATGTCAAACAAAAATCGGGAAGTGGACTAGTGAAAGATCTTTCGGCTATTGCCGAGATGAACCATCTTACGCATCCCTCAATCATTATTATAGGAGGTGTGGTTGCTCTTAAGGATACTGCATTAAATCTTTAAAGTATTTTCGACCTTTAACAAAGTACTGCCAGACAATACTTCCTGTATAAAATCCGGTTTTATTAAAAGAAGATACATCCTGAGTTCCTTTCGACCAGTTCCTTTGCAGGTTTTTAAAAAAGGAGCGGTGTGCCTTGCTTATGGCCAGTGCATGTTGAAACTTCCCATTAGCAACAAACTTTAATAAGGAGATAAAATCAAGCCCAAAACGGATAAATAGGATATATAATCGTTTCTGAGGATCCAGATTCTTGGTTAGTAAAACCAGGTTGTTACGAAAGTTCAGGTATGTTTTAAATGGGCTTTCCGTTTGTAGAGTTCCACCCCCGATATGATAAACGGTAGATTGCGGACAATACATGATCTTATATCCCTTATTTTTTAATCTCCAGCACAGATCAATTTCTTCCATGTGTGCATAAAAATCGGCATCAAAGCCTCCCAATAAGTTCCAGTAACTGCTTTTAATAAAGAATGCAGCTCCACTTGCCCAAAATATCTCTGATGCACTTTCATACTGACCTTGGTCGTCTTCAACGGTGTCAAAAATCCGGCCTCTACAAAATGTATATCCAAACCTATCTAAATATCCACCAGCCGCACCGGCATGTTCAAATCTGTCTTTATTAAGATAAGATTTAATTTTAGGCTGTGCTGCTGCAACCATAGGATCACGCTCCATCAATGTAATAACTGGCTCTATCCATCCGGAAGTTACTTCTACATCAGAATTCAGGAGTACGAAATAATCAGATTGAATTTGAGCAAGTGCTGTATTGTACCCTGCGGCAAAGCCTTCGTTGCTATTATTGATCAGGATTTCAACGTTTGGAAAAGAAGTTCTTAAAAACGGTACAGATTGATCAGTAGAGGCATTATCGGCTACGATAACCCTTAAGTTCGGGTAAGAAGAACGAACTACTTCAGGAAGAAATTTCTCCATGTAATCTTTTCCATTCCAGTTCAATATAACAACAGCTACACTTGGAAAATCAGACATTATACATCTTCCTCCTTAAATTTCCAACGCCTGTGCGACCATAGCCACATCTCCGGTCTTTTCCTTATTATTTGTTCCAGAAATTGGGTATGACCTTCTGTGATTTCATAAAGTTTGGTATCCTTTGGGTTCTCGAATAAAGTGGTGAGGGTGCAATCGTAATAACCCCTTTTCAGACGGTTCAGATGAGCATAAATAACCGGCATATTTGTTTTTACGGCAATTTTTTCCACTCCTAAAAATATGGCTGTTCTTTGATTCAGAAAATCGGTAAAATAATGCGCTTCATGCCTCACAGGAGTTTGATCCCCCACTAAAGCAATGGCAAATGTTTTCGATTTACAAGATAATATAGCGCGTAAGGTTTGTTTCATGGGTACCATTATACCACCAAAACGAGAGCGCCAGCCATTCAGTATAGCCTCAAAGTTTTTATTCGCTACAGGTTTATATACCACCATCACCGGCTCAGGGTATACAGATGCAATTATAGGCGTTCCCCATTCCCAATTGCCATAATGTGCGGTTACAATAATCACAGCGCGCCCCTGATCATAAAATTGTCTGATTTCACTGGTGTTTGTGATCACGAGTCGCTTTAAAACACAGGCTCTTGTCATGGAGGCCATTTTCAGACTTTCCACCATGGTATCCACCAGGTTTACGTAAAACTTTTTTGTAATATCAAGCAGCTCCTGTTCGTTCTTTTCAGGAAAGGAATTCTTTAAATTATCATGTACTACGTTTCTTCTGTATTTAACAATGTAATACAATACAAAATAAAGCAGGTCAGCAATAACATACAACACCCTGAAAGGAAGTAAAGAAAGAATATATAAAGGATATTTGGCAAGGTTCTTAAGACCCTTCTTCATCTGTATAATTATAGTTAATTTCGTGCGATTGAGTACAAACATAGTATATAGCATGCACAAAGGCGCAATATTTCCTTCATTTTACCTTCCACCAGTAGAATACTTTTCCCAGATGAAAGCCCATAATGACCAAATCATAGTGGAAGGATGCGAACATTATAAAAAGCAAACCTTTCGTAGCCGGGCTACTATTCATTCGCCCCAAGGCAAACTTGATCTTATCATTCCTGTACTTAAGGGTGCAAATCTTCAAACGGATATCAAAGACGTAAAAATTAGTTACGACTTTGATTGGCAACGGCTTCACTGGCAAAGTATCCAGACAGCCTATCGGCGTTCCGCTTATTTCGAATATTACGAAGACGACTTTAAAGTTTTCTATACCCAAAAATGGGAGTTTCTCTTTGATTATAATATGGAATTACTTGATTTTTTAATCCGTAACCTGAAGCTAGATTTACCCTATACCTTTTCCACATCATACGAAGAGCAATACGTGGATCTGGATGATTATAGAGATTCCATCCATCCTAAAAGAACTCCGATAAGTGCATTTAAACCCTATTTTCAAGTATTTGATGATAGAAATGGTTTTATACCCAACTTAACTGTCGTTGATCTGTTGTTTAATCAGGGACCACAAAGTTCCTCTTATCTTTAAGTTTAAGGATACATTAAGCGATACATTTGTTATTTTAGCAGGCAATGCAATCATTTGAACTGAACAAAACAGATATTCTACGCCTGAAACAAGCGTTGGAGGGTGATGATGAAGACCTAAGGGCCTTGCTTTTGGAATATCATGCCACAGAAATTGCCATCCTCTTTTCTAGTCTGTCTCAGGAATCGCGTGATCGTATTATCAGTATGCTTCCTTCTGAGCTTGCCTCTGAAGTTATTTCAGAAATGGATGCAGAGATCCATCCAGAACGTATTCTGGAGAATCTTCATCCTGAGCGGCTCTCTGAAATTATGGAAGAGCTTGATTATGATGATGCTACTGATATTCTAAGTCAGCTCTCAGAAGACAGGCAGAATGAGATCCTGAGTGATCTGGATGATGAAAATGCCAGGCATATCCGTAATCTGTTAACTTATGATGAGGATACTGCCGGGGGACTGATGAATACCCAGGTGCTCAAGATTAATAGCAGACTGGCAAAGACAGAGGCATTAGAAGAGGTAATCCGCCAATCTGAAGAGATGGAGGAATTCTATACCATCAATGTGGTTGATGATCATAATCATCTTCAGGGAATCGTTTCGCTCAAGGATATCATCAAATCAAAAAATACCGTAATTGTTCATGACCTTATAAAAGAGGAATTCGTATATGTGAAAGCCAATACGGATCAGGAGGAGGTAGCGAGACTTATTTCCCAATATAATCTGACCAGTATTCCAGTCGTTGATGACGAAATGCATCTTCTTGGGCGGATCACTTTTGATGATGTGATCGACGTAATGGAAGAAGAAAACACCGAAGATATCTTAAAGATCTCCGGGGTTTCCGAAGATGAAGAGCTTTCTGGTAATTGGAAAGAAGCTGTTAAAAGTCGCCTTCCCTGGTTAGTCATTAACCTGGGTACTGCCTTTCTTGCCGCCTCTGTAATTCGTTATTTTGAACCCACAATCAGTAAGCTAGTATTGCTTTCCGGATATATGACCATGATTGCTGGTATGGGTGGTAATACTGCTACTCAGGCACTTGCGGTGACTATCAGACGTATCTCTTTAACTGACCTGACCGATAATCAAGCCTATCGTACTATATTAAAAGAATTTACTGTAGGATTAATTAACGGTGCATGTATTGGATTAATCGTATTACTCTTTGCTATATTTTATGATAAAAACCCATTAATGGGATTGGTTATTTTTATCTCCATGACAGGTAACCTGGTTTTAGCAGGAATAGCTGGAGCGTCGATTCCACTAGTGCTCAAGCGCATCGGAATTGACCCTGCAATAGCCTCCTCGATCATCATTACCACGTTTACGGATGTATTTGGCTTTTTATTATTATTAGGATTAGCAACCAGACTTCTTCTCTAAAGGCTTTTAATTTCTATAATTAATTATACTTTTGTTTTATGATTGAGATCAGAAACGATTGGACCAAGGAAGAAATTGCAGACATATATCATAGTCCTTTATTGGATTTAATATACCGTGCAGGTACTATACATCGCTTGAATGAAGATTATGCTGAAGTTCAAATCAGTAGTCTGATATCAATTAAAACAGGAGGATGTTCCGAAGACTGCTCATACTGTCCACAATCTGCCCGATACCAAACAGGTGTTCAGGTTCATGCTATGCTTACCGTAGACCAGGTTACTAATGCGGCAGTCATAGCCAAAGAAGGTGGTGCATCGCGCTTATGTATGGGTGCCGCCTGGAGAGAAGTACGTGATAACCGTGACTTCGACAGGGTAATTGAGATGGTTAAAGCCGTGAACGAACTGGATATGGAAGTATGCGCTACCCTTGGCATGTTAACCGAAAGTCAGGCTCAAAAACTAGCCGATGCAGGGCTTTATGCTTATAATCATAACATTGATACTTCAGAAGACGATTACAAACGCATCATCACTACACGTACATTTGACGATCGTCTTAAAACTATTGATAACGTAAGAAAGGCTAAAATTACCGTTTGCAGTGGTGGAATCATAGGTTTAGGTGAAACAGACAATGATCGGATCTCTATGCTTCAAACACTTTCCAATATGGCTAAACATCCTGAATCTGTTCCCATTAATGCACTTGTAGCAATCAAGGGCACACCGCTTGAAGATCAAAAGCCCGTGCCTATCTGGGATATGGTTCGTATGATTGCAACAGCGCGGATTATTATGCCTAAGAGTGTGGTACGTTTGTCAGCCGGTAGAAATGAAATGAGTATGACTGATCAGGCATTGTGTTTTATGGCCGGTGCCAATTCTATTTTTGCAGGTGATAAATTGTTGACTACCCCTAATCCTGAGTTTAACGAAGACATGAAGATGTTTGAAATACTGGGACTAAAACCTCGTGAGGCATTTAAAAAGGGAAGACCTGCAAATACTGAACAAAAAGAAATTATAGCACCAATCATTTAGATTAAAAATGGTTTCCAATTAAATTATTTACGTAAACTACTGTTGTACTCATATCGGTTCAACGCCTACAGAACAAAATGATTACCAGGAAGTTCTAGTGTATCAGGTATAAATTAAAAATGTTTAAACTAGTTAAGATCTAAATAATTGCTTGGTAATAATACCGTTTCATATTTTTGAAATAAGCGTTTTTAAACCATATAAGAGGTTGATTTATAAGTCTGTTGTCGTCAAAAAAAGATAGAATATAATTTACAAATCAACCTCTCTCTGAAAATGCCTGATCCTCTGTAATGCGTTTTGTTGTTTTTAGAATATCACCCGCAGACTTTTCAATAAACCCAAGCTGTTCCGTAATCAATTTGCTATCCCTATTTTCCACATCAGGCTGAATAGTAGGCTCTTGGATAGAAACATCCGTTTCCATGAAATCCTCTTCCTTGTCTTTCAGTTGAGAAATCCCTTCGCATAACTGATACAAGGCCCGTTTTATTAACTTGACATGTCCATTATTAATCTTCACCGGACGATCACTCCGCATAGTTGCTACCAATGTAGCATTATACGAAGATAACATGTGATTCAAAACAATGAATTTACTAGCCTCCCTTACTTTAATCTGTTTGCTCTTAGGCTCCGATAACATGCGTTGATAGGCGGATGCTAAATTGGCGGAACTTACATACAACTCTTTCCTGATCAACTTATATTCGGTGATATTTAACTCTTTGCCGGCAAGTCCCTCTGCTACCTTAGTTAAATACTGATAATTGGCGATCAGCAACTTCCTCATAAAGCTCTTTAATTGAGGATACTCCCAAGATGGGAAAAGGAAATAACTAGCAATTAGTGCGATAAAAGATCCAATGAAAGTGTCCAATATGCGTTCCTGTACCAGGCTCAGGTTTCCCAATCCTATAAAACTAAACATGATCAAAACGTAAGGTGTCATAAATAACACGCTAACCACATAGTTCAGCCTTTGGAAACTATAGGCTAATATCATAAATACCATCAAAAACATAAAACGAATAGTCGTGTCATGAATATAATAAACGATCAGTGCTCCAGCAATTCCTCCTGCAACGGTACCTATAAGCCGCTGGTAATTCCGCTGCTTGGTTAAGCTAAATCCCGGTTTAAGGATAACCAGAATGGTAAGCAAGATCCAGTAACTATGATGGCCTAAAGGAAGTAGTTTGGATACGCTGTAACCAATAACCGCAACGATAGCAACCCTTAGCGCATGTCTGAAGATCCCGGACTTCAGACTTAAGTTTTCAATAAACTGCTTCGGATCAAGAACCTGTGCAGATACAAATCGTCCTAAATCCTTTTCATCGTTTAAGTCCACATTTTCCAGCTTTTTATCGCTAAAATAGTCGTACATCGTATTGATCCTGTTGACGATATTTCTAATATTGACAAGGATCTTCTTAAGCACCAAGTTGTTATCAACCAAGTCGATTTTAGATTTAAGATCTTCAAGTTGCACCTGGAAATCCTGTGTAGGCCTTGGTCTTTCATTTGCATTGATATCAAAACCCAAATTCTCCAGCTCTTTACCGATATTGGATAGGATCTTATGGAACTCACTTAAAATTCCTGATGCTGCATAGTTCTTTTGTATCGTACGGTAATCATAATGAGATGCCATGGTCCTTTCAAACAAGTCAATCACATCCACGAAAATTAGAATCAGTAGTCTTGCCGTATTGGATGGTGACTTCGTGATTAACCTATTCTTAAATAGAATTTCCCTTACTACGTCCTGCTGTTGATGTACAATTATCTGCTGGTCAATCAGTTTCTTATAGGTATCATCGAAATGGAAATCAGCCTCATAAAAGACCGCTTTCAGATTGAGATATACGGCAACCTGATGGATACAATCGCCCAAAGCATGCTGTGCAATCCGATAAGGCCGAAATTGAGATACCGCCAGACTGAGACCCATATACCAGATTCCACCTACTACCAGAAGTCCTGTGTATTCGAAAATAGACTTGACTGTAAAATTCTGGTCAATGTTGATGATCATGATGATCAATACACCGGTACCGATAGACGCTGCTCTGTTGCCAAAGGTGTTAAACATCGAAAAGAAGAAACAGAGTGAAAATATTTCTGCTACGATCAATAAAGGATAGTCGTTAATTAGCCCGGTTAAAAGCGAGACAATCATCATAAATAAAATGCTGAAAAGCATGGCATTTCTTTTATGAACAACAGCCCCCGGGTAGTCGGGAATACTGGTAGTTATTGCACCCATAGAAACCGCTATGCCCGCTTCTAAATGTCCCGATTGCGAAAGCAGGAGAGGAGGTAGTAACACTCCAAAAGTAATACGAAGACCATCTGCAAGATATTGACTGTAAATGAAATTTTTAATTTCACGTGTTTGCTTCATATTGGAGTACCTGTGCTTATAGCTAAGTTATAAAAATTATCAATTGTCAATAAATTAAAAACTCAGAATTAATAAATAGGTGTGAATAAAAATGTAATTCTTTTTTTGTGATGCTAAATAAATTAGTATTTTTATAACATGTCAGAACGGATAAGAGAGAAGCTAGCGATACTAGCGGATGCGGCGAAATACGATGTGTCCTGTGCCTCAAGTGGAAGTAAACGAAAGAATGATAATAAAGGTTTGGGTAATACTGGTAATGGCATCTGTCATACCTATACTTCCGATGGGCGCTGTGTATCCTTATTAAAGATCTTATTGACTAACTTTTGTATCTATGATTGTGCCTATTGTGTAACCCGGAAAAGTAATGATATCCAGCGCACCGCTTTCACAGTCAAGGAAGTAGTGGACCTAACCATTAGTTTTTACAGGCGTAATTATATCGAAGGACTGTTCCTGAGCTCCGGAATCTTTAAAAATGCCGATTATACAATGGAACGCCTGGTGCGGGTTGCCAAAGAGCTTCGTCTCGAACATAAATTCAATGGCTATATCCATCTAAAAACGATCCCTGGAGCAAGTGATGAACTGATGAAAGAAGCAGGCCTTTATGCAGACCGCCTTAGTGTCAATATTGAAATCCCTACAGAGAGCGGACTAAAATTATTAGCACCGGATAAGGACAGGAAGGATATGATCCAGCCAATGAATTTTATCAAGCAGGAAATCATTCAGAATAAGAACGAAATTAAGCTGTTCAAAAAAGCCCCATTGTTTGTTCCAGCGGGACAAAGTTCGCAGATGATTATTGGTGCTACCAAGGAAACCGACCAGGATATCATGTATACTGCTAATAGTTTGTATAAAAACTTCAATCTTAAAAGGGTGTATTACTCAGGGTATGTTCCGGTAAGTCACGATTCCCGTCTTCCCTCATTTGACAGTGCCGTTCCCATGCTTCGGGAAAACAGGTTGTATCAGGCAGATTGGCTGATGAGGTTTTACGGCTTCCATGTAAAGGAACTTTTAAATACGGAAACACCTCATCTGGACCTTGATATTGATCCTAAGCTAAGCTGGGCACTACGGAACCCAAATCAGTTTCCTATCGATATTAATAAAGCCGACTTGCAGATGATCCTTCGGATTCCAGGTATTGGCGTTCAATCTGCGCAAAAGATTGTATCCGCAAGAAGGTTTCAGCGCCTCAACTGGGAAAACCTCAAAAAGCTTGGTGTTGCCTTAAACCGGGCTAAATATTTCATTACCTGTAACAGCACAGAATTCGAACGCCGCAATTTGTCATCTATGCAGATCAAACAGTATATTTTAGCCTCATCAAGCAGTAAGTATTTGAAAAGTAATGTAGCGCAACTGCAACTTTTTTAAATTGGGTCCAATGATTTCATCTCCGTTTGATCCAATGACCATCCTAATCTATGATGGAACCTGGTATGGTTTACTTTCCTGCATCTTCGACGTTTATGAATATAAACTCAAAAAGATTTCAGTTACCACAAAAGAGCTATTTCAACCGGATGCCTTTAGTAAAACGCATGAGGTATTTACTTCCCCCGCAAATGCCGAACGCGTTCTAAAGGGCCTCTCGAAGAAACTGTCGCCTACAGGAATGGCTTCTATTTACTCTTGTCATCTCTCCGAACTCCCTGAAATGGCCTCGGTTATTATTCGTTATGCCCGCCTTCTTTTTTCTTCGGGAATCTCTGAAAAAGCGTATGGTAACCCTGATGTGCTTAAAATCGCTCAAGTAGCTAAAAAGGTGGGTCGAGAGCGACACCGCATGAAGGCCTTTATTCGGTTCCGCCTGACTCAGGATGATATTTACTATGCCACTATAGAACCTGATTTCAACGTACTACCCTTAATTGTATCTCATTTTAAAAATAGATATGCCGATCAAAAATGGCTGATCTATGATACCAAGCGAAGTTATGGAGTTTACTACGACCTGCATACCACAGAAGAGATCCAACTTGACTTTGCAGAGAATCCAGAAAAACCTACGGATACTAACATCTTTGCCGAAAACGAAGAGCAGTATCAGACTTTATGGAAGAATTATTTCAAGCATGTTTCCATTGATTCCCGAAAGAATACAGCCCTTCATTTAAGGCATGTACCGAAGCGATACTGGAAACACTTGACGGAAAAGCAGGTATGAAAGGTTATCAATTTTACTCTTATTCTATTGACCTCATTTAAAGCAAAAAGATAATGAGGAGGAATGCAACACACTAGGCAGTTCTATTTACGTAATTAGAATGAATCTTAAATAAGATAGGATTGAAAATTATTGATCACATATAGAAAATTACTAAACTAATCTTTCTCTTTATTCTTTTTCTTCTTCTTGAAAATATTAAGGCCCTTTTTAAACAGCTTTATAATAAAGTTCTCCTTATGTGCTGGTTCCACTACCTGGATCTCTTCAACAAATGAAGGGCAGTTCAATCGCAACTTTATTTCATCACTCACTACCCTGAATTTCTTACTTCGGTAACTCGCAAATGACGGATTTTCTATTAACCTGTTCATAAAAGTACCCCAAATAGGTAAAGCGGTGTGGGCTCCTTGTCCTAGTTGCAAGGATCTAAAGCTCACCAAAGGATTCTCTGCACCCACCCAAACTCCTGTTACCAGGTTAGGTGTGATTCCTACAAACCAGCCATCAGCTTGGTTTTGTGTCGTACCCGTTTTTCCGGCAATGTCCATTTTTAATCCAAATTCACTTTTAAGCTTCGATGCACTCCCTTCTTCCACCACACCTTTCATTAACTCAATCATAATGGAAGCATTTTCTTCAGATAGCACTCGCTTTCCCGAAGAAGCTTTGTTGTTAAAAATGACATCTCCTGAACTATTTTTAATGGTGCTGATATACACAGGTTTAACAAGAATACCACTGTTTGCGAATACTGTATAAGCACCCACTAATTCCATTAACGAAATGCTGGCTGTGCCCAGCGATATGGATGGCACCTCTGGAATGGTACTCGTAATCCCCATACGTCTGGCCATTTCGATCGTCCTTTTTACCCCCGTTTGCATAATCAGTTGTGCGGAAACCGTATTAACCGAAAAAGCAAGAGCGCCTTTCATGGAATACTGACCTGTATATTGACCATCGGCATTTTGTGGTGACCAGTTCTCAAATTCAGGATAAGTAACCCGCTTATTGTCAAATAAAGTGCAGGGATTGATTCCTTTTTCTATTGCTGCCGCATATAAAATAGGCTTAAAGGTAGAGCCTACTTGTCGCCGGGAAAGCACATGATCATATTTGAAAACCTGGTGATTGATCCCTCCAACCCATGCTTTTACATCACCAGTACCAGGTTCTATGGAAATCAAACCTGTATTTAATGTTTTTTGAAAGTATTTAATGGAGTCAAGCGGACTAATGTTTACATTTTTATTACCTCCCAGTGCAAAAAGCGACATTGGCCTTTTCTTATTGAATACCGCTGCGATTTCAGACTCAGATTTCCCTGCATCCTTAAGCCGCTTATACCGGTCGGAAGCCTGCATGGCAGAGGTAATTACCGAAGTGCTGTTTCCCCAGGGATTTCTCCTTTCCAATGCCGGTCAAATGTGCGTTGTAGCTGAGCCATCTGATTGCGCACCGCTTGTTCTGCCGCCATTTGAACCCTTGAATCTATAGTAGAATAGATCCGAAGACCATCGGTATATAGATCATACGGATTGCCATCTTTATTCATATGCGTTTCGCACCAGGTTACGAGTTGTTTTCGCAGATATTCCCTCAAGTAGGGAGCTATTCCCTGACCTGTTCGTTTGATATTATAACGCAAAATCAAAGGCTGCTTTTGAACCCAATTCGCTGTTTCCGGACTGATATATCCTAGTTTCAGCATTTGTCCTATTACTAAATTCCGTCTGTCAAATGCGCGTTGAGGATACCGTGCAGGGTTATAATACGTATTTGCCTTTAGCATGCCAATTAACACAGCAGCCTCTTCCATCTTTAACTTTCCTGAAGACTTATTAAAAAATACACGTGATGCACGTTCAATTCCAAAAATATTAGCCCCCATAGGAACGGTGTTCAAATAAAGTTCCAGAATCTCCTTCTTGGTGTAAACCGACTCCAGACGTACCGCCATAATCATTTCCTTTATTTTATTAATTGGCGTGCTAAAAAAGAAATGATGTTCACGGGGAAACAAATTTTTAGCTAGTTGCTGACTCAATGTACTTCCACCACCTGCGCTTGCATCCTGAAATAGCAGCGTTTTAACCAGTACCCGTAACAATCCACGAGAATCCACACCATTGTGGCTATAGAATCGCGAATCCTCAGTTGCTACAAGAGCCTGGATAACCGAAGGCGCTATCGCATCATATTTAACATTAGTCCTGTCCTGAATAAAGTATCTACCAATCAGTACATTGTCTGAAGAATAGATCTCCGAAGCTGTATTGTTCTGAAGGGACTTTAACGTTTTTTTAGAAGGTATTTTTCCAAAAACGCCCAAGAAAATGGCTAGATAGAAGATAAGTCCGGCCATTATAAGAACGAGTAAAAACTTTCCAAATAACCTAAGTAGATAACGGTATGAAATGCTCCCCATAAATACAAATATGAGATTTACAAAACGATTAAGGAAATTCATGATTGATCGGCCATGAAATGAATTGCACATTATTAGCCAAATAGAGTAATCAAATTAATCCCAAATAGAGATAAACATAAGGTTGAAGCTACTGTGGCCTCAAGGGTAAACTGACCTTAGCTTGTCCTTAATTTCATCATCATGCTATTCTATCTCCATAGGATATGAGTATCTTTGACCAAGTTTAAAATCAAAATGAAGGAATTTTCAAAGTATTATATCGTTTCTGCGTCCCCTGAAGAAGTTTATCTGGCATTAACCAATCCAATCACCATTCATTTATGGAGCGGTGAGGAAGCTGTTATGTCTACAGAAGTCGGTTCCGAATTTTCATTATGGGAAGGAAGCATCTGCGGAAAGAACCTTGAATTCGACGAAAATAAGAAAATCGTACAGCAATGGTACTTTGGCGATCAGACGGAAGATTCTATCGTAACGATTAAACTTCATCCTCATAAACAAGGTACATCGGTAGAACTGAAACATGTGAATATTTCGGATGAAGATTATGATGATATTGTGGAAGGTTGGAACGGTACCTACTTTCAATCCCTTCAGGAATTTTACTATGATTAATGGTTATAGATGTCGTTTGTGCGATTATAATTGATGAGCAAGGCAAAGTCTTAGCGGCTCGCAGAAGTAAAAGTATGGACCTACCGGGTAAATGGGAGTTTCCCGGAGGTAAAGTGGAACCCTTTGAACAGGCTGAAGCATCTATAATCAGGGAAATTAAGGAAGAGCTTGATATCGTGATTCAGACTAGTAAATCGGGACCTGCTCATATCCACCACTATAAAAATAAATCCATTAGACTAATCCCTTTTATTTGTAAACAGCTGTCCGGAACAATCAGCTTAAAAGAGCATGAAACCTACGGATGGTTTACCAGTGAACAGCTTAAAACTTTAGCTTGGGCAGAAGCCGATATCCCCATATTAAATGACTACATTAGTTCACTTACCTGAACCCGAATATATTCATTAAAAAAGCTAAATTCATGCTCTTAATGACAGTATTTTCTGATAAACAACCAAAAGATAGTGGTTATGAATATCTTTGGGAATCAGGTATTCTAATTTACATGCATGTCATCAAATCATCATCAGCACGACCTCAATCATAACCATGATTGTTCCCATAATCATGAAAGCGTTTTTGGCTCAAAAACTGAACTTATCTTTAGTATTCTTGCCGGTTCATTATTAACAGCTGGTTTCCTTTTATCGCTCATTTCAAGTGTATCTCACTGGTTTTCTTTAGCTCTTTACTTATTGTCGTTTTTCTTTGGTGGCTTTTATGCTATAAAAGAGGCTGTTTTAAGTGTGCTGAAAGGAAAATTTGATATTGATTTCCTGATGATTGTAGCGGCAATTGGTGCAGCTTCATTAGATAAATGGGCCGAAGGCGCACTGCTTCTCTTTCTTTTTAGTCTGGGTCATGGTTTAGAACATTCGGCTATGGACAAAGCGAAGAAGTCTATTGCTGCCTTAGCGGAACTTGCGCCTAAAGTAGCACTAGTGAGGCGCGATGGGCAAGATGTGGAGATTTCTATTAATCAGCTTGTTATCGGTGACGTGGTAATCGTTAAGCCTAACAGCAAGATTTCTGCTGATGGGGTCGTAATAAAAGGTCAGAGTGCAGTCAATCAGGCATCTATTACCGGGGAAAGCATTCCTGTAGATAAGATTTCTATACAAGACCTTAATCAATTTCATAAAGATCCTAAAATAGTTAAACCTGAAAATCAAGTATTTGCTGGAACAATTAACGGTAGCCAGGTGCTTGAGGTGGAGGTAACAAACCTGGCTGAAGATTCTACGCTTGCTCGTCTGATCAAGTTAGTAAGTGATACCAAAGCGCAGAAGTCTCAAACACAGTTGTTAACCGATGAGATTCAAATCCACTATGTGCCAGCTGTAATTGCATTAGTCGTATTACTGCTTTGTGCTTTTCTGGTAGTAGAGGAACCGTTTAGTGCTAGTTTTTACCGGGCGATGGCTGTACTCGTAGCAGCCAGTCCCTGTGCATTAGCCATTTCCACACCCAGTGCTGTTTTAAGTGGAATAGCGAGGGGCGCAAGAGGCGGAGTACTGTTTAAAGGTGGTGGTCCATTAGAGGAGTTAGGAGGATTGACGGCCATTGCATTTGATAAAACAGGAACGCTTACGGAAGGGAAACCTAAACTTACGGGAGTAACCGGACTTAATGGAATTTCCGAAGAAACAGTTCTTGAGGTGGCGGTTGCAGTAGAAAAAATGAGTGACCATCCTTTGGCAGCTGCAATTGTTAAAGGCGCACAGGAAAGAATTAAAAAGGAGATCAGTCCAGCGCAACACGTAGAGGCATTAAATGGTCATGGTGTAAAAGCTGAGTTGAATGGAAGTGCCATTTTAATAGGAAACAGGGCCTTGTTCACCGACATACCTGAAGAGATCTCCTCGCTGGTGTCTGAAAAAGAAAAGGCAGGTAATACGACTATCATCGTTCAACGCGACAATATATTTATTGGTTTGATATCCGTAATGGATGTCCCCCGTGTTGAAGCGATGGATACGATAAAGAGGCTTAAGAAATTGGGTATCAAACGTATGGTCATGCTTACCGGTGATAATCAACAGGTCGCAGAGTCTGTAGCCAAACAAATAGGGATCAAGGATGCATGGGGAGGTTTACTTCCGGAGCAAAAGTTGAAAGCAATAGAAGATCTGCTTAAAAGGGAAGAACGTGTGGCTATGGTTGGTGATGGTGTAAATGACGCTCCGGCTATGGCAAAAAGTAGTGTAGGGATCGCAATGGGTGCCGCAGGTTCTCATGTAGCTCTCGAAACAGCAGATGTTGCGCTAATGGCCAATAACCTCGATAATCTACCCTTTGCTATTGGGTTAAGCAGGAAATCGCACCGCATCATCAGACAAAATTTAGTAATTAGTTTAGGCATGGTGGCTATATTGGTACCGCTTACAATAGTTGGTGTTGCTGGTATTGGTCCGGCGGTAGTGGGACACGAAGGTTCCACCTTATTAGTGGTATTTAATGGATTAAGATTACTTGCTTACAAGCAAAAGTAAAACGGTTTAATTATATTCTATGGAACTAAAATCATTACCTGTTATCAGCATCCGGAATCTGAAGAAGAGTTATGGCGATAAACAGGTTTTAAAAGGAATTAATTTAGAGATCTATCCCGGACAGGTTATTGGCTATATCGGCCCTAATGGTGCCGGAAAGTCCACTACTGTAAAAGTATTGACCGGTCTGATCAATGATTACGAAGGCGAAGTTTTATTTTACGGAAAGAATATTCAGGATGATATTATCTCCATAAAAGCGAAGATAGGGTATGTACCCGAAAATGCCGAGATCTATGAAGTGCTTACTCCTTTAGAGTATCTGGATTTTGTAGGAAAACTTTACGGCATGGAGGAAAGCCATATAGCCGAAAGGGCGATGAAATTATTGACCGCTTTTGGGATCAATACCAATGCCGATCAACGGATGGATACTTTCTCTAAAGGCATGCGACAGAAAGTGCTGCTTATTTCAGGGATCATTCATAACCCCGAAATTATTATTTTAGACGAACCCTTATCAGGTCTGGATGCGAATGCGGTTATGATGGTTAAAGAACTGATCGCCCTGCTTGCTCAGGATGGTAAAACTATCTTTTACTGTTCACATATGATGGATGTGGTAGAAAAGGTCTCTGATCGTATTCTATTGATCAATAACGGTGAAATTATTGCCGATGGCTCATTTGAGGAACTGAGAGAAGGTGGAAACTTAACTTTAGAACACATATTTGCAAAACTTACCGGTAAAGAAGAGTCTAATAAAGAAGCGCATCATGTTTTAGATGCTTTAAAGTAACATTCCCTTAGTAACAGGCAAAGTTTAATTCACGCATCTATTCTATTGATTTATGTTCAACAGATACATCATCAACTTTATCCTTCTATTTAAACCTTTATTCGTTCGTTTTGGCGTTGATCCTGTGCAACTGCGCATTATTCTTGATGTGAAAATGAAAATGGACGACAGGCGACCTAAGTTCTATAGTCAGCATAAACAAACGCAGAAAAAAGAAGTCAATAACTCCAGTTGGGTTACGATGTTCTTTTTGGCATTAACAGGACTGTTCCTTGCTTTCATGTTAATCATGGTTAAGCAGCCCTATATTGGCCATACTGTTTATTTCTCCGCGTTTATGGTGATGCTTTCGATTACGCTGATCTCTGATTTTACCAGCGTGCTGATTGATGTGCGGGATAACTACATCATCCTTCCCCGTCCGGTTTCAGATAGCACCTTTACGGTTTCGCGAATTCTACATATTGGCATTCATACCGCTAAAATGGCTCTGGCCATTTCTATTTCCGGACTTATTCTCACTTTTGTACTACAAGGCTTAATTGCTGGAATGGTGTTTATGCTGGAGGTGTTTATCGCTACTATCCTCAGCATTTTTATAGTCAACATGATTTACCTGATTGTATTAAAACTAACTAGTCCGCAAAAGTTTAAAGACTTCATATCCTATTTTCAGATAGTTTTTTCAGTCCTGATCTTTGCTGCCTATTATATGCTGCCAAGATTAATGAGCATGAGTATGCTGGAAGGCTTTGAACTGTTG
>NZ_AQPN01000045.1 GCF_000403135.1 Arcticibacter svalbardensis MN12-7
CATTTTTAGGTTTAGGATTGCTCCACAATGTGTGGTATTATTCCACAATATGTGTAATTATGAGAAATTATGAGAAAATATGTAACCGCTGATTGAGTAATTCCGTAAAGCCTAATACGAAAGTGTATATCAATCAGCTAATTACACATCAAACAATTTTCCATAAAATTATGAACAAATTCAAAATTCTGATTGCCTGCCTGGTCTTAGGAAGCTTCGGATGCGCTAAAGATGATAGCGAAAACACCACCATGACACCGGAATCTGTTTCCGCAACAAAGAGCACGACCCTTGCATTGGACGAAGGAGTTACCTTAAAAGATTTGCCCTTTAAATTTGGTGCTGCAGTAAATGTAAATCACATGAAAAGCAGACCTGAATACAAGGCACTGATCATTAAAGAATATAGCAGTTTAACTGCTGAAAATGCGATGAAAATTGGTGCATTGCATCCCGCTAAGGATACTTATAACTTCACAGATGCCGATTACCTGGTTGATTTTGCTATCGCAAATGGCAAACGAGTACATGGTCATACATTAATATGGGATAGCTCATTGCCAGCATGGATTAAGAATTTTCAGGGAGATTATCCGGCATGGAAAAAAATGTTTGAATCACATATCACTACTATTGTAAAACATTTTAAAGGAAGAGTAGCATCATGGGACGTAATTAACGAAGCTTTCGATGACAGTGGTAACCTTCAAAATACAATCTGGCGTCAGCATTTAGGACCTAATTATATCGATATGGCGTTTATTTTCGCTCATCGTGCAGATCCTGCAGCTAAATTGTTCATCAATGACTACGGTCATGAAAATGGCAACAGCAGGAGAGAAGGAATCATTGCTTATGTGAAAGCCTTAAGAACAAAGAAAGTGCCAATTCATGGTATAGGTATGCAGTTCCATACCCGTTATAACAGGGGAACCAGCAGCTGGACTAAAGCGATTAATGAAACTGCTGCAACTGGTCTTTTAGTGCATATATCAGAATTAGACATATCAGTAAATCCGGATGGTGTTAAAGGTTATGTTCCGACAGCCGAACGGTTAGCTCAACAAGCCGATGCATACAAAACCATTTTTAAATTGTATAATGCAATTCCAAAAGCACAACAATGGGGAATTACAACTTGGAACCTGACAGACAATGATTCTCATTTGAAAAGCAGACCAGACTATCCATTACCTTTTGATACTAATTACCAGAAAAAACCTGCTTACCAAGGTATACTGGACGGTGTGAAATAAAATCATAATTCTTTTATTCTTTAAAAAAGGCTGTTTCCTAATCGAGACAGCCTTTTTTATTTTGAGATAGGTTGTACAAAAAATGTGCAATTAAGTCACAATTCCAATGAATATATTTGGTATATGAATGTTCATGTCATTATATCCACTCACAATGGTGCTTATTGGATCGAAAAATGTATCAACAGTGTATTGAATTCAAGTATTGACGTGCACATTAATATCATAGACAATGTGTCTACGGACCAAACTGTGGATCTTATCCAGAGTAAATTTCCGGAAGTTTACCTGGTCCGCAATGAAATAGATATGGGATTTGCTAAGTCAAACAATATCTTATTACGCAAAGCAATTGAAGAAGGTGCTGATTATGTATTTCTCCTGAATCAGGATGCCTGGGTAGAGAAAGACACCATAGAAGGGTTGATAAAGATTCTTTTACAGAATAATCAATATGGAATTGTAAGCCCCGTACATATTAATGGAGCAGGTACGGCACTGGATTTTAATTTTTCAACTTATTGCCGTGAAAACCGTTGTCCGGGTTTTCTTTCTGATCTATATCTCAAAAAGATAAAGGAGGTATATGATTTATATTTTGTTAATGCTGCATTGTGGTTGGTCTCGAGGGAATGTCTCTTAAGGATCGGTCTTTTTGATCCGATGTTTACTGTGTACGGGGAGGATGTTGATTACACGAACAGGTCCAGGGCCAAAGGTTTTAAAATAGGACTTGCTCCTTATTTACGTGGTTACCACGATCGGGAAAAGCGTCCTCCTTCGGTCAAGCATAATCGTCTGATCGCTATCATCAGGCAGATCTGTATTTTAAAGGATCTGAATAGAAACTTTTATAAAGAATTATTTACATACACTGTAAATTTTATTAAGAATTTGTTCATGTACCTGATCAGAGGAAAATTTGATTCTTTAGGCGCAGAATTGAAAGGTGGTGGGCATATATTTTCCTCACTGAAAAAAATAAGAAGGGCAAGGCGAATTTGCAGAAAAGATGGTGCATATATTCAGATCTGCTCCAACAATAAGAAATCAATTAAACAGCTGGCTGATATGGAAATCAATTAATTTGAAGCTATGATATCTGTTATTGTGCCTTGTTATAATTGTCAGTCATTTGTAAGCCGTGCTATAGAAAGCGTACTTAAGCAAACCTATACCGACTGGGAGCTAATTTTAGTAAATAATAATTCGGCTGATCAGACACAAAGTGTGTTGGATGGTTATTGTTCAATGTTTCCAGATAGGATATTTACGTATATGGAGATGATACCTGGAGCTCCTGCTGCACGCAACAAAGGACTTAAATATGCTAAAGGGGAATGGATTCAATTTATGGATTCTGATGACGAACTGTATCCCGATAAAATTGAAAAGCAAATAGAAATTGCCGAAAATGGCAGTTACGACATTATCTCGGGAGCCTATTATTTAAATAAACTGGTTGATGGGAAAGTGGTAAATAGCCTGAAATTACCTCGTAATACTAATATTTGGGAATCATTGATCTCCTCCAAGTTGGGTATTACCAGCGCTAACTTATGGCGAAAGGAAGCCGTTCTTGCTGTAGGCGGATGGGATGAGAATTTAACATCATCGCAGGAATATGATATGCTGTTTAGAATGATTGTGGCCAATGCTGTAATTGGTTTTGATATGGTACCCCGGACGATTATTTATAGTCTCGAAAATTCCGTATCCAATAGTTTAAACAAACAGAGATTGATCCGAATCCTCGAAAATAGAGTATCCCTGCGTTTAAGGATCAAGCAGCATCTGAGTAATGAAGGGCTATTAACCATTCATCTAGCTCAGTTTTGGGATTTGTACCTGTACGATCACCTCATTAAGCGTAAATTGCTAGTACCTGAATATGTGTTCCGGAGATTAAATGAACTGGCTATCCGGGTACCGTTGAAAGTTGTGATGAAACAAAAAGCAAAATTCTTCCTGCAGCGCATTTTTGGAAAATTAGGATAGGAAAGATAATTATAATCAACGGTTAAAATCTTATTTGCTGTAAATCTTGGCTGTATTTCTGTATCCTACTGTAGTAGCGCTGTACCAATCTGTAAATGATGTTCCTCCACTCTTCGCCCAAGCCATGAAATGAGCGTACGTATCGATAATAGAACTCTTTTCGACTGGGTAGCTAAAGCTTCCTGTGAAGCTTAATGCCCAGGGACCATTATTTTTATTCTTATAATATACGTTGCCAGCAACCGAACTCTTATCGTCTTCAGTCCCCATCAATGTACTTATTGCTTTATCTGTTGGTTTATAACCCGGCAAATGAATCTCATACCCTCTTCTCAGGTTGCTGATCAGGAAGGGATTGAACGGTGCTGTTCCAAAAACGTTGGATGCAATAGGTGCAGTAAAAGCAATATTCACAGTAACCAGTGTAGGTGTAGCCTGTGCTTTCCCTTGCAATGTATTCGTAATAGTTGAGTTATCCGCATTGTTTAACACATTACGATGATTATCAAAGGGGATGATCACTGCATTGGTTTGTCCTGCTTCTGTACCATTTGCATTTCTAACGATATAGGTATTGGACTGAAGAGATTGGCCGGTTACTGAACTTACCTTAGAAGAGCTGAAAGGGAACTGGACACCAAATCCATTTTTATAATCTGCTCCAGCAGCAACTGCAAGATACTCACCCTTCATTTCAACTACTGCGTTTGAAGCATTTTTAACAAATGTATAGCGGTAGTTTAAAACCAGGTCATTCATATCATAATCACCCATTTTTGGCCAGTTATCCTCGAATGCCAATGTGGACCATCCTGTTTTAGAAGGACTGTAAGTAATATAAGCACGTAAAGGATCGTTGGGGAAGTCATCCAGTTCATCTAAAACGCCATCTCCGTCGGCATCAGGTATCTTATCCACTTCAGCCACACCATCTTTAGAAATAGCACTTGCCGGATTTGAAGTCGCATAGGCAACCACATCATTAAAGTCCTGATCTGAACCAGTCTGTCTATTCTGATCTTCAAAACCAAACAGGAAAAGGGAATGATCATTATCATACAGCATCACTGTGTGTTTTTTTAATGCTGCTATTGTTTCAGGATTAAACTTTGCATCGGAGTAGAATTTCACATAACTGGTGTTTACCATGTTTCCTACCCATGAATCACGTAATAAAACAAACCCAATAGTTGTTCCTGCAGTAAAACGTCCTAGCTTAACTTTATCACCCGACCTTAAACCTCCTGATGAGCCAAAAGCTGATGAATTCGGAAATATCATAGTCACCTTATCTATGCCGCCTGCATTCGTTCCGCCGGTTGTTGCTGTTGGTGTAGACCCTGTAGGGAAGGTATAATAAGCTAATGCATTACGGAATCCAGCTCCTTCGGATACGAAAGTAAGCCATACATCTGCATCTTGTTTAACGATGATATTTGGAATTGCATCACTCTCCAGGTACTCCGGATGAGTAGTGGTTAATGGTTTGCTTTCAGGAAGTGAAGAATTGATGTAAGTTAGCAATGCAGATGGAATGACATCAGGAGTCGTCTCCAGATAAACAGGTCTTCCCAGTACAAATGGATATAAAGTGGTGTTTACTACCGCATCTGCAGCAGATGTATAACCAGTAGGGTAAACATATTCGGTAGTAGATAACCCAAAGGTGGTCACGCCGCTGCTTCTTGTGGCCGAAATAGCTTCAGCAATCACATCCCCGCTAAATCCTGCAGATCCACCGATCACCGCATTTAATGAGTTTTTTGAAGTAATTATTGCCTTTACGTTATTTAATAAGCCAACATAGTTAGGACTGATTACCACAGTATCCAAAGAAGTAGGTACTACCATGGTTCCGTATGCATATCCACTCACATCAGTAGCGGCTTTAAAAAATACATTTTCTACGTTTGCCGGATCTGTAACAGACACCAAAACACCTTTTATAGCTTCTCCTGAATTAGATAAAAGCCGAATCGACACAGTCAATTCTCTGGTTGTAGAAAAATTAAAGTTATCAGGAGCGATATCCGTATCTAAAGGATCAATAATCGTAGTATCTGCCGCCGTTTCCTTTTTACAGGATGAAAACAACAGTAGGGCTATTACAAAAAGTGTAAAACAGGAGTAGAGTGATTTCATATCATCAATTTTTATTATTTAGTCAATAATTGTTCCAACAGGAAATTTGAGTAATTTGTACGTAAAACGTTATATTCTGATATAAATATACCCAATATATGGGAAATTTGAGAATTTATTGGGGAAACATTTTCTATTATATGCAATATAATTTCCCAATAATTAGAATGTTAAATATATAGACAGATAAGATAGTCAGGTATTTAGAATAGCCGAATGGTGTAATAAGTGCTTATAGCGAATTCAATAAACAGCATTTCACTAACTAAATGCATGCTTTATTGTTTAGCTTCGAAAATGGGTATACCACTAGTAAAAAAAGAATACGATGCAGTTGTAGTAGGCTCAGGTCCTAACGGATTAGCAGCAGCCATCTTACTACAACAATCTGGCTTATCTGTATTATTAGTTGAGGCTAAAGCAGAGATCGGTGGCGGCCTTAGAACAGAAGAATTAACCTTGCCGGGTTTTTTACATGACGTTTGTTCTGCAATACACCCTATGGCGGCACAGTCCCCCTATTTCTCGTCGCTCCCGCTTGCTCGTCACGGCTTGGAATATATTTATTCACCTATTGCAGCGGCGCATCCTTTTGATGATGGAACAGCGGCTTTTTTATACCCATCAATTGAACAGACTGCCGGCCAGTTTGGGAAAGATGAAAAGGCCTATCGTGCTCTTATGGAGCCACTTGTAAAGATCTGGCCTTCCATAGCGGCCGATGTATTGGCGCCTTTGCATATTCCAAAGCATCCCATTAACATGGCCCAATTTGGCTTACCTGCAATAACCTCAGCGATGTATCTGGCAAATCAACATTTTCAAACCAGGGATGCCAGAGGACTTTGGGCAGGAATGGCTGCTCATTCCATACAACCGCTAACTAATCTGACGACTTCAGCCATTGGGCTTGTGCTCATGATAGCCGGTTTAACTAAAGGATGGCCTCTTCCAAAAGGAGGTTCTAAACAAATAGCGAAAGCATTATCATCCCATTTCCTTTCCCTGGGAGGGAAAATTGAAACCAACTTTACAGTGAGTCACTTAAGTCAGCTGCCCTCCTCGCATGCAGTCCTTTTTGATATCACCCCAAGACAGTTGTTAAAAATAGCCGGACATACCTTTTCTGATATTTATAAATGGCAGCTTGAAAAATACCGATATGGCTTGGGTGTCTACAAAATTGATTGGGCATTAGATGGGCCTGTGCCTTACACCGCTCAGGCATGCAGTAAGGCCTCTACCGTTCATCTGGGTAATTCCCTGGAAGAGATCGCTTATTCCGAACAGCAAACGTGGGAGGGAAAGTACCCTGAGAAACCCTATATCCTGATGGCTCAGCAAAGTATGTTTGATCCCACACGGGCACCCGAAGGAAAACATACAGCATGGGGATACTGCCATGTGCCTCATGGATCTATTGTATCCAGGGTAGAAGCCATAGAAAGCCAGGTTGAACGTTTTGCTCCAGGCTTCCGCGAACGCATTCTTGCCCGTCATACTATGGATACAGGAGAGTTGGAAAGTCACAACGCTAATTACATAGGCGGGGATATCAATGGTGGAGTGATCGATCTGGGACAGCTTTTTACCAGGCCCGCACTGCGCTATTCACCATACAGGACTTCTGCCAAAGGGTTGTATATCTGTTCATCTTCAACCCCTCCCGGAGGTGGCGTACACGGTATGTGTGGTTTCCACGCGGCTAAGCGGGTCTTGAAAGATATTTTTAATAAATAAATAATAGCGACAAACCATAGCAGGACTGCGAAATTGAAAGGAAAAAGGGGGACGATAAGGAGGCAGGTTGTAAATCGTACTGAAAACATTTTACTCTGTTTAGGAGACAGAACTAAAATAACTTAAATCATTAGTTTTATAAATGTTTAATGTTAGTTGTGGCTAAACTGTATCATTTTAATGAAAATCACACAATGAGTAAATCAATTGTGAGTAAAGATTTCTCATTGTGTAATTATTTAATATAACCCAGGTTTTAAGGAATAATTTCAATTTCTACACGTCTATTAGCCACTCTTCCTTGTTCAGTTGCATCTGACTGGATGGGTTCCGCTTCTCCATACCCTTTAACTTCCAGGTTTGATCCACTAATCCCGGCATTTTCTAAATATGTTTTAACTGAATAAGCACGGTCACGGGATAAAGCCATATTATGTGCCTCACTGCCCTCTGCAGAAGAATGGCCATTGATTACAAATCTTACAGCTGGATCTTTCTTCATTTCTGTAGCCGCTTTATCCAGGATCGGATATGAAATAGTGCGCAGAACCACAGAGTTGAATTCAAACTGAATATTGCTGAAGTTAAAATCAGGCTTTTTAACCGGCGGCAACACTTCTTCTTCTTTCTTTGGTTCTACAGCAGCAGGAGTTTCTTTTACCGCTACGGGTTCTTCTTTTGCTACGCCATAAGGGTTGGTAGCCATACCCGCTTTTTTTGTTTTACACGCTTGTAAGGAAGATAAGCCCAACAGGATAACCGTCCCAGCAAGCAAATGTGTTTTAAGAAATTTCATACCTATTTATGTGATTTATGCTAACATACAAGATATCCTTCAGAAACAGTCAGAAGAATGATAATTAAATCCTTTAATTATCATAGAATGGTCAGAAATCAGTGTCAGGTTTAATGAAATTTTCAATCTTTGTACGTGAAAAAGTTCGTCTCCATTGTCTTCATGCTCATCCTGTATGTCAGTCAAAGTGCCTTTACTTTTACATCTCCACAGAAGCAGGTTCTGTTATCACAAAAGAGGCAAAAAAACTTCTTCGTGCACAAATCATAACAGAGGCCAAATGGGCTATGACACAGCTACCTCAAACCGTCACATCCACTTTTTCATCACGCAGTGCCGGAGGGTTACACGATTTCTTTTCAGAGGCTGATTACTTCTGGCCCGATCCAGAACATCCTGATGATCCCTACATCAGCAGGGATGGATTAACTAACCCGGATAATTTTCTGGAACACCCGAAAGCGATGTTGCGCTTTAGTAAAATTATAGGTGCTCTGGCATCTGCCTATAAATTAACCGGAGATGAAAAGTATGTTAATCATGCTGTTCTGCATCTCCAGGCATGGTTCATTCATGCAGAAACACTGAAGAATCCCAATCTGCTTTATGCTCAGGTTGTAAAAGGTAGGTTCACCGGACATAATTATGGGATTATAGATACCATTCATCATCCACAGGTGGTTTTTTTTTATTATTTTTGTTTGAAACACAATAGTTTAAATTGCGTATACAAACAAGTTAGAGACCCTTCAATGGGGGTTTAGTACATATATAACATGCTTAGCTGAAATAATGATTGAACAAACAGGATCGGGAGACGATACCGTTTCAGACTTACAATTCCCGGTCGTTGGTATCGGTGCCTCTGCAGGAGGACTTGATGCCGTAAAACAATTTTTAAAGTCAGTACCAGCGAAATCAGGTATGGCCTATATCTTCGTGCAGCATCTCAGTCCCACGCATGAAAGCGTGCTCACCGAGATCCTGGAAAGGACCGCACTAATCCCTGTACATAAAATTACCGATAACATCCATCTCGAGAAGGATAATTTATACATTATCCCCGAAAACAAAATCCTTACTGCTATTGACGGACGTCTTCGTTTGGCACCTCTGGACCAGAAACACCATAAAGTAAAGGTCATTGACCTCTTTTTTTCCTCCCTTGCAGTCGTACATCAAAGTTACGCCGTAGGCATTGTCCTTTCGGGAACCCTAAACGATGGAACGTTGGGACTCCAGGTAATCAAAGCCTATGGAGGCATCACCTTTGCACAAGATGAAGCCTCCGCCGCTTATGATGATATGCCTAAAAATGCCATCAATACCGGTGCAGTAGATTTTGTTCTCTCCCCCGATAAGATTGCCGGACAGCTCATGCGACTCAATCACGTATTTCAGAAAAACGGGTCTTCAACAGAAGAAGGAGTTACAGGACCAGAGCAGAAGAGCGAAGAAACGCTAAAAGAATTACTCTCCATCTTGCGTGTGCGTCGAAACGTAGATTTTACCTATTATAAATCCGGTACCGTAAAACGCCGTATTATGCGCCGCATGGCACTTAAAAATATAGCTACACCAGAAGAATACCTGGTCATTTTAAAAGAGGATAAGGAAGAGCAAGACGAGCTATTTAATGATATGCTGATCTCGGTCACCGATTTCTTTCGCGATACCACTAGTTTCGAGAGTCTCTGTAATACCATCCTTCCAGCGCTGATCAGCAAAAAGAACGAACAGGAAACCTTACGCATCTGGGTAGCTGGTTGTGCAACCGGACAGGAAGCCTATTCCATTGCAATCTGTGTCAAGGAATACCTGGGAAGCAGAACCGAAACGATGAAGATCCAGATCTTTGCGACCGATATTTCCGAACCTGCCATTACAAGAGCACGATCAGGATTATATCGCAGTACAGAAATGAGTGGAATGAGTCCTGACCGTCTGAAACTGTACTTCACAGAAACCGATGGATCGTACCAGATCTCCAAGGAAATTCGCGATCTATGTGTATTCGCACAGCATAACCTGCTTACCGATCCCCCTTTCTCCCGCATGGACCTGATTAGTTGTCGCAATGTGCTAATTTACATGGAACCCGTGTTGCAAAAGCGCATTCTCAGCGTCTTTCACTATGCGCTGAATGATCAGGGATACCTGATGTTAGGCAATACGGAAAGCATAAATAACTTAACCGAACTTTTTGTTTCCGGAAATAACCGGGAGAAATACTTTCATCGAAAAGGCTTGCGGGGACGTCTTTCGCCCGATTTCTCGATCGACAAAGAGATGAATTTCAAGGAACTGACCCATCCGGTACAGCAGGAAGACCCGAAGTCGGATGTGTTCAGATTAGCCGATAACCTGGTTCTGGCCAAACACTCGCCCGCCGGATTCCTCCTTGGAGAATATTTCAATATCCTGCAATTTAGGGGCAAAACAGACACATGGCTTGATCCATCCCCTGGGAGAGCCAGTCTGGACGTGCTTAAAATGATCCGTGTCGACCTTTCATTTGAATTAAGGAACCTGTTACATCAGGCAAAAAAAACAAAGACAACAGCCCGCAAAGAGCAGATCTTTTTTAAACTAAACGGCCAGCAGCAGCTTGTACATATCGAAGTAACCCCATTTGGTAGCAATAACGAGCATTACTACCTCGTTCTGTTTGAAAACGCAGTGTCCCAAGTGCCCAACATCCCTTTAGGAATTGATCTTCGTGATCAGGAGATTGAGCAGATGAAAAAAGAGCTCACGCAAATCCGTGCGGACATGCGCCTGGTGACTGAAGAGCAAGATGCAGCCAATGAAGAATTGCAGAGCGCAAACGAAGAACTGCTTTCCAGTACAGAAGAGATGAAAAGTCTCAATGAAGAACTTCAAACTTCTGCTGAAGAGCTACAAAGCACAAACGAAGAAATTCTAATCATCAATAACGAACTTCAGGACCGCAATGAGCAGCTGAATGTAGCAAAAGCCTATACCGAGGAGATCATGAATACCATTCGCGATCCGCTGGTCATACTCGATAAACAGCTGAGGGTAAAAAGGGCTACCAAAGGATTTTACACCAAATTTAAAGTCACCGTTAAAGAAACAGAAGGACAGTATTTTTATTCCTTAGGAAATGGCCAATGGAATATTCCATCCCTGCGCTTTCTGCTGGAGAGTGTACTTCCGGAGAAAAAAGTAGTGGTCGATTACGAAGTAACACATATTTTCCCTGAACTGGGACCCCGGATCATGTGTCTCAATTCCTGCCAGATGGATCAGCAACACGATGACCACCTGATCTTACTCGCAATCGAAGATATTACCGACAAACGGAGAATAGAAGATGGCCTTGCACAAGTGGAGCTTTTATTTAAAGAAAGCAAGGACAGGCTGAAGCTCGCTATAGATGCCGCCGGACTAGGTACCTGGGATTATAACCCTTTAAACAAGCAGCTTGTGGTAGACGACCGCTGCAAGGAACTGTTCGGTATTACAATAGCAGGACCTGTCAGCTTCGAACAATTTGTTAACCGGATCCATCCCGATGACCGGCATGCTGTCCTAAAAAAGTTAAAGCAGGCGATGATAGATTCCAGCCGTGCTGATTTTGAAAAGGAGTTGCGCACCATTGAACTACCGGGCAAAAAAACCAACTGGATCAAATTTAAGGGGAAAGTTTATTTCAACGAAAAAGGAATTGCCTACCGTTATGTAGGTACTGCGCTGGATATAAGTCTGCAAAAGATTGATGACGAAGCCGTAGCCGAACTCATGAAAAAGAAGGATGACTTTATGAGTATTGCCAGTCACGAACTTAAAACCCCTATCACCACACTGAAAGCGGCCTTGCAGCTATTAGAACGTATCAAGGATAAACCCAGTTCTCCGATGTTTCCCATGCTCATTGAACAAGCCAATAAGAGCCTGGTTAAGGTAGGGGTGCTCATCGAGGACCTGCTGGATGTCAGCAAACTCAAACAAGGACAGTTACACCTGAATAAAACACATGTTAAGCTCTCCAAAATAGTGGACGAATGTTGCAATCATGTACGTATCGCTGGAGATTACACGATTAAGACCACTGGCGATCTAAACTTAGAAGCCTTTGTTGATGCCGAACGCATTAACCAGGTGGTAGTTAACTTTGTCAATAACGCAGTCAAGTATGCACCAGCATCCAAAGAGATCGGGGTCTTTATTGAAAAATTAGAGCAAACCGTTAAAGTGTCCGTAAACGATCATGGTCCAGGAATACTCGCATCTAAGATCCCGCATCTGTTTGAGCGCTATTATCGCGTAGATAATTCCGGTTATCAATATTCAGGATTAGGATTAGGGCTCTATATCAGCGCCGAGATTATCAGAAGACATGGCGGCTATATAGGTGCAGAAAGTGAGTTAGGCCAGGGCAGTACATTCTGGTTTACGCTCCCACTTAATTAGTCCCAAAACAAAAAAGCATTCACCTTTATAAGGTGAATGCAGCATAAATATTGCTTGTATGATTACTTCTTTTTAACAGGAGGAGTAGCTTCAGTTTTAAAACCCCCTTTTTTACCACTCTGGTATTCCGATGTATGTTTAGTTCCTTCAGCCGCTGGAGCTTTTTTCACGTTTTTGACGCCTTTGTCTTTACTCATGATTTCTAAAATTTTGTAAGGTTAAACGATGGACGCCTTAAAGGATAATGGTGCCTTTGTTTTTGTAAATGTAACGAAATTCAAGCGGAAATATTGTTATAAAATATATTTCCTTGGCCTGCATACAGGTCTGTATTTCTGCATAGCCATGGAAAAACCAGGAACAACAGCAGAGCAAAACTAATGGTAATCTGTTCCGAATACTTCATTTCGCTAAGCTTCATCTTGTTCTCCTTCCTCATTAATACCAGCTGCTCTTTTAATAGCAATTAAGGTTTTACCTAAAATCGCGTACTTTACGCATTGATTATTTTTTTTCATTTTCTTTTTTAAGATTTCTATACTGATTACAGATGATTGGTATCGATACGTCTTTCTGAATGATATAAACGTATGCAGATTGCACTAAACGAGCGTTTATGATCCGCAATCTTCCTAATTCTTCTCAACGGTGCATTAAAAAGACAGTTTCTTCCATTTCTGGTTAAAAAAAACGAGGTAATATCATAAGGTAAAAGTCAAAATTTCAAGCGGAATTTAATTTTGCTACATCTCTGAAAAATCAACACCTTATCACTTGGCGTTTATAAAGCAACAAGTATTTTTGATAAAATATCATTATTAATCTTCATCAATTTTGAGCTTTGTTGTTTGGGCGTTTATATGTAAATTCGTTTAAACATTGTGTTATGGAACTTGTAATTGATTTTGATAAAATAAAAGACCCTTCTAAGCGGGAGTGGTTAATTAATTCGCTGAAGTTGATGCGTATCGGATTTCAAACAACAGAAAAACCACAATCCCGGATTCAGTATAATTTAGACCTCGAAAAAGGGGATGCTGAAATTGAGCGGGGCGAATATACCACTGCTACGGATTTAAAAGAAGAAGCAGGCAAGTGGTAGTAGTTTGGAGTAATAGTGCAAAGGCAGAACTGAGAAGGGCCTATGAATATATTACTTTCGATTCATTGCAGAATGCACAATTAGTAAGGGACACATTAATTGATTTGACCATTGACTTAGCTGAACACCCCGAAAAGTACGCGTTGGATAAGTTTAAAAAAGATAACGACGGAACCTGGCGAGCTTTTGAAAAATATCATTACCGTGTTTCATACCGAATCTTAAAAGACCAGATCCGCATAGTACGCATGAGGCACACCAGTAAGTCTCCTTTAACTTATTAATAGTATTACTGAAAAAGGAAATAAGAAATAGGCTAAGGTTTGTATCTTTTTATCTGATCAGATCTATTTCTTAATGCTACCGTACAGTTTTTGACATATGTCACAGAAATAGCTTTTTCGTTTGGCTTTGCCTACCTCTTTGACCGTTAAGAACTTATGGTCTACAGGGCATTCTTTCTGTCTATGTACCATCAGAAAACCTTTAGGCCTGTCTGCCTTTTCCCAATCTAAGTATTGAAAGCTTTTCGCAACACAGTCATCCGTTAGCTCTTTTAGCATTGCCTTTGGAATATTTTCAATCAGGCTTTCAGGATGAACCTTAGCATCATAAAGTAGCTCATCTTTGATGGTATTGCCCACCCCTGCAAATATGCTTTGATCTAAAAGAGCGTCTGCAATCATAACCTTTGGCTTAGCCTGAAGCTTTTTTAAAGCATTAGCCGGATTCCAATCCTCATGCATCACTTCCACACTCCAATCATATATAGTGTTAAGAGGTGCTGTTAGTAATGATACATCACAAGAATAAAAGTTTAGCTCCTGGTCTCCATTAAAATATAAACCAAGCCGAAGCTTGCCCTTTTTCCTCTCATTGATGGTATACGAGCCAAACAGTTGGAAGTGGATGCGAACAGTCATATCAGGAAAGCATAGCAGAAACTCTTTCCCATAAGTCATCACGTTAAGAAGTGGGCAGTTGATTAAAAGCTCCTTGTCAAATTTATGAGCATCTCCATCTACAGCAACTACCTTCCTGGAAATAAATGGCATTACCTTTTCTCTTAAAAAAACGATTGATGGTCCTTCTGGCATAGCTTCATACTAACAGTGCCAGGCACAATGAGTTTTACATGAATCAGGTATTATGTCTAAACCAGGCTTTAGAAATCTAGTTATGAGCTGATCGTCGAAATTGCTGCAACGTTTAGCAGATATTCAAGTCAGTATAGAGATATTTCTGCACTGGTTCTTGAAAGTTCGTTATGAAAGCCATCCTGGATTTAGTTACGGATTGTTGCTACGCTGGAAAAGTATTCACATGTTTTCTCGCATTACACAATTTCATAAAACAAAATAAAACCGAAAGGTATTTATTTAAATTGCAATAAATCATCCAGTTAAACCATAAATCTTGTTGATATGAAAAGCTTAATATTAGCGTATTTTCTTCACTTCTATTATCATGATTATTTGCACTCGGTCGGAAATAAGTTCGTCGGTTTCTTTAATAAAAATAGTCATAGGGAAGCAATAGATTCAATCCTAATGAAAAACTAGCAATGAAAAATTTAATTATAATATCCTTTCTGTGCTTTTGCCTGCAAACGGCGCTTGCACAATCTAAGAATGTACATTTCGGATTGAAGTTTGGAGGCAATTTTGCAACCGTTACCCCTTCAGATCTGGATCAATTTTGATTAAATTATGATAAGGTTTAGTTTTCTTCTTTATGTTATTCTTCTGGAATATTTATATTTTGCGTGGCGCTGAATAAAACGGTATAGGCCACTCCCTGCTAAGGCATAAGATTTCATCGTTTCAATATTAATCTCTCCAGCGATCGCATAGTTGTATTCGTATACGCCCCCTTTTGTAAATCCTACAAGTATGTAAGTAATACCAATCTCATAGGTGGAAAACTTCCGAATTGCCATTTCTATTTGTTAATGGCTCAAAAGTATTGTAACTATGGCGTTCTTTCTTACGGGAAACCGTAAAGCAAAGAATTATTCCGCCCATGCACACCATATTTAGATAATTTTATAGTCCTTGCAGTAAGCGACGAGCTGTTCGTTTTTGGTAAATCCCAAGGCTTCCTTAATCTGATTAAGCCTTTTTTCGACACTACTCAAGCTGGAAGCCCGTGCGCCCTGTTGCTCCAGGTAAGTAGGGATGTCCTTTTGTAAGGTCCCTTGAGCGAGTTGGGAAACGATCATGGTATCATACAACGTAAAATCGTGCGCATTCTTCGTCCTGATTGCTTGCTGGAATTCATAAGGGATATATTTTTTATTTTTATAAATAGTTTCGATCGCCTTCCTTAGATCCACTGCGTCAGTGCGACCCTTGCGGACATAACCATTGATGCCCAACTTTTCAAATAGCCCCCTGATCACTGCAGGGTTCGATTCAGCAGAAAACACCAAAACCCTTAGGTCAGGCTGCAGCCTTTTGGCCGCCTCAATGAGTGCAGCGCCAGTATTGATCTTTTGTTCGCGCGTATCCTCCTCAAATGAAAGATCGGCGATGAGTAATTCAAATGGTTTATGCTCCTGAATACCAACTTTTAGCCTTAACAGCGCATCATCGCAATAATAAACATACATAACATGGCTTATGCCTAAATCTTTCACCATCTGCTGCACGGAATAATTGACGCTTTGCTGGTCTTCGGCTATCAGTATACTATCAAACATATTTAATCAATTTAAGCGGTCGGAAAAACAAGTTGGATTTGCAGGCCTTTACCTGGACAGGAATCAAAGGTAATTTGTCCCCCGATCAAATTTATACGGTTTCCCGTATTGGTTAGACCATTTTTAGGGAAGTCGCCAGTGGGAAGACCGATACCGTCATCAATATAAGTAATAGAATGCTGCCCCGCTTGCGCGTCAAACCGGATAACCACATTCTCGGCCTTGCTGTGTTTTTGCATGTTCACCATAAGTTCCTGCAAAATGTATTTTAGTTCGAGTTTGCAAACCCCACTCACTTTCTTCCAGAGTTCTTCACTGTTACCGACCAATATCACTTTAGTAGTTTCCGTGGCGAATGACTTCAATAGCTCTGATATCTTCTCATGGAAGCTGTTGTCATCAGTAGTTTTATTAATTTCATATGAGATATCACGCGCCCGCTCATACACCTCATCAATATTATCCACGAGCCAGGTTCTATCCAGCGTAACATCATGCTGGATCCTTTTCATGATTCGGTAGATATCATTAGCCAAAGTATCATGAACTTTTTTAGAGGTTTTACGCTGACTTTCGCGAATGGCATCTTGTTTTTCTTGCTCTGATTGTTGCTTTCTTCTTTTGTACCAAAGAGAAGCAACGATTATCAAAAAGATAAAAACGATAAGCGTGCTGTAGAAGCGGATACTTTGTTGAATTAATTGGTATCTTTTTTCCGAGTTATCCCTTTGCAGTTTTAAATTGTCGGCTTCATTTTTTTTTGTATGGTAACGAATAAGCGCAAATTGATTTTTGGCAGCATTCCGCGCAGTTTGTAGGCTGTCATTTAATTGTTCATACCGACTAAAATACTGCTTTGCATCAACAGCGGGGCTCAGTCTGATTAATTTTTGCAGGGCGTCCAATTGACCATCAGGATTATTCAGCTGGTGGGCTATCGAATACATCCGGTGGGCGTAAATTAAGCCTGAATCAGGTTTAGACTGACTGTAATAATCCGCTAAATGTGCATAGCTTGAATGTTGGCCTCGAAGGTCTTTTGCGAACTTGCGTATTTGCAAGGCCTTCAGCAATTCCGGCGCAGCATCGTAACCAGGATCTTGCAGCCATTTTGCGTTGGCCATATTGGTCAATAAACGTGCATATCCCTTTCCCTCAGGTTTTTTTTGCTTGAGCACTTGTTGGTATAAGACTAATGCCTGCATAAAAGCCCCTTTTTCACGATAAGCATTCGCTTTATTATTTAGGATGATTAACAGGTAATTTTTATCATCCGAGAATCTAAGCGCTAAATCAAAGTAACCAATGGCGGAGTCAAAATTTTTAAGTTTTGAACTTGTCATACCTAATTCATTATAGTCAGAGGCCAGACAATTATAATTGTGTTTTTTACGCTCATCCAAAAATTTTAACGATGTAGTCAAACTTTCCTGGGCTCCGTAGTAATCTCCTGCATCCGATTGGATCGATGCCATATAGTTATAAGCCATGGCAACCTCCAGACTATCTTTCGAGCCAGTTGCTACTCTGTCAAAATAATAAAATGCAGAATCATTTTTCATTTGATATAAAAGCGTTTCCGCTTTTTTAAAATCAAATGACTCGGAGACCAAAAAGGGCCTGTCAGGTTTTTGACAACCAAACAGAATAATTAGGCCTCCCATCAAAAGTAAAACCTTTTTCAATGCTGATTTTTTGGCTTAAAGATAACAAATCATACATTGGACTTGATATAAAAAATTAAGGCAAGGTCATCCTTGAATAAATCCTGCAGGCACCCGTACACTATCTCCTGGTGGTACTGCAAACCGCGTAAGAAGTGCTTCTCACAATTTTCGGGAAGTAAGTGGTATTGATTGCGGAAGCTGGTAACCGCTTGACAAACCCGAAGAAAAAATCTTAGCGATATTAGCTAACTTTGAAGGAGATGATTCAGTTGTTGCTACAAAAAGAATATTGCAAGAAGTAAAGGCTGTTGCGGATGGTGATTTTGCTGAGAGTCGTTACTTTAACCAATTGCGAGTATTGGTTCAATTACGTAAATAGAAATACAATTTAATGAAGCTATGGAAACGATAACAAAATTTTTCAAGGAAGAAAGAGACCCGCTTTTCCGTAGAGGGGAAGTGAAGGGGCGTCAAGAAGAGGCTATTTCCATTGCCACTAAGATGAAGAACGAAGGTATTCCCTTAGCCCAGATAGCTAAGTTTACCAAACTACCTAGTGAAGAAATTGAAAAACTATAATACGAATAAAGATATTTTTTAATATACTAACCCTTTTGATCCATGTACCCACGTACCTTGTTGGTCGGTTAATTAGGAGTTTACATCTCACTTGCAGGCCTAATTTCCAATTCAAAACAGGAAATTTATTCAACGCTCTTATGATAATGGTGATTCCTCAAGTTTATCCATAATTTCCCATCTACATCTAGCCCTCCAGTTGGGCATGACAGGTATAATGATCAGTAATATTATTTTCCTGCTTCCTTTTATAAATTTCAGTTCCCATTTTAATTCATAGCGAATCGCATTAGTCTTACTTAGCCAGAGCCATCATTCCCTTTGCGACACTCGTAGATGTTGGTCCATAATTCTCGTGTCCATAATCAAATTTATCATTCAGATCATAAAGTAGCTTGTAGAGCTCAAACGGATTTTGAGAGCTCCCTACCCAAAGTACTGTAACATCCAATATTTCATTCATAAAGGATTGAAAAGACATTCTACTATCACTACCACGAATTCCATTATGATCTGATTTCTTTTTACCAGCGTTCAGAAAAACATTTTTCTCATCATAAATGATATCGCGCATTTCCTTAAATTCCTTGCCTTTCGGAAGGTATTGCATAAGGAGCCGTCTGATCCCCAGATAATAAACATTATACTTCTCTTCAGGATTCTCAAACTCTCTTCCGATTAACTGTCTTAGTTCATCTATTTCCTCAAGACCACCCGTTTCAGATCCGATACTTAATTGCTTTCCAACATTCTCGTTTGCCAGTCGCAGTAATTCCATTCGTTCAATGTCCTCTTCGGATAGCGCATCATCTTTTTTTATTTTCTTATTGTTCATAATCTATAATTTATTTTAATGGTTTATTTCAAAAATTGATTTAATGTTCAGGCTGATTTCTTTTAGATTGTCTTGATCCCAGGTAACAGGGTTTAAACGTGATAGGGCAGTTGAGCTTGTCGGATAATATTCATGAAAGGCGGCATAGTAATTCTTTTTCCCATAAAGTATATCCTGATATCTGGCAAACCAGCTATAGATGATTGAAACCTGGATCTCATTATCTTTTGCGAACTTCGATACCAGAAAATGATTATTGATATATTTCTTGATGTAATGAAACTTCTCTTCACTAAAAAAGAAGTCTCTTGCAAAGGAATCAGCCTTATCTTCAATCAGAAATAAATCTGCCTCACCGGTCAAATGAAAAAGATTAGTGCTGATGGTCTGCATGTCATATAATACGTGGTAGAGCTCATGAAGTAGCGTAAACCAAATGGTAGGATATTTTTTATTGAAATCTGTAAGTACAATACAGGGCTTTCCATTAACCTCGAAAGTACCACCTCTTACCTGCGTTGTAGAAAGATAATTCTGAACAATCACAGTGACCCCTATATTATAAAGTGCCTTGCAAACCACATAAAGGCCATTATCAATATCCTGCGAATAAGGCTTAATTTTGACTATAATTTCTTTTAACCTATTGCGATCATATTCGTTAGGGTTATTAATCACCTTAAAACACTGATAAGCAGATCTGATCCAAAAATCCTTCATCTTATCAGAAAAGGTCCGCTTGGTCTTACTAAACAGAGGGCTCGATAAATTTTCCTCAAAGTCTTGGATACTTTGGTAACCAAAAAAATCCATAGTTCTCTTAATCAGAACATCTATGTCATCAGAACCATCAAAGAAGCCTAATTTAGTAAGTGTCTTTATATCAAAGTTCTTGAGTAGAAAAGTGACCTTCCGTGAGCGATCTATGGCTATTATATTTTCGGTGTTTTGATTTTTAAGGACAGCTTTAATCACTTCATTAATATCACATTCAATAAAGCCAGCAAGTTTGACAATATTAATAAGGTTGGGCTGTTTTGCTGTCCCGGAGACAATTTCCTCGAACACGTCTTTATCAATGTTCAATATTTTTAAAGCTTTTGTTTTGCTTAATTTATAATCCACTAACTTTTCTTCGAACTTTGATCTTATATCCAGATCTACGTTATCCTGAAACAGGGATTGCAATAGTTTATTTACATTAAAATCGCTCATAGAAAAGGTATTTACCCTGCAAATATAAAGTTAAAATAGATATAAAGGATAAAAAATGGGTAATTACCCTTTGTTTATTTATGATATTAATAAATTTATTTCCAGTGATGGCTCTGTTATCGATCAAACGCAACAAGTTACCAATTTGCGTAAAATCCTTAAATAATGTAAAAAATTGGTTTATAGGTATAAATTTCAAAAGGTGTTGCATTGCATCAGGTGCTCTATTATAATGTTAAAATAGTTTATTATTCGTTTTAATGAGATTAGGGAGCCATTTTTTAATTGCAAAATTATTATGATCAATATGCTTAAGTCGTTAGCTCACTTTGAGGCAGCATTTCAAATGTTTGTACTGTGTCTAATAGAACGAAAAAAAGGAATGTTATCTTTTACAAAGAATACTTTCAGGAGTTTTCTTGAAACAGCGTGATAAAGTGAGGAGTCATTAAGCAAAGCTTTAGTTGATTATTGTCAAACCAGTACGGATGCTAAAGAGATCGTAGCCATCACAGAGCTGGATAATATTGCCTCACAGAAGGTTTTGCAAAAAGCCGGCTAAAAACGAATATCTTATCTGAAAAGAGATGGGATCGAATTGGCTTATTTTAAGATTGACCGTTAATAGCCTGTTGCCCAAATACCATGGGAACCTAATCTCTTAATTATAAGTAAATCTGGCAATTTGTGCACGACCTCTGTACTCCAGTCATAGATAATCTTGATTTGAAATAACACTCCCTCAAACTAAATTAGCTGTAACTTCTCATTGTCCAATTCAATGGAAAATTTTACTTTAGCTCCAAGCGCATCAAATACTCTTACTAATAATGAAAATGTAGGATTTGAATTTCCTTTTTCAATTTTGCTTATTTGTGCTTTATTAACGCCAATTAGCTTTCCAAGCTCTTCCTGTGAAAGATTTTGCCTCTTCCGGATATCTCTAATTGCTTCTTGAAGCATTTCAATCCGCAATTCAAATTCGTACTCATCCCTCTTTTTTGTGCCGATTATTCCTAACCTTTTGTTTTTGTATTCAGTTAGAGATATTCCTTTGACATCAGCTGGAAGGTTGATAGCGTTTTCGCCAAGTAATTCCAAATCCAATACCCGAGATTTTCTTTTTGACATATTTTTTTTAATATAGCCACTACGTTAACAGCGGCCCTAAATATTTAATATTATTTGCTTTTTATATCTTTCTTGATTCGCTCAGCGATATCAATCTCTTTCTTAGGCGTTTTATTGCCTTTCTTTTGGAATCCATGAGTCGTCAATATGATTTTACCTCCCGCAAAGAAGGCTAGAATTCTATACCACTTTCCTTTATCTTGTATTCTGAATTCCCATATACCATCAGTATTAGATAATTTTTTAAAATATTCTTCTCTAATAACTCCCTTTTCAACCTTATCAAAGGCTTTCATGAATTTATTTTCTGCTGATTCCTCGAGTTCGCTTAGAAAATCTGTTACGTCCTTTGGTAAAATTACTTCATACTGGTTATACACTTGGGTTCAAATTAACAAGGCTAAATATAAAAATAAGTTTCCTTATATGGAAACTTATAATAGATAATTTTTACAAAAAAAACACCATACCAATTTCGGGTTTACTTAAAATCGCGCATTTAGCGCCTTGATTAATCTTTTTCATTTTTTTTTAAAGTTAAGAAGTTCATAATAATTACAGATGATTGGTATCGACAAGTTTTTCTGAATGATATAAACGTATGCAGATTGTACTAAACGAGCGTTTATGATCCGCAATTTTCCTAATTCTTCTTAACGGTGCATTAAAATGACATTTTCTTCCAATTGAGGCAAAAATAAATAGGGTGTGTCATAAGGCAATTTCCAAATTCTTTAATCAACCAAATTAAAATAGCTCATGGTCTCAATTTATTTCATAAGACGTCTTTTTTATGAAGCAAGTCCTGCGTTGACATTGGGAATAGATGGGTCTGATGACCTAAGGGCATCTTTGTATTGCTTTAAATCCGTCAGACGGCTCTTGGCAACATGTCATATAGAATTGCCGCTCTTAAATAATGAATTCCTATGTAGGATACAGGTCATTAAAGGATGAATTACAGTTCAAATACTATACTTAATGATCCGTAATATACAGTAATGTGATCTGTATTCTCGTTTTAGCTCATTGTGTTACGTATTACGGATCATTTATGCTTATATTTGAGCTATAACTAATGGATTAATGAGCTGAATTATGGCACGAATAGATGACGATATTCTTAATTTTATAGAAGACCATCCTTCAAGCTCATCAGGAGAAATCCATAAAGCTGTTGGTAAAACCTCTTTCGCAACAACAAAAAGAGCAATAGCAGTTTTGGTTGCAACAGGCCAACTGATAGCCGAGGGCCAGACTCGAGCCACACGGTACATCCTCAGCCCAGCAAGCCGATTGTTTAGTATTATTGATATGGCTATTTATTTTGAGAAGGAAATTGACGAGCGTAAAATCAAGGAAGGTTTCAATTTCCAACTTATCACTAATGTCTTACGCGATGTCCACCTATTTACGGCCGACGAAGGAAATTACTTACAGCAATTACAGGAAGAGTTCCGAAATAATGTAAGTCATATGACCGCTGCTGCTTATAATAAAGAAATGGAAAGACTGGCTATCGATTTGAGTTGGAAATCATCCCAGATCGAAGGTAATACCTATTCACTGCTAGAAACTGAACGCCTGTTAAAGGACAAAGAAACCGCGGCAGGTAAACCAAAAGATGATGCCACCATGCTTTTAAATCACAAGGAAGCGCTCAACTTTATCATTGAAACCCCCGATTATGTAGTGCCATTAACTATTGCACGAATAGAAGATATACATAGCATATTAATCAAAGATCTTGAAGTTGAGCGTAACATCAGGCAGCGACGTGTAGGTATTTTGGGAACGAATTATAAACCACTTGACAATGAACACCAGATCAGGGAAGCACTGGAATACATGTGCCGGCTAATCAATCGAAAAAATAACATATTTGAAAAATCGTTGCTTGCACTGATATTGCTATCCTATATCCAGGCATTCAACGACGGTAACCAAAGAACGGCAAGGATCATCAGTAATGCAATACTTATTGCTAACCAATATTGTCCAATCTCGTTCAGGACTATTGATGCAGTCGAATATAAAAAAGCAATGTTGATCTTTTATGAACAAAACAATGTCAGCGTTATCAAGAAAATATTTATAGAACAATTCAGATTTGCGGTCAAGACCTATTTCTAAAAAAAAATTGCTTCTATTCAAAGGTCTCATAATGACTTACGGTCTTCTCAAATTCCTGTAAGTCAACAGTCATTTATAGTAATGAAGACAGAGCAGAAGTTTGCATACCATCAATATTCTCGAAGAGAACGAGTTAGAGGAGAATTCAGTTGTCAAGGATTACTTGACAACTGCCTCAGACGATAAAAATTACAAAGTTATATTTTATAGTCTGGATATGATTTTGGCAATTGGTTTCAGGGTAAGGAGTAAGCGAGGAACACAATTCAGGCAGTTGGCAAATCGCAATCTAAAGGAATATATGATTAAGGGGTTTGTTATGGACAATGACCAGCGCTGGATTCATCGTAATCAAAATTAAGTGTTTAAGTTCGATTCCATGTCTTTATAGCTTAATCAGATCTTGTTTTAACCTTTCTTACTATCTTCATAAGTAGGGCCGTACATACCAGGTACCTTATTTCCGGTAGCACGCAAGTAAACAATCATTTCACCACGATGGTGATAAATATGATTAAAAAGAAATCCACGTGCTACAATTCCCCTGGGCATAGGACCTAAAACTATTCGTTCCCCCACTTTCATGGTCCAGTTGTCTTGCAATTTATCCTCAGTAAGCGATTTCAATGCAGTTCTGGCTTTTTTTACATTACTTTCAAAAAGCGACAAGGTTTCTTTTATATCATTCGTGTCACCACTTTCAAGTTGATCTGTAGCCATATCATAAACATCCTGAGTATACGTTCCGACGTACCAGTAGTAGATGGTGGCAATGTGCTGAGCCAACTCACCCATTGTCCAGGAAGTTGCGCTGGGTTTGTAACCGAGGTCCTTCTCCGGAATTGCTTGTAACAGTTTACGACTGCTTTCTACTTCATGTTCAAATTCTTGCATCAAATATTGGAGTATCATCTCATTAGGTTTTAGATAAAGATAATGTCTTTTTTTAAGATTTCTATACTGATTACAGATGATTGGTATCGATACGTCTTTCTGAATGATATAAACGTATGCAGATTGTACTAAACAAGCGTTTATGATCCGCAATTTTCCTAATTCTTCTCAACGGTGCATTAAAAAGACATTTTCTTCCAATTCAATTATCAGTGTTCCAATTGATAAGATAGTCATGAAAAGTTCATCACTTTTTATGAACCGGATTACGGTGATTTTGCTGAGAGCCGTTACTTTAACCAGTTGCGGGTATTGGTTCAATTACGTAAATAGAACTGCAATTTGAAGAAGCTATGGAAACGATAACAAAATTTTTCAAAGAAGAAAGAGATCCGCTTTACCGTAGAGGGATTGAAAGGCAAGCAAGAAGGTCATTATATGGTTAATTGTTTTATATTTGTGTCATAAAACAAAGAAAATTGAGATTTATGACATATGTAATACAATTGCGACAGTTTTGTAGGGTTCTCCTACGATTAATACAGGACTTCCACTGGTTCATGGCAATATGCTAAGAATTACAGCACTTGACAATTAAGTGAATACTTTGTTGATGTTTTTTTGGCTAAAGTTTTTTCGATATAGAATCAAGTGAAAACTTATGAGAATCGCATCTTAAAATGGAAAGTAACATTCCTGAATACAATCTTATTTGCCATTATTAAAGATTTAACATGTGAAATTATTCAATGCAGATCCATTCAGCACATAAATTTACCTTATTAATCTGTCCTAGCAGAGTCTAACAACCTAAAATGAAATTGACTATCAATCGTTATATTGATCCCTTAACAGATTGGGGATTTAAACGTCTGTTTGGATCCGAAAGAAATAAAGATTTCTTAAAAGATTTTTTAAACGATCTTTTTGAAGGCGAAAAACATATCGCTGATATTGAATACCTACCCAACAACCATACAGCTGACCCACTTGACTCCAATCAGACAATTTTAGACCTAACTTGTACGGATCATACCGGAGAGCAGTTTATCGTAGAATTACAATGCGGGAAAAAGCATTGCTTTCGCGAACGCTCCCTATATAACACTTCACGCCTGATCCATGAAAAATTTTCAGTTGGAAAAGAAAGCAACTCTTATGAGCTTAAGGATGTATATCTGATTGCCATTCTAGACTTTAATCTGGAACAAGTCTTTTTCAAAAAATATCTTCATGATATCTGTTTAATGGACAAAGAAACAGGCGAAGTGTTTTCAAATAAACTAAGGTATAAGTTTTTGGAATTACCCAACTTTATAAAGCGACCTGATGAATTAGAAACAGGCCTCGATCGCTGGTTTTACCTTTTGAAGCACATGAGTCATCTGGAGAGGAGGCCTCCCTTTTTCAACAAGCGTATATTTGAAAAGGTATTTCAGGTGTCAAAAATAAGTACCTTAACCAAGGTAGAACAAATAGCATACAGCGAAAGTTTAAAGCAAAAACAGGAGTACGAGAATGTCTTTTCTAACGCTGGTCAAGAAGCAGAGAAAAGGAAATATACTGAAGGAAAACAAGAAGGAATTCAAGCAACGAAAATAGAGACTGCTCGTAAATTAAAAGGTAAAGGATATTCATTTACTGATATTTCTGAGCTAACAGACTTATCGATTTTAGAAGTAGAGAAGTTGTTGTGCTAAGGTACTTTGTTTTTAATAAAAATTTATGCAAACACGATATTTATACTTATTGCGTTTCGTGCTTTTAGCTACGGATATAATCTTAATAAACGCATCATTTTTTTTTGCATTCTATGCTGTCTTTGGGATACAAGCAATACCATTGGTAGGATCTTATAAAAATTATCTCCTTGTTTGTAATCTGATATGGTTTTTCTCCTCTAATGTATTCGGAGTCTACCGTAATGAATCACTGGCTGAAATTGTGAGAATCTATAGGGCCACATGGAAAGCGGTTGCATTTCATGCTGTTCTCTTTGTCTTTTACTTGACGTTTTCAGATAATTATGCAATTTCAAGGGCTTTTATACTAACACTTTATCTGGTAGTTAGCCTTGCTTTTCTGTTAAGCCGTTTTGCTGGAACATTCTTTGAATTTGTTTTATACCGGCACTTTAAGGTAAGTAAACCTGTTGCAGTTTTGGGCAAAAACAATACTGGATTACGTCTTGCTGGTTATCTTGAGGAATGCCAGAACTTCAAATTTGAAGGGTTTCTTCATAATGATGAGGAAGATACGCTGTTTGTAGGAGAGGATGGTTCTTTATTGCCTTCTACTTGCAAACATATAGCTGATGCCGCCAGTCGGGGGATTAAGGATGTATATGTATCGTTAACGCCTGATAGGATGGTTGAAGCGAAGTATTTGTTGGAGGAGGCGGAAAGACAATGTGTGAGGTTAAAATTTGTTCCTGATTTAACCGGTTCGCTAACAGCACCTTTTACCATGAGTTATATGGGCGAATTTCCTGTTATAAGTTTACGACATGAACCTTTGGAAAATATGCAGAACCGCTTTAGGAAGCGGATTTTTGATATTGTTTTTAGTTCTTTAGTCATGATTTTTGTGATGAGTTGGTTGGTTCCCATTATCGGAATCATCATCAAAATTCAAAGTAAAGGGCCAATATTCTTTAGACAATTACGTAGTGGACGGAATAACGAGCCATTCTGGTGTTACAAATTTCGGAGTATGAAGGTGAATAATGATAGCGACCGGAAACAAGCTAGGAAAGATGATGATCGAATCACGCCGATTGGAAAGTTTCTTAGGAAAAGTAGCCTGGATGAATTTCCTCAATTTTTCAATGTTTTAATGGGGAGCATGAGCATTATAGGTCCAAGACCCCATATGATCAAACATACGGAGCAGTATAGTGCAATTATCGACCGTTATATGGTTAGGCAATTTTTGAAGCCAGGAATAAGTGGCTGGGCACAGGTTAATGGTTTCAGAGGTGAAACTGAAGATCCTCGTTTAATGGAAAAACGCGTTGAGCATGATATTAGGTATATGGAAAACTGGAGCTCAATGTTAGATGTGAAGATTGTTTTTATGACTGTTATCAATATGTTTAAAGGCGAGGATAACGCTTATTAATACAATACGGATAGATATATAATGTAACGTGCTCATGTAATTAAATATAAATAAATATGAAATTAACGCTCTTAATGATTCTTACAGGCTGCGGCCTTTTAACTAGTACAGCAACCTTTGCTCAACAGGAATGGCTACCAGATGGGAATCTTGGTCATCCGGCCTTCCAAAAGTTAGTAGGTATTACGGTAGGTACTCAAGGGGTAGGTGCCGAGGTCGGCACACCATTATCCAACCGATTTAATTTACGATTGTCAACGAGTTTGCTTCCTTATAAAGGGGACTTGGTGAAGAGTTTTAACAGTAGTTCTAAATACAACACTGATTTCAAGGTTGAATTTATGAACTTCAGTGGCTTTATTGATTGGCAACCGTTTCCAAACGCCGGGGCGCTATTCCATAAGTTTGCTTTAACCGTAGGTGGAGCTTACTTCTTCAAGGCGGGTGGTAATGCTACAGTGATGCTGAATGAGCCTTACTATGTGGGTGATATTGCATTTACTCCTGAAGAAGTTGGTGTTATAAACACTACGGTAGACTGGAAAGGCTGGGTTCCGTATGCAGGTCTGGGATGGCAAAATCTTGTAATAGCTGGAGGATTTAATATGGGAGTTAACCTAGGTGCTTATTATATTGGAGATCCGGAAGTTAAAATGACTGCAACAAATTGGCTTTCTTCAAATCCTGAGGTTAATGAACCCATTCTTAGAAGAAATCTTAAAGATTACAAATGGCTTCCTAAGCTAGAAATTAAATTCGCCTATAACTATTAACACCTTATTGTTATGAAAAAAATATTTTACCTCTCCATAATTTCTTTTATAAGTGTGTTTACAGCTTGTAAAAACCCAACGGATGATATAACTATTATCATCACTCCCAATGTTTTCAACTATACCACTGCTATCAAAGTTGATGATGCTGCAGGAAATGCATTGCCTGATGGTCTTTTGGTAGAGATTTCAGGTCCTGATGCAGATGCAGTCTATTCACTTTCAGGAACTAAAACCTTTATTGTTGAAAAGGGCTATATTTATACGGGTATTGATCCACACAAAGATCCAACTCCTGGAACTCCATTGGAATTTAATGTAAAAGTTAGTGGAGATGCAATATTGGATGTGAATATTCCTTTTAAGATTACTTATGGTCAGGGATATCAATTAAAACCTATTAAGATTCTTAATCTAAATAACCCGGCATCTGGAGCTTCTGTACTTAAGCCTTCGTTTAGTGCAGCAACTCTTGCTACACAAGACCAAACAGTCAGTACAAATGCTGCAACCTCATCTTTGGTATCTACCTTAAAAATTGTATCAGGGACTCAATTTTTAAATGCTTCGGGACAAGTATTATCCGGAGATAGATTCACATCAGTTTTGGTTAATCTTGATCCTCGTACTCCAGCTGGTATAGCTCTTTTTCCTGGAGAAAGTTTGACAAGTGAAGCGATTGTCAATGCTGCAGGTCAAACTATAACAGGCACTTTTGTTCCGGCTGGTGTAACTGATATTGAGTTTTACCTGAATGATGTAGAGGTTAAAAGCTTTAGTAAAGATGTAACGATGATTCAGGATATCTATCCGGCTTACATTAATCCGAAAACAAAGGCAGTAGTAAAAGTTGGTGATCTTTTAGAAATATTCAGTTATGAAGTAACCACTGGTATCTTTAAATTCGAACGGACTGTTCCTGTTATCAGTCAAAATAATGGTAAGTTAGCAGTTACTTATCCGATAAGTCACTTAACAGCTTATATAGCAGGATTTGTTGAAGGGGCTTGTTCAAATTCCAGTCTTCAATTAAATGCGACATGGATGACTCCTGGTGTTACTTATCCATTAAATGTGAAGTTTGTGAATGCTGCCAATCAGGTTGTTTCAGATCAGATTCTAAATGTAACAAGTACAACAACTCTTATTCCATTAGCAACAGTTCCTACTGGAACTTCAACATTAAGTATCACTCACGCATCTACAGGAGCGGTATTGTTTAATGGTTCAGTAAATGTTAATTGTGGTACAGTAATTCCTGTAACATTGGCTCCGTTAGCACAACAGCCAATAGTTACCATGCAGTTGTTTGTAAGGTGTCCAGGGAAAACGGTTACAGTATCCGCTTTGCCAACCTTCCAGTTGTACTATCGCTTGGCTGGCTCGAATGCATCTTTCCTTCCTTTAGGTGAAGTTGTAAAGGGTTACATATCAACAACAAGTCTTGATGTAACAAAAAGATATGATTTCAGAGGTGTTTGGGATGATAAGATTAAAACGGTTGACGATAGAGCAATTGTTGCGAACAATTCCACTACAGTTGGTAATGGTTCAGGAGAAAATCTTGGAGCAACAGATTCTGCAAATAATCTTGAAATGTTGAATGAAGCTTGTGCTTCAATCGGCCAATAAAGACATGCTGTGTTATGATAGTAAAAGATCCCGATAAGAATGTAGTAAGACAGCGGTATGAGTCCGATGTAGGGTATTTAAAGTTGGACTTTTAATGGAATCTTATCCGTTTGTTTTTGCTTTTAATCAGAGTCATTATGCCGATTCGTTTGTTTTCGTTGCACTTTATTGGAAATACAGGTCGTCTTTGAGAAGATTTGAGAAGATATCGTCTAACTTTTGCTCTTTAGGCTTTTTAGCGATTACTTTACCGAATAACAATAAGATTATGGCTACAATAGATAACAAAGGAATGATTCATGGAACTGCAGGTTCGGTGATTTATCGTGCTTACAGAGGGAAAAATATCATCCAAGGCAAAGCGAAGGCATTTAAGCAAACTGAAAAGACTATCAGGAGCGCTACCGAGTTTGGACTTTCGAGTTCAGCAGCAGCAGTTATCCGGAATGCATTTGAACCGGCTTATTTCTTTAAGGACGGAACGGCAGCTTACCGGAGTACGCAACAGATATACCGGTCGATATTGAACAATGTAAGTGGGGAAAAGGGAAAAAGGGATTTGCATGATGGCGACCTTTCTTTTTTACAGGGATTGGATTTTAATGCATCCAGTAAATTGAATGAGGTCCTGCAGATGAGCCACTCGGTCAGTAAGAGTGCAGAAGGTTCAGTAAGTGTTACACTGGGTCCTTTTGATACTCAAACGGGAATTAAAAGGCCTAAAGCGGCAAGCGGTGTCTATATGAAACACCGGATCCGGTTAATGTTGGTTGCATTTAACTTCAGGGAGGAGTATTATGAAAACCTGGGGTATCAGGATGTCGATCTGGAAGGATATCAAAGTGTGGAAGGGCAAGTGATCACCTTTACAGAAAAGGTTCCTGAAGATTGTTTGGCATTGGTGAGTATGTCGCTGATGCTGTACTCCTCTATCTTCCAGACAAACGAAAGTATCTTGTTGAATAGTAGGGAGTTCAGTCCTTGCGCAATTATAGGGGCTTTTCAATCTGAAAGACCATCTGAGTATCCTATAAAAGAGGTTAATTTTCCGCCATTAGATTATCAGGGAAGAGAAGAAAGTATTAAGGAAATGTTTTATAAAGGAAA
>NZ_AQPN01000046.1 GCF_000403135.1 Arcticibacter svalbardensis MN12-7
GCTTTATTGTTTTATGCGGAGAGTGGCGGATTGAAAATAAAAATTCAAACACCAACTATCGAAACAAAGCTTTCACACAGCTGAGCGAATAAGGTCTCGATCCTTTTTCTGCATTTCCTGAATACAGACTCAAATGTATTTCAATAGGCTATGATTTTAATGCCTGAGTATTGTATTAATGAACATACTTTATCAACTGCGTTTGAGCCATAAGGCCTAAATGATAACTTAGTAGTTATCATTGATTGTTAGATTCTTAATTTATTTAGGCCTTTTCTAATCTTTTAAGCATCTTTTAAAATGGTTTTAATTCTTAATCTCAATTAATTATTCCGTCCATATCTTTCAAGCACATAAATTTTCGTCTACTATATTTATCGCTAAATGAGGAATGAGAAAGATGTAGTATTTTAATTACCTAGCCAAGTAAAATAGTAAAAAAATACATCACGTTATAAAACCTTAAGGCTTTGCCCAAATTGAGCAAAGAAATGATTGAATAAAGAAAACTGTTTTTTTAAACAATTTATAAATTCGTCAAACCAATAATAAACTAATTAAAAATGAGAGTACCTTCAGTAGCAAGTCTGTCGATATTTGGTGTCTTAAGCCACTTACTTCCATGGCATGATAAATCTCCCCAACCCCAATCGTCAGCATATATGAATACTATATTTGGGCGAGCATTTGTTTGTGCATTTAGATTTACATGCCCTAAACAGAGGGTGAGGCATAACCTAATTAATGATAGATAATTCGCTTTTCCCATTTTCATATTTCATTGTTTAATTTGTTTGTGCTTTTTAGGTTATAAAAAATAAGTAGTCATAGATTGAGTGGCTGTACTGTTAAGAGCAAGATTGTCATTGTTTATTGAAACTTAATCTAGATCGATATACCGAGGTAGTCATTAAACCTCTGGAGTCAGTAGCATTGAAATAAATGGTCTTTGCTCCAATTGGGATATTTGCAGATATTGTGTTACCTGAAACCGTTGCTGATGTTGTGTTCCAATTCCTGACATTCCATGTACCATTATCCAACGTGTAACATAGCTGTGCACTGCTAATTTTGTATTTTGACTTATATGTTACTGATGCTATATTCCCATTGATTTTTGGTGTGTCAAAAGTTGTCAGGGCATCACCTCCCATTAGCACATAATCTGCAAAAGTATAAATTTCATTTAGCTTCATTGGTATATTTTCACCATGAGCCATTCTCACATCATAGCGAATTTTTGAAGGTACTTTCATCTCAGCACAAGATTGGTTTGTCATGGTCATTGGAAAATGGGCATCATTTGTACCGTTTACCCAAAAAGTAGGATATGTTACATTTTTAAAATAGGTGCGGCCATCATAATTGTTTCTAACAAAAGCCTCTTTATCAGTATCAGAAATACCCATATAAGTATCAGCTTCTGTAACGTAACCAGCACCATAAATTGGTATTGCAAACTTGAAACGGTTATCTATACCCATAGTTGTACTGGTTAATAATCCTCCCCAACTTACCCCAATTATTCCAGTTTTATTTGCATTAACTTCCTTAAATGA
>NZ_AQPN01000047.1 GCF_000403135.1 Arcticibacter svalbardensis MN12-7
GGAGCATTGAAATTCAGGGTGTTATTTATTTAAAAAGGAAGATGAATTAGTAAACATACTACTATACATATTGTTAGTATAAGTCAATTCTCTTCTTATATGATGCTACCTGTAGAAAATGTAAAGAAAATAATCGTATTCAGAGCCCTGCAATTAGGGGATATGTTATGTGTGATACCTGCAATCCGCGCGTTAAAACAGGCTTATCCACAAGCGAAAATCACTTTAGCAGGACTGCCATGGGCAAAATCTCTTGTTAGCAGGTTTCCGCAATACTTTGATTCTTTTATTCATTTTCCAGGTTATCCGGGTTTACCCGAACAAGAGGTCAATCCGCTTGCGTTTACCGCTTTTTTAGCGGAAGTGCAAAAACAGCAGTTTGACCTGGCCTTACAGATGCAGGGAAATGGCTCGATCGTGAATCCGATGGTGGAACTTTTTAATGCCAACTTTACTGCCGGATTTTGCAAAAAAGATGATTACGCACCGGACAATGGGTTATTTCTGCAGTATCCAAATCATGGCTCAGAGATTAAACGTCATCTCCTGTTGATGGAACATTTAGGCATTTCACCACAAGGATCCGCTTTGGAATTTCCTTTAACGACTGAAGATGAGGAAGATTTGATGGCTATACATCTTCCACTTTTAAAATCTCAAAAATATATATGTATACATCCCGGATCAAGAGGGGCATGGCGGCAATGGCCTACCGCACACTTTGCCTCACTTGCAGATTATTGCATCAAAAAAGGATTTCAAGTCGTACTTACCGGTACTAAGGACGAGTTGGGCATTGTGGAAGAAGTGAGTCGGAAAATGAAGTTAGACCCCATTATTGCTGCTGGAAAAACGAATATAGGCGCTATGGGTGTGCTGATAAAGAATTCCTTTATGCTGATTTCCAATTGCACTGGTGTGTCGCACATGGTTGCTGCCTTTAAAACCCCGAGTATTGTCATCAGTATGGACGGCGAACCCGATCGTTGGGCACCGTTAAACAGAGAACTGCACTATGTAATTGACTGGACCGTGAATCCGGATTTTGCTCTTGTTCAGCAACACTTAAAAACTAAGCTGGAAGTCTCCGCAAAAGTGCTTAGTTAATAAAGCTTTCCGGTATCTCAGGAATTATTAAGGTCTTGCCGTTTCGAATCTTTTGTACCGCTTGAAAGATGTCAGCAGGTGATACTGTTTTTATCTTTTTAGAGAAAAACGTGGCATTTACATATCGGATCACTTCATTTTTACTTTGCAGATTATTGGGCACAGTAAAAGGTAATACCTTTCCGTATGATTTCCACGGGGCATGTTGTGGATTTGATAAAGCATATAAAACGATTACAGGTGTTTTTGTTGCTGCTGCCAGATGTATCGTTCCTGTATTTACGGAAATGACTAATGGTGCTTTACTAATCAAAGCCACAAACTCTTCAATAGAAAACAGACCTCCAAGAGAGAAGGATTGACCTCCGGAAGCTTCTGCTAACTGGTCTGTTAATGCTTTTTCTTTCGCCCCTCCGGTAAAAAGGATCTGGTAATCATTTTTCAGCATCAGTTTTTGTGCCGCTTGAACCCAGAGTTCTAAAGGATAAGTTCGTTTTTGTTCACTCACGCCGGCATGGAGAATCAGCCATGGCTTTTGCAGATCTATAGGTAATGCGTTCAATTTTATTTGTGCTTTATTCCAGGCTTCATCTGTTTGGATAAGTGCTAAGTTTTCTTGTGATGGCGTAGCACCGATAGATTTTACTAAATCCAGATCTCTTCTTACCTGGTGTTTAATTAGTTTATAAGGCTCCTGATCAGGAAGCCAATGCGTAAGCAGATCGTATGGGTTTTCACGACAATAAGCCAGTCGCACCGGAATCTCCGCCAGGTAGGCCAGCATAGTAGCGGGCAAGGGATTCTGGCTGTACACGGTAAACATGACCGCCAGATCGAAGTTTTTCTTTTTAAGATCACCAATGATATCGAGAAAATGATCAGAAGAGGTATTGGCTGCATTTTTTACCCAGGGGAAGTCGCAGATCATGACCTCATCTATTTCAGGAATAAGTTTCGCTACCCCAGCTGCCATAGAAGAAGTTAATACAGTAATCTTTGCATTAAAGGTTTCCTTTAATGCGCGAATGGCCGGAGAGCTCATCAATAGGTCGCCCAGATTATCCGGACGGATGCATAGAATATTTTTATAGTTTGCTTGCAGCTTCATTGATGTTTTTTACAGTAAAATCAGGGTGGTTAAAGTCGTTCATGATCCATTCCGTTTCATTCCCATTGTTAATTAAGATGGTTTTGCAGCCTGCGCGCTGACCCGCTTCTATATCATGCAGAATATCCCCGATCATCCAGGATTGTGAAAGATCTATACCCCGCTCTACTGCAGCCTGCAAGATCATGCCGGGCTTTGGCTTTCTGAAATCGCAGTCCAGTTTATACTTTTCTATTTTTCCTTCCGGATGATTGGGACAATAATAAAAAGCATCTAAAGTGATCTGGTGTGCATGGAGAAGTTCTTTAATCTTCGCTTCTACTCCTTGTAATGCGGATTCTTCAAAGTATCCATGTGCTACACCGGACTGGTTGGAAATCACAATCAGTTCATAGCCTAATTCTTTAATGCGTTTCAATCCATCAAGAGCATGTTCTTCCAGTTTTATTAAAGCAGGGTCCACATTATAAGGTACATCCTGAATTAATGTGCCGTCCTTATCTATAAATACCGCTTTATGCATCATCTATTTGCTGACCTGCGCCTCGATTACCTGTGCTACCGTTTCTTCCCAGTCCTGAACAAAACGTTGAATGTTATATCTGCGCAATGCCGTTTTCCGTCCCTCAATACCGAGCTGAATAGCTTGTTGTTTGTCCACCAATAGCGTCTTCATTTTATCAACCAAAACCGAAATATCGGTATGGATGAATCCATTGACATCATTGGTAATTACGGTAGGCATCTCCGTAGTGGCCATTCCTATCACAGGAATCCCTAACATCATGGCTTCGCAAACGGCCAGACCATGACTGGTATAGCGGATGGGGTTAAAGAAAAACCGGTATTTACTGATGAATTCGGGTAATTGAGGGTGCAACACTTCCCCTAATCCCAGTTCTCCGGTATTCATCCCGATCAGGTCAAGTGGTATATGCTTGCGCACCTCCATGAAAATGTCAAGGCCCAATAACCTGCCGCGACTTGGGAGGTTATTGATCACTACAATGCCTTTTTCAATTTCGCCCGTATAAGGGATTTCAGGTACGGTTACACCGTGTTCAATCACTTTTGTTGTGATGCCATTATTATCCCACATCAGGCGGTTAAAATGTGTAACATGTACCAGCAAAACATCGGGGTCATTCACTACATGTTTGGTGTCTGTGGGATGAACCCGTGGCGGATCATGCTCAATATAGACCTTAGGTAATGCTCTTTGATCTTCAGATAAGATCTCGTACTGATCTTTCAGATAGTTGGTATTGGTTTGATAAATGATACAATCCAGATCAAGCTGTGGAATGTCATTTATGTGAACCTCATGAATATTGTCACCAAAAGGAAAAGTTTCTCCTCGTCCGTAATATCCTTCTGATTGTTCTTCTTTGACAGGGATATAGATGTCGTAATTACCTTGGGATAGATAATATAAGTAACTGCCATGGATATGCCAGGTAAAAAGCTGAGGGCGGGAGTTGTTCATCATTTTATAGGTAAGTATGATCAGAGACAACTGAAGGTAGCAGATTGTTTAAGAGGCCAGTAATTAACATGTAAGATTTTGTTATTTTAGGGTTAATACATTATATAATTTCCCGATAAGGACCAGCGTTGATCCCATGATAAGTCCGACTTATGCATTGATATATGGGACTTATGATCGGTTATTACCTGTTTCTTTATCGTTTGATTTTTAATCAATATTCATGATATGTTAAAATCCCTCTCCAGATTGTATAGAGCCGCTTTCTCTTTTTTGTCCCAAAATATAAGAGAAATTTCACTGCTAAGATTCTTGAAATGATTACCTTACCCGCTTAGCAAATATATTATGGCCACTATAGATAATAAAGGAAGAGTACGGGGAACCGCAGGGTCGGTCGTCTACCGTACTTACCGGGACAAGAACATTATACAGGGAAAACCTGCAAAGTTCAAACAGACCCAGGAAAGTATCAAAACCTCCACAGAGTTCGGTTTATCGAGTTCTACGGCTGCAATTATTCGCCAGGCATTTGAACCTGCTTATTTGCATCGGGATGGAACAGCTGTGAGTCGCAGTACGCAGTTGGTCTACCGAAGCATCCGTAACGGGTTTAGTGGAAGTGTTGGGGAACGGGATTTGCATGATGCAGACCTGAGTCATTTGAATGGCATGGAGTTTAATGCGGACAGCAAGCTGTCGGAAGTGCTTCAGATGAGTCACCAGGTGGAGCAGGATTCTGAAGGTCGTGTACGTGTTAAACTGGGAAGTTTAAACACCCAAAGTGGTATTAAGAGGCCTAAAGGGCTGTCGGCCGGAAAGCTTAAATACCGGGTTAGACTGATGCTGGTGGCGTTTAACTTCCGGGAAGAGTATTATGAACACCTGGAGGTGAAGGATGTTGATTTTGGGAGTTACGAAACAGTGGATGAGCAGGCGGTTTGCTTTGATAGTATTCCAAGTCCTTCTGGTATCTTGATGCTGAGCATGTCTTTGCTCGTTTATAATGCAATCGGGTTGGATGAGGAAGCAATTTTAATCAATTCCAAGGAGTTTAGTCCTTGCGCTATTATTGGGGCATTCCAAAGTACAACTGCCTCGGATCGTCCAAAAGCAGCAGTAAATCAATGTGCTGCAAATTATCCAGTAGAGCAGGGGAACCTGCATCATATGGTTTATGTAGGTAATTTATTGATGCTTGGGCTGGGTTTAAGGATTGACCTGCATGGAAGTACGGCAAGCAAGACTGCCCAAAAGGTAAATCTTACAGCAAGACTTAATGAAACGAGTTCGGGTATTACACTAGGCCAGCGCGTTTCATTTAAGAAATGATTTGCATTTTAAAGGGTTTAATCAGTTTGAAATTAACTTAAGGGGTCTAAGAAAGTTTAATTGTAGACATGGAAGCAAATTTCGATATGCACATGAAAGCATTTATTTAACATAAATTGATTTAAAACTATTAATTGTAAATTTGAATTATCACTTAGGTGCAAAAAATAAATATGAATAGTTTAGTTAAATCAAATTTATTGCAGATAAAGACTCTAATGACTCAATATGGTGTCATTAGAGCTCATTTATTTGGGAGTGCAGCTAATGGAAACATGACAGATAGTAGTGATATTGACTTTTTGGTAAAATTTAATCCTGATCTAAGTTATACCGATTACGGAAACAACTACTTTCAGCTCATTTACGCACTACAGAACCTGCTTAAAAAAGATGTAGACCTCGTGGCAGAAGAGACTATTACTAACCCATACTTACTTCAAAGCATAAACAAGCAAAAGATCGCTGTTTTATGAAGACTGAAGAAAAGAAACTCTTAACAGATATTGTTGTTGGCATTGCATCTATTGATGACCATCTTGAAGGACGTAGAATTCTTGAAGAATATATTAATAATAAAACCAAAAGAAGAGCAGTTGAGCGAGAGCTTGAAATTATCGATGAAGCCGTTAACAAGTTGTTAAAAATTAATCCAGCTATCGAAATTTCTTATGCGAGACAGATGGTTGATCTTAGAAACAAAGTCATCCATACATACGATAATGTAAATAACATTGTTATCTGGAGTGTCGTTATGAACCATTTACCGAAATTAAAAGCGGAGGTTGATATCCTTATGCAAGAAAATAAATAGCGTTATATATCGCAAAGTGTTTTATGAAGCATATGGAAAATTTCAAAGCAAACAAGTTTGTTAAACGCTTGTTATCAGGACGATGATTACAAACTTTGATGAGCCTTTTCATGTTAATGCTCGTGTTGGTGGTGAGTTACTACGCTTATTCATTACGCCAGTTTATAATAAAATCAATACCGAAGCTTCCTTTGAAGTTCTGTTTGATGGAAAGAAACTTGGTAATTTAAAACGACATAACATTATTAATTGGGAATGGGAGGAAAGTGACCTTGACCAGTCTATTGCTGATGAAATAGGTCTGAAAATAGATACTCATTTTAACTGATTGCTTTTTTACTAAACCGGTTACAAGAAACTCCTGTGCATTTTCAAGGTGTTGAATATGGGTGTAATTTAAAATCATACATTTAACATAATGTTAACAAATATTTTTTTGCATTAATTAAGAATATATGTAACATTGGGAAACCTAATTAACCTATATGAAATTTTCCTTTTTTGCGTTCTTGTTCTCCTTCTTTTTCTACACCGTGAACGCTCAGAATTTATATTCAGTTAAGGGTTTGGTATCAGATACAGCTTCAAACGAAAAACTTTTAAATGCTTCATTGAGTATCATGAATAGTAAGGACTCCACCCTTGCTGCATTTGGGAGAGCTAAAGCAGACGGATCTTTTTCTGTAGATAAACTAAAAGCAGGGAAGTTTTTTATTTTAGTTACTTATCCGGGGTATGCGGATTATGTAGAGTGTTTTAATCTGGACTCCCTGCACCGGAATAAAGATTTTGGGGACATTAAGCTGATTTTAAAAGCCAATCTATTGGCAGAAGTATTAGTGAAAGCTAAGGCTGTAGCTGTACGGATAAAAGGGGATACGACAGAATTTAACGCCGGGAGTTTTGAAATTCAGCCCAACTCAAGGGTTGAGGATTTAATTAAACAGTTTCCGGGGATTCAGGTGGATAAGGATGGTAAAATTACGGCTCAAGGGGAGGTAGTTAAAAAGGTGCTGGTTGATGGGGAAGAATTTTTTGGTGATGACCCTACGCTGGTAACTAAAAATATCCGTGCGGATATGGTGGATAAGGTGCAGTTGTATGATAAAAAGAGCGATCAGGCTACTTTTACCGGTATTGATGACGGGGAAAAGACTAAAACGCTGAACATCAAACTGAAGGAAGATAAAAAGAGTGGGTACTTCGGAAAAGTAGATGTTGGGGCAGGATCTGACGAGTTTTATAAGGGGCAGGGAATGCTGAATGTGTTTAAAGGGAAGCGCAAGTTTTCGGCTTATGCAATTGCAGGAAACGATGGTACGGTGGGCTTGGGTTGGGAAGATGCCGGTAAATATGGCGCTGGGGTGCAGGTATCTGACAATGGTGGCGTTTATTTTTCGGGTGGAGGATCAGATTATAATGGTCAGGGTATTCCTGTTGCACGAACGGGTGGACTGCATTATGATGCGAAGTGGAATCTGGATAAAGAAACTATCAATACCAATTTTAAAACTTCTTATCTGAATGTGGATGGTACTTCAAATACCCAGACACAGAATAATCTTCCAACTGGAGTGATCAATGAAGTTTCGGATCGTGATTTTAATACTAGTAACAACCGTCAGAAGTTGGATGCTACTTATGAAATTAAGCTGGATACTACATCAAACTTGAAGATTGTGGTGGATGGCTCATTGGCAGATACAGAGAGTAGTGAACAGTTTAAAACCACAAGTAGTAGGGGCGATGGGAGTTTGGTAAATAATAGCATCCGTGATAACAGGAATGATGGTAAGGAGCAATCGTTCTTTGCCAGTGCTTTTTATAATAAAAAGTTGAAGAAAACGAGTCGAACATTATCTCTGTTTGTTAGTCAAACCCTCCGTGATAATAAAACAACGGGATCTTTAAATTCAGCGAACAAATATTTTAATAGTGTGGTTGTTTTGGACAGTATTGACCAGTATAAATTGAATAAAAGTAATAGCGCATCTTTAAATACGAACATTACCTATACTGAACCCTTTAGTAAAACCTTCTCTGTGATTTTAAACTATGGGTATATACTGAATAATAGTTCTGCGGATCGCAGATCGTTTAATCAATCAGCTTCGGGAGATTATAATGTGCTGGACTCTTTATACAGTAATAACTTTGAAGTGGATGAGAGTAGAAACCAGGTAGGAATGGTGTTTAATTATAAAAAGGATAAAAATACCATCAACTTTGGTACAAAAGCAAGTGCAGTGGATTTTAAGCAAAAGGATTTATATGCAGATAAAACTTATTCGCGTAATTTCATAAACTGGAATCCGCAAGCCAGCTATCAATATAAATTCTCTCAACAAAAGTCATTTAGGTTGAGTTATCGTGGTAATAGCTCGCAGCCTTCTTTGAATCAATTACAACCTATTCTTCAAAATGATGATCCACTTAATATAACGGTTGGTAATCCTGACCTTAAGCCCTCTTTCCGTAATGGATTTGACTTGCAGCTTAATTCGTATAAAATTCTGAGTGAGCAGTATATTTACTTGTATGGTTCGTATAACTTTACTTTAAATGAGATTGTAAGTAATACACAGACCGATTCAGCGGGTAAAAATTTGTACCAGTATATCAATTTAAATAATAAACAACCGTCTAATTTTTATATGAATCTTTATTATGGCTGGAAGATTAGTTTAGGGGGGCTTAAAGTGGGCATAGATCTGGGTACTAACGGCAATACGTATTATAATTATGCCAATACCATATTAAACAAAACGACTTCGTACAGTTATTCTGGGGGACTTCGGATCTCTAAGTATAAACAAAAGAAGTATGATTTCTCCGTGTCAGCGAACCCTGGTTATAATGTCAGCGAGTCATCGTTACAAAAAGACATCAATAACAACGGGTTAACTTTTAATTCAAGCGGGTCGTTTTCCGTTTATTTACCTTTGAAATTTCAGATAAGTTCTGATATTAGATATGAGTACAGGGAAAAGACAGCTTCTTTTGATGAGGATTTTAAACGTACGCTTTGGAATGCCCGTGTGGAGAAAAAGTTTTTTAAGGCGGAGAGTTTTAGGCTTGTTGCAAGTGCTAATGACATTTTAAATCAGAATAAGGGGTTTGACCGAAGTGCATATAATAATAGGATCACACAGAATAGCTACACGACTATAAAACGCTATTTTATGTTTTCAGCTGTTTGGGATTTTAACAAAATGGGAGGGTCTGCGGGACTTAAAAAATGAAGATAAAGGTTATATTGTTATTTATGTTTTCTGTTTTTGCTGAGTGTGGTCTCCATGCACAGCATGCCAGGTTCATTTCGGAAGGATCAATTGAGTTTGAAAAGAAGATAAATATGTTTGCTCAGTTGAAGAAAAATATCACAGAAAAGAATGAGGTATACATGTCCAAAATGTATGATCAGTATGTGAAAACACAGCCTCAGTTTAGGACTGTTAAAAGTACCTTGTTATTTTCAAAAGATAAATCGCTTTATACACCTATTCCTGTAACTGTAACGAGTCAGAATAGCGCGTTTGGGGACGATCCGAATAATAGTCAGCCGAATACAATCTTCACCGATTTTTTAAGTGGACTGAGCATCGTGCAAAAAAAGGTTTTTGAAGAGACCTTTATCGTAAAGGATTCAATTAGGAAAATTACCTGGAAAATGACTGATGAGACACGTGAAATAGCGGGATATCAGTGTAGACGGGCTAATGCGGTGATGCTGGATTCGATCTATGTGGTTGCTTTTTATACAGATGAGATCCTGGTATCAGGTGGACCGGAGTCATTTAGCGGTTTGCCGGGAATGATTCTTGGAGTCGCTCTTCCACATGAGAACATGACTTGGTTTGCCACCTTGGTATCTGACAAAACAATAGATAAGACGGTGTTGAAGGCCCCTGTGAAAGGTAAACCTGTAAATAATAAAGCGTTAAATGCAAAATTAAATGACATTATTGAACGATGGGGACCGCAGGCGAAGAATATGTTAAAAGGTTTTTTGCTTTAGATATAGTGTCCAAAAGTTCCTAAAAAAAGCGGCAATTCTCTATTTGAGAACTGCCGCTTTTTTATTAACTTTTTTTAGCGTTAGAGACTAATTTGAATTCATTATGATGTAGAATTTCAATTCAGAATAGAGCCTCTTATAACGGTGTTGATTATTCCTGAGAAGCTTGTTCGTTCACAAAGCTTTCTGCAACTTGAGTTAAAGCAACATCGGTAGCTTTTTCATTTTCAAGGATTTGTTCTAAGATGGCTACGACATCACTATGTCCCATGTTTTCGGCAAAGGTTTTTAGCGTGCCATAGGTAGCAATTTCGTAATGCTCTACTTTTTGAGCAGCAAGTATTAATCCAGCATCACGTACCATAGTTCCTTTTTCTGTATCCTCAATGATGCCGTCTGCTTCAGATAACAAACCTTCCATTGCATCGCATTTTTTTGCTGATGCTTTTTCTTCTACTAAAGCGAATACTTCTTCGAGTTTGGTAATGTGCTCTTGTGTTTCTAATGCGTGTTTTTCAAATGCAGAAGCAAGTTCCGTACTGGTAGCTGCTTTTTTCATTTTAGGAAGGGCTTTTACTAAATGTTTTTCGGCCCAATAGATGTCCTTCAATTCGTCTACAAAGAATTTGTGGAATTCAGAGTCTTCCATTTTTCCTGTAAGGCCTGTTGGTTTTTTGGATGCATCCTTAGTGCTTGTTTTTGACGTAGTTGCCATGGTAAATTGTTTTTAAAGGTTGATAAAATGTATTAGGTTAACCTTTAAAAAGTGGAATTGTTTAGTAAAAAGGAGCGTTTTTATCTACTGAATCTGATGAATTCTGACACTTATTGAAGCTTACGTAAAAAGTATTTCCTTCATTTGGAATACTTTCAAACCAGATTTTAGCTTTCTGAAGTTTGGCAAAATCCCTACATAAAACTAATCCTAATCCCGCACCTTTTTCATTGTTTGTTCCATAGGTAGTCTCTCCTTCTAATGTGAAAAGAGTGTGCTGGCGATCAATTTTAATTCCTATGCCATTGTCTGCTATCTTTATGATCCATTCTAATGGATTTTCAATGGTTTGAATGGTTATTTTACCTGGAGAGGGGGTGAACTTAATAGCATTATTAATAATGTTGCGGACAATAACTTCCAGCATATTTGGATCAGCCAAAATACACGCATCAGGATCCAGTTGAATATCCAGATCTATTTTCTTTTGAGAAGCTATATTTTTTTGAACTTTAAATGTGGTGGATAATGCGTCATTAAGCCGTGTGTTCTGTAGTTTTACATTAAACCCTTCCAACTGAGAACTGCTCCAGGATAGTAAATTAGATAACATTTGCTGCGTGTTTTCTGTGGTTTTTAACAGGTCATTTTCTAACGTTTGCCTTTCATCACCAGGCAGCTGTATTTGGGAAATTATTTCGAGATAACTATGGATGTTATTCAAAGGAGACCGGAGGTCATGAGCGAGGATAGAGAATAATTTATTTTTAGTGTTATTGGCCAGATCTAGTTCAATGGCTTTTTGTTTTACTTTATTATGTTCGGATTTATAGCTATCCAGCATGTATTTTATTATGAAGGACATGATAAAGATGGCAGCAATATAGGTGTAAATAATATCGGCGTAGCGATCATTTCGGGTTTTATAGGTATATTCTATCAGATTGGGATAATAATTTTCAAAAAGCAGTAGAGCCACAATGGTTAAAAGATTTAGGATTATCCACAGCCTAGCTTGATTTTTTTGTGCAATGATGATTGTTATTAAGAATAGAATTAAAAATAGTATGGTTGTTGGTCCATTACTTCCTGAATTAAAATAGAAGTTAATAGCAAACATTGCATTACCAAGGATACAATAGACAGTAATGCTTGTTCCCGTCTTCATTTTGACCCTGGAAATGTAATACAGGAACAACATGATCAGGTGAAGAGCAAACATTAAGGCTGCAAGGTTATAAAGTTGCAAATACAGGTTTACGAATATATTTAAAAGGCAAATCAATAATGGAAGAATGCAAGCCGCATGAAAGATGCGCTGTTCCAATGAGAAGTGTTCTTTACTTCCAATAAGCTTAACCCAATTGATACTTATAAAATCCTTAATGCTCTGCACGGTTGCATATTAGCTTGGTTGTACGAAAATTACTTTCAAAGGTTCCGGATCTTAGGTTTAAAGGGCTGTTTTTTAATAAAACTCGATGATTTGTTAATTAATTGACATTAAGATAACACGCTGTTAATTTTAACCCTATTATTCTTACTTTTGCACACCTTTTTTAAGATAAGGCTGTAACGCATGGATAAAGATACCCTTTCCTCCTCTATATTGATTAAGAAAAACGAGGATAGAAAACGAACATTTAAGGATAGAAAGCGAACTAATATATTAAAGAGTACCGAACAAAATGCAATTGGATGGCTGGTGAGTAAAATGCCGGCTTTTATTTCTCCTGACATGCTTACAGGACTCGGAATGTTTGGGAGTTTTCTTGTTCTTGTAGGGTTTCTTTTAGCCGCTCATTTTCATGTATCCTATCTTTTGGTTGGGGTAGCGGGACTTGCTATAAACTGGTTGGGCGATTCGTTGGATGGTAGAATTGCCTATTACAGAAATATTCCAAGGAAGTGGTATGGGTTTTCACTGGATATCATTATGGATTGGATCAGTACGATTCTGATGGGCCTGGGCTTTTTAGTTTACATTAAAGGGGACTTTGAAATTGTTGCTTTTCTTTTTGTGGCTTTTTATGGCTGGGCAATGATTATTTCTCAACTTCGGTATAAAATCACAGATAAATATACTATTGATTCAGGGATATTTGGCCCTACAGAAGTTCGCCTTCTTATTTGTGCCCTTCTGATTAGTGAAATTTTCTTTGCAGGCTCTATTGACTGGCTTGCCATGATGATGTGTTTTGCTTTGTTTATTATTAATTTGATTGATACCAAGGATCTATTGGCTCTGGGGGATCAGCGTGACCTTGAGGATAAAGCCGCCAATAAAAATAATAAATGATCAATCGGTCTTCATTAAAGATTTTTATTAGGGCTCAGTTCTCCGCCTTTACAGGAGGCATAGCTGATTACCTGACTATGATTTTTTTTACTGAAGTCGTCGGGTTTCATTATACCCTTTCTATATTTATTGGTGGAACTATAGGAGCCGTTGTTAATTTTACCATTAACAGATACTGGACTTTCAAAGTTAATAATGAAGATCAAAAATCGATTAATGCCCAGTTATTCAGATTTTGTTTGGTTGTATGTGGTAGTATTTGCTTGAAAATTTCAGGTACTTATTCATTGACTGAACTACTACGACTGGACTATAGGATCAGTCGGCTTGTTGTAGATTTGATCGTCTCGCTATTATTCAACTATGTTCTTCAAAAGCATTGGGTTTTTGTAGCGGCAAGTAGAAAAAGCAGATAGAATATTTGTTTTGAACTGTTTGATTTAATTGGCTTGTTTTTGGAAGTGTTTAATTTAATTGGTTAGTTTTTAACTTTTTAATTTTAAGCTAGTTTTATTTTGTTTAGTGTTCGGAGATAGTTGCAGAATCGGCATCCTGTTTAAAATGAAGAGAAGCTTTTTTTCTGGCTCCTCTGCTAGAATGTTAGGCATTCCGGAATAATTATATATAACTTTTCCCTTCGGCTGTACGAGCAGCATCAGGTTCAAAGGGTCTTGATCTCAGCCTATGGGCACCCCTAAAGTATTATAATTTATTTTCCTGGATTATTAAAATCGTAGCTTTGATTATACAAAGTTTTCGCCATACTTGGTTTTTACATCGGCAACGATCTGTTTTACTTCCTGTTCGCTTTCGCGGGGGATAATCATCAGCGTATCGTTTGCTTCAGCAATTATATAGTCGTGCAATCCTTTGATCACTAATTTTTTGCCTTCAGGAATGTTGATCATACAGCCGGAAGTGTCGTGCAGAATTGTTCCCTCGGAAGGAATAACTACATTTTGGTTTTCATCCTTCTCAGCCAGGGAATATAAGGATGCCCATGTTCCTAAATCAGACCATCCAAATTCTACGGGTAAAACGAATACATTTTCAGCGTTCTCCATTATTCCATAATCAATTGAGATATTCTGGCAGTTTGGATAGTTCTCTTTTAAAAATGTGGATTCATTTCCGGTATTGTAAACGTTTCTTCCCTGAAGAAATAGCTTATTCATTTCGGGTAATTGTGTTTCAAAGGCTTTTAATACTTCTGCAGCACTCCATATGAAAATCCCTGCATTCCATAAATAATCACCACTCTTTAAAAAGCTTTCCGCGTGCTCTTTGTCGGGTTTTTCGGTAAACTGAGCTACTTTTTTAAAGCCATTACCTAATTCCTGATTGGAGTAACGGATGTACCCATAGCCGGTATCGGGTCTGGATGGCTGTATGCCAAGCGTAATCAAACAAGGGTTGCTTTCGGCAGTTTGCAAAGCATTGCTGACATCCAGTGTAAATTGACGTGTATTTAAGATTAAGTGATCAGAAGGTGCGACTACAATTGATGCCTTAGGATTGAGTTCGCTGATTTTGTGACAGGCATAGGCGATACATGGAGCTGTATTACGCATAACTGGTTCGCAAAGAATCTGGTAGTCCTGAATTCCTTTTAACTGTTCTTTGACGAGGTCCCTGTATTTGTCGTTTGTTAATATATATATGTTTTGTGTTGGAACGATATCTTTGAAACGCTCATAGGTTGCTTGGATGAGACTCATGCCTGTACCCGCAATGTCAATAAATTGTTTAGGATATGCGGTGCGACTAACAGGCCAAAAACGGCTTCCCACTCCCCCTGCCATAATAACAGCATAGTAATTGCTGTTTTGTGTTTGATTAATCATCTGTAGTATAGTATTAAATTTGATATACGATTTTCTCGTGTATGTGATGTAAAAATATGATTTTTCAATATAGGCTATATAAGTTATCTCATGTAAATTTTAAATAGCCTGATGCAAAATACAAAATTTGGCTGATTGTAAGGGTAATTGCTTAAAGAATGGAATTTTTACTAATTTCACCAGGATAAAAGGTGATACGCGTTTTTGTATTCTGCGGTATTTCATATTTACAAAGTATATGGTATGATTCTTCGCCTATTATAAACTCAAAGTTCTTACTGATTCGTGATGTAGATAAACAGATCGTATGTAATCATTCTCGTTTTATGACCTCAAAGTTCTTACTATTTTCAATATATAGAAACTAATGGTATATATTCCTTCTTCTTCCCGGTATTCAAATATGGAATACCGCCGCTGCGGAAACAGTGGGTTAAAACTCCCTGCTATGTCGCTAGGCTTGTGGCATAATTTCGGCCATGCTTCAGATAAGACAAACAGTCGCAATCTGATTACAACAGCATTTGATGCTGGAATTACGCATTTTGATCTGGCTAACAACTATGGACCTCCTCCGGGATCTGCGGAAACGCGTTTTGGTAAAATAGTACATACTGATCTGAGTGGTTGTCGTGATGAGCTGGTTATATCTTCTAAAGCCGGATACAATATGTGGGACGGACCTTATGGAGAATGGGGTTCACGTAAGTATTTGATATCGAGTTTAGATCAGAGTTTGAAAAGAATGAATCTGGACTATGTGGATATTTTTTATTCTCATCGGCCTGATCCGGATACGCCTTTAGAAGAGACTATGGGGGCGCTGGATCATATCGTACGTCAGGGTAAAGCGCTTTATGTGGGAATTTCAAATTATAAGCCTGAGGAAGCAGAAAAGGCCATATTAATTTTAAAAGAATTGGGTACTCCTTGTCTGATTCATCAAGCCAAATATTCAATGTTTGAACGATGGGCGGAAGATGGGCTTCTAGATTTGCTGGAAGATAAAGGCTTGGGCTGTATTGCTTTTTCGCCTTTGGCTCAAGGTCTGCTTACTGATAAATATCTGAATGGAATTCCTCAAGACTCAAGAGTTGCTACTAGTGGGGTGTTTTTGAAAGAGAGTAATATTACTGAAGAGGTTCGAGTAGTGATTAGGCAGTTAAATGAAGTTGCACAGTCAAGGGGACAAAAACTTGCGCATATGACTTTGGCCTGGTTATTAAAGGATGAGCGGATTACATCCGTATTAATAGGAGCGAGTCGGCCAGAGCAAATTACCGATTCATTACTGGCACTAGGTAATACTGCTTTTAGCGAGGAGGAGCTTGCTTTGATCAATTCAATTTTGAAGTAAGGGGAGTTGGTTGATTGGGGTTTTAATTTGAAGCGCAGGATTAAATTTTTCAATGTTTATGCCTATATAGGAAATGGGCTGATTTTTAATTTATAGCATAGGAATGAATGTTTTTCGATGCATGTAACTATTTGGGTAATTGAATGATTTTCAAGTCAAAGTGCATGATTAATGTTTTTTGGCGCTTATAAATAAGTAGGCAATGAGTTGATTTTCAAGTTAAAGTATAGGATTAAATGTTTTAGATGTTTATGACTATGTAGGTAATGAGTTTATTTCAAGTTAACGCCTAAGATTAAATGCTTTTTGGCGCGTTTGACTATGTAGGAAGTGAAAATTATGTTCCAGATAAAGCTCCGGAAGGAATATATATGAAATTTATTAAAACACTATTTCAGTTATATCTTGAGATATGACTGAAATAAGAAAGTAGTTTTCTTCAAGAAATAATCTTTTGACTCTTCATGGATTAATAAATAGAACCAAGGCATGTTTTATTACGTATACTTAAATATCTGATGTGTTTTGAAGTCTAATTGTCCATAAATACCAACATATTTGATAGATAAAACCAGATTGGATGGCAATTTAATAGAGGGATACAAAACGGAATGGTAAGTAGCTATACATCAGTATGATAATATATAAAAAACTATACTAATTATCATGTGTTATGTTTTTAAATATGATTATAATATTTGCTTTGATTGTGTTAAATTATTGTTAATGTTTTAATTAAATGATTTTATTTTTATATTTGTTGTAACATTAATTGGGGATTTATGCAAACACGATACTTATATTTATTGCGTTTTGTGCTTTTAGCTACGGATATAATCTTAATAAACGCATCATTCTTTTTGGCATTCTATGCCGTATTTGGCATACAAGCATCACCGTTGGAAGGGTCATATAAGAATTATCTGCTTGTTTGTAATCTGATATGGTTTTTCTCATCTAACGTATGCGGACTATACCGTAATGAATCATTAGCTGAAATTGTAAGTATTTATAGAGCTAGCTGGAGAGCAGTTGCCTTCCATGCTGTACTTTTTGTTTTTTATCTGACATTCTCAGATAATTATACCATTTCAAGGGCCTTTATAATAACACTTTACCTGGCAATCAGCGTTGCTTTTTTATTAAGCCGTTTTGCTGGAACATTTTTTGAATTTGTGTTATACAGGCACTTTAAAGTAAGTAAACCTGTTGCTGTTTTAGGTAAAAACAATACTGGACTACGTCTTGCAGGTTATCTGGAGAAAAGTCAAAACTTTAAATTTGAAGGGTTTCTTCATAATGATGAGGAAGATACACTTTTTGTTAAAGAGGATGGGTCTTTATTGCCATCGACTTGTAAGCATATTGCCGACGCTGCTAGTCGGGGTATTAAGGATGTTTATGTGTCGTTGACTCCTGATAGGATGGTTGAAGCGAAGTATCTGTTAGAGGAAGCAGAGCGTCAATGTGTGAGACTTAAATTTGTGCCCGATTTAACAGGTTCGCTGACTGCTCCTTTTACAATGAGCTACATGGGTGAATTTCCCGTTATAAGTTTACGCCATGAGCCTTTGGAAAATATGCAAAATCGTTTTAAGAAGCGAGTCTTTGATATTATTTTTAGTTCATTAGTGGTGATTTTTGTAATGAGCTGGTTGGTTCCCATTATTGGAATCATTATAAAAAGTCAAAGTAGAGGTCCAATATTCTTCAGGCAATTGCGTAGTGGAAGGAATAATGAGCCATTCTGGTGTTATAAATTCCGGAGTATGAAGATGAATAATGATAGCGACAAGAAACAAGCTAGTAAAGACGATGATCGGATTACTCCAATTGGGAAGTTTCTTAGGAAAAGCAGCTTGGATGAATTCCCTCAATTTTTCAATGTTTTGCTTGGGAATATGAGTATAATAGGTCCGCGACCTCATATGATTAAACATACAGAACAGTATAGTGCCATTATTGACCGTTATATGGTTAGGCAATTTTTGAAACCAGGTATCAGTGGTTGGGCACAGGTTAATGGTTTTAGGGGTGAAACTGAAGATCCCCGTTTAATGGAAAAGCGTGTTGAGCATGATATATGGTATATGGAGAACTGGAGCTCAATGCTAGATGTTAAGATAATTTTTATGACGGTTATTAATATGTTTAAAGGCGAGGATAACGCTTATTAATATTATATGTTAAAGTGTTTGCTCCATTTATAGAGGCATTACTTATAGGAATCTTATAAATTAACCCTAGGATTAATTTATAAGATTTTTTTTGTATAAGGGATTTTTTTAGAATGTATGCCAGTATTCTCAACTGCTCTCGCTGTTTCTTTTGTCAAGAATGCATAACCTTATAGTCTGAATGTTTTCAATTATAAATATCCCGAATTATTGGATTGGATTTTTATGCCCTGAGAGTGGATGTTAATTTTATTACTTCGCAGGAAATAGCAGGTATTGTTATATCTGTTTCACGTACATATAATGTTGCAAACTGATGAAAATTTAATGCTCTATCCCATTAACAATAAATAACAGATATGTTTTATCAACTACTTTTCCTTAAGGATATATCCTGATAGAGCAAATTGGCAAATTAGAGTAAGTTTTTTAGTTATTTTATGTGATCTTAATGAAAATGTTTTGGGGTGGTATTTTTTTTCAAAAGGAAACTAAATCTACTAATGTGAAAAAGTATACCTTGATTCTATACTTTTAGTAAAGTGGGCCCACAAGCGTTTAAATATTGAATAGATAAATAATCACTAGAAATTTCACATGTGCAATAAAACATGATATTTTGTGATATATTACTTGTTATAACGTGCTTTATATCATATATTTGTACGATTTCTTACACATTATTATTGTATTGAAATTCCATACATCTTCAAACTTTAAAATAAATTATATGAAATCAACGCTCTTAATGGTTTTGACAAGCTGCGGAATGCTGGCTAGCACTGCAACTTACGCTCAACAGGAATGGCTGCCAGATGGGACACTTGGTCATCCCGCATTTACAAACTCAGTAGGATTTACTGTGGGTACTCAAGGAGTCGGAGTAGAGGTTGGTACACCTTTATCCACCCGATTTAATCTAAGGTTGTCCACAACCTTGCTTCCTTATAAAGGTGATGTTGTAAAGAAATTCAACAGTAACTTTGATTATAAGGCTGATTTTAAGGTTGAGTTTATGAACTTCAGTGGTTTTATTGATTGGCAACCCTTTCCAAACGCCGGAGTCTTGTTTCGTAAATTTGCTTTAAGCGCAGGTGGGGCTTACTTTTTTAAAGGTGGTGGTAATGCCAAAGTTATGTTAAACGAACCTTACTATGTTGGTGATATTGCATTTTCACCAGAAGAGGTTGGCGTTTTAAACACTACTGTAGACTGGAAAGGCTGGGCTCCTTACGCAGGTTTAGGTTGGCATAATCTTGTATTAGCTGGAGATTTTAATATGGGAGTTAACTTAGGTGCTTATTATATTGGAGATCCGGATGTTAAAATGACAGCAACAAATTGGCTTTCTTCAAATCCTGAGGTTAATGAACCTATTCTAAGAAGAAATCTTAAAGATTACAAGTGGCTTCCTAAGTTCGAAATTAAATTCGCTTATAATTATTAATACCTTTTGTTATGAAAAAAATATTTTACCTATCAATAATGACTTTTATAAGTGTTTTTACTGCTTGTAAAAATCCGGCGGATGATATAAGAATTATAATCACTCCTAATGTTTTCAATTACACGACTGCGATCAAAGTAGATGATGCGGCAGGAAATGCTCTACCCTCAAATCTTGTGATAGAGATTGCAGGTCCGGATGCAGGTGCGGTTTATACACCAGCAGGGAATAAAAGCTTTACTGTTCAGGATGGCTATATTTACATGGGTATCGATCCTCATAAGGATCCTACAAGTGGTTCCCCATTAGAATTCAATGTAAAAGTTAGTGGGGATGCAATTCTGAATGTAAATATTCCATTTACTATTACTGCCGGCCAGGGATATCAGTTAAAACCTATTAAAATCCTTAATATAAATAATCCGCCTTCTGGAGCATCGGTAAATAAACCATCGTTTAGTGTAGCTACTCTTGCTACACAGGATGTTACAATTAGTACAAATACAACAACGTCGTCTTTGGTATCTACTATGAACATTTATACCGGGACTCAGTTTTTAAATGCGGCAGGACAAGTATTGTCTGGTGATAGATTTACTTCAGTTTTGGTTAATTTGGATCCTAGTACCCAAGCTGGTATTGCTCTCTTTCCTGGTGGAAGTTTGACAAGTGAAGCTATTGTGAATGCTGCAGGTCAAACTATATCAGGTACATTTGTGCCAGCTGCTATAACTGATATAGAATTTTATGTTAATGACCTCGAAGTTAAAGGCTTTAGTAAAGATGTAATGATGATTCAGGATATTAATCCATCTTACATTAATCCTAAAACAGGTGCCATAGTAAAGGTTGGTGATCTTTTAGAAATATTCAGTTATGAAGTTACAACTGGTATTTTTAAGTTTGAAAGAACAGCTTCTGTTATTAGTCACAATAATGGCAAATTAGCTGTCACTTATCCAATAAATCACTTAACCGCTTATATAGCAGGGTATGTTGAGGGTGCTTGTTCAAGCTCCAGCCTTCAGCTGAATGCTACCTGGATGACTCAAGGAGTATCCTATCCATTAAATATTAAATTTATGAATGCTCAGAATCAGGTCATTCAGGATCAGATATTGAATGTTTCGAGTACTAACACACTAATTCCTCTACCGGTTGTGCCTACTGGAACTTCAACCTTAATTATTACACATTCTTCTACAGGAGCAGTCCTTTTTAATGGCTCTGTAACTGTTAACTGTGGTTCAGTGATTTCCGCTACATTAACCTCTGTTGCGCAGCAACCGATAGTAACTATGCAGTTGTTTGTTAGGTGTCCCGGTCAAACGGTTACAGTATCCGCTTTGCCAACATTCCAGTTGTATTATCGCTTGACAGGATCGAACGCATCTTTCCTTCCTTTGGGTGAAGTTGTAAAAGGTTACATTTCAACTACTAGTTTAGATGTAACAAAAAGATATGACTTTAGAGGTATTTGGGAAAGTACACCTAAAACTGTAGGTGATAAGGCAATAGTTGCTAACAATTCTACAACTGTAGGTGATGGTGTAGGAGAGAATCTTGGACAATATGATTCAGTAAATAATCTTGATATGTTGAAACAAGCTTGTGCTTCAATAGGTCAATAAAACTATATAATTAATTCAAAAAGGGGGTATACTAATGGTGTGCCCCCTTTTTTGTTCATAATTAATCAGATAGTAATACGGTTTAGGAATTATAAGTATGGTATTACATTTACCTTAGGTTACGCTAAATAATGATCTTCGTCATTTAATAAGAAATAAATTTACTTTTCGGTTTCATATGTTAAGATTTGTTCAACCAATTTTAATAATTATGAAAAATATATTGCTTCTAACCAGTATGGTTTTTTTTCTCTTTGCATGTAATAAAAGTAATATTGATAAGCCTGATATTCTTTATCCTGTACAGGTTCAAGTGGCTCTTGATGTGAGTCCTTTCAAAGATATGGGTAGCCCAGGGACAATAACTTCTTCTACTGCCGATACAGCGCTAAATAAACTAGGCGTTTTATATTTTTCAGTTTTTGATGAGACAGGTAAATTTTTACATCAAGTAGAACAGTTAAGAGCGTCTCCTAATTTCGGTGTCTTTTCTGATCAGCTTAAAGTTGGAAAGTACACAATTGTTGTAACTGCGAGTACTGGAGAAATTTTAATTTCAAATGCTCCACTTACACTTTCCGTTACAAAGTTTAAAGCTATCTCAGCGAGCGGTGATATTTTTTTTATTAAAAGTGATATTACTGTTACCTCCGAAGGTTTGATTCAAAAGTTATTTTTGAAAAGGCCTGTGAGTTACCTGGAATTAAAAAGCACATCTGCAATTGCTAGTACTGTATCGAAAATTTCATTTTCTGTTATTAATGAGGCCCCTTATTTTTGGTGTGCCACTGAAGTTGTTGATTTAAATATAATAGAAAAGTCAACCGTTATTAAAGATGTGACCACCGCGAATCGGTCTAATTTTAGTATAGGGAAATATATCATGAATGATCAACAGCTTCTTTCCATACAAATAAGTACATTGGATGCTGCCGGGGGTGTCATTAAAAGTAAAACTATTGGTAGCATAAAAATGGAAAGAAACAAGATGAGGTCTATAAGTGCAAATTTGACGGATCTGATGGCAGTGGGTATTGGGCTGGATCTTAATGATGAATGGCAAGTAGATACAATTTCGATCCCATTTCAGCTTTATTAATATCTTAAAAAAAAATTCTGTATTAGTAACAACATGTCATACTGCATGAAATTATACTAATACAGAATTTTTATTTTTAATTAAGCGGTAACACCAGATACAGCTTCTCTAATTAGTGCTTCAAGTTCGTCAGCTAACTCAACATTATCTGTTAATAACTGTTTAACAGCATCTCTTCCTTGTCCTAATTTGGTGTCTTTGTAGCTAAACCAAGATCCAGACTTTTTGATAATTTCATATTCAACTCCTAGATCTATTATTTCCCCTATTTTTGAAATACCTAATCCAAACATGATATCAAATTCCGCAATACGGAAAGGGGGAGCAACTTTGTTTTTTACGATTTTAACTTTTGTCCTGTTTCCAGATACTTCATCAGAATCTTTAATTTGAGAAATACGTCGCACATCTAAACGTATTGAAGCATAAAACTTAAGGGCATTGCCACCTGTTGTTGTTTCTGGATTTCCAAACATCACACCAATCTTTTCACGTAGCTGATTGATGAAAATGCAACAACATCCTGTTTTGGAGATGGTACCAGTTAGTTTTCTTAAAGCCTGCGACATTAACCGGGCCTGTAATCCCATTTTTGACTCACCCATTTCACCTTCTATCTCTGCTTTAGGAACCAAAGCAGCTACAGAATCAATGACGATAATATCAATAGCACCTGAACGTATTAGGTTATCGGCTATTTCTAATGCTTGCTCGCCATTGTCCGGTTGAGATATCAATAAATTCTCTACATCTACACCTAGTTTCTGGGCGTAAAATTTATCAAATGCATGCTCAGCATCAATAAAAGCTGCAATGCCACCCTTTTTTTGACTTTCAGCTATTGCATGTATTGCTAACGTTGTTTTACCTGATGATTCTGGACCATATATTTCAATAACACGGCCTTTAGGAAGTCCTCCAATGCCTAAAGCAATGTCCAATCCAATTGAACCAGTTGATATGGTTTCAACTGATTCAACCGCTTTGTCCCCCAATTTCATTATCGTGCCTTTTCCATAAGACTTCTCAAGTTTATCAAGGGTTAACTGAAGTGCCTTCAACTTATCTACGTTGCTCATTTATTTAGTTTTATATAGTGTATCAAAGATAATAAAATATTTTAATGCTAAAAATATTATCAATAAGTTATCATTAACGGATAACTGTTTAGATCATGTAATGGTCATACAAGTATCTGTAAATGAATTCACATAACGTGTAATTAATTACAATGCTGCGATTTTTTGTTGAATGCGATTTTTTTGCTCGTAATACTTACAAAAAGATGTCAGTGGACAGATGCCACATTTTGGATTTCTGGCTATACAAATATATCTACCATGTAAAATGAGCCAATGATGAGCAATAGCTAATGTATATTTAGGTAAAAACTGAACTAATTGTTTTTCAACAGCAAGAGGAGTAGTGGCCTTATTAGTAAGACCTAATCGATTCGCTACTCTAAATACATGCGTGTCGACAGCAATTGCAGGCGTGGCATAAACAACAGAGGCTATCACATTAGCTGTTTTTCGTCCTACTCCAGGAAGCTTTTGGAGTTCTACTATATCCGATGGAATCACTCCTCTAAAATCAGAAACAAGCATTTTGGCCATACCGAGTAAGTGTTTAGCCTTATTATTAGGATAACTGACTGTTCTGATATAGTTGTATATCTCATCAGCTGTAGATATCGCAAGTGCATAAGCATCTGGAAACCGCTCAAATAGAGCAGGTGTTATCAAATTGATCCGCTTATCTGTGCATTGTGCTGATAAAATAACCGCTACAAGCAGCTCGTATGAATTTGAATAATGAAGTTCTGTCTTAGCGTCAGGTTGATGTGATGAAAAATATTCAACAAACGCTTTGAACCGATCTTTTTTCAGCATGTACAAAAATAAGAAAATACTGATTTAAGCTCTTAATGTTAATGAATAAGCTTTTATGAAAAGGATTGATTCAGGAGAAGGTTCCTTCAGTTCTTTGTTTAGATTTTTTTTAATCATCTGATAGAAGAATAGGTCTGTTTCATTAAAAGTTTCAGACACTTCGTTTTTGAAGTCCTCGGCTGCATATAAGCCGGATGAAAGGGTAGAAAATTGTATCATAAGCCAAACCATTAGTTATTATTGTAAACTAACGGTTTGGATTGATGTATTATTTTAAGGAATTAAAACTTTATTTTGATTAGAGCAATTTAATGCTCATTTCCTTAGTTTCAAACATTTTTCTAAGATTGTTCAAAGCATAGCGCATGCGTCCTAAAGCCGTATTAATGCTCACATTGGTGATATCTGCAATCTCTTTAAAACTCATATCGCCATAATGGCGCATAATTAAGACCTCTTTTTGTTCCGAAGGTAAAAGCTGTATCATTTTACGTAAATCCTGATGAGTTTGCTCTCTCACCATTTGATCCTCAATGCTCTCATCATAGAATCCTAATACGTCAAATATATCGAAACCATCGCCGTTTGTAATAACCGGGGTACGCTTTTCTTTACGAAAATAATCTATTACCAGGTTATGGGCAATTCTCAACACCCAAGGCAGAAACTTACCTTCTTCGTTGTATTTACCAGTTTTAAGTGTATTAATTACCTTGATAAAGGTATCTTGAAAAATATCTTCAGCCAAATACTGGTCCTTAACCAGCATATAAATAGATGTGTAAATTTTGGATTTGTGTCTGCTCACTAATTCTTCCAAACCCGTCTCTTGACCTTCTATATACAAATGTATCAGTTCTTGGTCACTTTTCTCTTGAAGCTTCATAGGACTCCCTCTTAATTTTGATTTAAATAAATACTAAATAGTAGAGTAGAGTATTACCAAATTATCTTTGTTTATGTGTGTTTAAATGCTTCTCAACCTTATTAATGTCAAATATAAATAAATATTATTCGAATAATAACAATAATAATGTAACAAACTAGTTTAATAATTACATGCTTCTATGTAATCAGCTTAACGATTAGTTATTTTATAAATATACGCACATAATTCATACCCGGTTTTAATTAAAGTGTTAATTTATGTTAAATTCCTGATTTAACGTTGAATTATTAAGCCTTACCTTTGTGTTTTAAACGATAATCGGTTTCATGAATATTGAATCAGAACAGGACCCTAAAAATAACATAATAATTAAGGGTGCCCGGGTACATAACTTAAAGAATATAGACGTTAATATTCCTAAAAATAAATTAGTGGTAATTACGGGACTATCAGGTTCCGGTAAGTCTTCCCTGGCATTTGATACACTTTATGCTGAAGGTCAACGCCGATATGTTGAAAGCCTTTCTTCCTATGCGCGTCAATTTATGGGACGAATGAATAAGCCCGATGTAGATTATATCAAAGGAATTGCCCCTGCGATAGCCATCGAGCAAAAGGTTATTTCAAGTAATCCAAGGTCTACAGTGGGTACTTCAACGGAGATTTACGACTACCTAAAACTGCTGTTTTCCAGAGTTGGTAAAACGATCTCGCCTGTTTCCGGTCAGGAAGTTAAACGTGATTCGGTAACCACTGTCATAGATTTTATTACAAAGCTGCCTGAAGGTGACCAGATTACCATTTTATGTCCCCTCCATCCCCATAATAACCGTACGCTAAAAGAAGAACTTGCTGTATTACTACAAAAAGGTTTTGTGCGGGTATTTAAAGATAATGCACTTTTCAAAATCGAAGATATACTAGCAGATCCTACTGTTAAAAATGAAAAGCTAAACGATAGCGATCTGGTAAAGATTGTCATTGACCGCATAACCGTCAACCAGGAAGAGGAAACATTGAGTCGCTTGGGCGATTCCATTCAAACTGCATTTTTTGAAGGTAAGGGTGATTGTTTTGTTGAGCATCAGGATGTGCTTCACTTCTTTTGCGATCGTTTTGAATTAGATGGGATCCGATTTGAAGAACCTACACCCAATTTTTTTAGCTTTAATAACCCTTATGGAGCTTGTAAACGTTGTGAAGGATTTGGAAAAGTAATAGGAATTGATGAAGATCTTGTTATTCCCGATAAAGGAAAGTCCATTTACGACGGCGCTATAGCTCCATGGAGAGGAGAGAAGATGGGTACCTGGTTACAAACCTTTCTTAAAAATGCGTTAAAGTTTGATTTTCCTGTTCATCGCTCCTTCAATCAGCTTACTGATCAAGAGCGCGATTTAATCTGGAAAGGCAATAAGTATTTTCAAGGTCTGAATGACTTTTTTAAAGAGTTAGAATCGCAGTCTTATAAAATACAATACCGCGTGATGCTTTCCCGTTACAGAGGAAAAACAAACTGTCCTGAATGTAAGGGAAGCCGGCTTCGGAAAGATGCAACCTACGTTAAAGTCGCCGACAGGTCGATCACTGACCTGGTATTAATTCCCCTGGATGAAGCCCTTGTGTTTTTTAATATGCTGCATCTTGAAGGCAATGAAGCAACAATCGCAAAACGGTTACTTGCCGAAATAACAAGTCGCATTAGCTTTTTAAATGAAGTAGGCTTAGGTTATCTTACACTCAATCGCTTGTCCAATACATTATCAGGAGGCGAATCTCAACGTATAAATTTGGCCACCTCTTTAGGAAGCTCTCTTGTTGGTTCTGTTTATGTGTTGGATGAACCCAGCATAGGACTTCACCCCAGAGATACGCATCGCCTTATTGGTGTGCTTAAGTCATTAAGGGATGTTGGAAACACCGTGCTCGTAGTCGAACACGAAGAAGAAATGATGAAGGCTGCCGATTACCTTATCGATATAGGTCCCGAAGCTGGAACGCATGGAGGAAACCTGGTATTCGCAGGCAATTATCAACAAATACTTAAAGACGAAAATAGCCTTACCGGAAAATATCTAAGCGGTAAAGAGAAAATAGAAGTACCCACCAGCAGAAGGAAATGGACAGACTTTATTGAAATTAAAGGAGCCCGTGAAAATAACCTGAAAGGTATTGATGTTAAATTTCCTTTAAATGTGTTTACCTGTGTAACAGGTGTATCCGGATCAGGTAAAACCTCTCTCGTTAAACGAATTCTTCAACCTGCACTACAAAAAGTCATCGGAAATTATTCTGGTGAACAAACAGGGGCCTATGATTCTCTAGAGGGTAGTTTCGATAAAATAGAACATGTCGAACTCGTAGATCAAAATCCAATTGGACGTTCTTCCCGTTCAAATCCAGTGACTTATGTTAAAGCCTACGATGATATACGCAATCTGTTTGCCTCTCAGTCTGCAGCTAAAGCTACAGGTCTAAAACCTTCTGCTTTTTCCTTCAATGTGGAAGGTGGACGTTGTGATGTTTGTCAGGGTGAAGGTGAGGTTAAAATAGAAATGCAGTTTATGGCTGATATCTTTTTGCCTTGTGAAGCCTGTCAGGGTAAACGTTTCAAACAGGACATCCTTGATATTGAATACAAGGAGAAGAATATCTCAGACATTCTTGCTCTAACCATTGAAGAGGCTTTGGAATTCTTCAAAGATGAACCTAAAATCGCTGCCAAACTACAACCGCTAATGGATGTGGGTCTTGGCTATGTTCATCTGGGTCAGTCTTCCAACACGTTATCCGGTGGTGAAGCGCAACGAATCAAACTGGCCTCATTTCTTATCAAAGGAAACAATAGAAGTAGTACACTCTTTGTATTTGATGAACCTACTACAGGTCTTCATTTTCATGATATCAAAAAACTTTTAAAGTCGTTCAATGCGCTTTTAGACCAGGGAAATACCATCCTTGTCATTGAACATAATGTGGATGTGATTAAATGTGCCGATTGGGTCATCGATATCGGTCCCGAGGGAGGAGACAGGGGAGGCAACCTCGTATTTGAGGGCACACCCGAAGATTTATCACAGGTAAAAGAATCCTATACCGGAGCCTTTTTAAAAGGTGTTTTAAAATAGATAGATTTGATAGAGTATTGGTATATTTGCATTTTCTTATTTGATACATTCATAAATGAACTTACAGACAGAAGAGGAGGATTTTGCCGACGAATTAAATACACTGGATAGTCCTCCTAAAGAAAATACCTCTTTAAAGTGGTTATACTGGCTGTTTTCACTTCCTATCATAACAATTAGTTTCTTCTTACTATGGCATTATGTACCTGCTTTTAAGGCCAGCTTCGAAGAAATTCCGGTTACTTTCTATTATTTTTTACTGGCAGGATTCATCTTTGCCATGATTGATGGAGCAATAGGGATGTCTTATGGGGTTACTTCAACAACCTTTAGTATGGCTATGGGCATTCCTCCCGCATCTGCAAGTACTGCTGTGCATTTATCTGAAATTCTAAGTAATGGGATCGCAGGCGTAATGCATTACAAAATGGGTAATGTCAATATGAAGTTATTCAGATTGCTCGTTGTCCCTGGTATAATCGGTTCTGTAACAGGGGCTTATTTGCTCTCCTCTCTGGAACATTACAGTCATTATACCAAACCCTTTATATCGCTCTATACATTAATATTGGGGATCGTAATTCTGAAAAAATCATTTACTATTTCCCGTAAAAATAATAAGGACGCAAAACCTAAAAAGATTAAAAGTATCCGGACACTTGGCCTCTTTGGCGGTTTTATTGATGCTGTAGGTGGAGGAGGCTGGGGCTCAATTGTGCTGTCAACACTCATTGCAGGAGGTCGCAATGCCCGTTTCTCCCTCGGTGCCGTAAAGTTCTCCCGCTTTTTTATTGCCTTTATGAGCTCACTTACGTTTGTAACTATGTTAAATGGACTTCATTGGGAAGCCATTGGAGGATTAGTTTTAGGAAGTGCTATTGCCTCCCCTATTGCTGCCCGAGTGGCCAACCGAATATCAGCCAAGACCATTATGGTAGCTGTTGGAATAATCGTTATATTGGCTTCACTTAAAAGTATTGTTGGATTTCTGAGCGATTTAATCAGAATCTTATTTTAATGATCGACAAATTTGAAATGAACGAACAATCTAAATTAATTCGTATCCAGGCTGAACGTAGCCAAAACAGAGAACATTCTGTTCCTTTATATCTTACATCTAGCTTTGTATTTGATGATGCAGAACAAGGAAGAGCAGTATTCGCTGATGAAGAAGAAGGAATCATTTATTCCCGCTACTCCAATCCGAATACCACCGAATTTATTGACAAAGTATGTATGCTCGAAGGGGCAGAAGCTGGTTTAGCCTTTTCATCAGGGATGGCTGCTGTTTTTGCATCCCTTGCCGGATTACTTAGAAGTGGCGACCATGTGCTCGCATGCCGCTCTATTTTTGGGTCTACGCATCAGTTACTGACGCAACTCTTACCTCGTTGGGGAATTACCAGTTCGTATGTGGATGCTTTGGAACCTGAAACATGGGAAGCCGCAATACGTCCCGAAACCAAAATGATCTTTTTGGAAACTCCTTCTAATCCCGGACTTGAACTAGTTGATCTGGAATGGCTCGGAGGACTTAAGAAGAAATATCCCCATATTATCCTAAACGTTGATAATTGCTTTGCCACACCCTACCTGCAAAAGCCGCTGAAGTATGGTATTGATCTTGTATCTCATTCTGCTACCAAATATATGGATGGACAAGGTCGTGTTCTTGGCGGATTAGTTGCTGGAAGAGCCGATCTCATTAAAGAACTTATGTTTTTCATCAGGCATACAGGTCCTGCCATGTCTGCATTCAACGCCTGGATCTTTTCAAAAAGTCTCGAAACATTACCTATTCGTATGGATAGGCATTGCAGTTCAGCACTTAAACTGGCAGAGTTACTGGATGTTCACGAAGAAATTGAAGTAGTACGGTATCCACATTTACCCTCACATCCGCAATACGAATTAGCAAAACGGCAGATGAAGCAAGGCGGAGGAGTCGTGACCTTTATCGTTAAAGGAGGTTTTGAACGTGCTAAGAAATTCCTTGATGCACTGGAAATGATCCTGATTACTTCAAATCTTGGCGATTCCCGTACAATAGGTACACATCCGGCCTCTACCACTCATTCTAAATTAACCGAGCAGGAAAGACAAGCCATAGGTATTTACCCCGGCTCTATTCGTATTTCCGTAGGACTAGAAGATGTAGACGATATTCTTAATGATGTAAAACAAGCTTTAGAGCGTTCAAAATAACACAATGAAGATAGAAATAAACCGGGTAAATGATGCCGTGCATTTCGAAGCATCGGCACCTTCATCTACTGTAAAAGTTCATATTGATGGATCACCCGAAATTGGTGGTCAGGGATTAGGCGTCCGTCCGATGGAATTAGTTTTAATGGCCTTAGGCTCTTGCAGTTCTTTAGATCTCATCTCTATATTAAAAAAGCAACGTCAGGATATTCAGGATATCTCTATATCAGTGGAAGCTGACCGTACAGATGCTGTACCGGCGGTATTTACCGCTATCCGTATGACATTCAACCTGAAAGGTAATATAGATCCTGCAAAAGCAGAGAAAGCAGCAGAACTAGCAGTGAAAAAATACTGTTCAGTGCACGATATGCTGGCAGCAGGTGGAGTGAAAATCAGCTATACGATCAATATCGAATAACCTTATTTTACGTTCCATATTTTTTCGGCCTTACGTCCGATAAGCCAAAACGATACGGCTAATATGCCAAAGAATATAGCTTTATCAGTTCGGTCCCACATATATTCAAAATATCGGGTATAGATATTAATCAGCAGAAAGGTGATCCCAAATTCACGGGCTATTTCATCTTTCTGCTTTAATCCATACAGCATAACCAAAAGTGCTGCACCTGATGATAATATTCCCCAATACACCAGTGATATCTGACTGGTTTTTAACCAATCTTCAATAGTCCCCAGATTCCCAAAGATCGAGAGGATCCATATGGAGATGAAAAAATAGAACAAGCCCATTATATACGTCAGTGTATTAAAACCCTCCAGCTTTTTTAGTTTTTCGAGTATTAGCCCTACAGCAGTAAGCACCGCACCAAAAACCACAAAGCGGAGCGGATAATTAAGTCCCAGGAAATAGTTGCTCCAATTAGTCTGATACCCGGTTTCCGTTCCAAACCAGCTTCCTAATGAAATCAGTGCAAAGGCCCAGATCAGCTTCGATTGAAACTTCCAGGCAAGAATCCCATATATAAAAACGGAGAGTAAAAATAAAGTAGAAAAATGGCCCGAACCATTGTCCAGTGCTTTTCCTAAAAACGCAATGCTAATGGCTGTAAAAAGTACACCTGAAAATAAAGTGGCTTCATTGCTAAACAATCGTTCTGGATATTTTCTTTTTTGCCTTTGACCGTAGTAATACATCCATACGGCTATCCCTGCTGCTATTGCGCTGATTAATACATCAGGCGTATTGTAAAGGCTTTGCAAAAGGTTGATAATGGCGTCATTAATAACCAATGAAGCCACAGCAATCAATCCGCAAGCCAACGCAATCCAGAAAGAATATTGTGCCAGTCTGCGCCAATCAAATTGTTTAACTTCATAGGACGATCGTAACCCGGCTGCTTTCTCCTGATCAATCAGGCCCTCTTTTTCCCAATAGCTGATGGTTTCATCAAGAAATTGAGCCTCCTGTTTGTCCACATTTAGGTTCTTCATATACAACAAAATATCCCTGTAATTTTATCTTTTGTAAGCATCCTCTTAGGTTTATTGGGTGTCGTAAACCGAAGATTTTATTTGATAACCAGCAGTTTGGGTTAATTTAATAATTGAAGAGCTGTGATTTGATCTTGTTTAATTTGCTCCGTTAGTTTCTGCAGCGAATGAAATTTTAAGTCTCCCCGAATAAAGTGTAAAAAATGAATACGGATCTTCTTCCCATAGATATCTTTATTAAAGTCAAAGATATTTACTTCTATATTTCGACTCATGCCATTTATAGTAGGCCTGTTGCCAATATATCCCATTCCCTGAAGTATAGTTCCTTCTTCTGGAAATTCGATTAAAACCGCATAAATTCCATCTGCAGGAATCAATTTATACGTTTCTTCCACATATAAATTTGCAGTTGGAAAACCAATGGTTCTGCCTATTTGATCTCCTTTAATCACCTGACCGGTTAACTGAAATGCATATCCCAGAAATTCTTCGGCTGTTTTAACGTCACCTGCTGTAAGTGCTTGTCTTACTTTTGTCGAGCTTACTGCAACATCATGTATATCCTGTTCAGTAATCTCTTCTACACTGAAATGATATAACGGTGCGCATTCCTCTAGTTTTAAAAAGTTTCCCTGGCGGTCTTTCCCAAAGTGATGATCATAACCAATAATGATTTTTTTTGTTCCAATCTTATCAACCAGGATTTGATGGATATACTCGTCGGGCGACAGATTAGAAAAATCACGTGTAAATGGAGTGATGATCAGGTGGTCTACACCCAGTTTTTCCATCTGCTGAATCTTCTCATCAATCGTAGTGATCAGCTTCAGACTTTGATCTTCAGGATGCAGAATCATTCGTGGATGAGGGAAAAATGTAAGAATCACACTTTGACCATTCAGACGTTTTGCCTCTTCCACCAATCGGGAAATAATTTTACGGTGTCCTAAATGAACGCCATCAAATGTCCCTATGGTAACAATGGCATTATCAAGCTTAACAAACTCATCAATATGTCTATAAACTTTCATTATCCCGCAGGCTTTTGATATGTCCGGAAAGCTCCATTACTTCAAATGCTTTTTCAATACAAAAATCGCCGCTTCTTGTTCTTCTTAGTCTGGATAAATAAGCCCCGTTATTCAATTTTCTACCAAAATCATACACCAGCGACCTGATATAGGTCCCTTTACTGCAAACTACTTTAAAGTCTAATTCAGGCAATTCGATTCGGGTAATTTCAAAAGAGGTAATGGTAATGTCCCTTGCTTTTAGTTCTACTGCTTCACCTCTTCTTGCTTTATGGTAAACCCTTTCTCCATCCACTCTTAACGCGGAGAATGCAGGCGGAAATTGAGCTATTTCGCCAATAAAATCCGCACAGGCCAGGTAAATAGCAGATTCTGTTATTGCACTTATATCGAAAGTTTCATTTACTTCTGTTTCCAGATCATAAGATGGAGTGGTAGCACCCAACACCATGGTGCCTGTATATTCTTTTTCCTGTGCCTGATAGTCGTCAATTTTCTTGGTCAGTTTTCCGGTACAGATTATGAGTAACCCGGTTGCCAATGGATCTAATGTACCTGCATGACCCACTTTTAACTTCAGTGGTTTTAAGGAATTCCTTATTTTACTCACCACATCAAAGCTGGTCCAGCGATAAGGTTTGTTCACCAGGAGTAACTCACCATCAATAAAGTTGAAGGCAGGGAATTCCGTTTTCTTTTCTTCTATTATATCCATTACATCACTTGCAGGTCGATACCTGCGAGTAGCAAAATTACAATAATCCCGCCAACTACAATTCTATACCACCCAAATGCACGGAAACCATGTTTGGTAACAAAGCCAATAAAGCTTTTAATGGCGATAATCGCCACAATAAACCCTATGATATTTCCAATAAGAAGCAGATTGATTTCATCTGAACTAAGATGGTATCCACCTTTATAAAAATCATAAAGCTTCTTTGCTGTAGCACCAAACATGGTCGGTACCGCAAGGAAAAAAGAAAACTCTGCAGCGGCTTTCCGTGATAACTTCTGAGACATACCTCCTACAATGCTTGCGCCTGAACGGGAAACTCCCGGAATCATTGCCAGACATTGGAATAAACCAATTTTTAAGGCTGTAGTATAACTGATGTCATTTGATGAATCGATGGTAGGGTTATTGAACCATTTGTCCGCAAATAACAAAATCACACCTCCCACTACCAGAGATACAGCTACAGTCATTGGACTTTCAAGCAATTTATCAATCGTATCACTCAGCAATAAGCCGAAAATAACAGCCGGTATAAAAGCCACAATCAATTTAAAATAAAAGTCAAAGCTTTGAAAGAACCTTTTGAAATAAAGTACGATTACCGATAAAATTGTTCCTAATTGAATCACAATAGTGAATAATTTAACAAACTCATCGTGTTCAATTCCCATTAAGGAAGAACCTATAATCATGTGCCCTGTGGATGATACAGGCAAAAACTCCGTCAGGCCCTCTATGACAGCCAGGATGATTGCTTCAATAAGTTTCATCTATGCTTATTTACGCTTTTTTAAAATGGCAAAAAAACCAATTACAAAACCGATAATCACTACGATAGGGGCTACAACTATTTTGCGAAAGTCGTAAATATCAGTAGTACCACTCATGAGTAGAAAGCCAAATGCTACTACTACAATGCTTAAAATAAGCAGACGGTAATTACTTTTGTCGAAAATAAACTGTGCCTGTTTGTTTTCCGAAGTTTCCAGTATAGTTTTCTTTGCCATTATTTATAAAGATCGTAAATTTTTAAACCCAAATATTTGCTCACTGCAAACCAAGTACTCATTGTTGATATTAACATACCTGCACCAATAACGATCAGGAATACGATGCCAAACTCAAACCAGTTCGTTAAAATAACGAGCTCCGGTATTTGTTGCTGCGCCACATAAAGTGTTAAAAGAAGCAGAATGACAGCAATCAAACCTCCTATAAACCCATGTAAAAGGCCATATCCAATAAAAGGTTTTCGTATAAATCCTTTTGTTGCCCCAACTAATTGCATGCTTTTGATTAAAAAACGTTGCGAATAAATTACTAAACGTATGGTATTATTAATAAGTGCTACCGCAATAATCATCAAAATTGCAGCAAATGCTAATATAACGAAGCCAATCACTTTTAAATTCTGATTTACCATATCTATTAACGACTTCTGATAGATCACTTCTTTAACAAGCGTATTTTTTGATAGTTGTCCGCTTAATTTCTCAATACTTGCATTGTTGGCGTAATCCGCTTTCATGTAAACATCTATAGAGGACAACAAAGGGTTATAGCCTAAAAATTGAACGAACTCTTCGCCCAAATCCTTCTGTAAGTTTCTGGCTGCTAGTTCTTTGCTGACGTATTGCGTTTTTAAAACAAACGGATTTACATCAAGTTGCTTCTGTAATGCAAGAATATCAACCTCTTTTGCACCATCATTTACAATGATATTCAGTACAATATTCTCTTTGACGTAATTAGACAAATTGCGGGCATGAACAAGAATAAGTCCCAAAAGACCAATCATTAACAACACCAAAGCGATGCTGATTACTGTAGATATATATACAGGCTTTGTCTTTTTCGAATAAGCGCTGCTTTCAAATTCTTCCATAATGCTTTTTAAAGATATGCGAAAATAGGAAATAGTTTGGTAGTATGGAAGCATTGCACGCACGACTGTAAACCAATTTTGCTATTTTCGCAATCCAAAGAATTTAAATCACATGGATTACCAGTTTAGAGACATTGAAAATAAGTGGCAGCAGTTCTGGGCAAAAAATCAAACCTATAAAGTAGATAATACGTCTGATAAACCCAAATATTATGTATTGGATATGTTTCCTTATCCTTCGGGAGCAGGGCTACATGTAGGCCACCCGCTTGGTTACATCGCATCTGATATTTATGCCAGGTTTAAAAGATTACATGGGTTCAATGTATTACATCCCATGGGATATGATTCTTTTGGACTTCCTGCCGAACAGTATGCCATTCAAACCGGCCAACATCCTGCTATTACAACGGTAGATAACATTGCAACCTACCGTCGTCAGTTAGATCAGATCGGTTTTTCATTTGACTGGAGCAGAGAAGTGCGTACCAGTGATCCCGAATATTATAAATGGACACAGTGGATCTTTATGCAATTGTTCAATTCCTGGTATTGCAAGAAATTAGATAAAGCGCAACCTATTGAAAAACTAATAAACCATTTCAAAACACAAGGAAGTGCAGGTGTTTTTGCAGTCTGCGATGAAGATATTAATATGTTTACTGCTGAGGAATGGACGAATATGTCCGAACAAACTCAACAAGAAGAACTTTTAAAATACCGTTTAACTTTCCTAAAAGAGAGTACCGTTAACTGGTGCGCAGCAATGGGTACCGTATTGGCTAACGATGAGGTAAAAGAAGGTTTATCCGAACGCGGCGGTTATCCGGTAGAGCAGAAGAAAATGTGGCAATGGAGTATGCGCATCACCGCTTATGCCGATCGCCTGTTGAAAGGTCTCGATGTAGTAGACTGGCCCGATCCGCTTAAAGAAATGCAGCGCAACTGGATTGGTAAAAGCGTCGGAGCATCCATTAAGTTTAACGTAGAAAACCGGGAGGAGATCATTGAAGTGTTTACCACCCGTGCAGATACCCTATATGGAGTGAGTTTTGTAGTTATTGCTCCTGAACATGAGCTCGTATCTGCCCTTACTACTCCAGCACAAAAGGCTGATATTGATGATTATATAGCTAAAACGAAGAAGAAGTCGGAACTAGACCGCATGTCAGATATTAAAACCGTATCTGGCGCATTCACCGGAACCTATGCTTTAAATCCACTGAATGGAGAAAAGATCCCTGTTTGGATTGCCGATTATGTTCTTGCAGGATATGGAACCGGTGCTGTAATGGCTGTGCCTTCAGGAGATCAGCGTGACTGGCTTTTTGCCAAGCAATATGGTTTGCCTATTATTCAGATCTTAGACGGACAAAAAGATATAGAAAAAGAAGCCGATGCTACCAAGGAAGGTTTATATATCAATTCAGGCATTATCAATGGGCTGACCTATGCTGAAGCAGTTCCCGTTCTGGTTAAAAAGCTCGAGGAACTGAATGCAGGAAAAGCGAAGGTACAATACCGGATGCGCGATGCTATTTTTGGTCGTCAACGCTATTGGGGAGAGCCGGTTCCCGTTTATTTTAAAGACGGATTACCGTATTTAATTGACGAATCGGAACTTCCCCTTGTATTACCCGAAATTGATAAATACCTGCCTACAGAAGCAGGAGACCCACCATTAGGAAGAGCAACAGACTGGAAATATAAAGGAACGTATGCCTATGAACTGAGCACCATGCCAGGATGGGCAGGATCCAGCTGGTATTGGTACCGTTATATGGCCTCTCCGGAAGATAGAAAGGAATCTGTTTTTGCCCCTAAACAAGCCATTGAATATTGGAAAGATGTCGATTTATATATCGGAGGCTCTGAACATGCTACCGGCCATCTTTTATACAGCCGCTTTTGGAACAAATTTCTAAAAGATCTTGGTTATGTAAACGAGGAAGAACCCTTTAAAAAACTGATTAATCAGGGTATGATCCAGGGACGGTCTAACTTTATTTATCGCGTATTAAATGAAGACGGTGGAGATACCGACACTTTTGTCTCCCATGGTCTGATAGAGCAGTATAAAACTAAAGCCTTACACGTTGACGTGAATATTGTGGAGAACGATCTGCTTGATCTGGAAAAGTTTAAAACATCCAGAGCAGAATACGGAGCGGCTGAATTTATCCTTGAAAATGGTAAATATAGTTGTGGTGTTGAGGTGGAGAAAATGTCTAAGTCTAAGTTCAATGTAGTGAACCCGGATGATATTATAGAGCGCTACGGAGCAGATACACTTCGCCTGTATGAAATGTTCCTCGGCCCGCTTGAACAAAGCAAACCATGGAATACCAATGGAATAGAAGGTGTATTTAAGTTTCTCCGTAAGTATTGGAAGTTATATCATAATGATCAGTTTGAGTTTCAGGTATCTGATGAAGCACCTACCAAAGCGGAGCTCAAGGCCTTGCATAAAATAATCCGTAAGGTGGAGGATGATGTAGAACGTTTCTCCTTCAATACCTCCGTATCCAGCTTTATGATCTGCGTAAATGAACTTACCGATCTTAAATGTAATAAAAGGAGCATCTTGCAGGACCTTGTTGTCGTGCTAACTTCTTATGCCCCTCATATTACGGAAGAGCTTTGGACCTTACTGGGCAATGCAGAAGGAACGCTTTCGTTTGCTAAATTCCCTGAATTTGTTCCCGCCTACCTGGTAGAGGATGAGTTTGCTTATCCGGTTTCCGTGAATGGTAAAATGAGAATGAACCTCACGTTTCCGTTGTCATTAGAACCTGCTGATATAGAACGGTTGGTTTTAGAAAATGCTGATGTACAAAAATACTTAGCCGGCAAAACCCCTAAAAAGGTGATTGTGGTTAAGGGAAGAATTGTAAATATTGTAGTGTAATAGCTATACAGGCTGCTGATCATTCATTCATGTCAGCAGCCTTTTTTTAAGTTAAGCCAATTATCAGCCTGCAACCCAGGAAAAAAATAGGGGTTAACAATGATGATTTAAAGCAAGATTCAGGTCAGCAAGGTACAGGGAATTGATTTTTTGTACCTTTGCAAAAAATAATTTCTAATGGCTGAGCAAAACATCCTGTCGTATTTACCTGCATCAAATGAGTCTGAATTGGAAGAACTCCAGGATCGTATTGATATAGTGAGACATAAATTAATGTTTGTTGAACTAAAGCCAACAGTGGCTTGCCTGGAAGATCTAGACCCTATACAACTAGCAGGGAACTGGATGCCTGAATTAATCACAATTGCCGGTGGTACTGCAGTTGTGCAAACGGATTTAACTTTATCGAATCCTGCTTATATCATTGTAGCCTTAAAGGGATGTACCATTGAACAAACACTACGAAAGATCAACCTGTTGCTTGATTTTCCCGGTTGCAGCGAGCTTGACGCTATTAAAAGCGGAAATCTGTATATCGCAGATGCATCACGTTACTTCAATGGATCTGAAAACGGAGTAGTTGATACAATAGAAATGATTGCTGAAATACTAAACTCTAAGCAATTTACCTTCGGATACGAAGGTGAGGGTTGGGTAAAGTTTGGACTTTAAAGTCCAAACTCTTTAGCCAGTAACTCATAAGAGTGAATCCTGTCTTTAAAATCATAGGTTATGGTAGCCGCCATAATCTCATTTACCTGATAACGATTAGCCAGGGCAGTTAACTTTGTTTTTACCTGCTCTGGATTACCATAAATCATGCGCTGACGATTATAGGCAATGCGTTGTTCTTCAGCTTCATTATAATGGAAGTCTTTTATTTCTTCATAAGAACTCGTTCCCTCAGATATTCCACGTTCTATCTTGAGCATCTGGAAATCCATAACTTTTTGCAATTCCAACGCTTTTTCTTCTGTATCCGCACAGAGCACAAACACGCCAACAGATACCTGTGGTTCCTTTAACGTTTCAGAGGGCTTAAAGCGCGACCGATATAGCGCTACAGCTTCTGGTCCACCCGTTGGATTAATGAAATGAGCAAAAGCTAAACCCATACCCAAATGTGCCGCAAACACACCACTTTGTCCACTTGAACTCAGGATCCAAAGATCAGGAGCCGTATCGGCCAATGGTATGGCCTGCACTTTAGGATACTGCTTCTCATACTCATTCGGTAAGTCAAGGTAATGCTGCAAGTCTATAAGCTGCTGTACAAAATCCTCCTCACTGAACGAATTGGATGGGTTCAAAATCATAGAAGTTATCCTGTCACCACCTGGTGCTCTTCCGATCCCCAGATCTATTCTCCCCGGAAATAGTGTTTCCAACGTTCTGAAACTTTCAGCTACTTTAAGGGAGCTATGATTAGGAAGCATAATGCCTCCTGAACCCAAACGGATATTTTTAGTTTGTCCTGCCAGATGAGCAATCAGCACTTCGGGTGACGATCCCGCCAGGCTTCCTGTATTATGATGTTCCGATAACCAGTATCGATGATAACCAAGCTCATCTGCCCGTTTGGCTAATGCAACTGACTCTTGCAAGGCTTCATATGGGCTACCGCCTTTCCTAACTGGCGATTGATCCAGTACACTTAACTTTATGGGTTGATCCATCCTGCAAATGTCTCCTTTATAAAATGTAATTTGACTTAAAAAAACAATCATGGCACTCTATTGACAGCTATTTGACCAGGATAAAACAAACACATGTACCTTAGCACTGTTCTTAAAATAAAACAAACATGTCACTTTTATTTCAATCTATAAAATTAAGAGAGATCACCTTTCGTAATCGGATAGTCGTCTCGCCCATGTGTCAATATTCGGCAGAAGATGGTTTCGCAAATGATTGGCACCTCGTTCATTTAGGCAGCAGAGCTGTAGGTGGTGCAGGATTGATTATCACAGAAGCTACGGCAGTATCTCCTGAAGGCCGGATTTCTCCTGGCGACCTTGGTATTTGGTCCGACGAACACATTGATCAACTCAAACGAATTACTGACTTCATTCATGAGCAAGGTGCAGTAGCAGGAATTCAATTGGCTCATGCCGGCAGAAAAGCAAGTCGGCTTGCCCCATGGAAAGGCGGGACTTTTTTATCTGAACATGAACAGGGCTGGAAAACGGTAGGTCCCTCAGCTCTTCCTTTCTCAAAAGACGATGAATTACCCCATGCATTAAGTCCAACGGGAATTGAAAATATCATTATTGACTTCCATGCCGCCACAAAACGTGCCGTAAAAGCAGGGTTTAAAGTGCTGGAAATTCATGCCGCACATGGATATCTTTTACACGAGTTTTTCTCTCCGCTGTCAAACTTCAGAACTGACAATTATGGAGGATCGTTTGAAAATAGAATTCGTCTCTTGATTGAAGTGGTTGAAGGCGTTCGTCAGGCATGGCCCGAAGAATACCCCCTATTTGTGCGGATCTCCTCTACAGATTGGGTAGAAGGTGGTTGGAATGTGGATGATTCTGTCAAGCTCTCCCGTATACTGAAAGAAAAAGGAGTTGATGTTATCGACTGTTCATCTGGCGGAAATGTGCCCGATGCTGTTATTCCAACAGGACCTAATTACCAGGTGTTATTTGCCGAAAAAATAAAAAAAGAGGCAGATATCATAACCGGCGCTGTTGGTATTATCACCAAGCCTGAACAGGCAGAAGAAATTTTGCAAAAGGGACAGGCTGATTTTATCTTACTCGCCAGGGAAATGTTAAGGGATCCTTACTTTCCAATGCATGCAGCCCAAATACTGGGTGACACCATTAAGTGGCCTGAACAGTATGAGCGGGCAAAAAGAGGGTAAAAAAGAGGTTAAACGCCTGCTGCAAGAATCTGCTCTTCACTCGGAAGAAACTGATGAAGAGCAGATTCTTCATTTAAATAGTCTGAAGCATAGTTTGTAGATGCAGGGCCACTAATATAAAGAGTTGTTCTATTCTTAATCGTATTGATAATAGCAGGTGTCAATGCTTCTGGTAAAGCAGGACAACCTAAACTGCGTCCTAAACGGCCATGTTGATTAACAAACTCCTGAC
>NZ_AQPN01000048.1 GCF_000403135.1 Arcticibacter svalbardensis MN12-7
CTTGTAAGTTTTCAATATTTTTGCTTGCGGATAGCCCAGATAGTAGAGGGCCCAGATTCGAAAAAATATACCCTGCATTCTAAACATTCCATTATCCAGGTATTTTCTTGAAGACGTGGATACATAATCTCTGATCACTATAAATTTACCTTGTCGTTTTAACCTGTGAATTATTTCTTGATCTTCCATAATAAGCAGATCTTCCCTAAACCCTCCGATTTTATAAAATACCTCTTTGAACACAAACAGGCTTTGATCGCCAAAACGAACTGCATTTACATTAAAACGGGTAAACCAACTATTTGCCTTTAAAAACCAGTGCTTATGATCAAAAGCCAGTCTGAAACAACCGCTTTTAGCGTTATTTTGAATTGCTTTTAATATCGCCAGATCGAAGTGTAGGGGCGTTAAACTATCAGCGTGAAGAAAATATAAAAGTTCTCCTGTTGCAACCGCCACACCTAAATTCATCTGGCTCGCTCTTCCTTTCTTACCTCGTACTACATTGGCCCCATATTCCTGCGCTATAGCAAAAGTCTCATCATCACTACCCCCATCTACCACAATAATTTCAATTTGGTCCGTAGCACAGGTAGCTCTTATATTTAAGATACAATTCGCAATGATATACTCTTCATTAAACACAGGAATGATGATACTGATCATTTTAAATGCTGACTATTTTTATAAAATTTGTTTAGGTCTTCTTCATTATCTATGTCTGATAATGCCTGGAGCCTAGCCACCTTCAGACCATTATTTTCACAAATCTCTATGGTTTGGCTCAGTACTTTATCCGTACTCCAATCTATATTTACAAAGAGCTCATTATGCAATTTATTTAACGCCAAAAGATAATAACCTCCATCTAATGCGGGTCCTATTACCACCTCACAATTGCCTAGCTTCTCGAATGCCTGATCAATAATGTCGCTATTGATCTCAAAACAATCTGATCCTATGATGGCAACTTTTTCATTTTCCCACCTAAATGCATAGTCAAATGCATTGCGCATTCTTTCCCCTAAGCTCTTTCCAGACTGAATCTGCTTGTCGTACAATTCTTCCTTCCAAATGTCATCTGAGTCGATAAAATCTGAATATAAAACAATTTTATGAGCACAAGTATCTTTTGTTGAATTTTCTGTGTGTACCAACAACCGGTTGTAAACTTCTAAAGCTGCATCATCTCCGATTGTGGCAGCCAATCTGGTTTTTACTTTACCTTTTACAGCATTTTTTACAAAAATCAATAGTGCTTGCTTCATCTTACCTTGTTTAGGTTTATTTTTAGCAACAGCCACCGCCATCATAAAAATAGGTGCTTTCAGAAATGAAAATATCATTACGATTTAAGGCTGATAAATGACCTGCAGTTTTATCGCAGACAGACAAAGGCTGGTTAGGCACCAGTACATGTCCATTCTGGTCGTCAAAGTATTGGTCATCACCATAATAAATCGCAGTTTTGCCGGTAAATACACATGGGCCATCTTCTGGCATAGGGTCTTTAATGGCACAAACTTCCACACTTTCGATAAAGATAATTTCGCTGGTTTCATAGTGCTTTGGATCCAGAATTCTATAGGGTCTTTTGGCTCTAACTTCGATAGTTCCAAAACCAATGTCTGTGATCAATTTAATATAATCCTTTAAAGGTAGCGCACCACTTAGGCAAAGTGCTCGTAACCGTTCATCATCCTTGAGTACATCAGGCATAAAAACTTCGCAAGTTGGGTCACTCAAAACCAATCTGCCATGAGTCTTAAGTACACGATACATTTCCTTCAATGCTTGTTTTAATTCCTCTTCTTTAAAGATGTTAAATAAGCAGTTTTGTGCGGCAACATCAATACTGTTGTCTTCAACTGGTAAATGCAAAGCATCACCAGCTCTTAGATCGATATATTCACTTTTGAACCAGGTATTTAAGTTTTCTGCTGTTTTAAAATTCAATTTACAGGCTCCTATCATCTCCTCTACGACGTCCACTCCGATAACTCTGTGAGTATTCCGGCTGAAGTAGGCAAATTGTAAGAGTTCCATTCCACCGCCGACACCTACATATAAAATTTTAGGGTTGTTTACCAAATCTCTGGGATTTACGGTGCTTCCGCATCCATAATTCATTTCCAGCATTTCTTGAGGTATCTCCAAACCGGGCAATTGCCATATTGGAGTAGTTGTACAGCATAAGCCAACCTGAGGATTTTCGGCAGCTTCTTTATATATTTTTTTTGTTGTTTCCAGATATTCTTTATTCATAAGATTTGGTTTAAAATAAATATTTCCAGCACATCACTGCAAATGAAGCCCCTACTACTGGGGCTAAAATGCAGATCCATAGTACACTTGTATTTCCACTGATTAATGCCTCAAACAATACCACTCTACCCATCGCCAATCCCGCAAACATACCCTGCTCTTTGCTCACAGTAGCTGTGTTAATAATCACCAGCATCAAGATAAACGCTAAAATTATCTCTAAAATCAGTGACTGTCCACTACTGCCTGAAGGCACCGTTGATCCTAGATCATGGTTGTTTGGGAACAAATATTTCAAGGTTATACTTACCAGGGTTGCACCGGAGATTTGACTTATAATGTATGGTCCCAAGCTACTTAACGGAAAACGTTTTACTAGGGTAAAGGTTATGCTAACTGCCGGGTTCAAGTGTGCGCCGGAGATATTTCCAAAGGTATAAATCATACCCATAACCACTAGACCAAATGTTACGGCTACACCTAGGTGAGTCACTGTATGGGCCTGATGATCAATCAAAACGCTCCGGTACAGCAAAATACCATAATATAGGTCCCGATAAATTCAGCAAGGCATTTTTTCATTGTTTTTAGGATAAAACGGTAACTTCACCTCCACAGCTCGACCCTGCGCCGGCAGTGCATCCATAACAATGCTGTTTAATTACAATTTCTCTGGTGCTTAATGCACTCAGATTAAAATCTTTAAGGTGTAGCGTATGTGGCGTATTTACAGGCAGTTCCAGCATCTGATTGAAATCGCAATCGTAAAGAAAACCATCCCAACTTACCGATATGGTATTGCGGCACATGACATTTTTAACAGCCGAGGGATTAAAAGCGCTTACTAATTTTTCCATGTACTTATCATAATTGCCAGTAGAAATTAAGTAATCAAGGTATCTGCTAATTGGCATGTTGGTTATCGCATATAAGTTATTAAAACTGATACCGAATTCTTTTAATAACGCCTGCTTGTATTCAGCTTCCAATGCCTGCTGGGATGGTGGCAAAAAAGCACCAGCAGGATTGTAAACCAGGTTAAGTTGCAGTTCATTTTTGGATATCCCGTACCCAACTTCATTTAGCATCTGTAATGCTTTGATAGAATCTTCAAAAACACCATCTCCTCGCTGCCGATCTGTGCGATCTTTACTGAAACTGGGCAATGAGGAGACAACTTCTAACTGATTTTGCCTAAAGAATTCTGGCAGGTCATGATATTTTTTATTGGCCAATATAATGGTCAGATTGCAACGGACAATAATATGCTTATCTAATTTTTTTATCTCGGTAACAAACCACCGAAAATTGGGGTTCATTTCTGGAGCTCCTCCGGTAAGATCAACGGTTTTGATAGCAGAATTAGCCAATGTATTCAGGCACAAACGCATGGTTTCTATCGTCATGATTTCCTTGCGGTCAGGCCCTGCATCAACATGGCAGTGTTTACAAACCTGATTACACATTTTACCGATATTGATCTGTAGTATTTCTACTCCATTTGCCCGTAAAGGAAATTCGCCCAGAGCTTCTAATCGGGCTTTGAAAGAGGCATGCCTATGCAAACCATCATCTTCCAATATAGCCAACTGGTTACTAGAGTCAGAAAGCCTGTGATTTAATACCTTGAGTGACTTCATACTTACATTCCGATCTCTTTTACCTTGTTCATCATTTGTACACCATGTACCAATACTGCTCCCCCTTTTATTGCTGCCGCTACATGAACTGCCTCCATCATTTGTTGCTCGCTATATCCTTTTTCATAAGCGTCGCTACTGTAGGCATCTATACAATAGGGGCATTGAACGGCATGTGCGACCGCCAGCGCAATTAATGATTTCTCTTTAGCAGTCAAATGGCCGTCTTTAAATACCTCTCCATAATAGGAAAAAAATTTATCCGACATTTCTTTTTGATACTCAGCGATGTTGCCAAATTTGGCCAGATCATCAGCATTGTAGTAGTGATCACTCATTTTTCATTTATTTAGTACTTAAGACTAACATATCATCATGTCGTTTGTTTATTGGGTATTTTAATGCCTCGATTAGGCAGCGAGCAAGACCCAAATAAACAAGTATTGAAAATCACCTGATAAAATAGCAGCAAACTAATGCTCCCGATCGTCCAGTCTTTCTCTAACATGCCAGTAATAAGCATATAAATCCCCATTAAAAGGTAAATCACCTGCCTTAAATTTATAGCTATTATTTTAGTTAATATAACTTTCATCTACTTTAAGTTTAGATTTTGCCTTTAGTTGTTGATCCTAATATAAGACCATAAATACCTGCACAAAATTGGCAATTATTTCCAATCTTCATGTCCGGCATTCCATCATGGGAGCGATTAACATCACAATGGTCATCCCTGCTGTTGCAGCTATACCGCCGGTTATTGCCCGTTTTATTTTTATCGTATCCATGATCTGTTTTTAAAATAGGATTAATCTTTTAGAATTAATTAACCCTATTTTGGTTTAGTAGTTAAAGACTAACCTTTGGCAAGCGCCGCCATGTAAACTTTTTTGATTTGTTCGTTGTTCTCTGCAAGGCTAACTTCTGAAATAAGTTTTTTGGTCTTTGCATCGATAAAGTAAAGCATACCGGTTCCAGTATTTTTAGATGCAAATTTTTCAATACCTGCCTTTTTAAGCATTGGTAATGAGGCAGCCTTGGTCTTTGCATCAGAAAGGTCATTCATTACAATCTGAACATCCTTATTCTGCATGGCCATAGGCATAATGTGTTTTTCAAAACGTGGACCATTCTCCTGGCAAACATGGCACCAAGTCGCTTTGTTGACTAAAGCAATAACTTTAGTAGATTGGGCAAAACCCGTGATTGCTATTCCCATAAACAGCATTGTTGCAATAACTAACTTTTTCATAATTTAATATTAAGTAACTTGATTAATTTATGAGAGTAGTTGCTGTTTTATAGATAACCTGACACTTTTTTTATTTTATTTTTACACAGTGCATAAATGAGTATGAATTTATTGTATAATAAAGACCTGACAGGTTGCCAGAACATTAAAACAATATAGCTCCAATATCTATAAGAGAGCAGGAAATCTATTATTTGAATCTGTAGAACAGTTATCAAAACCACTTGAAAAAGGATTTTTTGACAATTGATAAAGCGCTTCGGCATAAAAAACTTTCAGCATAAAAACAAGGCTCTTTAATATGAGAATCCTATATTTTTAGGAGTTCTAAAATTACTCAGTTATGAAATGGAAGGCCACATTGGCTTCATTTTTCTGTTTATTTTAGACGTGAGGTATTATAGATTATTTTCTCTGAGTTTGGAGATTATACGATTTTCTAAATTTTCCATTTTATTATCATTAGATGAAAAATTGGTAATGTGATGCTGAAGCAATTCATCTATCAGCAAACTTTGTGTTTGATAAGCGGAACAGCCATCGCACATAGAAGTGTGAAGCTTCAGCATTATTTTTTCCTTTGCTGATAAATCGAACAAGGCTTTTTTTTCAATTAGTTCAGTTGCCTTTTTACAAGACAACATCATCCAGTTCATTAGTTTATTCATTATCTAGGCTTTAAACCATTTCATTTCAAGGCATTTTCTCAATTGCAATTTTGCTCTGTGAAGGATCTGCCAAAAATTAGTTGGAGAAATATCCAATTCCTGACAGATTAATGCGCCTTTTTTTTCCTCTATATATTTGAGGTTCATAGCAAACCTCCACTGTTCAGGTAAACTTTCCATGCAAGAGTCCAGCGTTTTGTTAAACTCGGGATCATCCAGTAAATGTGTTTGATCAACTTTCCAGAATGATGGTTTTTCTTCTTTCTTCCATCGGTCATTGTCATCAAAGAATTTCGCAAACATTTGGCCATCTTCTATTTTGGAGTGTGCATTATAGCCAACATCTTTACACCTGGCACGATAATAACCTTTAATTTTATTGTTAAGAATGGCCAAAAGCCAGGTTTTTGGGTTACTATCACCATTGAATGCAGTTAGCTGTTGATATGCAGCCAAAAAAGTATCTTGTAGAAGATCTTCTGCTACTTGTTTATCGGAAGTCTTAAATAGAGCCCAATTATATAAGTAGTGGGTATAAAGTTTGACCCACCTTTCTAGTGAAGGTCCATCTTTGTTAGGCTTATTATTATTTTTAGTAGTCATAAATTAAACTATCATACCAAATTTAGGTTAGTAACTATCAACTGGATTTTTATGTTGTGTAAACTACAATCTACAGATATTATGAAAGCGAATATTTTGTAATATTATTTTTCTTCATCCAATTGCATAGAGTAGGTTCGGTCACTTTGAAGCGTAAAGCAATGAACTTCTGTGAAGAACCATTAATAAGCAGTGCTTCAATTTCCGGTCGAAAGACATCTACCCTTTTACTGTATATATTTTTATACCCTTTTCAACTGCCATATAAATAATCTCCATACACTCAAGCATACTTCGCCCAAGTCGGGAAAATTCGCTGAGTAAAATGATATCACCTTTTTCAGCTCATTAAGAAGCGGTCCGATTTTTCGATTTTTCCAGGAAACTTTTCCTAAATTTTTTTTTAATAAATTCTACTCTGCTTAAACCTTTGTCATTGGCTAGGTGCAGGATATCAGCTTTGTTCTTTTCTAGGTATTGATCTATTGTTGATACTCTTAAGTAGGCTACTGTACGGGTCATTTTTTATAATTAGAAGAAACCATAAAATTATCCATTAATTTATAATAATATTTAATAAAAAAGTCATAGTTTTTATCTGATTCAATTATATTGTTGTCCGGTAAAACCGGGATTAGTAATTTTTAGTTGGCGCATTTGATTTGATGGGC
>NZ_AQPN01000049.1 GCF_000403135.1 Arcticibacter svalbardensis MN12-7
TCCTTAAGAGGTATCAAATTAATCCTGAAGTAGTTCCCACTTTTCTCAAAAGCCGAATAAGTCGTCTTTAATTCGGCCTGCACTTCCGCACCGCTATGTCGTTGCAAAAAACCGTTTAAGGCACCTTCAAATTGCTGCACATCAGCTCCCTCTTTTAATAACACATAGGTATTAAAGTTACTTCTTAACCATTTATTTTCTCTGCTTTCCGGCAGAGAGGACATGGAAAGAAAAAAATCGAAGTTAAAATGAGAGGTTTTAGGCAGGTCGCTAATTACACCTGTTACTTTATAATTGAGGTGATCATCGAGCAGTAAAGTACGACCAAGCACCTGGGTACTATTGAAATACTTTCTGGCTGTCGACTCTGTGAGGACTACCGTATTGGGCTCCTTTAATGCGTTAAGCGGGTTTCCTTCAATCATCGGCAAAGTAAATACCTGAAAAAGGGACGGATCAGCGTATACTAACTTATTTTCCCGGATGGTAACATTTCCTTTTTTTATACGCGCCGACCAGGCATTTCTAAGACGTACCGCATCTTCTACTTCCGGGAAATCATCCTTCAAAGCTTGCGCCAGTGGAGACATGACCACAGCGTAAAGCACCTCATTGTTGCCAAATTTAAGATCCTCATTTACACGATAGATCCGATCTGCTTTTGTATTAAACCGATCATAGCTCAACTCATCACTGACGTAAAACACGATCAGCAAAAAGGCAGTTAGGCCTAAAGCTAGCCCCAAAATATTAATCGCAGCAAAACCCCTGTTATTTTTAAGGCTCCGGAAAGCTGAGGTGAGGTAACTCTTCCACATATTAGTAAATTTTAAATCAGGATATTTTCTAATACAGTCTGACCATCCAGCAAACGTATAATGCGGTGACTATACCGGGCATCATGTTCGGAGTGTGTAACCATGATAATGGTAGTACCCTGCTCATTGAGGTCCGTTAATAGCTCCATTACTTCATTGCCATTGCTGCTATCCAGATTACCTGTAGGCTCATCTGCCAAAATGAGTTTAGGATTGTTCACCACTGCACGAGCTATGGCAACGCGCTGTTGCTGTCCCCCGGATAACTGCTGCGGGTAATGGTTCCTCCTATGCATGATCTGCATCTTTTCCAGCACCGCTTCCACCCTGGCCAACCTCTCTTTGACTGGTACTTTGGTATAGATCAATGGAAGCTCGACATTTTCAAATACCGTCAGCTCATCAATCAGGTTGAAACTCTGAAACACAAACCCAAGGTTATGTTTACGCAGATGGGCACGTTTACGCTCCGTATAATGTGCAATCTCAGCGCCATTGAATAGGTAACTTCCACCATCAGCATCATCAAGCATCCCCAATATATTGAGCAATGTAGATTTACCACAACCCGAAGGCCCCATAATGGCTACAAACTCTCCGGTATTTATCTCGAGAGATAACTTATTCAAGGCAATAGTTTCTACTTCTTCAGTGCGATAAAATTTTTCGAGATCAGTAATCTTTATCATAATCTATAGCTTATTTTTTTAATATCAGTTCCTGCATGTCACCATACGTTTCATAACTTGAAGTCAGTACCTTATCGCCAGGTTTCAACCCTTGCATCACTTCGTAGTATTCCGGATTCTGCCTGCCAAGTTGAATGTCAGTTCGGTATGCTTTTTTGCCGTCTTCACTTACCTTAAAAATCCAGTTCCCGCCAGTTTGCTGGTAGAAACCACCTTTGGGCACCAATACAGCCTTGGTTTCATCACTCAGGGCAAGCCTGATCTGGAGCGTTTGTCCGCGGCGAATTCCTGCCGGCACTTTCCCTTGAAAGGCCATGTCCACCTGAAAGCGTCCACTAGTAACCTGGGTATACACCTTTTTGATTGTTAACTTATAGGTCTTGTCGGCGAAAGAAAAATCACCAGCCAATCCGTTGTAAATCCGAGGAAGATAATGTTCGTCAATGTCTACCTTGACTTTGTAGCCTGATAAAACATCAATTTGCCCCAGCCGTTCCCCTTTATTTTTATTCTGTCCTACTTCGGCATCCATGGAAGTAAGCTGACCATCAACAGGAGCCCTGACAATAAGATCGCCCACCTTTTTGCGCATCAATGCCAGAGTAGATTTCATATTTGAATACGATTCATTAGATTGATCCAATTGTTTTCGGGTAGACAGGGTATCCTGCTTTAAGATCTGCATGGCCAATTTCATGCGGCGAACCTGGTATTGGTAGGCGTTTTCAGAAGACTTAAACTCTTGTAGCCCGATTGCTTTTTGCTCAAACAAGTGTTTATTCAGTTTATAAACCCGATCCGCTTCCTTCAGACCATTGTCCACGTCAGCCATTTGATTCAGTTTGGAAATGGTATTCTGTTGAGCCTGATCACGGGAAATCTGCATTTGCGTTAACACATTAAATACCTGGGTTTGCTGGTTTGCCAGACTTAATTCCAGATCGGTATTAGCCAGCTGCAGAATCGGATCGCCCTTTTTCATTTCCGCACCATCTTCTACAAATTTACGATCCACCCGGCCGCCTTCTATCGCATCCAGGTAGATCGTCGTTAAAGGCATAACGATCCCGTTAACAGGAATAAACTCCTGAAAGTCGCCTTTTGCTATTTCACTGATGGTGATTCGTTCTACATCCACATTCAGCTTACTTTTGCCAGAACTAAAATAAATACTTCCACCGAGTAATACCACCAAACCTGTGATACCGGCTATAGTCAGTACCCTTTTAACGTTCCACTTCTTTTTTTCAATGACTCTGTCCACTGTTTATTCGCTATTTCCATTAAGAGCTACACAAAGGTATGCCATGATTTAAATTGCTGATTTTCAACAAATTAAATAGTACTAAATAGATAGAGCGTACGCTTCCGTTACAACAGGTGTACGGTAATGATACAGTGGTTTTTATTGATAGAGTTCCTATAGACTAATGGCGTTTATGCACATAAAATGTTGATTTACATACCTAATAACCTGCAATTACCGGCTAGGTTACAGGTCAAAATAAGATTGCAAACTACATTGTGCTCCGACTGCAACAAGCGTTTGGAATAGCTTGACAATAGGTCAATGGATTAAACATATTTGAGCAAAGCAAATGATGCCTTTTTAAAAACTTCGATATATAATTATATATTTATCACAAGTAAAAGCTAAACTCGATCATGATTCTTAAAAAAGCGAATGTATTAATAGTTGACGACGATCCGGATGTTCTTACCGCCGTTAAACTTTTGCTTAAAAAAGAAGTGCACGAAATAATAACAGAAAAGAATCCGGAAAACCTGCATGTTTTACTCCAGCGTAACGCAGTTGATCTGATATTTCTTGACATGAATTATAACAGCGCCATCAACACAGGAAATGAGGGAATTTATTGGTTACGTAAAATAAAAGAATGGAAGCCTACAGCCTGTGTGGTCATGATAACGGCTTATGGCGATATCGATATCGCCGTACGATCTCTAAAAGAAGGAGCAAATGACTTTATAGTCAAACCCTGGCATAATGAAAAGCTGATTGATACCATTAAAGACCTGCTGGATAAAAGAGAAGGAGTCAAAAGTACCAGTGTTGCTCTAAAAGGAAAAGCTGGCACAACTTTTATTCTTGGGGAGTCGGATGTGATGCTGGATATTTTTCATAAAGTAAAAAAAATTGCGCCTACTGACGCGAACATATTGCTACTGGGTGAAAATGGAACAGGTAAAGACCTGATGGCGAAAGCTATACATGAACAATCTTTAAGAGCAAAGTTTCCTTTCATAAAAGTGGATGTGGGAGCACTAACCGATACACTGTTTGAAAGTGAGTTATTCGGACATAAAAAAGGCGCCTTTACCGATGCCCGTGAAGATCGTCAGGGACGGTTTGAGGAGGCTCAAGGAGGCACTTTATTTTTAGATGAAATTGGTAATATCTCCCTGCAGCAACAGGCTAAATTATTGACAGTATTACAAAACAGACAAGTTACCAGACTGGGTACGAATAAAGCAGTTGATATTGACATCCGGCTGATCTGTGCAACCAACTTACCTATTCATGAACTGGCAAACGAAACGAGGTTCAGGAAAGATTTAATCTACCGGATCAATACAGTAGAAATCACCATGCCTCCGCTCCGCAAACGAAAGGAAGACATAGCGGTTCTGGCACAGCATTTTGCCAATTTATATGCGGACAAATATATGAAGCCTGCTGTAGAATTTGATTCGGCAGCTTTGCAAAAGCTAATGGCGTATGCATATCCCGGTAATGTGCGTGAACTTCAATATGCGATTGAAAGAGCGGTTATTATGGCTGATGAACCTATTATTAAAGCAGAAGACCTCCTATTTTCGATACTGGAAAGCCAACCGGTAAGTATAGATCAGGATAATGTACCTCTTAGCGCAATGGAGAAGAATGCTATTTTAAGAGTAATAGATAAGCATAGTGGAAACATCACAAAGGCGGCAAAAGAACTTGGATTAACACGTACAGCACTCTATCGCAGACTGAGCAAGTATGATATTTAAAAAATATGAATGGCGACTGGTGCTGCGGGTTGCCCTGCTATTGGTCGCATTAACGGCCACTTCTTTGGCCTTAATAAAAGGGATGTACCTGTTTCTGCTGATTACACTGCCTCTGGTGGGGTATCTGGTAGTTGACATGATCCGCTTGCAGCGGCGAATTCTGGAGGAGGTAAGGCAATTTATAGAAACCGTACGCTATCGGGATTTCTCACGTCATTTTGATGTACGAAAAGCACCTGCGGAACTTAAGTTAATCCGACAGGGGTTTAATGATATTAACACAACCTTTAAGTCGATTAGTAGGGAAAGGGAAACTCAATATCAGTATCTGCAAAAGATTTTGGAACTAGTTGACACAGGAATTTTGTCGTACGAGATGGAATCAGGAGCGGTCAGTTGGGTAAATGAATCGTTTAAAAGACTGCTTGATATCCCTTATATTAAAACGATCCATTCTCTGGAGAAGCGGGAGGCGGCATTTTATAAGGAGATCATTCAACTTAAACCGGGAGAAAGTAATGTAATCAGCCTGACTCGCAACCAGCAGGTTATCAAGATCCTGGTCTCGGCCAGTATCATGCGGACGGATCAGCAGGTGAATAAACTGATCGCTTTTCAGAATGTAAGTGAGGCTATTGACGAGACAGAATCAAAAGCATGGCAGAAGTTGCTGAATGTGATGACGCATGAGATCATGAATTCGGTAGCCCCTATTTCTTCGCTTGCCGATACACTTAAAAAGCGATTACAGAGTCCTGATTTAGTTAACAGTACGCTTAGCGAAGAGTTGGATGATATTGAACTTGGGATTGACACGATAAAAAAACGCAGTGATGGTTTGCTAAAGTTCACCGAAAGTTATCGAAACCTGAATAAGATTACCAAACCTGATGTAACCAAAATAAGGCTGCGCAACTTGTTTGAGGACCTGAATAATCTGATGCGTCCTACACTTGAAAAAAAAAGGATTGAGTTGGAGATTATACTTCGAGATCCGGGTTTAACGGTGGAAGCGGATGTTCACCTGATTGAGCAGGTGATGATTAACTTGCTGGTCAATGCGATAGAAGCCGTGAAAGATAGTGAGCAGCCCCGTATAACCCTTTCGGCTGAAATACTGAAAAATAAAACGCTTGTAAAAGTGACAGACAATGGTTCAGGGATTCCTTTGGAACTACTGGACAAAATCTTTATTCCTTTTTTTAGTACCCGAAAAACAGGCAGTGGCATTGGATTAAGTTTATGCAAGCAAATTATGCTGTTGCATAAAGGAAACATCCAGGCGCAATCGGCTAAAGATCAGGGAACTGCTTTTATATTGCAGTTTGCAGGGGCGGTATAAATGCTTATCAGTTGTAATTGCTTTTAGCTATTGTGGAATTGCTTTTAGTAATTCTTGCAATTCTTTAGGGGATAAATTTTCTTTTTCGGACTTATCATAAATAGAAATAAGGAAGACTGTACTTTCAGAAACAACAAAATTGGTTATTAACCTTGCACCGCCAGACTTTCCCTTGTTTTTAGAAGCAATTGCAATGCGTATTTTATAGCAGTTATTACCCTATGCAATGCCATGGGTTGGATCTTTTTCTAAAATCTCAAATAAAATAGTTAAATCAGATTTTAGAGAATGGTATTTTTTAGCCAGTTTTTTAAGTTCTTTTCTAAAAGAAGGAACAGCTATAATATCATAACTCATCTAATAATTGCTTTGCAGGGATGCCTTTTAGTTTACCTTGACGAATTAAGATAAGTTCGTCAACAGCTTCCTTTATGTCTTCCATCAACACCGCTTTTTCATTAGAAATCGTTTTGGCTTTCACATAAGATAAACCTTTCAGCACTTCCAATAGGTGCAATGCTTTATCGTCTTTAATGTCTAATAAAACTCTCATCTTTTTCTATTTAACAAGTTCGTTATTTAAACAAATATAGGCAGAAACTTACTTTCATTAAGTATCTCCTAAATAATTAAGGAAAAACGTATTATCAGACGAAATTATTCAAAGAATATTTTCTACTTTATTTGCAATTCAATATTACCAATTCACAATAAAAGGAAGAGTGGCATTTCGATATCTTGGATGCGTTAATTGCTCTTTCATATTCCGGAAACTTTCAAGTGGTCCCTGAGCGGCAAAGGTATTTACTATCCAGGCGGGAATAACTCCTCCGGGATCTACCTGCAGGGTATATTCAAGCTTAACCAGGTTCTGGTCTAGAGGTATAATTTTCCAGAACCCCTTCGAGTGACTGATTCGTACAATTCCCTTTTTAATAGGTATTATACCGGATACTGCCGGAGCATCAACTGTGACAATCTTTGTTTGAGAATTTTGGAAGACACGAATATGAGCAACAAAATCGCGGTTTTCCATAGGCCATGGCAAACTAACTTCTGCGTAGTAATAAATATCTGAAGGTGAAACTTTACGTACTAAAACACAAGTCTTGGTATGATATACCCATTGATCCGTTTCGTTGACATCTAAAAGTAAAGTGACTAGTTGTGAAAGAGTCGTTTTTAACACGCATTCGACTTTAAGTGCTTTGACTTTTGAGTCGGGAACTGTACGGGAGAATACCCGTATTCCGTCCTTTTCTGTGCTTAATTTCCAAGGTGATTGTGCAAAACTATTTGCAATCGGTAAAAGAAGAATTAGAAAAATCACCAGTTTTCCACTTCTGTGATAAAATTTACACCCCATTATTATTCGCCGCATTCATTGCTATAAGTGCAATGTTATAATTAAAATTTTAAATTTTGTGGTAATGAGTAATAATAAACTAGTTATTTAGCTCCAGTAAACAAAAAGGCGCCTCAATAATTTGAAGCGCCTTTTTGTTTACTGCGAAAAATATCTTTATTCTGAGTAACTTCCAAATATCCCTGTAAAATAGATTGATGGGGTTTCTACACTTTTGAATTGTCCTAAAGCCCCAGTAGCTGTATCATAGTAATTCAAGGTATAGGAGCCAGTTTGAATAAGATCGGTGATTGGCTGCATTTCTGCAGATATATAATCTGCATTTCCACCGGTATTAGTCTCTGTGTTGGTAGGCAGTTGCGTAAATTTAAAAGTGCCATTGGCCGATTTAGTATACGAATAACGGTAAGTTCCCTGATAGACCGATGTGAGAGAAAGATTATAGAAATAAACCTTCAGGTCCATAGTTTTATCCGCATCGTTCATATTGAACTCTACTGAATACAGATTAAAACCTGATTCGTATAATCCATCATCTGCGGTTAGCCATAACTCAGTAAAGGCGGGAGACCAACCTGGAAGATCAATAAAGTAGGGAGACCCTAACGAATACTGGAAGTAGCCAACAGTACCTAATAAATATTGAGGTGCAATGACTGGGATATCCGAGAGCTGAATATCCAGTCGTGCACCATCTATTTCCACATATAATTTTTCTCCCTGCGCATCCCAAAGTACCTCATAAACTGCTTTATCATTGATGAGGATCGGGTTGCGAAAATAGATCCCCCTTGAGGTATAGGTATAATCAGATGTTGAGAATTTAATTCCCTTAGTAGTATTGAGCGAATTAGAGGTATATGCCTTACTGATCGGATTGATTGAAATCTGAGTAGTGGTAGCTGCATCTTTTTTGAGGACCATATACACCGTGGAGTATAAATAATCTGAGATGTTACTTTTAATCCCAGCCATTTGTCCGGATGTAAATACCAATGCCGTAGGTGCAGAGGCTTTAATCAGCTTTAACTCGTTACTATACCGATTTCCAAGCAGCATTATCGTATCACCCTTGCTGTACTGGTAGGCGAATTCTTTATCAACTCCAGCCTTTTCCAGACTATCCAGCTGGGAACCTTCTTCAAACGAAAGGGTGGGATTGGTAACCTGTGTAGTTTGCATAGAAAATTTACTTTTCGAAGGTGTAGTAAGGGTTTCATCATCCAGATCCATGTAAAGAGTAGCCTCTTTGGCAACGGTATCCAGCTTGATGAACCCACTTATAATACCATCTTTAGTTTTAAGAAGTGTCGTCCAGCCCTCAGGTGAAGAAGAAAGGGTAGTTTTGAAGGCTGCTAGTTGTTCCGCGGGATCCACAAATGACTTCTCTACTTCAAAAGCCAGATCTTCACTCTTCTTACAGGAGCAAAATAATATGCTCAATAAACCTATATATATTATATTCTTGATCATGATTTGACGTTTATGGATTATTCAAGATTCCCGGTAAAGAAAAATAGTGGACGTTGCTGACTTGTCAGCTGGCCAAGTAAGGAAGTACCCGAATTATAGTAATCCACTTTAAAACCATCCGTCTCTATATATTTTAGTATAGCAGCCATCTCTACTTCAATTAATGAGGCATTGCTATTTGAGGAGAGCCTTGTAAACTGGAATAATCCTGCTGAAGATTTAGTGTAGGAATAATCAAATGTTGCAAGGAAGTTATTTGCACCCTGAGCAATAACCAGAGTGATTCGCATTGCTTTAGCCGTACTGTTAAAACTAAACGTCATATCCTTCATTGTTAAACGATAGCGCCCGTTAAGAATAGCAAGCCTGCTTCTATTGTATTCAGTTACAAATAAAGGGGACGTTCCCGGAAGCGGATTGGTACCTGTACCCTGGGGTACGACTACATCAGCATATACTAGTCCCAGCAGCGCACTCAAAGGAGCAGTAGGAGCAGTTGATGCTTGTACCGGAATCCGGGTACTACCTGATAAGGCATAATAACTTTTAGATTCATCATCCCAGATCAATTCATCAATAGTTACGCTACCCAAGACCAATGGAATGGCAAAATGAATTCCATAGGTAGTGAAGCTGAAAGCTGACCTGACTATTTTATCTTCATTATTTTCAGAGTAGATTAGGGCCAGTGCTTTATTTTCAGGAGAGATAATGGTTTCGTATTTTATATTCCCAATCTGCACAAAACTGAACGGTGTTCCTTCAGTATAGGTTTCAGCGTTTATGTGCATTTGAAGTAGAGCACCTGCCTTGTAAGCATCAGCTTCGGCCTTAGTAGCCCTTACCATTATGAGCTTGCTCCCTAAATTATTCCCGGTAAGCTTGATGGTATCGGTGCTTACGGAATCAATAGAAAACTCAAAATCGGAATACCGTCCATAACCTGCATCCCCTCCCAGTATATCTGGATCGGGGTCTGCTAGCAAGTGGAGATAGGAATAGGTATCAAATAAAATGGAAGGTTTTTGTACCGCTTTTAACCTATAAGAGCTTTCCGCAATGACAGTAGATGACTCATCACCTAAATCGGCATACATCTTCACCCGGTTACTGGTGTTGAACTGAAACATAAAGCTGTAAGCTTCCTCACCATTGGTATATAAAAATGCCTTCCAGCCATTTTCTGCACCCGTGAGTTCTTCGCTATAAGCAGTCATGGCTTTATTCAACCGTTCGTCAGGGTTTTCCCCAAAGACTGATTTATTATCATCCTTTTTGCACGAAGCGAGCACAAGGACAAGAAACAGCATATATAAGTATGTCTTTTTCATGTTGATCTTTTTTATTGGGTGATTACTTGAGCAAGCTCTGTTTGAACATCCGTTTGAAGTTTATAGAAGTCAATTTTCCATGAATCTTTGAAGTACTTGACCACTATTTGTTCTTTTTGTCTTAAAATAGGCTGTACAGCTACTGGTGAGCTGGCTACGATTTCATCAAAACCATCGCGACCTTCGATCAGCATAGTGGAAATCATTTCTACAAAATCTTCATCAGGACCAGATCGTGCATAACTAGTCACAAAGCCTAATTCATTTGCTTCAGCATCAGAATAATTAAACCAGGTGACCGAATATTTTCCTACGGATATATTTTTATAGGCAACCGGATAGAGGATAGTTTGATGAAGGATGTGTGCAAACTCATGATGAATGGTGTGCAACTGTTGTTTCACTTCAGCGACATTATTATATTCGAAAGCATTTACCTTATAGAGGACGATCTTCCTACCACCTTCTGCTGTTCCTAGAGTAATGGTATTGTTGGCATTAAAGGAAGGACTTCCAACAAGCACAAACTGTTTAGGAGCATATTTCTTAATGAAAGCATCACCGGCCTCCTTTGTATATGGATCGATCCAAACCTTCTTTACCGCGTTCATCAGGGGTATTACTTTGTTCTCCATAACGGGCACCAGATTTTTATCCTGATCAAGTTCAAACCGGTCAAAGCGATATTTTACATCAATGTTGTAAGGTTGTACGTAGTTGGTCGACAACCAGTCATCCAGAGGGCCTTTAACCCAGGTCTCGCCTCCAAGTCCTACGATATCACCTGTCAGGTCTTCCTCTTTGGTACAGGAGGCAAAGCTGGCAATGAATGCAAGGAGTATTATATAGAGTTGTTTCTTTTTCATCGTTTTAATTTTTTTGAGGATAAATACATATTCGGGATCATAAGCCGGTGTATGGTTATCTTGGGTTAAGTTCAATTCCTGCCTGTGCTGCTTCCTGTGGAATCTGGAATACGCGGCGCGGATCATTAGCACCAAGAATTATTGGGGTAGTGGTACCCAGAATATTATGCGATACAGGAATATTATGCCTCAGCATATCGAACCATCTTAATCCTTCATGCATAAATTCACCCCTTTTAAAATTAAGGATCGTTTGAATCAAAGCCGTCTTAATATCTAAGCTATTGTAATAGGTGAGTGCTTTAGATGTAGTAAGTTCATCTGATCCAGGATCATAATCCTCTATTCGTGTACTCAAAAAGACATTAACGAGATTTACCGCTTCCTGGTAATTCCCTAATTCTACGTAGGCTTCCGCTTGATTAAACAGTACTTCTTCTGAAGTAAATAAAGGCACCATATTGTAAGCATCCCCGATTTGAGAGTTGGCATCTTCTCTTACAAAATGTTCATAAAACTTTGGAATATTGTAAACGAATTCTGTTCCTCCATACACCTGGTAAGCCAGACCAGTTCTAACCGGATTTTTAATTCCCAAAGCGTCTGTTAATACAGAAACAGAAAGGCCATAACGATAAGAGGCAAAATTCCTTCCCCAATAAGATGGTGTTTCCACGAGTAAGAGATTGGCATTTTCGGTAGACTGGGTATAGGTAGATTGGAGTTCATAATAAGTCAACGCCAGGTAAGTACTATTAATAGGCCTCAAATTGGCTGCAATAGTTCCAGTAGGGAAGGCGGCATTAGCATAGGTCAGTACTTTGGCATAATCTTTCTTAAAGAGATAAAAACGAGTAGCGAATGCATTGGCAGCTATGCTATTAAAATGAAACTTCGGAATTTTATAATAGGAATCCTTGATTAAAGGCAGACCTTCTGTTAAGTCCTTTTCAATCATCTCATATACATATTGCACTGTCTTTCTTTCATACTTGGCGGTAACTACATGTTCGGGACTAGTCACATAAGGAATGCCAGGGTCAGAAGATGCGGTAGCCTGGTTATATGCTTTAGAGAAAAAGGTAACCAACATAAAATGAGCATAAGCGCGGGCTACTAATGCCTCACCTCTTAAATTGGCCGTTGCCGCTTCCTCGGGTAAAAGGTCGAGTGCATGCAATGCTTCATTAGATGCTGCGATGGCTGCATAACAGGCGTTCCAATAATAATCAGGGGATCCTTCTTCTTTGCTTTGCACATCATTAAACAGGTAAGGGCTCTGATTTTTTACATCTACCATTCCGCCACCTTTATCACCTGCGTTGTCTGATATAGATTCTGCAAAGGTGATATAGTCCCCTTTAGGGTAGGCAGTAGCAAGAAGTTCGGAAATCTTTTCCGTCGTATTTAAAGTGCTTCGTTGATCTGGAGTTTGCTCCAGGTATTTTTCACATCCTGATAAAATGATCAGCATGCATAAAGAGATATATCGTAATGTCTTGTTCATGATGTACTATTTAAATACCTACTTTTAAAGAAAGAGTAAACTGACGCGGCATGGGTAAAGCAACACCTCCTGCTCCATAGAACTCTGGATCTTGTCCGTTCAATTGTGAATCTGAATAGATCAGGAACAGGTTATTCCCTACTACACTTACGGAGGCATTATTAAACCCGATCTTACTCATCTGCTTTTGTGGCAACAGATAAGATAAAGAGACCTGTTTCATTCGTACGAATCCTCCATCTGCAACGCGTTCTGTCGAATAATTGTAGTTATTATATGGGTAGGCACTTTGTAACCGGTATTGAGTGGTTACATCCAGAATAGAGGGCACATTGGTTATTGCTTCATCTCCAGGCAACATCCATCTGTTCAGAAATGCTTTGGGCATGGCATCAAGGTCGTTGTAACTTGGCTGATCATTATATAAACTACTTTTAAAAGCAGAGGCCAGTCTGATCTTGTTCCCGGCACTAAAGGTGATTAATGCGGATAGTGATACATTTTTAAAGCGGATGGAGTTAAACCAACCTCCATTTACGGTTGGATCAATAGCTCCTTCATATTTCAGGTATTGGGTCTGATCACTTTGCAGATATACATTATTACTCTCCTCACCCTTTTCGTTAATAAATGTTGGTGATCCGTCTGCTGGATTTAATCCAACAAACTGGATGGAGAATAGTCCGCGGTACGGATACCCTTCTTTAGGTCCTCCATCAGCAGTAACCATATCCCAGATTTGCGGATTATTTTTCAGATTGGTAATCACTCCTTTATTGTATCCGAATGTAACTTGTGTACGCAGGTCCAGTTCTTTTTTCTTGATAATGCCACCACCCAATGTTACTTCTACACCATTCGATTTCATATCAGCGTAGTTTGCACTTTTTTCATACTGACCACCAATTGCAGATGTACGGATTGGGCTGATCAGGTCAAAGCTCTGGTGATTGTAATAGTCAGCCGTAAGGGTCAGCCTTTCATCAAAAAAGGCGATATCAAACCCGGCATTGAACTTATATTGTTTTTCCCAGGTAAGCTCTGAGTTCTGCAGCTGATCAATGGAAATAATAGATTCCTGATCAGTCAAATATGGCCTTAGGGATATACTGTTTTTCAGCAGAAGACTGGAATTTTTGGCATTACCTAAATTTGCTGTTAAGCCGTACGAAGATCTTATGGTTAACCTGTTGATCATACTTTGCTTCTTCATAAATTCCTCGCCATCTACATTCCATGAGCCACTGACATTCCATGTTGGAAGCCAACGTGCTGACCGGTCTTCACCCATTAAGTTAGAGCCGTCATAACGTAGCGTAGTGCTGAAATTATATTTATTATCATAAGAGTAAGACGCATTTGCCATATAAGCCAGGAAGCGATCAAAGTACTTTTGTGCTCCATAATAGGACAAACTGTTTTCTACCCCTTTTTTAATGATATTGGGGTCAATGAAAGGAATCCCTCCCTTGTCAAATTGATAGCCATATCCATCGAAGTTTTTATTCTGACGGTCAGCATAACGCATTTCCTGAACACCAAGGAGTCTGATGGAATGCAGAGAATTGATAGTCGTTCCCCATTCCAGGGAGTTCCTTAACAGATAACTGGTCAGATTGTCCTGATTGGTATTATAGAATCCACCATAAGGCAGAACCACAACAGGCTCAGCTTCCGGATTATTAGGATCCCGATATAAGAACCTGTTTCTTTCCCTGATTGTGGCATCGCCTGCTGCACGATAAGCCATAGGCATATTTGAGTTCTCCCTTACCTCGTGATCCTGATCAGTTTTGGCATATCTCACCGCACCAAGCAGATTATACTTAAATCCCTTAAAGATCTTATAGCTAAAATCTCCCTGCAGCTTTAAATCAATCATCGAGAGATCAAGTGTATTATTATCAAGCTCATTGATAATATTAAAGGGAGCATAATTGCGTTGAAAATATTCCAGGTTACCGTTCTCATCATAAGGAGTCATGGTACGACTGGTATTAATAGCATAACTGAAAGGATTGATATCAAAATCGCGATCGTACTTACCGGTTACGGCATTACTTACCCTTCCTACAGATCCGGGAGCCCGCTGATCGCGGATAGAACCCTGTGTGATCAATCCAAAGGAAATCTTATCCGATACATTAAAGTCTGCACGTACGTTTCCCGTAAACCGCTTTACATGATCACCTATGGTCCATCCATTATCCTGCAGATAACTGGTGGAGACGTATAACTGCGATTTCTCCGTTCCTGAAGAAACGCTAAGCGAATGTTCCTGCATGAATGAGTTTTTAAACAGGACGTCAAACCAGTCTGTATTCGCACTGGCATATCGCTCTAAGAATCCTTTTTTAGCTTCCGTTGTATTCTGAAGACCAAAAGCACCCTCGGATTCATTATACTGTGTAATAAGGTCAGCCATCTTTAAAAAGACGCCGCCATTTTCACTTCTGGATACATCTGAGTAGTTTAACCAACCTTTACGATCGAGTTCAGCATAGATAGACATCTGATCATGAGAGTTCATGATGTCGAACGTGTTATATGAAGGTTTAAGGTAACTGGAGAAGTTGGCAGTATAAGAAACAAGGGGTTTGCCTATTTTACCACGTTTTGTGGTGATTACAATTACCCCATTCATGGCTCTTGCCCCGTATAAAGCAGTGGCTGCAGCATCTTTCAGAATTTGAAAGCTTTCTATATCATCCGGATTTAATCCAGCAACGGAAGAACCAATCAACGTATTAGGGTCTCCTGTAGAAAGTTGTTCATTCGAGATATTGATTACATCTTCAATGATCACATTATCGACTACCCATAGTGGCTTATTGTCGCCAGTAATTGAAGTGGCTCCCCTGATCCTGATTTTAGGAGCAGCACCAAATGTACCAGACACATTCTGCAAGGATACGCCTGCAACACGGCCTTCCAGCATTCTGCTGACATCATTTATTCCTTCTCTCCTTGATTCGGATGCTTTTATGGTAGTGGCCGCACCTGTAAACTTACGCCTGTCGATGTTTTGATAACCGGTTACAATGACTTCACTTAATGCGTTTACATCCTCTTCAAGTGTGACATTAATTGTTGATCTACCTCCTACAACAACTTCAACACTCTTAAATCCAATCATTGTAAATACGAGTGTGGCACCGTCACCTACTGTGATTGAATATTCACCATTCATACCTGAGGCTGTTCCATTTTTAGCTCCTTTTTCTCTGATGTAAACACCGGGAGTCGTCTCTGTACCGGTTTTAGTATGAATTTTCACCACACCGCTTACTCTTATAACTTTCGATGTTGCAGTCATCGCCTGTGCTTTAAGAATAATCTTATCCTCGATAATTTTATAGCTAATCCCATTTTCAGGTAACTGACTTAAAGCTTTTTCAAGCGGTGCAGCATTTTGATCGACGTTAATCTTCTTTTCCTTACTTAGCTGAGAGGCATCATATACAAAACTCACTTTGTACTGTTTCTCCAGGTTATGAATAAAGTCCTCTAATCTGGTTATTGACTTATTGTCTTTGGGGTTTCTTTCTGCGTGTACTGTTGCTCCTGTAAATACGATGGCAAATAAAAAGAGCAGCGTTCTCCATCTGTGTTTGTTTTTTTTGTAGAGCGTTTCATTCATAATCGATGAATTGTTATATAAGATTTATTTGTTTTTTATAATGATGATGCTATCCTTTTGGTTAATCGTTAGCGGATAGGTCTCCTTGATGATCGCTAACACTTCATCAATAGTATTATCTTTAAAACGGGCATTAAACTTGTTGTATGAGGAAAGGGAATCTTGAATCTGAAAGCGAATGTGGTAGTAGTTTTCAAGACTACTAAAGACCTCTGAGAGAGGCGCATCAACAAAGTTGAGTTCATGAGTGAGCCATGCAAACGTACTTCCAGTTTTATCCTGATAACGTATTGTTTTTCGCTTTATGAAATCATATAGCAGCCCTTCTCCTGCTATTAGGATCGAAGTGTTTGAACCATTGGCTAATTCGAACTTTACTTTGCCTGTTTTTACGTTAAGCGCAATTTTTCCATCTGTATTCCTGATGTTAAAAGATGTACCGAGGACGGTAATTCGTGATGACTTAATATCGACAACAAAAGGATGTGTCTTATTGGGTGTAACTTTAAAAAAAGCTTCACCTCTGAGTAAATAAACCTTACGGACTGCTTCATTAAGCTTATTGGGATACTTGATGGAACTTCCTTCGGATAAATAGATTTTTGTACTGTCCTGGAGCGTAATGGAATCAACACCATTCTTTGCCGTTTTTTCCAGATAGATTACTTTTGAAGAGGCTGAATAGATCCAGTACGCCGCTCCCAAAAGCAGCACTATTGCTGCTACATTTCTTAACCAGTAGGTATATTTAAACCTTTTCTCTTTTTTCAACCGAAGTGAAAGTCTTGCTGTTGCCTGTTCAACATCAACCGCATTTAAACTACGAACCTCTGGAGCAAGATTCCAGAGATAGACGATCTGGTTATAAAGATCAAGATTAGCTTCAGAGGCATTTTTTTGAGCTTCAATCTCTTCAAGGAGTAATTTATCCTCCGGATTGTTTAAATGTTTAACTATTTTTTCTAAAAACTCCTTATTTTCCTGCATTTGTAGTATAAATTCATAGGAGAGACAATCAACTATCCCTTATACCACTAGTCAAATTGTAAATTTTATTCATATTTTAACTAAAACATGGACGATATGGCACAAAATGATTAAAAAAGATATTTATTAGCAAAAAGAAAGATTTATAATTAGAAATATTTCAATTAGGGCTTTGAATTCAAGAATAACTCTGAGCAACCTAAAAGTGTGGCAATGGCAATGCAGGCACTTGAATTATAGAGTGTAGTTGTAGTTGAAGCCTCCTGAAGCAACCTTGGACGCAATATTTTTAAGGCATTAACAATATGATTTTCTACTGTTTTTTCAGATATATTTAAAGCAACGGCTATCTCTTTGTATTTAAGCCCTTCAAAACGACTCATTTTAAAAATTCTGCGACATTGTTGAGGCAAACGCTCAATCTCTTTAAAGATAATTACTTTAAGCTCTTGCTCTTCATACAAATCCTGAATATAGGCATCAGTCATCTGCTCTGCTATAATAAAATGATGCCTCTCTATTGTCTTTTGCCTGCTCAGATAATTCAATGACTGATTAACAACGGAACGATAAAGGTAGGGACGTAATACAGTGATAGAATCAAGACTGGATGGGTTTTCCCACATTTTAATAAATACGTCCTGAACAATTTCTTCGGCTACAAAGATATCCTTCACATATTTCTCAGCAGTTAACAGAAGCATTGGAAAATAGCTTGAATAAAGGAGCGTAAATATGCTATGATTAGCTTCTTTTAGGCCCAAAATCATTTCTTTTTCCGAATACTTCCCTATTCCTGAAATGTTTTTCATAGATCTATGCAATATAACAATCATTATTATTATATGAAAAGAACATGAATAATTTATCAAGTTTTTAAAAAAGAGGTTTTAAAGATATAGTATCAACGAAATACTCAGCGTAGATAACCGGCACAAATATCCTAAACTTTGTGCCGGTTTCGTTATGCGGTAACAGTGAATGCACTGCCTGAAATGGCCACGGTATAATTTTTCAATGCGGTTACAGCAGGGCCTTTTAAAACAGCACCAGCAGTGCTGAATTCTCTAAAATGGTTGGAACAAATGAATTTTCCCTGAGCCGTATTGTAATTGATGGAAGTTCCCTGATGAGTACAGGCTACCTGAACGGCAGTAAATGAATCTGTTGCATTGGCTTGCGCTAAGCGAACTAATGGGAAAGTCGCGAAGAGAACTTACGGGCAATAACGGCTTGTACAAAGTAATTCAGCCGGTTGGTGTAATCGTCAAATACATTTGTGCTGACTTCGTAGGGTTTTAATCCTGTTTTCCCGACCAGGGTTATAGCTTTGGGCATGGCATCATTTACTGTTTGTTGCAATAAACTGTACTTAAGACCCATTTCCAGCAGTTGTTCATATTTACTGCGGCCAAAATCTATATCCAGTTTACTAGTCAGACCAAATTCAAACCCAATATAAATGTCGGATGAGTTATCAAAACCCCAAAGAGTTTTGCCTCCCCCATCGGTGCCCGCAATGTCACCAAAGCGATGTATAACCACGAAGTTGAAGTTGTTTTTTTTATTAGTTACTGCCGTTTCTGATAAAATGAGCCGCGTAGATTTAAAGGAGGCCATCACAAAATTAATCCAGCATCCCCTACTTAATAACCGTTTATATCTATCACGGGTGATATTCAAGAAAGGTTGCTTCGTAATTGATTATTTTTAAATAAAAATAATGATGAGGATATTACGCTATCATTACACCATCCTCAAGATAAGTTAAGGTCCCATCCGAATGCTTAATTCTTAAATTGGGTCTGCTGTCAATACTAATTGGCGATAAGACAACTATAGATTCTGCTTCAATTATTTCATAGGCACTAAAAGTAGAAAGGTCTCCAAAATCAGCTATCGTATACAGATGTTCCTTTGTTGAAAATTGCTCGGTATAGTTCAACCCTATGTCTCCAATAATTACTCCGTTGACGGTTTCTATTTTACAATTTTTGATGAGCAGATGAAAGATTTCTTTGTTATTGAAAGGAATCTGTAGATAGTCAATAGGATTTTCATTCCGGTATGCTGTGGAAGCAATCTTTTCAAAAGCATACAAAAGAGCTTGAAATATTAACTTTCTCCCCTTTTGCTTTTCACTAGCACTTCCTCCTGATTCGATCAGTATAGTGGCAATTCCTTTTGTCTGAAAACTCTCCCCTACTGCTCTAGGTTCATATTCATCTCTCCAGCGGCCCACTTCACCTGGAATTTGTTGTTGCAGTAACCTATTCATCGCACAAATGACTTGAATCGCTTTAAGCATGGAAGGTGTAGGTGTACTGGTTGAATCAGCTGGTGGTGCTAACAGAGAAATCGTTGCAGGCTTTTTAGTTCCACTGACAGACCATAAACTATCCTGATCATGCAGATTAAAACCAAAATCTGGTTGTATTTCTTCTTGTAACTTGACTAAGGCACGTGCCTCCGGACTTTGTTGAGCCAGGAAGTCGCGGTTAACATCAATTCCCTGTGCATTACGTCGCTGCCACACTTCTGCTCCATCCGGATTAAGCATAGGGACAAAGTAAAGGCTGCAATGGTCTAAAATTAGTTTTCTTAAGGCATGATACTGATCCTCTGATTGAAAAAACTTAAAAAGATCAAATAAGGCAAGGGTTGCGGTGGATTCATCACCATGCATCTGGCTCCATAACAGCACTTTTATTGACCCTCTACCGGCTTTAAGCATATATATTTCCCTATTTTGTGCAGAACAACCAATTTGCTTAACTTTTAAGATGCCCTCTTCCTTTATTTGTGTAATTCTATTTTTGAGTGTTACATGTTTAAAAAAACGATCCTGAAAGTAATTATCCTGATATAAGACATGATCAATTGAAAGAATATGCAGCATTTTAATAGGTATTTGAGAAAATTCATCAATCATCCTTTAAAATATAGAGTCAATTCAAAAGATGTTGAGTAATTTTCGAAAGTATTACAGAAATGCTTCAAAGATCAAATAAATCAATGAATAGAAGAACAACAATCATCATTATTATGCTGCTCATCTGCACTCTGGCAGCTACAAGTTGTCGGGTTCAGCAGGTCAGCAAAAGTAAAATTCGTAATCTAATTAACCATTCGTCCATCAATGCAGACCATTTCACCGGATTTGCCTTATATGACATAGAAAAAAAGAAGATGGTTTATGATTTAAATGGCGATAAATACTTTACTCCCGCATCTAATACAAAGCTTTTTACTTTTTATACAGCCCTAAATATGTTGGGCGATTCAATTCCCGGATTACGTTATATAACAAAAGGAGACTCACTTATTTTTTGGGGAACAGGTGACCCATCCTTCCTTCATACCACGTTGAAATCTACTAAAGTATATGAACTGTTAAAAAACAGCAAGCAAAAGCTTTATTATTCCTCGGGAAACTATTCCGGCAATTTCTATGGAATGGGCTGGCCTTATGGTGACTTCGACGCTTATTATCAAGCAGAAATTGGCGCTTTACCCATTGAAGACAATGTAGCCGTCCTTTCTGCAGATGCAAAGGGAAAACTTCAAATCTCACCTTCTTTTTTAAAAATCTATTTAAAAGCCGACAGTTCCTTTCATCCCAAGTCATTTACAGTAGAAAGAGATTTGACGAATAACACCTTCCGGTATCCTTTAGGAAATGTGCCACCAGATTATAAGCAGGAAATTCCATGGAAAACAAGTGATGAACTCACACTTGCCCTATTGCAGGATACTTTAAAAAAACCATTGGAACTGATTAGTGTAAATATGCCTGAAACGGCTAGCACACTATACAGCAGCTTGTCTGATTCTGTATATAAAAGAATGTTGTGGCCAAGTGATAATTTTATAGCGGAACAACTGTTACTGGTATGCTCTTCTACCCTGCCAGGACCATTAAGTACCGGCAAAGTAATTGAATACAGCAAGAAAAACTTTTTGAACGACCTCCCACAGGAACCGCAATGGGCAGATGGCTCCGGACTCTCCCGGCATGATCTATTTACGCCCTTCACGATGGTTGCTCTTTTACAAAAGATCTGGAATAAGGTAGGCGATGAAAACAGGCTCCTGGGCATGCTTCCCGCAGGAGGAGTTTCGGGAACGCTTAAGTCCGCTTACAAAACAGATAACGGCAAAGCTTTTGTATGGGCAAAAACCGGATCTTTATCTAATAATCATAATCAAAGCGGCTACCTGGTGACACGAAAAGGAAAAAAATTCATTTTCTCCTATATGAATAACAACTTTACAAGACCAACCGCAGAGATCAGGGCAGAAATGGTTCGAATTATGACTGAGATCCATAACCAATTTTAAACAAATACAGGCATCTTACAGAGCCGTTCAAGCATGACTACTATTACATCAATATCATTAAAGGAGCACTTTGCTATCTTAAAACATCTGGTTAGATGGACCCTGTTTGTGGTACCCATTGCCCTGATTATAGGAAGCATAGTCGCTTTATTTCTTTGGTTACTTACTACTGCCATTCATTTTCGATTTGAACATAAATGGATCCTCTTTTTGCTCCCTTTAGCAGGTCTGCTGATTCACTTTATCTATCAGTATTTTGGAAAATCTTCAGAAAAGGGAAATAACCTGATTATGGAAGAGATCCATCAGGAAGGTGCTGGAGTTCCTATAAGAATGACGCCTATCATCCTGATTACAACTGTCGTTACCCATTTATTTGGTGGATCAGCAGGAAGAGAAGGAACGGCAGTTCAGATAGGGGGAAGTATTGCAGCTCTATTTGGACGATGGTTTAAACTAAAAGGAATGGATATGCGCATGATCCTGACCGCTGGTGTAGCCGCTGGTTTTGGAGCTGTATTTGGTACCCCGGTAACCGGAGCTATTTTTGCCATGGAGGTATTAACTATTGGCAGGATTCAGTACGATGCGTTGATTCCTGCTCTCATTGGTGCGGTTGTAGGGGATATGACGGTTGGTGCATGGCACGTTTCACATATGCACTATTATATCGGCGCCTTGCCTGACAGCCCTTATCTTCTTTCCAATATCATAAGGCCGGATCTCTTATTGATGGGAAAAGTTATTATTGCTTCTGCGGTATTCGGACTGGCAAGCTTTCTCTTCGCAGGGATGGTGAATGAAATCAAAACGATCTGTTTGAACGTATTCAAATTTAAATGGATGATCCCTGTATTTGGAGGTCTGGTTATTATCGGATTAACCATATTGATGGGGAAACCGGATTATCTGAGTCTTGGTGTCGATGCCGAATATCCAGGTTCCATTACCCTAAGTTCTGCATTTCAGGCAGGTGGATCAGACACATGGAGCTGGTTATGGAAGACAATATACACCAGTATAACATTGGGTACAGGTTTTAAAGGTGGAGAAGTAACCCCACTGTTTTACATTGGCGCAACGTTAGGCAATACACTATCTGGTATACTTCATGCACCTGTGAGTCTTTTTGCAGCTCTGGGCTTTATTGCTGTATTTGCAGGGGCAACCAATACGCCATTAGCCTGCACATTTATGGGCGTAGAATTATTTGGTGGTCAGCATGCTTTATTGTTCGCCATAGCCTGTTTTACAGCGTACATTTTTAGTGGACATTCCGGCATCTATAGTTCACAGCGCATTGCTGTTCCTAAAGTTTTTGGTGATTATTTCAGCAATGAGCTCTCTCTAACGGAAGCGACGAAACGAAGGGGTTATATGTATCGAAAATTAGCGAAGTACCACTTATTTAGGAAAAAGAATAAGGATGGAAACAACGATTAAAAAATAAGCACTAATGTTCCAGCGATTATAAGGATTGCACCTACCGCCATTTTTATCGTAAGGGCCTCTTTTAAGATGACCACAGATAATACGATGGTTAAGGCAACACTTAACTTATCTACCGGTGCTACTTGCGATACCTTACCTATTTGCAATGCTTTGAAATAAAAGATCCAGGAAAGTCCTGTTGCTACGCCTGACAAGATCAGGAACAATACATTCGTTTTTGATAAGTCAGCTATTCCTTTTAGTTCTCCCCTTGATAGTGCAATACCCCAAGCCACAAAAAGAATCACTACGGTACGAATGGCTGTAGCCAGATCTGAATTGACTCCGCTTATCCCAATCTTAGCACAGATGGCGGTAAGCGAAGCAAAAACAGCTGATAGTAAGGCATAGATCCACCACATATTCATTTCATTGAATATCAAATTTAGGCTAATTCAATGAAGTTTTTAGTTTGTAAATCCAGTATTTTAAATGAGGCCTAATTTCTAAATTTATTTTTTAGCAGTAGCTGGATTAGAAGCAGGATACTGGTTATGCAATTCTTCCAATTTCGTTTTTAATTTTGATTGAAAAGCAGGCATGTCATTCGCCATAAATGAAGTCATAAACTCTTTTTGGATTGCAGGTGTCATTTCAAGCATCTTTTTCCCTGCTGGTGTAGCATAAAAATCAATATAATATTGTATTTCTTCATTTGTAAAATATTTGGAATATAAAGTCACCATGTCTTCATTCATTATTTTTTTCATCATTACCTTCCCCTCTTGAGTAACATAGTTCATATATTCAGTAAATGCCTTGTTATCTGCTTTATTTTTCAAACTGCCACCTTGTTGTCCCATTATTGCCATCATGTTGTCCATCATGCCACTCATCATTTTATCAGATTTCATAATCTGAAAAAGCTCAACAACTTTCTCATTGCTTGCTTGTGCAAAGGAGCTGAAAGATAGACCGCTTAGCAGAAGAGCCAGCAAAATATTTTTTTTCATAATTCGGTTATTTTTCTCGAAAGGTAATATTATTTCCATCGATAACAGATAATAAAAAAGATATTTTTAGACTGTGTTGAGCAATTACAATAAAAGCAGAAAATGGCTAAAAATTTGTTCATAAACCAAATCAGGATCTTAAAGATGAACTGCGATAACAGACCTTTCCATAATCCCGGTACTTTGAGTCTGCTGTAACATACTCTTTCATTACCAAAATCGGGAGTGTTAAGTAGACATTCATACTTTGCGCTTTCAGAAATGGAAAAACTAAAATGGCCTGTTACAATAAACCAAGCCTCCTCAACCTTTTTTGAACGACACCCGCTTTCCTGGTGAAATATCCGAAATCACCGGTTTTAATTTTATCGTTTTGGGATTCAACTTAGCCAGTTTAACGAACCAGGAATCCAATCCCAGCATCAGGACATTCCCTTTGTAAAACATCTCTTTGATCTTCTCTTCTCTACCTGGGTAGTGAGAAGGTTGCATCTCAACTTCTTTCAATGGATAATCAGAGGGGTTTTCAGATTGAAATGTACCGATGATCGCGCAGGGACTGAATGCTGCGCTGTTTAGCAAAATGCTTTCATTGGTTTGGCTCATAAATGAGTAAAACATCAGCGACATACTCACTAGTGCCAAACAGTCTTTTGGAACTGCTTCATTAAAAGTAATAACTTGTTCTTCGATAGTTTGATACCCCTCTAAGTCCACATCCCGAAAACCCAGGTTTTCATAATATTCTTCCCTGAAGTTAAAAGCAACCAACATCAATCTTATGCGATGTTTCATGTAGGCTCCGCTTACCGCTATAGGCCTTTTAATCCCCTTTTCAGTGTCTAAGGAGCCCAAAGTAACACTAACCAAACCTTCTGCGTTTTTACTTACCGAGTGGCTCATCTGCAGAACTTCATGCAGTTTACTGTTCGCATTAAAGTTTAATCCCTGTAAAAAAGATAGGTCTCCGTCATGCAAATCCCTTTTTCCCTTCTCTCCTGTCACATTATTTAAGATCGACCGGTACACTAGTTGTGTACTTCTGTAAGCTGCTGTCCCATCTTTAAAAAAATAAGCCGGTTCAAATGCAGTTCTTATAACGGCTGCCGAAGAACTTGAAAGTCCAAACTCAATAGCGCTCCTTTTAGTTTTTTCGGTTTGCTTAAATCCTTTTGCCTTGCCCTGTATAATGTTCTTCCCCCGGTACTCCCGGTAGATCACAGAACCAGCAGTTCCATGTACCATTCCCTTATTGTCTATTGTAGCCATATCTTTAAAATTTATATGGTCAAAGGACTTATTTAAAAATTTTAAAGACGAAAGAAAGGCAGAATCTTCCTAAATCTTCTCATATACGGCACATTCTTCCAAAATACGCTATCATTTTATCATAAAGGTCTTTACGGTTGAATTTAAAAGATATATGATTTTAACTCATAGCAAAAACAAAAGCATAAGAATCACGTGTAAGTCCAACTTGAACTATCCAATACCGGACTCATTCTAGATCCTTATTGCATTTTTATTAGATTACTCTACTATCAGGGTTATATGAATAGTAACGTATTGTGCGATTAAGAAACAAAGATATAAATGGACAAAAAGATCCGCATGACACTTCACATCAGTACCTAATATCAAAAACTAGAAACCCATTAACAGGCTTAAATAAATCCTCAATTATTATCGTAAAATCCGTATTTAGAGGACAAAAACTTAATGCGTCTGGCAATTTCTTAACAGTCCTTAATTCGCAATTCATAGCCTCATTCAATAAATTCGAATAAATATACCATTTGGTATTTTATTCCTATCTTTGCCTAATATTGAATTTAATTAATTAAGATATACATGTTAAATAGAGTTGTGATAACTGGCCTTGGCGCCCTAACACCTTTAGGAAATAATATTGCTACTTTTTGGGAGAACATTATCGCTGGAAAAAGTGGTGCGGCAAGGATTACACGTTTTGACCCCTCTCTGTTCAGAACACAATTTGCATGTGAACTTAAGGATTTTAATGCAGCAGATTTCCTTGACAGGACAGAAATAAAGCGGACTGATCCTTTTACACAGTATGCCCTCGTTGCATCAGATGAGGCCATAAAAGATTCAGGTTTTGACCTGAATAAAATGGACCCTTTTGATGTTGGCGTAATTTGGGGAACAGGACAAGGAGGAATGGAAACATTTGAAGAGCAAGTTGAAGCCTATGCTTTAGGCGACGGACATCCCCGTTTTAGTCCATTTTTTGTTCCTAAACTAATTGCTAATATGTCATCCGGTATGATTTCCATCCGCAACGGTTATATGGGCATTAATTATACTACCGTATCCGCTTGTGCTACATCGAATACGGCTATAATGGATGCTTATAACTATATCAGGTTGGGAAAAGCAAAAATCATTATAACCGGTGGATCAGAAGCACCCATTACTGCGGCGTCTGTAGGTGGTTTTAGTTCTATGAAAGCGATGTCTACCCAAAATGATGCCCCTGAGCAAGCATCCAGACCATTTGATGTAGACCGCGATGGTTTCGTAATGGCTGAAGGTGCAGGCGCATTAGTTCTGGAAGATTATGAACATGCTATCAGTAGAGGAGCTCATATTTATGGCGAATTAACCGGGGCTGCCATGACTTCAGATGCCTATCACATGACTTCTACTCACCCCGAAGGTATTGGTGCAGCTAAGGCTATGCAACTAGCCCTACAGGAAGCAGGGATCTCTATTAACGAAGTCGATTACCTGAATATGCACGCAACTTCTACTCATGTAGGTGATATCTCTGAAATCAAAGCATTGCTTTCTTTAACGGGAAATAATAAGACAAACATGATGATCAGTGCGACAAAATCGATGACGGGACATTTACTTGGTGCCGCTGGAGCTATTGAAGCCATCATCTGCCTGCTCTCTATTCGGGACCAGGTCATTCCTCCAACAATCAATACAGAGAACCTTGATCCTATTATCCCCGAGAGCCTGAACATTGTATTAAAAGAAACAATAGACCACAAAGTAAAGGTGGCCATGAGTAATACCTTCGGTTTTGGAGGACATAACGGGATTGTCTTATTTCAATCCCTGTAATTTTTTAAATAGGCACAATTCTAATGGGGTTGTGCCTATTATTTAACCGTCAGCTGATTGATCAGCATTTCTACTGTTTTTAAAATATCATCCAGATTTTTCTGACTATCGGTCACCTTAGCTATCATAACCCCTCCTTCAATTAACGCAATAATGGAAAAGGCTATTTGAGAACTATCCATTACAGGCTTAAATTCGCCTGCAAAAATCCCTTCCTGAATTAACTTTACGATATTTTCTTTCCATTTAAGGATCGCTTCTGCGGCTCTATTTTTCAGCAAACGATTCGTGTCATCTGCTTCAATTGCAGTATTTAAAATGGGACATCCTCCTGTTGGAGATGATCTTTCCATAAAATCATGGTAAACGCTGGAATAGATGAGCAACTTTTCCCTAAAAGAGCCAGCCTGATTAATTAATTCATGAGTTGTGTAATGAATCCGTGCATAATTATAATCGAAAACGGCTAAAGCAACTTGCTCCTTATTTTCAAAGTTTCCGTAAATACTACCCTTGGTTAAACCTGTTGCTTGTGTTAAATCGGATAAAGAAGTGCCGGCATAACCCTTAGTATTGAAAATACTGGCTGTCCTTTCTATAATAAATTTCCTGGTACGCTCTGCCTTTGATAACGTCTCATCCATGAGCCAAATATACCAATTGGTATTGTTATATTATTCCTTATATACTGAACCTGTATGTCATTTTTTTGAATGCTTAAAAAGAGTCACCCTCTAACATTATTGATGATGATTTGTATGTACTAAGAACATAAATTATCTTATCTTATTATGAAATTCATAACTTCTAAACAGAATGATGGAACTGAGGTGAAATTATTCTATCATGACATTGGGCAAGGCAAGCCTGTAGTTTTTATCCATGGCTGGCCGGTTAACAGTATGATGTGGGAATATCAGTTAGCTGAATTACCCAAATATGGCTTACGCTGTATCGCTTATGACCGGAGAGGGTTCGGAAAATCAGATCAGCCCTTTAATGGATATGACTATGATACGCTGACTGATGACCTTAAGGCATTACTTGATGAACTTGACCTTAATGACGTCACTTTAGTTGGATTTTCAATGGCTGGTGGTGAAGTGGTGCGTTACTGCAGTAAATATGAAAGTGCAAGGGTGTCCAAAATCGTTTTGGTTAGTTCGGTAGTACCTTATATGTTGCTAACAGAGGACAATCCTGATGGAATTCCACCTGAGATGGTACAGCAAATTACTGACGGCTTAAATCAAGACCATCCCGGATTTTTAATGGAATTTTTCAAACAGTTCTTCGGCGTCAGTTTATTAAGTCATCCAGTAAGTCAGGGAATACTTGATTCTTCATTGATGTTAGCGATGCAAGCTTTGCTAAAAGGCACTATTGACTGTGTACACAGTTTTGCTGAAACAGATTTCAGAGAAGAAATTAAGCATATCAGCACTCCAGCCTTGATTATTCATGGAGATGCAGATCAGACTGTTCCAATCAAAGTGACAAGTGATGAAACGGCTAAGTTATTACCTAATGCGCAATACATCGTATACGAAGGTGAACCTCACGGATTATACTATACTTCTAAAGATCGACTTAATAAAGATTTAGTTCAATTTATTAACAGAATAGGCTCATTAGAAACGTTATAATACGGTAAATAGTAAAGATTAAAGGCCTATAAATATTTCATTAAGAAGCCTTTAATCTTTCATTTACTCCACCATAACAGTATCAGCTATTAATTTTAGTGTGATCTATATGGTTTGATACTGTTATCATTTTATTGCTTTATAACTTAAGCTACTTTTCAATATCCGACCAGTCAAATTCCTTATTTTCAGGCAACGTTTTAGACGGCTTCATGATTACTTTGAGCTTAGCTACTAATGTTGGGTTAGATGTGATCAAATTCTTTTTTTCGCCTACATCATTCTTTAGATTATACACTTCGTAAACCTCAGGCTGAGACTTTCTCTTAAAACGTAAGAGTTTCCAGTCACCCTATATCAATGCTTCCTGCAGGTATTTTTCATTAAACTGCCAGTAAAAGTGGTCATGTTGATTAACCTGTTTTTTACCTTTCAAAGATGCCACATAGGAAAGGCCATTTATATCCGGTAAAGATTTGGAATGGGTTAATTCAGAAAATGTAGGAAGAACATCCCAAAATGCCCATGGAGTATTACTTACTTTTCCAGCAGGTATATTTTTAGGGGACCATGCAATCAGTGGCACCCTAATTCCCCCTTCATAAAGATCTCGTTTAACGCCCCTGAGAGGACCAGCACTATTGAAATATACCGGATCGGCGCCTCCTTCTTCATGCGGACCGTTATCTCTAGTGAAAAAGATATAGGTATTATCATCTAATCCAAGTTGTTTAACCAAAGCAACTATGTGCCCTACATCCGAATCCAAATATGGGGAGTAGGAATTGGGCTCTTAGGATTAAAACTTTTCACATTTCCATAACCGAGGTCATCAGCCAGAATAAAAATAATATTGGGCTTGCGGGTTTAATGCACATGCCGTGCGCTTAATTATTACACTGCTTTCCATGCTATGGATTTAGAGTTAATAGATATTGGTCACAAAGAACCGCATATAACGATCATTAGCTGCATTAAAGATACGTGTACCCATCCAGTGTCTCCTACAAAAATCTTATTTCTTCTCCTCCGCAAGGTTTCCGTAGGCAGATTTACCATTTACACCTGTTGCCCTTACCCGGTAAAAAAAGGTTCCCTTCGTCGCTTTTTTATCCAGAAACATCGTTTTATTTGCTGGTAAATGGGCTATCAGTTTAAAATCGCTCAATGAATCAGTAGATCGTTCCACTTCATAACCAGTTTCAGAGGGCGAAAGGTCATCCCAACTAATGGTTATGTTTCCTGCTGAATGTATTGCTTTTACTTGTGCAGGTGCATCCGGAGGCATTCCATATTTTAAACGCTCTTTTAATTGAGCCGTATACAAAGACGGGATTAACGGAAGCTCAGCAGTGCCTTCAATATATCCGGTTGGTTGCTTAAAAGGTCCATCTCCTGAAATAATCCCATCACTCATAAAGCAATAATTTTGTCCTGTTGGCGGTTTCTGTAAGATAATCTTTTTCCCGGGAGCCTTCACATTCCATATTACAGAATGAACGGCTGCCCAACCATGACCAGTACCAAATGATCCCCGGTTATAAAGTGCCAGTACTGGTTCTGGTGCAGTGCCCTTAGTAAACGTAATATTATCATAAAGTAAACCCTGACTCCATCGTCTGTGTCCTTCAGAAGTATTCTTCGTAAATTGGGAAAGGCAGTTCAGGAACACCACTCCTGATGTTGTACTGGCACCATTAGAAACAAAGTCATGTCGCGCATTCGTTGCTTCACAATTTTCAAATAAGATATTATTGGAGGCCATATCTGCATTAAAATTATATCTCCTTCCTCCGGTGACTACAGAATGAGGATAGAGTGCCTTACAATTTTGTACAGTAATAAATGTGGCATTTTGGGTAATGAATCCAGACTGTCTAAAATGAAGAGCAATTACCTTTTTCGCCCAGGCATTTTCTACTTTATTAAAAGCTACTGCATTGTTAGCATGCTTTTCGCTCTTCGAATCCGAAGATTCAATATCAATTCTCAAATCCTCTACTCCTACATTGGATACTATTCCGGTACGGTCGTATTTATAGATATAGGATTGCGAAAGACTACGATTGAGGTGATTGTAAACTGGAGCATCTATGGTTATCATATTGCCGTTTATCGCTGTAATAGTTCGATTATATAAGATATCGAGTTTACCTGGAATCCAAACTTTATCGGAATCAGTTCCCCCACCCTGCACGGCGTCTATCCATGCTTTTGTACTGGGATGTTTTATAATAATATTATCCCCAACTTTAAACCGAGAGGCATTACTCACTGTAAAACTTCGTGAACCAACAGGTAGAAATTCAGTCATAATATTGGTACGTGTTCCAGGAATGGAGTCAACCCATTCACTATCTTTCTTTCCTCCAATAACGAGTATGTTACGTTGATGCGGAACATCTCCTTTACCTATCAATATCGTATTAGTAGACGAATCACCATTATCTCCAGCACCCCGGAGAACCACACCGCTGGCATTGATATGCAGAGTCCCCTGGATATTATATTTACCGGCTTTTAAAAAAACTGCTCCACGAAATCCATCCGACCCTAAATCAAGAGTCGACACTTTATCCAGCGCACTTTGGATATGAGCGGTATTGTCACCCTCAATCGCTGAAACAGTTTCTACTATTTTTACTGTAGGAATGGGTACTCCACCCCCTTTGTAACCAGCATAACTAAAATCAGGAACCCTATTACCATCACGGTCTCCAACATAAGTAAGCCTTCCACTCTCCATGTATACTATTTTAGAAGCAGTCTGACTAAACACCTGTCCAGTACCCAATAACAAGAGAAAAAACAATAGGAAACAGGATCTATGTGACAAATTTACAGGGTCGCTCATATTTATATTATCGTTATGTGTTAGATAATGGTTTAGGCTATTAATTGTTTATAAAGATTTTGTAATAGTGTCCATTCATTAAATAATCTATTCAGGGGATACTGGAATACTATTGATCGTAACCTCACGCATGAGCACCTGATCGGTATAACTTATTTCAGGCGCTTTCAGGCCCATATCAATACGAACCTTATTTAAGAACACTTTCGTAATATGCTTATCCGCAACACCCGATATATGAATACTTTTATCCAATGCTTTCCGGCAAGTAATGTCTGATAAGTAAAATCCGCTAAAATCAGGTGGGAAATGTCCACCCCTCCAACTATGGTAGTCCATTTGAAAAAGGATAACATTACCTGAACAGATATTTAAATCGTAGTTCCTGAGGTACACCTCTTTAATATACCCCCCACGGTCTAAATTGCATTTAAAGTTTATTCCATTTTCAGATTTTAACGATTGGCAGTTTTCAAAGAATACATTTTTAACACCTCCTGACATTTCTGAACCGATACAAAAGGCATTGGCTATCTCAGAGTTCAATATGCAATTTCTAATGATAATATTTTTTGTTCCCTTCCGTTTCCATGCATCCTGATCGCGTCCTGCTTTAACTGAAATAGCATCGTCGTTGGTTGAAATAGTGCAATGTTCAATTAATACATTACTGGATGATTCGGGATCTATACCATCATCATTAGTAGTCCCCTTAAGAATGGTTAAGTTTTTAATCATAACATTTTTACAAAAAACAGGGTGCACTGTCCAGAATGGACTACTCTTTAAAGTGAGACTATCCAGTAGTATATGCTGACATTCGTAAAACTGGATCATGTCCGGTCGCAGGTAATGTGGTTTCCCATCTCCATATCCAGGCATTGATTTATCAGACCCTATTTTACCATTTCCGAAAACCCTTTTATTTTCAGAAACGCCATCATTCCCCATCTGCCGAAGTACAACCTTATCACTGTCCTGATTTTTACCTCCATTGCCACTTTTCCATAAACTCCAGGATCCCTCAGTGCCGCCATCTATTGTTCCGCTCCCCGTTATGGCAATATTTTTCTGTTTATACGCATAGATCAGCGGCGAATAGTTATAACAAACAACCCCTTCCCAGCGCACTTTAACTAGTGGAGTATAATAGCCTGGATTGGTTCCAAATTTGAGTAGAGCACCCTTTGTCAAATATAAATTAACATTATTGAGCAGGTGAATAGGCCCGTTGATCAGATAGGTACCTGCTGGAACAGTAACTTTTCCTCCACCATTTTCTGTACATGTTTGAATGGCCTTTTGAAAAGCAGCATGGCAATCTGTAGTTCCATCAGCAATTGCACCAAAAGAAAGTACCGTGAAGATCTGCTCTTTAAATGTAGGTTCTTTAATATGCCTTAATATCCCTGGAACTTTGCCCCAAGCTTTAGATTCCTTTTTTAAAGCTATTTCAGAAGTAAATGACTTGTTTTCCTGTGCTTGAATTCCTTCATATGCAGAAAGGAATAACACGAGCAATACAATACCTATTCTTCTTACTTTCATTTTAATAAGTTAACTAAACAACAACAGAACACCGGTAACAATTCAGGACTAAAGTACGAAAGTTATAAGTTGAAAACCGTTTACCCTTTATAAAACAGAATACAAGTTCATGCCAATAGAATCTTATTTCACAAGAGGTAATTAGGCCCTATATTTTTATAAATAATAATGAATTATTGAATACAGCTAAAATAACATCATTCCATAATTCTTCAAGAATTGAATTAAAGCAGATAGCGCTTCATACTAATAGTCATCTGTTTTGTTGTTCCTGCACTAACACTGTTTACAAATATATATGCCCTGTATTTTCCATCAGCCGTCTCTACCCAAACGCCAGCTTCTACCTTTAAATTAATAGCAAAGTTAGCCGCGGTCGAAAGATCAAGTTGTTGAAAATCAAGATCATCTACATATTCATTATATTGAAGATTAGACAAATCCCGGTCTTGCAAACCATATACTTTAAGTACTTTGGTATTTTTATTTACACCACTAGGTAACGTTACCCCAGGACGATACTGGGCATCAGCCGCAGGGGCAACCAGGGCATGTTCAAAAATAAGAGGAGTTAAAGAACGGTAGAGATAAACCAAATCTATTTTGTCAGCATTTAATGCTGCATCTGCCTGATCATAAACCGCCATATCGGCAATAGAAACATAGCAGTTTGCTCCATCGGTAACCACCATGTTTAACTTATAATCCATTTTTGGAACATCATAAGGCCCCATTTTATACGACACGATTGCACCATCACTGCTCTTTGCTGAAAAGGTAAAGGATACTGTTTTTCCACGGGCAGCTTCAGGTACCACATAATAATAGCGTAGAGTGGCCGCACTGGTATCAACATTAAAAGTAACCGTTGTAACAGCTCCATCATTTACAGATGGCAGTCCAATTGGAACGGCTACATCTACACCACTTCCATTCGTATAGTAAGAATTGTTTTCCAGATAAGTAGTGCTCGCGCCAGCTATAGATGCTTCAACCTGGGCGGAAACTAAGTTGCCTTTTGTTTTAGGAAGTGCCATAGCATACGCAAATTCAATCTTCAAGCCTACCATATTAGGACCTAATGACCTTTTAATGCAATCGTTCTGTAATGCTGTGCCTGCATCCGGTATGCTATAGTCATCATCCTTACATGCCGCCATAAGGAATATAAACAAAAGCAATAAATGTGAATATTGAAAATATTTAGATTTCATGATCAATTTTTTAATTTATAAAGTTGGCGTTTGTACCGTGATAAAAATTGTAAAAGGCGTTCTCACTTTTCTGTTGCCTGAAATAACCGTATAGACTTTAGGATTAGTCATATCAGAGAAGTCAACTTTACCCGTAATTTTTGGATCTAGTTTTGCGTCTTGTGAGAGCGTAAACTGCGGATAGAGATTTTTGAGGTCAGTACCAAAAAGCACCTCCACATTTATAGTTCCTGCAATGGTATCAATTACAGCAGTTTTACTTCTTACCGTAACGAAGTCTGTGCCCAGCAGTTCAAAATTAGTCACAGCACATTCAGTCCTGGTGGTTATAAGTAATCCATCTTCATCTATGGGTTCGTCCTTCTTGCATCCGGCAAATATCGATATCAGCAAAAAGAAACTTGCAGCTAGTACGAAATGATGCTTTATTGCGATGTGTTTTATGATCTTATGTATTTTCATTTTATGATTGTATTAATAAATGAGAAGACGATTTACCGCCAAGGAAGATTTTGAGTTAAGTTGGGATTACGATCCCTTTCTGCCAGTGGTATTTGGAAGATATACATCTGTTGATAAGCCAGCTCCGCTAAATTTTGATAATACCGGGTTACATTAGCTCCCTGAGTATTAATTGTCCACTTACCATCTCCCCCCGGAGCACCCCATACTCTACTCAATGCTCTCCAGCGTCGAAGATCAAATGAGCGTTGTCCCTCACCAATAAGTTCAACAATTCGTTCCTGTTCAATGGCACTAAAGAAAGCAAACTTATCTGCTGTCTTACTCGCTGCAAGAGCAGGCAGATTACCACGGTGGCGAACTTTGTTTACCACGCTAATTGCTTCGGGTAAAGGACCACTTACTTCATTTGATGCTTCTGCATACATTAAAAAAACATCAGCTAAACGCATAACCGGCCATGTCAGGTTTCCATAATTTCTTCCATTCCCCGGATAGTCACGCACAAACTTGCGGAACAAATATCCTGAGTTTACATCTGACGCATTTACTGTTGTATAATTCACTCCGTTAATTTTTTCCACTGCTCCCCACTTCTTAAAAATCCAGGGATGATATCCAGTTTCCGCCAGAGCAGATAGTCCCATCATCATCTCGTAATCCCATAAAATGGTAGATTTCATGCGATAGTCGCGATTCGCATAACTTTGCGGATTAACAGCCGAATTAGGGGTTGTCCTGCCAGCTCCACTCGGATCCATGGGAATTAAGGGAGTGGTAAAGTCGCCGGTAATGGTTGACTGATACCTGTTTGCTATTTCATAACGCGGATGTACCCAAGCCTGTGAATTTTCAGAGGTTCTGCTACCAAAATCACGCATCAGCTCTTCTCCCTGACCTGTACCAGTGACGCCATGCGTAAAGCCCATAATTACCTCCGAATTACCATTAGCAGTAGGTTGAAACAACTCAAAGTAATTAGGAAGAATGTCAGCCTTGCCTAGCGCATCTATCGAACCAGGTTCTCCATTCTTGTACAGCGTTAAACCATAATTGTCAATTACCGCCTTAAAATCAAGAGCAGCGGCAGCATAGGCAGCGGCGGCAACAGCTGCATCCGGAGTAAACGTATCCAGTTCAGGCCATCCGTTTTTATTCCAGCAAGCCCAGAATAGCTGTAACTTCCCACGAAAAGCAAGTGCCGCAGGCTTAGCAGCACGACCTGCTGCAGGAGCCACAACGGGAAGCTTTTCAAAAGCATACGTAAAATCAGCCATAATAGAGTCCTTTACCTGTGCCAGGGGCATACGAGATAGGCTTGATACCTGTGTATTATCAGTAATCACATTTCCAAGATAGGGCACATCTCCCCACAATGAAATTAATCGAAAGTAAACCATACCCCGTAGAAGACGAGCTTCACCAATAGTGGCCTCCAAATTGGCAACTGAAGATGGTTTGGCTGTTGCCAACATCTTAGTCACATTCTCGATTACATAATTTGTTCGGTTCACTCCTCCGTAAAGCGCTGTCCACATGGTACTAAAAGCACTTCCTATTCCTGAAGGGTTAAACCGGCAAAACTCATAATCATGACCACTTGGGGCCTGCCCTCTAACCCTTACAAATTCCCCATGACCATCATAGTAATAATCCCTATCAAAAAGACCTCTTACATCGGCATAGGCACCATTTAAAGCAAACGTTGCATCCTGTTCTGTTTTCCAAAAAGAAGCAGCATCTAATTCAGTAGTAGGTTCCTGATTAAGTAAGTCCTTATTGCACGAACCAGCAAACAAGGACAATCCTATAACTGAAATAAATATTAGTTTTGAATTTATTTTTTTCATTTGAATACTTTTAAATTTGATAGATCTCTCTTCTATCCGCTTCATCTAAATAAATGAACAGAAGATTTTCTTATCTATTTAGAAACCTACATTTAGACCAAAAGACAAAGACTTGTTCAATGGATAGATATCCCGGTCGCTGCTTGATTTTTCAGGATCAAGACCCCGATAAGATGTAAACGTGGCTATATTTTCAGCGTTCACAAACAAACGAAGATTATCAAAGCCTACTCTTTTTATCCATCGCTGAGGTATTTTATAGCCGAACTGAAGATTTTTTACACGAAGAAAGCTCATATCGTCTACCCAGAATGATGAGTTTTCCTGATTACCGCTGGCACCTAATTGAGGCCATGTGCCATCCCGGTTATCAATAGCCCAGGGATTTGTAAAATGACCATACGTAGATGCATAACGGGACACTTGTAAACTACTCGTTAGATTGTAGTTATTCAACCAGAAATCTTTACGTCCTGCCGACCCTTGAAGAAGCATACTAAAATCAAAACCTTTCCATGCCATATAACCATTGAATCCAAAATTGGTCGTTGGTCTGTCAGTTTGATATTTAGGATAAGCCTTCAAATCATTTCCGTCAATACGGCCATCACCATTCAGATCTTTCCTAAGAATGTCTCCCGGAGCACCACCCTGAGGAGTGGTATCATAAACTTCCTGCCAGGTTTGAGCAATACCTGTATCTTCATACGCGTACAAGAAGTGGTACGGCATATTCAAAAACGTACTTCCTCTTCCTAAATATTCGTTCCACTCTTCCAGTGATGTTGAATTATAGGAAACATTTAGATTTACCGAATAATCAAAACTTCCTTTTCTGTCTTTCCATGTGAAGTTCCCTTCAATTCCCCTATTGCGAAGATTACCTATATTCTTTCGAGGTGCGGTATAAGCTCCGGTAAGAAGGGAGGACAAATCTGAAGGACGAAGCATATCAGTAGTCAAACGATCGTAATAATCAATTTCAGTAGTCAAACGATTCTTCAGGAAGCCAAGGTCAAGACCTAAATTTAAAACAGTAGTTGTTTCCCAGGTCAGGTCCTGATTTACCATTTTTTGATAAATAAACCCTTTTGCTATAATATCGCTAATCAGATAGTTACTCGTTCCAAGTGTTTCTTTTTGCTCATATCTTCCAACTCCACTATTATTTCCCAATGCACCATAAGAGATCCGAAGACCACCCTGACTTAGCACATTATGAGTCAGCTCCTTTACAAAGTTCTCTTCTGAGAATCTCCACTTAAAAGCTGCTGATGGGAAAAAGGAAAACTGACTTCCCGGAAGAAATTTAGATGATCCATCATACCGGAAACTAACACCTAAAAGGTACTTACCATAAGCCGAATAATCAAACCGACCAACATAAGAACGGAGTCCTTCTTCATATGAGCTCCCACCTGTAGTCTGCGTATCCATTAATGCACCATCAATTTCATGAAGTGTAGGATACAGGCGGTCAAGTCTCGAAGCATTCAGATTCCGATTATACCAATACTCTTCACTATAAAGTGCCAGAGCATTTATGGTATGGTTTTTACCTAAGGTCCTTTGATAGTTTAAACTTCCACTCAGCTGTGTTTTATAACCACTTTCCGAAATATTTGAAATCCCTTCATTAGCCTTTACATAAGCCCTGTCTGTAAAGGCGCCAGTCTGAAAATTATATGCCTGATTAGGTGTAGCCGCTGCATATTGAAATTGATTATTGTAGTTTAATGCATAATCTATCCTGGCTTTTAAACCCTTAATGGGTGACCAGTCAACATATACATTTCCATTTGCTTCCTGACGATTGCGGTGAGTCAACTGATTTACAAAGTTCGTGTACGGATTAAAAGCATTAGGATCCTCACCATATGCCATTACCCCACCATAATAGCCCGTAACCGGATCAAAAGGAAGAATTCCAGCCACTGCATATTGCATATCTTTGTTTCCGCTATTGGTAAAACCTTCTTCCATAGCGTAAGTGAATTTTGACCAGTTGCCACTAAACTTAGTCCCAATATTTATATTATGACGAAGCTTGGCATCATAATTTGCACGAAAGTTATAACGTGTGTAATCATTATTGATCTGAAGTCCCTTCTGATCCATGATCCCTGCCGAGATAAAGTAATTTGACTTATCGCTTCCTCCCGATGCAGAAAGGTTATGATTTTGAATTGTACCATCGCGCACAATCACATCAAACCAATCTGTATTTGGATAATGAAAAGGGTCAATCATTCCCAATGCCATCCATTGATCAATTGTACCATTCTTAAACTGCTGCTGTGAGGGTAGTGTATTATATGCTGCTGCACGCTGATGCACGGTTAATGCCCGTGGATAATCGGCCATAAAATCAATCCCTTTGGTAGGTTGTTCGACCGAAAATGAACTTGATAACACTATACTGGGGGCAGTTTGGCCTTTACCTGTTTTAGTTGTGATTAAGATGACACCATTCGCTGCCCTTGAGCCGTAAACTGCTGCGGCGGCTGCATCTTTCAATACAGAAATGCTCTCCACATCATTCATGTTCAAGCGATTGATATCTACATCCGGCAATCCATCTACTACAACAAGGGGTGAAGCATTATTAACAGTTCCTAATCCACGAATGATTAGTGACGCGCTATTATTACCGGCCATCCCACTATTTTGACTTACTGCTAATCCTGGCAAAAGTCCTGATAATGCGGATGAAACATTGGAAAGCGCTCGATTTGTAATTTTCTCATCGAACTTAACTGCTGCTACCGAACCGGTTAAATCAACCTTTTTTACAGTTCCATAACCCACTACTACAACCTCATTTAAACCAGTCTGATTTTCTACCATCTTTACATTAATGGAACTTCTTCCATTGACAGGTATTTCCTGAGTTACGAAACCAATATAGGATACCACCAAACTCTCATTTGGGTTGCTAACCAGAATGGTAAATCTTCCCGCTGTATTGGTGCTAACAGATAAGGCGCCAATTTTAAGTTTAATGCTTGCCCCGGGAAGAGGATCACCCTGTAAATCGGTAACAGTTCCCGTAACGGTAGTCTGTTCCATTTCCGTTGCTGAAATTTCAGCAACCTTTTTCTTTATAACAACCGTCTTGTTCTTATCATTTATAATATAGGTTAGTTTCTTATGATCAAGAAGTTTCTCCAGCACATCCTTCAATGGCATCTTTTTGACGTTTATAGATACAGGTGTAATGCTTTTTAGTACCTCAGCATTACACAAAAAGTCATAATCAGTCTGTGCTCTCAGTTGACTGAAAATGTACTCTGCTGTTTGATTTTCTGCGCGTAAAGTAACCACCTGTGCATAAGAACTTGCTTTGGCCTGAAATAATGCAAAAATGAATAGAAGAATGGTTAGTTTCATTTTGAGCCAACGATCAGAATTAGCACAGAATTTAGGTATGCATAACAATGCGACAATAATTTTATACATTTGAATGTTAGTTTTTATAATATGTTGTTCGTAGCAATTATTTGTAACTAATTAACATCTAGTAATTTATCAGGGGCGCTCTAACGCTCCTGGTATTTCTATAATACTATTATCAATTAGTTATGTAATCTTTAATTCATAACAATAATCCTCCTTCCTGTAACCTTAAAATGAACATCGCCTGTCTGTTCCAGATCTTTTAACAGGTCAACTAATTTCTTTGATCTTGAATAAGTACCCCAATAGTAAGTTTCTTCCAGATTATCTTTAAACTCTACATCCACGTCATACCACCTGGAAACTTTATTAAGCATACTTTGCAGATTTTCATTATTGAACTTGAAATAACCTTGTTTCCAGGATATTGCATCGTCAAGATTTACTTCCGCAAGAGTAAATGCACCAGAGTTCACACTTGTTGTAGCCGCCTGTCCTGGTTTTAACATAACCATAACATTATTTTTAATAATTTTTACTGAGCCTTCCAACAAAGTAGTCACCATTAACTTTTCATCCTGATAGGCCATCACATTAAAGTGGGTTCCTAATACCTCAATGACCTGATCTCCTGACTTTACCAGAAACATACTGTTCTTTTTCTTAACCACTTCAAAATAAGCCTCTCCGGTTACCGTAACAACTCTTTCACCTGCTGAAAAAGAAGCAGGATAAGAGATAGAAGAAGCTGAATTTAACCAAACACCAGAGCCATCCGATAATACAAGATGATAATAACCTCCCCTAGGGGTTGACATTTTATTTATGGCTACATGATCATCATGGAGAGAGGACAATTCATTATCCTTATATATAATAGTACCGTTCCTTAACTTGACAACCATTTTTCCAGCCTGATTGGAGATCGTTCCATTTGCAGCATCATCCAGCGTTATATTACGTCCATCAGCAAGAGTTAATGTAGCCCGTTGGAATGCAGGTTCGATTGTTTCATGTTTGCGCTCCACTACCTTTACCTTTGCCTTTTCACCTTCTGCTTTATAAAACAAAAGGGAAACGCCTATAACTAAGGCAATCGAGGCAGCTGCTGCTATCAACCAACGAAAAGAATGACCTTTCTCTCTAGCAGCATTATTAATATGTTGTTGTGTTAAATCCCATATTTCAGCTTTCTTGTCCTCCAGATTAAATTCATTATCAAGAAGCGTGCGTTTAGCGGATTCTTCGGAGTAAAACTTTTCTAGCAGGAGTTCCTCTTCAGGAGAGCAGGTGCCTTTGAGATATTTATTGATTAAAGCTCTTGGCTCTTTACTCCTGTTCATAATTTGGTCTTCTATATTAAAGACACCTACCAGATGAACAGGTAGTATATAAATTATAATTATTTTTTATTTTGAATTAAAGGGCAATGAAGAAATCATTTATTTTAAGAAATGTATTATTTAAAAAGGTATCCAGTCAGAAAAATAATAGTGATAGTACCTTCCAACTTCATTTTAATTCGAAGTATTTTTAAAGCATTGCCGATTTGCTTTTTAACTGTATGATCTGTTATATTCAATTGTAAACCAATCTCTTTATGAGAAAGATGAATATATCGGCTTAATTCAAACACCTTCCGCATTTTTTCCGGAAGATGTGTAATCTCCGATTCTAAAGCAGAGGCAAGTTCCTTTTCGCAAATTTTGTCTATAACTGAATACTGATTCTGATCTATATACAGAGCCAATGCATCTTCAAAGCCTGCACGGGTTTTCTTTTGCCTTATATAATTAAGAACCTTATTTCTAGTTGCCACATACAGGTACCCAGCCAAATTTGTATGCAACTGAAGTTCATTACATTTTGTCCACAAGGAAGCGAAAATATCCTGCACCAAATCTTTTGCTTCATCTTCATCCTCAAGCATTCTTAATGCATGAATGTACATCTTATCCCAATACCGATTAAATACTTCAGTAAATGCTCGATTATCCCCCAACCTCAAAAGGTTTAAAAGATCGATTTCATTTATTGTATTATATGAAGACATAAATTTTTGAGAATGCAATTTTGGTTCGCTTACATAAAATTATGAATTATAATATTAGGAAAAGAATTTATTACTATCAGTGTTTCAATATTTTAAGCAATTGAACTTGGCATTTAAAAGGATATTTTCGACTTACGTTTATTCTTTATGGATTTGTGGACCACATCGCAGCATCTTTAATAAAGACCCGCCTGTTCAATTTCAATTGTGCAACAATCAATTCTGCAAGATCTTCAGGATGCATGACCCGCTCTTCATTGTTATTAATCAGATTGGCACTTTTAGCCAAATCAGTCACTACAGTACTTGGAGTTAATGCTGTAACCCTGATATTATGTTTACGCACTTCCTGCATGAGGGAATCTGTTAAACCCATTACGGCAAACTTCGAAGCACTATACGCACTTGTAGTTGCCGCCCCTCTTAAACCGGCAGTAGAAGAAATATTGATAATATCACCTGTTTGTCTTTCAATCATCTGCGGAAGTACAGCCCTGGTTACATAATACACGCCAAATAAATTAACCTTGATTTGATTTTCCCATTCAGCAGGCTCCAGTTCGAGAAACTTACCAAATGTTGCTGTGCCTGCATTGTTCACCAGGATATCGATATTGCCTAATTCCTGTTGGATACTATCCACTGCTGCATTTACTGATTCGATGTCACTTACATCCGCAATAGCCATAGCAGCATTGACACCCAAAGCCTTAACTTCTTTAGATAAGTTCTGAAGGTCATTTTCGGTACGGGCTACCAGACCTACATGAACACCTTCTTTAGCTAGTGCCAACACAATCGCACGGCCAATACCTTTTCCTGCTCCTGTTACTAAAGCAATTTTTCCTTTTAATGATTCCATATGTGTGCCTAATTTACAAGATTTTTTAGCTTTTTTAAAATGCTGCCACGCCTGCTTCTGCAACGGCATGATCCTGTTCACCCGATCCTCCACTTACGCCAATTGCTCCAACAACCTGTCCATCTTTTTTTAGTGGAATCCCTCCGGCAAATATCATGACCTTGCCATCATTAGAGGCGTGAATACCATAAAACTGCTGTCCGGGTTGCGAATTATCTCCCAGGTCCTTTGTACTAATATCAAAGGCACGTGATGTAAAAGCTTTTTTAATGGAGATATCAATACTGCCTAACCAGGCACCGTCCATTCGCACATGTGCGATCAGATTTCCACCTGCATCTGCTACTGCAATGTTCATAGGCTGTCCAATTTCTTTTGCTTTTACTTCAGCTGCTTCGATTATTTTTTTTGCATCTTCTAATCTGATCATCTTGATTTACTTTTGGCTTGATTATATAATTGTTACTTTTGTTTTTATAAAAGGCTGGCCATTCACCTGAAAGCTACCTTTTTATGTATAAGCAAAATTTAATTTAAAAGTTTTAGCGCTTATTTCTTATTCGAAAAACCAGCGGTATCTTATAATCTAAGCCGTCTTTAAACCAATAACTCCCTTTGGAGCTCAAGCCTGATAGTATTGTAATGATCCAGCTCAATGAAAAATTTAACTAAGAACTTCATCCTCTTCCTATGTTTCACAGCTGTTACTTTTAATAGCAATGCCGGCCCATTTATTACACGCTTAAAACCTGACTCTAATGACCTCTCCGTTATAAAAGAAAGGCTTTATGACAGGTATTTAAATAAACCCAACCTGAACAAGGAGCCTGTAGCCGCTCTCTTAAAGTCAATACAGAAGAATGGAAGCTGGTCAGTATATAATTATGACGAACACCCTAAACTTGGATTGAAGGCTATTGGCCATCTTCAAAAATTAGTCAGCATGTGTATTGCTTACCGTTCGAAAAACAGTGCCTTATTTGACAACAGCAACCTGAAGGACAACATCCATACCGCATTAAATTTCTGGTATGATAAGGATCCTGAAACTGATCACCACTGGTTTAATGAAATTGGTGTCCCCAGAGAATTGACCAAGATCTTAATCCTGATGGAAAATGAACTATCCCCTGCAGAATTAAAAAAAGGCATTCGAATTCTAAAAAAAGCCAATATTAAGGGCGTGCTTCAATATGGTAAAACAAAGGCAACAGGTCAGAATATGATCTGGATCGCAAGGATCCAAATGGAAGCCGGATGTTTGGAACAATCCCAGGAATACGTTAACTTCTCGGTTAAGGCAGTGGAAGAGGAAATTGTAGTGACTACGAAAGAGGGTATCCAGGTAGACTGGAGTTTTCATCAACATGGCCCTCAGTTATATTCGGGAGGTTATGGATTAAGCTTCACTGTTGATTGTGCAGAATTTGCTGCTTTAGTGAATAACACCACATATGAATTGGGTCATGAACAAATTGATATCTTATCACATCATATACTAGATGGTCAGCAATGGATGACCAGAGGAAGTTTTCTGGATTACGGAACAATGGGACGCGAAATTGCTCGCATGGATAAAGATGCTATTCCTATTGCTCTTGCCTGCGAGGATATGGCTTCTCTCAATACCAGCAGAAGACAGGAATTTATTGATTTTAGCACTAGAATACAGGGCTTGCAGTCCATCAGTACAGGACCATCAGGCAACCGTCATTTCTGGCGATCTGACTTCATGGTACACCAAAGACCCCTATATTATACTTCTGTAAAAATGGCCTCTAACCGGGTTAATGGTACAGAGTCAGGCAACGGAGAAGCCAACTTTAATTATCACCTTCCTGATGGCTGTACATACCTCATAAAAACAGGAAAAGAGTACCGCAACATTTTCCCTTTATGGGATTGGCAAAAAATTCCAGGAGTGACTGCTCGCCTATCCAGGCAACCCTTGCCCATTCTAAACTTCGGCAAACAATCAGCAGGAAAAACAAGCTTTGTAGGCGGAGTTTCAGATGGAAAATACGGTATGTCCGCCTTCAATTTCGACAAAGATTCCGTAAAAGCTAAAAAGGCTTGGTTCTATTTCGACAATGAATATGTGTGTTTAGGCACTGGGATCAGCTCAAACGTAAATGAAAATGTTATCACAACTGTGAACCAATGTTTCAGCAAAGGGCAGACAATGGTATCAGACAAACAACTAGAAGGTAATACATTTGCCTTCAAAGGCAAGGGCTGGGTATACCAGGATGGAACTGCCTATCTATTCCCTAATTATACTGACGCTCAAATAAGCGTTGAACAACGTTCTGCCGATTGGAAGGGAATCAACACCTTCCTCGATAAGAATAGAACAGAAAATGGAAAGGTATTTACTTTGTGGATAAATCATGGTTTAAAACCAACTAATCAGTCTTATAGTTACATCGTGATTCCAGATATAGCTCTAAATAAAATTCTTATAGAAATAGCGAAAAAGAACATTTCCATTCTTTCCAATAACACAAAGATCCAAGCCGTAAGGAACCATACCTTGAACTTAACTCAAATTGCTTTTTATGAAGAAGGAAGTATTAATCTGGATGATAAAACTGTAGTTGAGGTCGATCAGCCCTGCCTGCTCATGATTCGTCAGACACAACTAGCTACCAGCATTACCCTGAGTAATCCCGAAAACAAACCATTAGCTGTTAAAGTGAAGCTGACAAGGAAGGAGGGTACAAGTCAAAAAAAGACAGCCAAGGATGTTCAGGTGCTATTTGAATTGCCGGATGGTGCTTATGCCGGACAAAGCATTACAAAGTATTTACACCCCTGAAAATTACCTTTCTTAAATGGACTGATTCACCTTGTAATAGCAGAAGAAATAAAGGGCTGTATCGATTAATTTCTACTATCGATACAGCCCTTTACAAATATTCTATATTTGAAGAAAATTTAATGCATCTAAGCTTCTAATACCGGAGACTGAGCCACTGCCTTTTCAATAGTGTAGTAACTGCTGTTCAAATTAATATTACTTTTTTCAGCTTGTTCAATCAGACTAAAATCAGTAAGAATTTCAGGTTTACCCTTCTTCACACACACATTATGTTCAAAATGAACCGCTAATGATCCATCATCAGTAACAATCGTCCAGCCATCTTCCAATGCATAAACTTCAGGACTTTTCATGGTAATCATAGGCTCTATAGCTAAAACCATATTCTCGATTAGCTTTTTACCATTTCCTCTTCTACCGTAATTAGGAACCTCAGGATCTTCATGCATCTGTCTTCCAACACCATGCCCTATCATTTCCTTCACCACACCATATCCATGGTTACCATTGGTATATTTTTCAATAGCATAACCAATGTCACCATTACGATTTCCAACTATAGCTTGTTGAATCCCAACATAAAGCGACTCTTTAGTAATTCTAACCAGATCAAGGATTGCAGGAGTTGTCTCCCCTAAAATAAACGTATAAGCACTATCCCCATGAAATCCGTTTTTATAAAATACAGTATCAATGGATACCAAATCACCTTCTTTTAACACATACTGACCAGGGAATCCATGAACCACCTGTTCATTAACGGAGATACAGAGTGAATAAGGATATCCATGATATCCTTTACAGGAAGAAACGCCACCATTGTCTTTCATAAATATTTCAGCCATAACATCAAGCGATAAAGTCGTGATCCCAGGTTTCAATATTTTAGCAACTTCAGCAATCGTAGCATCAACCATCAAACAACTCTCCCGTTGTATTTCTACCTCTTCATTCGTTTTATAAAATTTCATTTCAAAAATTTTTAACAGTATTCTAAATGCAAATTTAACATTAAATGAAGGTTTAGCGAGCTTAAATATAAAATGACCTTAAATTTGAGGACTAAACAGATGTTACTCCATTCAATTTGCGGATCACTTTTGCGGGATTTCCAACCGCAAGCGAATCATCAGGAATATCTTTTACGACTACGGAACCTGCTCCTATCACACAACGGTCACCAATTGTTATCCCCGGACATATCGTAACACGCCCACCTATCCAGCAGCGCTCTCCAATAGTAACAGGCTTGCAATCTTCCCACACATCACGTTGGTCAGCATCCAGAGGATGTCCGGCCGTATAAATATGAACGCCTGGGGCAAGCATGGTATGCGCCCCGATCGTAACTTTCGCACCATCCAGAATAACAGCCCCAAAGTTGATGAACACTTTCTCTCCCGCATAAATATGGTCACCATAATCGCAATAGAAAGGTGGCTCCAAGTGGATGTTCTGAGCTGAATTAGGACAAAGTTCATTCATCACTTCTTGTGATTTATCCGTGTAATATTCAGTGACATTCAATTTATGCAGAATCCGCTTCACCTTAGTACGAATAGAAATCATTTCAGCACTATGCGCATCATAAGGCTCACCATCAAACATCTTTTCCTTCTCAGTTTTCATTTATCTTTAATTTAAATCATCAGGAACAATCCCTTTTATGTTTGCATCCTGAACAGGTCTACAAAACTAGAACGATTTTGGTTTTAACTGTTGCAATTTAACAATCCTTAATGAAGCATTTCTTATTTTTAGCACATCAGAATGGACATGAAATTCAAATTTTATACTAATTCTAAATTATAGGTAATTTAGCACCGTAAATAAACGCACATGTCAGTCCCCTCCAATCGCAGTATTGAAATAAAGAATCAGCTCCATCCTCGGAATAAACATAAATATCGCTATGATTTCCCTGAACTGATTGCAGCCTGCCCTGACTTATCAAAATACGTTTCGCTAAATCCATACCAAGATCTCTCCATCGACTTTAAAAACTCTGATGCTGTAAAAACACTTAATAAAGCATTACTTCAGTATTTTTATGGCATTTCATTATGGGATATCCCGGCAGGTTATTTATGTCCCCCTATTCCCGGAAGAGCAGATTATATTCACTACATAGCCGATTTACTGGCCACCACTCAGGAGGGAGTCATTCCCCGGGGAAACACAGTTAAGGTGTTGGATATAGGCGTAGGAGCCAATTGTATCTATCCGCTGATTGGCAACCGCGAGTATGGATGGACCTTTGTAGGCTCAGAAATTGACCCTTTTGCCATCAGTTCAGCAAAAAACATCATTGACGCCAACTCTTTATCCTCCCATATCACCATCAGGAAGCAAAGTTCTACGGCTCAGTTTTTTACCGGAATAATTAAACAAGGCGAACACTTTACGGTCACCATATGTAACCCTCCCTTTCATGCATCCCTGAAGGAAGCTACTGCAGGATCTGAACGTAAATGGAAAAACCTCGGACAAAAAAGCAAAGCAGGAGGAACACTAAATTTTGGTGGCACAAACGCAGAACTCTGGTGTGAAGGAGGCGAAGAACGATTTGTCATCCAAATGATTAAGGAAAGTGCGGACTTTGCACAATCCTGTCAATGGTTTACCTCCCTGATCTCCAAAAAAGACACCTTACAAGGATGTTATCGCGCATTAGATCGAGTCAAAGCAAAAGATGTCAAAGTCATTAACATGGCACAGGGACAAAAGATAAGCCGGATTTTAGCCTGGACGTTTACCGAACCAATTCCCACTAAACCATAATATCCTTCTTAACTGCCAATTCTTTTCTGATCACTGGTGCTACCTGTGTGCCATATAATTCAATAGCCTTAAGTACATCTTTATGTGCGGTAAAACCAGTCACAAATTGAGCTAAAAAGCGAGTATTATGGAACAACTCATACTGACCCATGATTTTGTCGATCGCCTGTTGTACGTTACCAACAATTAAGGGCCCGTCATTCCGCAGAAATTCAAATTGATTCCTATTCATTGGCGACCAGCCTCGATCACGACCCACCCGGTTCATCAAAGCCTCATAAGAGGGATAAAAATCATTTGCAGCCTGTCGGGAATCCTCTGCAACATAAAACTGAGAACTGATCCCCAACTGCAATTTACTCACATCGTGACCAGCCTTACGCGCTGACTCCCTATAAAGTTCCACAAAAGATAAAAACTGTCTCGGTGGACTTCCTAAAATAGCAATCACCATAGGAAGATTAAGTTTACCCGCCCGCACAGCAGAAGCTGGCGTACCACCAACACCTAACCAAATTGGAATAGCAGACTGTAAAGGCCTTGGATAAACCCCTTTATTAGCGATTCCTGCCCTATGTTTACCTTCCCAGGAAACGACTTCCTGTTCATTTATGCGCATTAACAGCTCCAGTTTTTCTGTAAAAAGAGCATCATAATCGCCCAGATCGTAACCAAATAAGGGAAAAGATTCAATAAACGATCCCCTACCGGCTATAATTTCCGCTCTTCCATTTGAAATCAGATCAACAGTAGCAAAATTCTGAAACACACGAACCGGATCAGCAGAACTCAATACGGTAACAGAACTGGATAACCTGATATTTTTAGTAATAGCAGCTGCAGCTGCCATCAAAATTTCAGGAGCAGAGATCACAAAGTCCGGTCGATGATGCTCCCCGAACGCAAATACATCCAATCCAACCTCATCAGCAAGTTTTACTTCTTCCAGTAATTCCTGTATTCTTTGATGCGCATGTACGGCCTTGCCCGATACACCATCCGGTTGAACTTCCCCAAACGTACTTATCCCTAATTCCATGTGACGTCAATTTATAAAAAACACGAATTCTTTTTAACCATGATTTACTTAAACAAACATAATCAAGTTATTGTTCATCTTACTGCCGACCAGGAAAATTCTAAACTAATAAAGAAAAACTAAGCCCTGTAATTCAGTACCAATTGCTTGTTTTTAATAAATGTTATAAATATCTTTAATTACCAATAGAATACTCGTTATATACCTTAAAATCAAGATTCAATGGTTACCCAATTTGAGCAAATCCGTGAACAGCAAAAGCAGTCATGGAACAAATTTTCATCCGGATGGAATAAGTGGAACACCTTTATGATGGCCTTCTTAGGCCCTATAGGCGAAAGTATTATTAGTAGTTTGGACTTAAAAGATAGTTGCCGCCATGTCTGAAGCAGATGAACCAACAAAAGCATTAATAAAACGAGATGTCTCTGAACTATCCTAAACCCAAAATCATTATTTACGGAGAAAAATAGCGCTATGAACTAAATGCTGGAGTATATAATAGGAATTGATATTGGCACTGGTAGCACAAAATGTGTTGCTATGGATCTAAAGGGAGCAGTTATTGGCACCTCCCAACAGCATTACACCATCTCCCATCCGGAGCATGGTTATAGCGAACAGGACCCTGAACTAATCTGGCAGGCCTTTGTCAAATGCTTTAAGGACCTTTTAACCAGACTTAAAGAAGATCCCCTGACCATAAGCCTGAGTACGGCGATGCATAGCGTGATCCCAACGGATGAAAATGGAATGGCACTATCCAATATGATTACCTGGGCGGATATCAGAAGCGAGAGTATAGCCACTAATCTCAAAAACTCAGCTGAAGGCGAAACCTTTTACCGTTTAACCGGCACACCTATCCATCCAATGTCGCCCTTATGTAAACTGATTTGGCTTAGGGAAAATAAAGCAGCATTGTTCAACAACACCAGCCGGTTTATTTCCATCAAGGAATATATCTGGTATAAACTCTTTCATGAATTCCAGATCGATTATTCCATTGCATCCGCTACAGGGCTGTTTGATATCAAGAAATTAAAATGGAACGAAGAAGTTTGCTCTTATGCCGGTATCGACCGTCAAAAGCTATCCACACCAGTTAACACCAGTTATAGCCGGAAAGATCTTAGTCCACATATAACTACTCTTTTAGGTTTAAAGACAAACGTTCCCTTTGTAATAGGTGCCAGCGATGGCTGCTGCGCTAACTTAGGGAGTTTTACCACTAAACCAGGAACAGCCGCACTCACCATAGGAACCAGTGGTGCTGTCCGGATTACAGGCACAGATCCGGTATATAATTATAGCGCCATGATCTTCAATTACCTGCTTGATGAACAAACATTTGTAAGCGGCGGTGCAGTAAATAACGGGGGCAATGCAGTAAACTGGTTGCTGGAAAACTTTCTTAACAAAAGCCCGGTAAGCCCTCAAGACTATGTCAATCTATTTAATACCATTGAAACAGTTCCTGCGGGAAGTAAGGGTCTACTATTTTTACCCTATTTGTATGGTGAACGTGCCCCAATCTGGAATGCTAAAAGTAGCGGAGCTTTTTTAAACATTCGTCCCGAACATGATCAATCCCATTTTTCAAGGGCGGTACTCGAAGGGATTTGTTACGCCTTGAACGATGTGCTAAAAACCCTCGAACAATCATCTCCCCCTATAGAACGCATAAATGTGAGCGGTGGATTCATCAGCTCGCCTACCTGGTTACAAATGTTAGCTGATATCACCGGAAAAAATCTTTATGTGCTCCAATTAGAAGATGCCTCCGCCATTGGTGCAATTTACATGGCTTTAAAAGCCCTATTCCCTGATGTTGCTTATTCAACCCCGGACCAAAACAACACCCTCATTATTAAACCAAACATTCAAAACCACGAGTTATACGCTAAATCCTTCATCATATATAAAAAAGTAGTTCAAAATATGAAGGAATCTATGGATCTTTTCACCTCTTTAACCTAACCAATTCATGGCCCTACTTTATGTCCTGGCCGGTATTATCATCTTGTTAATACTAATCTTAAAGAAGCTTAATCCAATGCTGGCCTTGCTTATCGTATCTATCCTGACGGGATTAATGCTAAGCATGCCGCCAGAAAAACTAATGCTTTCCATTGGCAATGGTATCGGCAATACCCTTGGTGGCATGGTGATGATCCTTACCCTTGGCGCCATGGTGGGTAAACTAGCTGAAGATAGTGGTGGTTACTCATCCCGATAAGTCAGAAGTTTAAAACCATGCAAAGCATAATCATGCAAACGGAAGAGGGACTTCCTTCTTCTTTTAAAAGTTTTGCTATCACCTTAATGCCTATTTTCCTGATTGCTGGAGGTCATATAGGCGCTTTAATTTTCCATGGTAAACTCCAGCAGGTCTTTAGTTTTCTTGCAGCCCCTACAGTCGCCTTACTTTTATCCGTCATCATCTTATTTATCCTGAACATTGAGATAAAGAAGGCAATGGAATCCTGCGTGGAAGGCGTAAAAAGCGTCGCCATGATCATTCTGATCATTGCAGCTGGCGGTGCTTTTAAACAGGTACTTATTGATAGTGGTGTTGGTAAAGAAGTAGAGCTCATTGCCTCAACCTGGCATGCCTCACCCCTATTTCTAGGCTGGGCAATTGCTGCACTTCTACGTATTACACTAGGGTCCTCTACTGTAGCGACACTCACCACTTCAGGCATGGTGATGCCCTTCGTTCATTCAGGCACCTCACCCGATTAGGTAATTGACCGAAGAAGCCAATTTAAACTACTCACAACCATTTACTAAAATAGCAATGTTACTCTCTACCTATATGCAAAATTATTACACGACCTTCCAAGTTTTACAATAGTATTAAATTTTTCTAGCTGCTTTGACCTCCTTTGTAAGGGCAGCCACTTCTTTCAGTAATAAAGGAAAAGCCGGCTCAGCCATGCCACCATGATCAAAACCCTGCAGCTCATATATCCGGGTACGTTTATGTCCGACCAGCTTCATCATACGAAACAGGTAAGCGTTTTCTTCATACCGGCCAAACAACTCCATTTCACGATCACCAGTAATTAAAAGCATGGGTGGTGCATCAGACCTCACGAAGTAAAGTGGGGCATACTCATCTATTTGAGGTTGTGTTTCTTTAATGCCCCTTTCCTGACGGATGGTAAAATGTGTAATAGCCTGTCCACTGAATGGAATAAGTCCCGCAATGCTGTTGGCATCAATATTATACTTACTTAAGTACTTTTTATCCAGCGTAACCATCATTCCCAGATAGCCACCAGCAGAGTGACCAGATACAAAAATAAGATCCGGATTTCCACCATATTCGCTGATATGCTGAAAGGCCCAGGCTATTGCTGCAGCAGCATCTTCAATATAAACAGGTGCTTTAACTTTAGGCGACAAGCGATAACCAACACCGATTACAGCATAACCTTTATCCATGAGCGCCTTTGGTATTTCTTTGCTCCCACCGGTTATACCGCCTCCGTGAAACCAAATGATGGTTGAATAGTTTTTAACTCCTTTAGGATAGTATAGATCCAGTCTGCACTGTGAGTTTTGATAAGCGTCTTTTTTGTCGGTTAAATTTGAATAATAGGGTAAGTCTTTTTCAGTAACATAAGCCTGTTGGGCATGAAGAGTCAATGTCCCTAAAAACAAAAATAGCAGGATTAAGCGTTTCATAATTTAATTTAGGTAAGAATTAATTAGTGAATTTATCATTTCATTTTCTTGGTTCCTAAAGCATACTGCAAACCTCCTAAAAGATGTTTCAAGAAAAGCGGATCAGAATAAGATGCTTCAGTATGTCCCAATGCGGTATAAAAGGATCGACCACCATCAAAGTCATGATACCAGCTCATCGGATGGTAGTCGCCCATTTTAGCAGGTCCTGCATCATAACTATGCTCATCAATAGTAATTAGCACATGCAAAGGGTCTTTCGTCATCCATTTAAAGTTATACCATTCGTCTTTTCTTTGCCATTGATCAGGCAGATGAGAAGTGGCAATACTATTTTTATCGACTACATTTAATACAGCCGTTTGCTGTTCAGGGTGTTTAGCAAAATAAGCACCTACTAAATCACCAAACCAAGGCCAATCGTATTCGGTATCTGTAGCAGCATGTACTCCAGCAAAACCGTTCCCTGCCTGAATGTAGTGCTGAAAAGCACTTTGTTGTTCCTCATTTAACACATCACCTGTTGTACTTAAAAACACAACTGCCTGATACTTTTTTAATCCCTTTTTAGTAAATAAGTCTGCTTTACTCGTGGTATCTACATCAAAACCATTTTCCTTTCCCAATTTAAGTATCGCTAATTTCCCCACCTCAATGGAGGAATGATGATACCCTGCGGTTTTACAAAAAACAAGTAATCTGGCTTTCCTTTGAGCCATACTAGTCACACTAAAAAACAGGAATAGCAGGAATAAAGTCCCTCTTAGGTTTATTGTTTTGTTTATCATGGTTATTGAAAAAGTTTATTTATTGGATTATATTTTTATCAAGATAGTGCTTATTTACTAGTATTTTGGGTATCTCCGATTATTTTTTAACCTGTTTAAATATTTGGTTCTTAATTTCAGCGCACTTCCTACCCACCTCAGTCGCACCTCCTCCGCACCTTCTCCGCTCGGCAAGCGAATAAACTGAAACTTAGGTCAAAATTAAATCCCTTTTAAGTATACATAAAACAACAAGGTGGCTGCTTTAAAATACCTGTATTTGAAATCAGTGTGGCAACAACAAAAACGGTTGTGCTATATTTACACTATATAGCACAAAAAGATAACCTGGCAAAACCCTATCCGGTTCTGTTAGTTTATCAACGCATAAGTACTATGAACAAACACATCTCCTCTTGGGTTAACAAAGCCATTTTTTATCATATCTATCCCCTGGGCTTATTTGGCGCTCCTTTGGAAAATGATTTTTTCAGTCCTATTGTCAACAGGTTGGAACGCCTGCAGGACTGGATCCCCTATATGAAAAGCATGGGCTGCAATGCCTTATACCTGGGCCCCGTATTTGAATCCGATTTTCATGGTTATGATACAGCAGATTATCTCTTAGTAGACAGAAGGCTCGGTACCAATGAAACTTTAAAAAATTTAAGCAGCAGTCTGCATGAAAATGGGATCAAATTGGTGCTCGATACCGTCTTTAACCATGTAGGACGCAATTTCTGGGCATTTAAGGACCTGCAGTGTAATGGCGAAAATTCCCCATATAAAGATTGGTTTGATGGGGTAGATTTTAGTCGTAATAGCACGTATGGCGACGACTTCTTTTATGAAGGCTGGTACGATGCTTATAACCTGGTCAAATTAAATTTAGAAAACACAGAAGTTAAGAAATACTTGTTTGAGGTCGTATCCTTTTGGGTTGATGAATTCAAAATTGACGGACTACGTTTGGATGTAGCTGAGATTATGAGTAAGCAATTTTTAGCCGAACTTGCTGAGCATAGTCGGCAACTGCAACCAGACCTGTGGCTGATGGGTGAAGTAATATATGGTGATTATAATGAATGGGCGAACAAAAATATGCTTGATTCTACAACCAATTACCAAGCTTATAAAGGCCTCTATTCCTGCCACAATGATTGCAATTACTTTGAAATCGCCTTCACATTAAACCGTCAGTTCGGTCTGGATGGTGTTTATAAAGACTTACAGCTTTACAATTTTGTGGACAACCACGATACAACACGAATAGCCAGCATCTTAACAAATGAGCAGCACATGTTTCCTTTGCATGCCATCCTGTATACCATGCCGGGAATTCCTTCCCTATATTATGGGAGCGAATGGGGTATCAGAGGTATTAAAGGAGCACATGAAGATACATTGCTCCGACCTGAGGTTGCTATTATACCAGATCCTTCTTCGTCATCCATCAGTCGCTATATTCAACAGTTAGCAAAAATCAAACTGGATTCCATTGCACTTCAGGAAGGAGATTATGAAGAGCTCTTTGTGGATCATCAACAATTTGCATTCAGTCGTTCAACAGCCAACGAAATAATTATTATTCTGGTGAACTCAGCTCAGGAGTCTGTTTCAATCACATTAGTATATGACCGGGATGAGGGCTTGCAATTTCAGGATCAACTGGATCCTGAATATCTGACGACTGTACATCAGCAACAAATTGTGGTGAATGAAATTCCGGGTTATGGAGCAAGGATATTGATCGGCATAAGAGTTATTGAAACACTGTAGCAGCAAAGCTTTGTTCCCTATTTTTTAACAATTTTGGTTTGATATTTTTCTGTATTACCCCAATCAAAGGATGCTTATTTTCTCAGCAAAGATATAAGATACTGTAAATGAGTGCAATTATTCCTTTATTTGTAGCACGCAGTATCTATAATCCTAAATGATTAAAAATGCTTAGTAATTGAGAAATCAAATCATGGTTGGATAATCAAAAAACCTAAAGAATGTCAGCTTTACAAACTATCTATCGCCATCCCCTATTGACTGCTGAAGAACTTGAAATCATTTTCAAAGCACATAGAAAAATCACTTTTAATAAAGGTGATTTTCTACTAAAAAAAGAACAGGTTGCCGATGGCTATTTCTGTGTAGAGAAAGGACTCATTCGCTCGTATGTATACGATTTTAATGGTAATGATATCACCACAGGATTTATAGGTAAAAACGAAATTGCTATTGATGTCATTTCCCTATTTCATCGGATTCCTAGTGTTGAATATTTTCAGGCCTTAACGGATTGTGAGTGTTATGTCATCGATTTGGAATCATTTCAGAGGTTATATCACTCGATCATAGGACTTAATGAATGGGGACGCGCATGGATGTCAGAAAGCTTATTTGAATTGAAACAACGGACCATTTCAATGATCACTGATTCTGCAACTGAACGCTATGAAAGATTACAAAGCCGGCATCCGCATATCGTACAGCAATCTCCATTAAAATTCATTGCCAGCTATTTAGGAATTACCGATACGTCTTTAAGCCGGATAAGAAAAGAGCTGGTAAAAGAAAATTAATTTGAATTTCTTGTCTTATGGCAAGTAGATTGAAACTGGATTGTCTTAGTTTTAGATTAAAACTTCAAAACCACTTCATATGATAGTCAACCCATATCTAAATTTCAATGGAAATGCAGAAGAAGCTTTCCAATTCTACCAGTCGGTATTCGGTGGTGAGATGTTTATCCAGAGAATGAGTGAAGCGCCTGGAACAGAAAACCTTTCAGATAAAGAGAAAAATATGGCCATGCATGTATCGCTACCCATCGGTAACGGGCAACACCTTATGGCATCAGATTGTATAGAATCTCAGGGGATGACCTTGAATTTGGGCAACAATAATTACATAGCGCTATCAACGGATAGCAGGGAAGAAACAGATAAAATATTCCATGCACTTTCAGCCGGGGGAATTGTGGAGATGCCCTTGGAGGATATGTTCTGGGGAGATTATTTTACATCGTTTAAGGATAAATACGGCATTTGCTGGATGTTAATATATTCCAATAAATAACAAATTATGAAACGACTAATTGCTCTTTTATCAATCATGCTCCTGTCGGTTTACAACCTTTCTGCGGAGCAGACTTATCCTAAAGATTCGGTTACTATGGGTTCTTTAAACGGAAAAGATTTTTTACTTCATTATTATCAGCAAACTTTGGATTCGCTCCAGAAAAGTGTAGAAGGATTGAGCGAAGCACAGTTGCAATTTAAAGCAGGTCCGGATCGATGGTCTATAAGCCAGTGTTTAGAACATATTGTGCTTACAGAAAAGGCAATCTTTGCTTTTGCTTCTAAAGGAATGAGTGGTACTGCAAATCCCGAACGCCGAAAAGAGATTAAAGCTACAGATGATGTAATTATAAATGGAATGAATGACAGAAGTCATAAAGCAAAAGCCGACCCGGCATTGACGGGAAAGGGGAAATACAATACGTCCGCTGATGCAATAAAGGATTTACAAGATTACAGAAAAGTAATTCTGGACTATATCAACTCGGTTCCATTACTTGATTTGCGCAATCATGTCAGTGACTCCCCTCTTGGTGTTATAGATGGGTTTCAATCATTTTTGTTTATCGCCGCACATACCTCCAGGCATACCTTACAGATTAAAGAAGTGAAAGCAGACGTTAATTTCCCAAAACAATAAAAAAAACGAGCCTGTGCAATTAAGTCCAGGCTCGTATAAAGTTTAGAAAAATTTAATTTATTATTTCAATTTGAATGCGACAGCAGTACGAATATCAGTTGAAGATGCACCAACTAAAGCGTTAAAATCACCTGGTTCTGCAACCCAATCATGCTTTTTAGGATCGAAGAAACTCAAAGCAGTTTTATCAATGGTAAACTTAACAGTCTTTGTCTCGCCTGCTTTTAAACTAATCTTATCAAAAGCCTTCAATTCTTTTACCGGACGAGGTAAGGATGATTTCACGTCGTTGATATATAATTGAGCGATTTCCTGTCCTTCTCTTTTACCGGTATTCTTGATGTTCACTGAAAAAGTTATTTTACCATCGGCGGTCAGATCTTTTTTATCTGCAGTGACCTTTCCATATTCAAAAGTGGTATAATTTAATCCGTGACCGAAGCTGAATAAAGGTTTAATCTTTTCTTTATCTGCCCAACGGTATCCAACAAAAATACTTTCATTGTATTTCTCTTCACCCTTTCCTGGATATACACCCAGTTTATGTGCTCCGTTGTCTGCCAGTTTTGCCGGAAAAGTAAAAGGCAATTTACCAGAAGGGTTCACATCGCCTACTAAGATGGCAGCCAAAGCATTTCCAGCTTCTGTTCCCAAATACCAACCCTGAACAATAGAAGGTACTTCATTCACCCAAGGCATGGCAACTGCATTCCCTGAAATCATTACGACTGCCAGATTCTTGTTTACTTTAGTCAGTTCAGTGATTAGTTGATCCTGGTTATAAGGTAAACTTAAAGATGCCCGGTCATTACCTTCACTATCCTGTTTATCATTTTTATTCAAGCCACCAATATAAATCACAAAATCTGCTCCTTTAGCCAAGGTTAAAGCTTCCTTCATCAATTGATCAGCTGAACGGTTATCGGTGATACTATCTCCAGTGCTCAGTCCATCCTGTGCTTTAGGTTGCTCACCTACATAACCCCGCGCATAAACAACCTCAGCTTGAGTGCCGATACGTTTCTTTATACCATCCAAAGGAGAGATCTCATATTTAGCTTTTAGCGATGAACTTCCTCCACCAACAGTCATCAGCTTCACTGCATTTTCACCTATAACAACTATTTTCTTTGTTTTAGCTAAATTGATAGGCAACGTGTTGTTTTTGTTCTTTAACAATACGATTCCCTCTTCTGCAATCTTGCGACCGGCTAAAGCATGTTCCTCTGTTGCGAAAGATCCCCAGGGACGTTTGGTATTCATATTGGTACGGAAAACCAAACGGAGAATATTGCGGACTTTTTTATCTACTTCCTCTTCTTTCACTTCACCTGATTTCAACAATTTAAGAAAAGGATCGGCCAGATAATAGTTATCGTATGCATTGGAGGCACCCATAGTCAGACCATTGGTCCAGGAACCAAATTCCATGTCTAAGCCATGATAAATCGCTTGTTTAGTATCGTTTATTCCGCCCCAATCCGAGATAACCACTCCGTCAAAATGCCATTCGCCTCTTAAGATATCGTTCAATAGATACTGGTTTTGACCGGCCCATTGTCCTTTATATTTATTGTAAGCACCCATGATGGCCCAGGCTTTACCTTCCTGTACCGCAGCTTTAAAAGCAGGTAAGTAGATTTCGTAAAGAGCACGGTCATCTACATCCACATTCACGGTATGACGGTCAATTTCCTGGTTGTTTAAAGCATAATGTTTCACACAGGCAGCAACTCCATTCGATTGAACGCCCTGTATATAAGGCACAACCATTCTGGAAGAGAGCAGCGGATCTTCACCCATATATTCAAAATTTCGCCCGTTGAGTGGTGTACGGTAGATATTTACACCCGGACCAAGTAAAACATTCTTATTACGGTAACGGGCTTCCTCGCCAATTGCTTTGCCATAAAGAGAGGATAGATCTGTATTCCATGAGGCCGCCAGACAAGTTAAAGCCGGAAAGGCGATACATGAATCATTCGTCCAGCCTGCCTGATCCCATTTGTCCCAGAATACTTCAGCACGAATACCATGAGGTCCATCTGTCATCCAGTTTTCAGGAATCCCTAAACGAGGCACTCCTGCTGAACTAAATTTAGATTGTGCATGGCACATCGCTACTTTTTCCTCCAGGGTCATCCTGGATAATGCATCTTCTATGCGTTGCTCAATTGTTGCCGTTTCATTTAAGTAAACAGGTAAAGTGTTCTGTGCTTCAGTCTTAGCACCTATACTGACCATTAACAAAAGAATTAAAATTGATTTTATTGGTTTTAACATCATGTATGCATCTATTTTATAGTTCTCATCTGAACTCACATTGAACTTAATTACCTGTTTACTATTGCTTATTTTTTAACAACGGTCATTACTGCTTTATCGTTTCCAGCGCTTAAGTCAACTGTTATGACATAAGTAGCCCCAGTTTCGAGAGTGGTTCCAGTAGGAATTCCTAAATTCCCTGAATCGCGGCCATTCGTACCATCACCTATAAAGAGGAGAGTACTCGTCGTAGTTAAACCTGTATTTTTAAATTCACCTCCCCATCCTTTTTGATAGAAGAACTTGAAGTTAATTACGTCAGCCTTTACAGTAGTACCGGCCACTACGGTCATCTGATATTTCTTATTTCCTATTGGAGCCATACAAAGGGCCTTTTCAGTAGTCCAGCCAACTTGATTTGTAGCTACAGAAGGTTTCCCGATTCCTTCGCCAATAATCCACATCGCGCCAGTGCCATCATTCTGCAAAGTTGCCAGAGCCGTTCCGTTTAAGGCTTCAACAATGAAGTACTTCATTGTAAAGTTTGCGGTTATACGGTAGTTCCCGGTAATAGGAAGGAAAGTCAATTTACCACTTGCATCTTTACTGAAGTAATCAGGATCGATCCACCAATTAGCCAAATCTTCGATACCATCAATGGTTACTTCCTGGCCTTTTGTCAGTGCTAAATCAGCCTTGAAATTATTATCATCAACCCGACTCAACACGTTACCGTTTACGGCATAAGCGATAATAAATGGAGCTGCCTGATAATTAAAGGTATTAAATACAATTGAATAAGTACCTGATGATGAATTAGAGAAAGGAATATTGGTCATTGAGCCGTTAATAACAGCATTATCTTCCCAACCAAATGTAATCTCATTTCCGTATGTCCCAACTGCAGGTGCCTTAATGTAACCTTTAACAGTGAACGGGAATACTTGGGTAGCAGCGTAATTGTATAAACTTTTACGGTCCATTCTGTATTCATGATCTTCCGTAACTAAAGTCAGGTAAGGATAATCAGGTCTTGTTAATGGTAAATCGTATGATGTTTCGGTAATGGTTAAATGAATATTTTGCAGCACAAATTTCAATGTTGCTGTACCATTCGGAACATTCGCATAATAAGGAATGTAAATTTTGCTTGTATATTCACCATTTGTTTTAGTACGTATAACGGTCTCTGAAACCATTTCGTCGCTATAAAACAATTGAACTTTCACTGTAGACAGTGGAACATCTGCATCAGATACATTGACCTTGAATTGCAAACTGTCGCCAAACAGGGCTCCCTGGGTATATTGAGTTGGAGAATCAACCACTGGATTGCCAGCAGATTGGGCTTCATCTTTCTTACAGGAGTTGAAAAAAATCGTCCCCGATACTACGAATAATATATATAGATATGTTTTCATATTAATATTCTTTTTTATTACCAACGATAGGAAACAATTGATTTTGATGGTACACTATAACTGAAGTGTTTTACTCCGTCACTTAAGGTGATATTCTTTACATCAGTGGTGTTATTAAGCAGGACAAATGCATAGGTTCCGTCTGTATTCTTGAAAGCAGAATAAGTAACACCAGTTGCCGAATATCCACTCGCACCAATTCGCACCGCTCCAGGTTTTACAACCGCTGAAAGATGACCGATAATGTAATAGTGCGAATTTTTAGTGATCGTTTTGTAGTCAGATTTATTGATATCTACAGCACCATAACAAGTCTGACATCCGCCCTCACGATTTGGACCACGCTCCGTATCAAGCATCAAGTTCCATACGATCACAGCCTTGCTCCAATTGTTTATCGTACCCAAACCTACATCTTGCATATCATCCATCAGGCGGGTAGACAAGTTCTGACCATCATTCCATGTTCCAATAGAAGTTTCCGTAAAAATCAGATCTTTATCAGGACGTTGATTATGGATGTCTAACAGTTCTGCTTTGTCGCCTCCATAGTTATGGTAGGCAGCACCTGCCACATAAGCGGCAGCTGCTGCATCCTTGTATATGTTTACAGGATAGTCGTTTTGAGAGGCGACTTTATCGTAATCATAATTATGATCGAACAGATAGATTTTAGTAGCCAAACCGGCTGCTTTTAACTTAGGTCCTAAAGCAGTTTTAATAAAAGCCAGCTGTTCTTCCCAACCCATGTATAAGGATGCAGAATTACCCCGGTTCAATGGTTCATTCTGTGGAGTGACGGCATTTATTGTGACTCCTTTTGCAGCCATTGCCTGAATCCATTTTACAAAATAGGTACCGTAATCCGAATAATATATAGGATTAAGCTGTCCACTTGTCCATGAATTGAAGGGTTGTAAATCAGTTAGATTATTCACCTTCATCCAACGGGGACTAGTCCATGGAGCTGCTATGATCTTAATATTCGGATTGATTGCCAGGATTTCCTTTAAAATGGGGATGATATAGTTATTCTCCTCATTTTGCAATCCAAAGTTTTCTATCCCTGGAGTATCCCAACAAGTGTACTCACTTAAAGAGAAGTCAGAGCAACCAATTGCAATACGGATATAGCTTTGTCCCATGCCTTCAGTTTCAGAGAAAGTTTCCTTTAAGAATTTGGTCCTGTCAGCCTGTGCCATCTTTAGCAAGTTATAACAAGTAGAACCTGTTATAGCGGCACCGAAACCATCCATAGTTTGATAAGTCGTGGTTGGATCTAAAGTGATCGTGGTTGGCGACATATTAGAGGTCTTACTAAAATCAACAAACTTTTTAGCAAAATCAGACGAACGGTTATTGGTTGTAACATAAATGGTCACATCTCCTGTAGTCGCAACCGGATCGGGAGTTATTGGTTCTGTTGTACTTTTATCCGTACCGCAAGCCGTTAATATGGAGCTTAAAAGGCAAATAGCCAGTATTGCGCTTTTTAAATTTTCGGTATACTTCTTCATATTGATTATATTAATAGCCAGGGTTTTGAACCAGATTAGGATTTTGGTCCATTACAGCCTGAGGTATAGGTAAAAGGTAAGAGTCTGTATTAAATTTGTATACGAGTGTTTTTCTTCCTGAATCCTTAGCAAAGACAGCGTTCATCACGGTCTCTACTTTATCTAAGCGAACTAAGTCGAACCAACGCTGACCTTCAAAAGCCAATTCTAAACGACGTTCCTTTAAAAGTGCGTCTAACATGGCATCCTTATTACCTCGAACAGATGTAGGTAGTTTTGCTAAACCTACACGTAAACGAATCCGGTCAATGATGTCGGCTGCTGCAGATAAATTTGGGCTAGTACCCATAATGAGTGCTTCAGCTTTAAGCAGAAGAACATCAGCATATCTGAATTTGATGATACTGTTGTATGCCGACCTTGTTTTGTACATGAAAGGGTAATTGATGGCAGGATAATAATTGCTCCAGGTAGTTTGATAGTACACAATCGATTCGGAATAGCGGGTTTGATCACCTTCATCCTGAAATGCTTTAATCAGATTGCGTGAAGGAGTGATCCACTTAGCCCAGGTAAAGCTATTGCCGTAATTGCTTAAATCCCGTCCTAACATCCAGGTAACCCAGTTTCCTCCACCTGTGAAGAATTGCGCTTCGAGTATAGACTCCTTGGTATTTCTAACTTTAGCATCAGTCTTTGTTGCGTTCATGCCAAACAGATCACTATAATCAGTTACCAAATCAAAGCCATCTGCTGTAATTGCATCACAGTATTGGATCACTTTGGAATAGTCTCTGAGCGTTTTTTCAGCGTATATTTTAGCTAATAATGTGCGGGCAACTGATTTAGTAAACAGCGTTTTATTGGTCGCGTTATTGTTTGGAGCAGAAACTAAAGCTTCGAGCAAATCTTTTTCAATCTGGCGGTAAGCTTCTTCCTGTGTATTTTGTGCAGGAAAGTAATCACCATAGACATCTCCTATGGTTTCCGAAGTGATATCTCCTGCTTCTTTTGTAATCACAGGAATTGATCCCCAAAGACGAACCATATCAAAAAGAACCATTGCTCTGAAGATTTTACCCTGCGCTTTGATCTCTTCCCTTTGAGTATTGGTAAATGAGTTGTCTACTACAGAGTCTACATTATTAATTAATCTGTTCGCACGGGCAACATCTTCCATATACCTGTTCCAGTCTCTGTTCATAACCGTGTTCGAGCCTTCAATTGAGTTGTTTTCGAAAGGTACTACCTCAGCTCCTGTAGTTCCCGCATACGCATTATCTGAGTGCGCTTCAGCTACCAATAGAAGATCGAGATACCAGTGTTCCTGGCGGTCTCTCATTTGATTATAAAGTGTCGTTAAATGGCTCAGTACAGCAGCCTTATCTTTGAATACAACATTAACCCCAGCCGAGTCAACACCTTCTGTTACATCTGAATAGGTATCCAGCGGATCTTTTACCAATGAGCAAGATGCAACGATGAATAAGACGCCACAGATTAAGCCTTGAAATATATATTTAAGTTTCATATGGTTTAAATTTTAAAATTCAACATTAATACCAAGCACAAACGATTTGCTCTGTGGATAAGTTCCCCAGTCTATTCCTTGTACTGCACCACTATTTCCATACTGATTAACTTCAGGATCCATCCCTGAGTAATTAGTCCAGGTTAAAAGATTACTTGCCGAAAGGTAAGGCTGCAAACGGCTAATCTTAAGTTTCCTCAATGCCTCTCCTTTTATATTGTAGGACAGAGAAACGTTTTTGACACGTAAGTAACTACCATCTTCAATAAAATAAGTTGAATTTTTCAAATCAAAAAGAGCTTTCGGTACATCAGTGATTTGACCTGGAACTCTCCATCTATTAAGCACTCTTGTGGATTGATTTTTACCGTCATACATTCCTTCTGTCTCCATTCTTGAAGCATTGTAGATATCATTGCCATAAGAACCCTGTAGAAAAACACTCAGATTAAAATTCTTATAGGAAAATGAATTGGTTAAGCCAAAAATGAAATCAGGATTAGGATTTCCAATATAGGTTCTGTCTGATACAGAAGTCTTATTATCCCCATTTAAATCCCTGTATATCAATTCTCCTGTCTCAGGATCTACACCATCACTGATAAAACCGTAGAATCCACCCAAAGCACGTCCAGGTTCATTACGTACAACCGTTTGGCCCACTACCTCATTAGTTGTCGCTGCATTATATATTTTTTGCAATTCCAGGCTTACAAGCTTGTTTTTGTTAAAGGAAATATTAAAATCGGTATTCCATGAGAATGCCCCTTTCATATTTAGGGTATTTACGAGTACCTCAAAACCCTTATTGACCATTTCACCTTCGTTTCGAATGATTGTGTTTGATACAGCGGCACCTGCAGGTATGGAAACATTCATCAACATGTTGGTTGTTCTCTTGTTGTAATAATCAAGATTTACGGTCAAGCGATTTTTAAATGCAGTGAAATCAAGACCTATATTAGATTGAGTGGTCGTTTCCCAGGTCAGATCCTTTGTACGTAAATTTGCTGGCGAAATGGTAGGAACTGCTTGTTCCTGCCCTACTACAGCCCAATTTACACGTCCAATATTATAAAGTTGTAAATAAGCATAGTCACCAAGACCTGACTGATTCCCTGTCTGTCCCCAACCTCCTCGCAGTTTTAAATCATCAAGCCAATCCATTCCGTCCATGAAATCTTCTGAAGACATGCGCCATGCAGCGGACACTGAAGGGAAATAACCCCAGCGATGATCGGGATGTAGTTTTGAAGATCCATCTTTACGCATATTTACAGTCAATAAATACTTGCTGTCAAAATTATAGGCAATACGACCAAAGTAGGACATAATAGCCCATTCTGATGCTCCGGATCCAGTATTGTCCCATGCAATCTTATTTGCGGCATTCAGGGTTTGGATCAGGTCATTACGGTAATTTGAACCATTTATATAATTATTTTCATACAAAGATTCGGTTGATGATGAACCTGCCATTGCTTCAATGCCATGTTTGTTGAAGCTCTTCGTATACGTCAGCACGTTATCAAATGTTAATACCGTATTCATATTACGGGTGTCAGAAGCCGTTCCAAATTGATTACGGCCCCAACCTGTGGATATTGGATCAAGGAAAGTAGTGTTCAACCCGTTTCTCCTATCCATTGTTAAGGATGATTTGAAAGTAAGCTCAGGCATAAAAGTGATCAATGCATTTCCTGATGCAATTAATCTATTTTCTCTGGCTTTATTGTTTGCGGACCGGGCCAAGTTCTCAAGCGGGCTCGTAACGTTTACTCCATAGAAATTATCATAATACTGAGTAGGAATGTCAGGATTCCATATTGGTGCAAAAGTAGGTGTATTAATAACAGAAAGTATCACTCCTCCGCGATTAGCACCAGTACCTGTGGAGACACCGTTACTTATATTATCAGCGTAATTCACATTCGCAGCAACAGTCAACCATTTACGTACCTTATTATCAATATTTGCACGAAAATTATACCGTTTGAAAAACGAAGAATTCAAAACTCCGTTTTCACCCAGGTAACCAGCTGAAAGATAGTATTTCAGTTTTTCGGTACCATCTGATATCGATAACTGATAGTTCTGCAGTTCCCCTGTTGTATAGGTTTCATCAAACCAATTTGTTTGATCTGTCAGGCCATCCGGCAAAACAACAGCACCTATCTCGCTTTGCAAATCCCGGTATTGAGCTACGTTAAGTGATTGGATTTCGTTCGTTACTTTGTTTTGAGTGTACTGCGCATTCAAGGAAATTTTAGCTCCATCTGTTGTTCCTGACTTAGTGGTAATAAGAATGACACCATTGGCAGCACGGGAACCATAGATTGCCGCAGAGGAGGCATCTTTCAGAATTTGCATGCTCGCAATATCAGTAGGCGACAAGAAATTGATATTATCGACAGGTACCCCATCTACTACATAAAGTGGATCATTACTTCCATTAAAAGAAGTTGTACCGCGGATCCGGATGGACATTTCAGCTCCGGGAGTACCATTTGGTTGAATGACCGAAACACCGGCCGCTCTTCCCTGTATGGCCTGAGCGGCTGATACAATAGGACGTTGGTCCAGGTCTTTGGTAGACACACTGGATATGGCCGTCGTAACATCCTTACGTTTCACTGAACCGTAACCGATAACAACAACATCTTCCAATACATTACTAGAAACTCTCAGTTTGATATCCAATTTGCCGGAGGTAACTGGTATTTCTTTTACCTCATATCCGATATAGGAAACCACTAATACGGTGCCTACAGGAACATCTGAGAGGATATACCGTCCGTTAACGTCTGTTGATATTCCATTTTTTGTTCCTTTCTTAGTGACTGAAACACCAATAAGAGTTTCCCCGGTATTAGCATCAGTCACCGTACCTTCAACCCTTAAATTGTTTTGGCCAAAGACAGGAAGTGACAACACACACCCAAAAACAATAAAAAGATAGAAAAGTCTTTTTGTAAATAAAAGCATCATAGATTCATGATTTAATGGTTAATTAACTGGTTGATAATATTGGTTTACAAAAGCGTTAGTATTTCCTTTTGTCTCTCAAATGTAGATACATAAAAGCTCCAATATTTTCATTGCAATAAATAAGTACCTAAAAAAAAAGGCTAACTACTTATTTATAAGCAGTTAGCCTTTTTTGTATAATGAAAAAAGTACTTGTTTTAGAAGATATTTCTTATCGATTCCGCATTAAGGTCCCAATATCTTTCACCGTTTCTTCAAATTCATCACGCGAATCAACCGCTCTGTTTCGAACCTTAGTCCGGTAATTATATACCGTTCTTAAGGAGTACCGCAAGAAACTTGCAATTTTTACACTATCTGTAATACCTAAGCGGATCAATGCAAAAATCCGTAGTTCGGTATTCAATAGTTCACCTCGCTTAGGTAAGATCTGCTGATCAGGAGTAAGCAATACATTGAAATCTTTGACAAAAGTGGGGTACAAATTCAAAAAGATACTGTCAAAGCTTTTGTACAACTCTTCTAGTTCACTTTCTACAACAACCGTAGATTTTAACTCCTTAAACAATTCATCCATCTGATTATTGGTGGCCTTCTTATTTAAAGATTTACGGTAGTTTTCCATCTTGTCGATATAAGTAGAACATAGATCAAAGAAATGAGCAATATATTCTTCTTTAATATGGTTTGATTCAAATAGATTATCGTTTGCATGTTGCAAATCCCGGTTCAGCTTATTTAACTTCTTATTGGTGCTATGCAATTCCTTTCTAATTTTCGACACCCTTTTCATTTGCTTGTAGACATACATGATGCCTGCAATCAGAAAGAGAGATAAGATACTGATTAAAATAAGGTACAAGCGAAGTTCCATCCTCTGTTTACTTTGCTTCTCCTGGAATGAAGCATTTATAATAGGATAAAAAAAGGAAGTTTCTATAGTTCTATACCGAACGTTGCAAAATATAGCATCATTTATTGCTGCTTCAATAAATTTGAACGCCAGATCAATATCACCAATTTTATAATAGGTAAGTGCAAGACTTTGAAGTGAAGCATTGTCCTTAATAGAATTCTCCACATCTGTGATAGCGGAAATTGAAAAATACCTTTTCTGTAATTCTACATTTCCTTCATCCTTATACATAACTCCTAATAAATAGGCAATTACTGCACGTTCTGGATTTTTATCGGTGGTTTTATCCAATAACGAGAGGAGAGACTTCTCCGCTTTTTGTTTTTGCCCCTGGAAAAGAATTTTGGTGGCATATGCTATTTGATAATTTAAAGACTTAGGATTGAGCACTGTTAATAGAGAATCGCGATATAATTCGCTTTTAGTGTAATAAACCGTATAGTTATTACTCTGTCCATAATTACTGCAAAATGCATTATAACATTCAAAATAGTTGGGAAGGAGGTCAGCTGTTAAAGTAGACCGGTCTATATGGTCCAGCAAGCCTTTAGATTCAATGTACAAACCCTCTGTTGAATACAACCATGCTAATTCAATATCAGCTTTATTACGGAGCTTGGGGTTGTTAAGCTTGTTGGCAATTGTTATATTTCTTTTAATATAAAAGACAGCAGAGTCTGATTTATACTTTTTATACTCATTACTCAGCTTCATATTGATATCATAGATCTGCTGAGATGACAACTTGCCTATATTCAATAATTGCTTTAAAGTTAGAATCCGTCCCTCCTTATTGGCCGTATAAAATGGTCGGTTATCCATCACTTCATTAAGCCGTGAATACACTGAATCCCGCTTATTCTGAGGAAAAGCGATATACCCGATCAACAGTAAACAAACAGTAAGTATCAGGTTTTTCATATTTTGTTTAAAAGTATCAATAACATCTTTTTTTTATACACTCCTTTCTTTGAAAAACGAGAGGATAAACTTAGTCATTTAAGACCGCTATTAGCTTTCTGGTGAATAAAAATACCGCTACATTTGCGCTTATTCATTACTCTACTACAAAGAGGCACATCTATCACCATGAAAAAGTTTTCCCTTTCAGCCTTATCTGAAAAAACGAATGTAATAATTGCAAATTATGTTTCCCTTACCTTTTATGGCTATTTCTCTATAGGTCTAACCCTTGCCGTATTGCCTATATTCATACATGTACAATTAGGCTACAATACAATTATTGCAGGGGCGGTAATCAGTGTGCAATACATCATGACCCTTTTCATGCGTGCTTACGCCGGAAATATTGTAGACCGAAGAGGTCCCAAACCAGCTGTTATTACCAGTATGCTGTGTTTTATACTTGCCGGTATACTTTTAATCGTATCTTTTTTGACCTACCACAATCCGGGACTGAGTTTAACTATATTAATCTTCTCCCGGTTATTAACAGGTTGTGGGGAAGGAATGGTTGGAGCAAGTCCTGTTAACTGGGCCATGCTTCATGTTGGGGAAAAACATACTGCAACTGCGATCTCGTATAATGGGATAGCGAATTATAGTTCATTGGCAATAGGAGCACCATTAGGCATCTGGATGTCAATCAGTTTAGGAAACTGGAGTATCGGAGCATTAACTATCCTGATTGGCCTTATAGGACTTGGCTCTGCATTTTTGAAGCCCGCCCTTCAAGGCTATCATGATGATACTGGAAAATCTTTTTTAGAAGTATTTAAGTCCGTTAGTCCTTATGGTGCCGGGCTAGCTTTAGCAGGAATAGGTTTTGGCACTTTATCCACCTTTATTACGCTGTATTATGCCTATCAGCATTGGGATCAGGCCGCTTCCTGTATTACTGCTTTTAGTGTATTATTTATAGTAGGACGACTCTTTTTTGCAAGTGCGATAAACAAATATGGTGGGATCAAAGTCAGTATAGTGTGCCTGACTGTTGAAAGTTTGGGGATGCTGGTACTTTGGCTGGCAACCAGTTCTGATCAGGCACTCTTTGGCGCTGCGCTTACCGGCTTAGGCTTTTCTTTGGTATTTCCCGCTTTGGGTGTAGAGGCTGTAAGCAGGGTTCAGGCCTCAAATAAAGGAGCGGCTTTAGGTGCCTATGGTGTATTTATAGATATTTCCCTTGGTATTACAGGACCTTTGGTTGGCTTTGTCGCAAAAAGCTTTGGCATGGAGTACATATTTCCATTTAGCATGGTGATGGTGCTGATGGGATTAGTGGTTTGTACCGTTTTAAAAGTCAAAGCTGGAAAAGTAGTAAAGGAAGATGTATCCCTTTACTGATAAAAATCAATTTTATTTACTTTTTAAATTTCAGCAAATGTGGTTCAATAGCATTTTCCCAAACAGCATAACCATTAGGTTTCATGTGAAGCATATCTGTCTGAAATAATTCAGGTCTCGGCTTACCATTTTTGAGCATTAACGGAACAATGTCAACAAAAGTCACATTCTTTTCTTTTTCAAAATAACCTTTAATCAAGCTATTGGTTTTGATACATTTTTCAAGATATTTATCACGTGATGGACTTGGCTTCATAGCGATATAAATCAGTGGGACGTCAGGGAGTTTTGTACGGATCAATTTGTACAATGTAATCGTTTTGTTTAAGATGGTGTCAGGTGTTTTGTTTTCAGCAGGCAGATCATTTTCACCAACGTATAACACAATTTGCCGTGGTTTATAAGCAAATATAAGGTCATCAATATAAAAGGCGATGTCATCGATAACAGTTCCACCTACACCACGGTTAATTACGTTGTACTTACCAAATACCACTTGTAAATCATCCCATTTCCGAATAGAAGAACTTCCAACAAAAAGAATTGGATTTTCCGGCACTTGGTAGATCTGATCATATTTTTTGATTGTTTGAATATCTTCCCAAAAGTTATGAGGAACCTGTGCGGATAGGTTACCAATCAATATAGACAGGCATATAAAAAGAAGAAAATGCTTTTTCATTTATTTTTATAATTGAGGAATGTGACAATTATAACTAATAAAATTTAAAGCTATTGATTATTCTAGTTAATAGGCCCATCTAGATTGACTGCAGCAATCGCCTCAAACGATATAAAAGCGATTCTATCTACCTACGATTCCATAACTGTTTTACCAGTAACTGTAAGTGCACTTTTACTCAAAATAGTACTTACATACCTCCACTCCGCCTTTGCTTCATTCGCTGTAAAAGCAGCCATCACATAACCCCTTTTAGAAGCGTCAACATATTGAAGATCATCAATCAGTAATGTATTTACTTGCTCAAATGCTGTAATTGTTTGGGGATTACTCCCAAAGATAGCTTCAAAACCAGGAGAAGTAATTGAAGAAGTTGCGAATTCAGCTCCTACTTTTCTGCCGTTACTATCAGACAAAACAGAATACCAGGCATTATGCGTATCACCTGCCAATGAAACTATCTTTTTACCGGGAATTGCTGCATAGATCATTTCCCGCTCAGCAGGGTACCCATCCCAAGCATCCAAATTGTAAGGCAATACCGTTTGAACTCTTGCTTTTTCAGCGGCTGTCAATGTCGGGTCATTCTGTAACATGCGGGTTTTGATAGTAACAAGCTCTAAAGCCACCTTATTATATTGTGCTAACAAAGCAGGATCGGTGCTTCCTGAAGAAATTTGTGCTGTCAACAAAAGCTGCTCTGCAGGAATAAACATTTTCCCCATCAAAACCTGGTTACCAAGTACCTGCCACTTACAAGTACTCGTGTTTATTTTCGAAACAAGCCAGCTTTTTTGTTCCTGTCCTAATATGGTACGTTGCGGGTTCTGCCAGTCTGCCAAGAATTTAGTACTGTTCAGCCCAGAAGATGTCAGATAATCCGCATAGTCTAACTGTTTGTCTCTTCCTATGATTCTGGTATCCAGCATCATCAAATTGACGAGACCGCCAATCTCAAAACCTCTATAGATCTTTGCGTTATCTTGTACCCGTGCAGGCAGGTATTCATGCCATACCTGGATGGCGCTCATTTTCCGTGTATTAAAATCGCCTTCATTCGCCTGATGATTTTCAGCACCATCTTTATAGGCATTATTTGCAATTTCGTGATCATCCCACACGCAAATAAACGGTTTTAACTGATGCGCTTTTTGCAGTTGTTCATCACTACGGTATTGACGGTACCTTTCACGGTACTCTTCTACTTTAATAATTTCCCCTGCTGGTTGATGCAGCCGATTCAATGCTACGGTTGACGCATTTGATCCATAACTACCTACTGGATATTCATAAATATAATCACCCAAATGAACAACAACATCTGCATCAGACTCTGCAACTGCACCATAAACATTAAATAAACCTGCCTGGAAATTGGCACAGGAAACAACGGCTAGTTTAACTTCGGAAACCTCTCCTGTAGCAGGCAATGTCTTCGTTTCTCCAGTTACAGAAATCGCTTTGGTCTTCTCGTTTCTGAACCTGTAGTAATACTTCGTGTTTGACGTCAACTGACTTACATCCACATATACGGTGTAGTCACTATTCGTATCTACTTCCACCGATTGACTGACTACTACAGTATTAAAATCCTTATCTTTTGCAACATCGAGAACGATCGTCGGCTTTGATTGTTCCTGAACGGCAGGCGTATATCTCGTCCACAGAATTACCTTATCCTGAGAAGGATCAAAACTTGCAACTCCCTCATTAAAACCCTGTCCTTCAAAAACTTCATTGTCATCATCAGTCTTTTTACAGCTTAATATGGCTGATGGTAATAAAACAATCCCTGTTGCCGCAATAACTGAATTACGTAAGAATTTTCTGCGACTTAATTTTTTAAGTAAATTTTCTGGGTTCATATAGGAAGATATATATATTACTAAAATATAACGCCCAAATTTTCCTTGCGTAAATATAATATAACCTTTAGGTTAAGTTTCTAATAAATTTACTTATACCGTACTTTTTTCTTGTCGATCTCTTTTACCATTCTATAAGTAAGTAAACCTAAAACAGCTAGAACAAGGGCTATACCTACCCAAATAGACCAGACAGGAAAAAGGGGATCAGCTTTAATTTTAGGACTATATAACGGATTAGCACCAATGTTACCTGTCTTTAAAAGCACTAGATTGCGCTCAACACTATCCGCGAAAAATTTAAGATCGTAATTTGGAGCCACAGCTAACGAATCACCAAATAGCAGACTATATCTTTGTCCCTTATTTAAATATCCGATAATAGATTGATTCAAACTAAATGCCTCTATAGCCTTAATAGACAGTGGTGGGTTATCGTCATTCGAAATAACCAATTCAATAGTTTTAGCTATTGTGGTGATAAAAATATCATTAGTTGGGGCAGAACTGAGTAATGTATCAGCTATAAAATCACGTTGTTTGCCTGTTAACGCATAAATGCTAACACTCCGTTTAAAATATTTAGAACCGGTAATGGTCAGACTGATTTTATTTACAGGGTAGACCTCATTAAGTTGAATAATAACTTTACTTAGTTTTCCCGAATCCCTTTGATGAAAATTTGTCCCAATCAATTCAGTATAGAGGGGAGTAATTGGTTGAGTTTGGTATACACCCGCCTGCAATATATTTACTGGTTCCTTACGGCGGTTGTTTACAGTTATCTTCAAATACCGATAGCTATTAGCAGGGAAATTAATCACCAGTTCATATATTTCCATATGCGTATTATCGGATACGCCCGAAAGAGGGACGTTCTCTTTAATTGCATACCAGTCACTTAAATCATCACTTCCTGATAAGGTAAATAAACGTTCCGCTGAGGTATTTCGCAGGCGTAAACTTAGCTGATTGATGGTACGACTAACCTTATTTTCTACTATAAAAGTGGTTAAGCTATCGGCCTGTTTAATATTTTTAACCTGAGCAAATTCCATAAACCTTCTTTCGTTTTTAACCGGCAACTGGTTACCATATATAAAAGACACCATCTTGCCGTTCCCATCTATCAGACGAATGTCAGATAACCCAGGATCGGATTTTGTCAGTAGAGCTGGAGATAAACCAATGCGATAAAACGCTGTTGAATCAACTTTCTCAATAGCAGATTTAAATTTGAAGGTTTGCTGCGCAAAAAGGCAACAAGTACATGTGATCAGTACAAGCGTAAATGAAAACTTATACATCTGCTTCTTTTTTATCACCATCAACCAATATTTTTTTAACTTTTTGATACATAAACGAAATAATGAGTAAGATAACGCCCAGACAGAAAAAGGCGGCTATTTTACCTGCCGGCGGTATGCCTTGTATATCAAACGCGAACAACTTTACTAATGTGATTGAAAAGAGCGTTAGCGATATAATACGTAAAGTCTGCACTTTGAGTTGCATACCCAATATCATGAGTGCGAATGAGCATAAAGCCCAAAGTATTGGTAGACCTACTTGAACGTATACTGTCTCTATCCTATCAATTGAAGTTGTTGGAGAATAAAACAAAAGGTTAAATGCTAAACAAATCTCCAAGCTCAGAAAGGTTACAATAACAGCCGAACATATCCAGGTTGCAATTTGTTTCACATCATCACCTAAATTATCCTTTAGTGTAAGAACCAAGTGATAAAGCAGTATAGCCATAAATACTGCTCCTAAGAAATGCGCATAAAAATGATTAGCTGATAATTTATGCCCCACCAATGCCACATATTCCAAATTAAAAATTATAGAAATACTTAGCAGATAGACCGCTACACAAACCATTATAATGACCGCATTAACGATCCATGGCTGTAATATGCGCCCTATTCGTTTGGATATAAAATAAAAAACATAAACAAATGCCGGCACATATAATAACAGATACAAAACATTCAGATCGGTGTTTGGATAACGGTTTAAAAATTGATGATTAACCTCTAATAGTCCACTCATAAAAAGCAATATAAATGAAGCGTATCTGTAAACATCAGCCGGAATTTCCAGTTGATAAATCTGTTTATTCTCGTCCTTAATGATCTGTAAATACATCAGATAAGAACTTATAGCAGTCATCAAAGTGGTTATAAAACCTTTGTTTGCAATAATGTTAAGGGTTAATGCAGATGAGCGGTATAAGTAGCCCCAATCCATTAACAAGCTTATAATCATTGCAGCCCAAATAATCAAGGAAGCCAGCTTCATCAATTGAATTTTTGATTTAAGATATAACCAATACAGCAATACCGTTTCGGCAGCCCAAAACATGGTTATGTAGTGCCCATTTAATTGTATTGGCGCCGTAAGAGAGATAAAGGTAAGTGTGATCCCAATGAGCAAATATAATATATTGCTATCTGCCCTTTTATTCTTAAACAGTGCAAATGATAATAGTAAGTTAATGACGGCCAGGCTGACAGAAAATAGGCCACGCATATTTTCATGATGCATTACGGTTAGCAAGTAAAGTCCCGCTGCAAAGTAAAGTGATGTATTAACAAGCAAGATGCTAAAATCTGATGCAATAAATTGCCTATTTTCCTTGATATTATTAGCCACATTAATCCAGAAAAATAGCAGGTAAAGAATACTGGCATATACAAAACCGGTCAGATAAGTTGGTCCGGTCAAAGAAGAAAGTATCAGACAGAAAACAAGAACCGTTAAGCCAAATGCCGTTGCGTTGAGGATACGCCAACTCTTGTAGTAAGCGATAACCAACATGCCTACGTTTAATAACACGATATAAGTAAACAAGCCTACATAATTAGCCTCACCACTGCTTACCATAAATGGACTGGAAAGACCACCCACTAACGCTATAACAGCAAGCTCCTGTTTATCATATAATAATGATAATACAACGGCAAAACAGGTAATTGCTATGAGGATAATAAGAGATGTAAGCTGGTTAAATAAATGGAATTGGTGGTAAGCTAATGTGATGGTAAAATACAAAATAGCCAGACCACCACCAACCAGTACAGAACTGAATGCTTTATAAGAATTCCGCATACGATGTGCTATCCCAATTAATATACCACCGAAAACCACTCCTATAGCTACTCTACCAACCGGACCAACCCAGTTATTATCAATAGCATATTTCACAAAGAAGCCAATAGCTAATACTAATATGGCTATACCTATTTTGTTGATCAGATTTTCACCAATGAATTTTTCAAGATCAGGATAGCGTTCAAAAAACGAAAGCTCCGGTTCAGGGGCCTTGTATGCAGGCCTCTGTGGTACAGGGCGACCAATAGCTTTTACAGGTTTAGGAATAGTTTCAAGCGAGTTTGCAATGACCTCTCCCTGATCTTTTGCAACTTTGGGTATTGGAAGAGGATCAGGAGGTCTTTTAACTTCCTCCGGTTTGTTAACTGGAGCAGTACTAGTTGGTTCCGCAGGTTTACTGAATACATTCTGCTGAAGCAATTTTTGAAGATCCATAATACGAACTTCCAACCGCTCAATTCGGCTGGTGTAATGGCTTTTATTCTTTTGAAGTAAATAAACAATTGCAATTAACAAAGCAATACTTACAATTTCCATTTCGATATTTTAGGTCTATAAATATAGGCTTATTATCAAATATCCAACAAGTTAATTATGTCGTAGGGAAGGGTCAGTCATCACCTCATTTATTCAAATCAGAAAGAATGTCTTCGGCTTTTTCAAGTATTTTATCATAATATTTAAGTACCCTCCAGGCAAATGCAAAGAAGAAGAAAAGCATCACTGGAAAAACAAGATTCCAATAATCAGGTACCTTACTCAAGTCTGCACCAAGAATAGCCATCATTACCGGCATCCCCATTGTCATTAAAATCAATCCAAACAAAACGCTTAACTTTTGAAACTCATTTTTAAGTAGTGGACCAAATGGCGGCGCTACCGTACCCAAATTTAAATTAACAACACCATCAGCACTATTAAAACTACGGGTTACAGGGTAAATATCTTGGGCATTGGCATTAAACCGATCATAACATACCTCCTGAATAATATAAATAAGGATCAGCAAACAGCAGATTAGTCCTATCGTTAAGCCCGAAATATTAATAAATGAAATAAACTTGTGCCTGCTCATATTGCGCAAAGCACTTCGGTAATGATACATTTTTACTGTAATTCTGAATAATTATACATTTTACAGCAATTCATATCCGTTATATATATTTTACCGAAAATAAGTTCTCTATACAACCTATTGGGAAGTTCTTTAGTATGTATTGCGATAGTATCAATGTCCTGGATTATTTTTAGCAATCTATAATGCTTCTGCAAACTCTTCATTAAGCCTAGCCTTTTCCCAATGTGCTTAATTTATTAAATACTGTCGGAATAAAGTTAGCAAATGGTGCTGTGATAAAGTTAGCAAATGATGTTAAATAGACACAGAAATCATCTCGGTCTACTTATGATAGATTTTGCATTACAAATCCTGATGCACTGGAAACTGGGAGTATTTTTTGATACTCGAATCTCACGCTCGCGCATAATGTAACCCCACTACTCCGCTTTTTAATGATGTTGCTTTTACTAACTTAAGATTGGTTTTGTTTTTTATGTCCTGATATACAGGAATACCACTTCCCAACAGTACCGGGTTAAGCGTAAGCTGGTATTCATCAATTAAATCAAGCTCCATAAACGAATGCGCCAGTCCGGGACTGCCAAATATCACAAGGTCTTTCCCCGGTTGTTGTTTAAGCTTATATATTTCTTCTGCAATGTTATCATTTATAACTATAGTGTTATTCCACTCTGCTTTTTTCATGGTTTTGGAAAACACAATTTTGGTTGCTTTATCTACCCATTGGGCATGTGCCTTATCACGTTCGCTTGCATCGCTATTATCGAGCACTGTAGGCCAGTAACTTACCATCAATTCATAGGTTACCCGTCCATATACAGGAGAACCAACAGTAGCCACTATTCCGTCAGCATAATGCTGCAATTCACTGTCATAAGAAATCCAATCCAGCCCGCCGTTTGCATCTGCGGCAAAACCATCGAGCGATACGTGCATAAATAAAACCAGCTTTCTCATAGTAGTATTTAATTGTTATCTATATTGTTAGTAAGATTCGTTTTTTATTGCTTCCTTCATAAAGATATTACTGGCTAGCATCCCCATGTCCAGTACTTAGAATTCTTCCTATCTACCTGATCGATAATGAAAGTTAGCGAAAAAATATAATGGTCCAAAACCAGTTCTATCATTTTTAATATACAGGTGGTGCTTTGATTAATTAAGAATGCATGATGAACCGCTTTAATTTACTTCTTTCAAGTATATCATATAAGATTATTTTCCATAGGTGATTTTTTAAAATGCCAATGGATGGTGCCTTTATCCTTATCTTCAGTCAGTAAAATTTTAGCCCTTCTAAATTCCTCACTTAACGCATCAGGTAACGCTTTCACGGCCTGCTCCCAAATCTCCAACACTTCCAAAATAATATAATTCATAAAGAAACTTAAGGAATAGTTAACCCTTTTCAAAGGAACACGGTTTGTTAGTTATTGAAACCAATACCAATTATGAGTAAACTTCCCGTCATAATTTTTCGAAAAAAATTCAAATATACTTGCGCAACTCAAAAGTTGCACATATATTTGCAACCTTAAGGTTGCGCAGTTAATAATCAAGAATGAAACAAGATATATTCCAGGCCATATCAGACCCAACACGCCGGGCTATTTTAACGTTAATCGCTATCCAGGCATTAACACCAAACGCAATGGCGGAAAAATTTGATATGACCCGCCAAGCAGTATCAAAACATATTAAAGTATTGCAAGAATGCGAATTGATTAAACCTGAGCAGAGCGGTAGGGAGATATATTATCACTTTAATGCGAAGAAAATGCAAGAATTTGACAATTGGTTAGCCCAATTCAGGCAAAACTGGGAAATTCAATTTAATCAACTTGATGATCTATTATCAACAATTAAAGAACAGAAAAAATGAACAACGATTTGCTATTTGATTTTAATGTTGACAAACCAGCGAAAACGGTATTGATAACCAGAGAATTTAATGCCGGTCTTTCTTTAGTATGGGATGCTTTTACTAAGCCAGAACTACTGGACCAATGGGGAGCGCCTGCACCAATGCGCGCCAAAACTAAGTATATGGATTTCAAAATTGGAGGGCAAAGATTTTATGCGATGATAAGTCCCGACGGACAAGAGCGTTGGTCAATTCAGAGATATACATCCATTACTCCGAAAATAAATTTTAAAATGTATAACTCTTTTGCAGACAAAGACGAAAATCCAGAATTGCCTGGTTCTGAATGGGATTATATTTTCAGCGAACAAAATGGCAAAACAAAAGTGAGTATCACCATTTTTAATGAATCGTTTGAACGAATGGAAAAATTATTGGAAGGCTTTAAAATCGGGTTTACCATAACATTAAAGAACCTGGAAAATCTGTTAACAGCCTTATCGCAGAAATTATAAAAAGCAAATTATCAATCACATTGACAACGATAATACTGAATAGCGTGATCAGAAAAATTAAAATCTTAAATATAAAGTTATGAGAACAATCAACCCCTGGATCAACTTTAATGGAAATGCTGAAGAAGCATTCACTTTTTACAAATCAGTTTTTGGCGGAGATTTCGCAAAGGTCATTCGTTTCAAAGACCTATCAAGCCCTGAATTTCCGGTAGAAGAAAACGAAGCAAATAAAATAATGACCATTGTTTTGCCTATAGGAAAACACAATGTGTTAATAGCCAATGATGTTCCGGAAGTTATGGGCCGCGTAAACGAAAACGAAAACAGATCTAAAATATCAATTAGTGCCGAAAGTCGTGAAGAAGCAGACAAAGTTTTTAACGGACTATCAGCAGGCGGAAATATTGAAGGGCCAATTGGTGACAGTCCTTGGGGTACATACGCTGGAATGTTTAGAGACAAATATGGCATTGAATGGATTGTGGAATATGACCCAAATTATAACGGACTAATTTAACCGAAAAAAAAGCGGCCCCTCATATGGCTCAGATAGCATCTTTGAGAATAGATTTAGCCGTGAGGTGCTTGTCAACAACAAAATGGAAAGTATCGATGTATTACGAAAAAAGGCCTGTTTCTAAGCGAAAAAGACCTTTTTTTTGTGGTACCACCTGGATTAGAACCAGGGACACAAGGAATGTAATATTTATAATCAACTTTAGAAAGCTGTTTATAAATATTAAATGAAGGACTCCTCATATATAAGTTTTATCAGCATATTCAGCCGCAATTCATTTATATAACAATCTTAAATTTATATCGTAGCAATAATTAAGATTTGTTCAACGGGAATAATTGAAAATAATGGCCAGTGTACCAAGTATACACCAGCCATTATTTTTGAAATGTTTCAGTTGTAAATTTTGCAAACTTGTTCCTTGCAATTATTTATAGAGAGGTCCATAATTGGCACAAGAACGGTAATCTTGAGCTTCCTTATCTGATCCAAAGGCACTCCAACTACTCGGTCTAAAGATTTTTTCTTCATCCACATTATGCATGCAAACAGGAATCCTTAACATAGAAGCAAGGGTAATAAGATCCGCACCGATGTGACCGTAACTTGCTGAGCAATGATTGGCACCCCAGGCAGCCATTACCGAATATACATCAGTAAACGACCCTTTACCGTTCAAAATAGGCGCAAACCAGGTAGTAGGCCAAGTTTTATCTGTGCGATTATCAATTACTTCGTGGACCTCCGCTGGTAATTCAACACTAAACCCTTCAGCTATTTGTAAAACCGGACCAATACCCGCAACTAGATTAATTCTAGACATCGTCATAGGCATACCTCCTTTTGAAAGGTAATTTGATGAGTAACCTCCTCCTCTAAAATACTCAGCACTAGCAGAATACCAAGTTGTAACTTCAAGACATTTTTGGGCTTCACTCTCTTCAATTTCCCAATAAGGTTTCATGGCTGGTTTCCCGTCTAACATTTCCTGACCAGTACCGTCAAGAGTGGCAGAACCAGAATTGATAAGATGAATAATACCATTTTCAGCCAGTCCGGATAAGGAATATCCGGTTACTCTTTTAACAGATTCAGGACTCCAATAAGTTCTGACATCAGCAAATATCTGGGCAGTGTTGGTAAGTAAATGTCCAAAAAGCATGACTACCGCATTAAGGGAATCATTTTCAGTTGCCACAAGGTAAGGCTGGCGGATTCCGTTCCAGTCGAAGGAAGAGTTTAGTATTGCTTCCAAAAAGTCTCCGTTGGGAAAATGATCGGTCCATTGCCTTTGACCTTGAAAACCAGAAATTATAGCGTTATGACCTAATGCTTCCTCTCCAAAACCAAGATCGTCAAGAACTGGATTACCAACCATAAGATCTCGAGCAATGATGGTCATTTTTATAACAAACTCCCAATTTTCATCCTTCTTTTGTCTTGATTGCTGCAATTCTAAAGGATTGAAGTCAAAACCTTCCTTGCAATACTTTTTCACCCATATTAAAGCTTTTTCATATTCCTTTCGATCAAAGATATTCTCATCAATTCTTCTTGTAATTTCTGTCATATCAACATACTCGTTGCGCATGCCCAGATAATTTTTAAAGAAATGATCATCTACAATACTACCAGCAATTCCCATAGAAACAGAACCGATAGATAGGTACGATTTGCCCTTCATGGTAGCTATTGCTAAACCTGCTTTCGCGAAACGTATCAGCTTTTCACCAATATCGCTAGGAATATTATTATCTCCCATATCCTGAACTTCGTGTCCGTAAATGCCGAATGCTGGAAGGCCTTTCTGAGTATGACCAGCAAGTGCTGCCGCAAGATAAACTGCTCCAGGCCTTTCAGTTCCATTGAACCCCCATATTGCTTTGGGCATAAAAGGATCCATATCAATCGTTTCACTGCCATAACACCAGCATGGTGTAACTGTTAATGACACTGCTACTCCATTAAGTTTAAACTTCTCGGCAGCCATTGCAGCTTCTGCTACTCCACCTATACAAGAATCAGCTATTATACACTCTACTGAAGTGCCATCGGCATGCTTAAGATTTTCTGTAAGATACTTAGCAGCATTTAATGCCATTTGCATGGTTTGAGCCTCTAAAGACTCCCTTACACCTTTTCTCCTCCCATCAATGGTTGGTCGGATTCCGATCTTAGGGTTACTTCCTTTTAAACGATTTACTGGTTCATTTTTAAAAAAATCCTTGTTCATATTAGTTTAGTTAAAATTAGTTGATTTAAATTCTTATGATAAAGGGGGGAGATCTTGTTCTATAAGAACACTGATCACTTTATAACGATTATAAGCTTGATCCCATGTAAGAGTGTCAACTGGTTGATAGACTTTAATGTCTGTTGAATTTGCAATAATTTGTCTCATTTCACCAAGAGACTGAACATACCCTAATCCAAGAGCCTGAACCATGATATTACCAGCCGCACTTCCTTCAGCCAGTCCAGTTTTAACAGTTTTTGTAGTAGCATTTGATGTATACTGGCATAATAACTGATTATTTATACCACCTCCTGTAATATATATTTCATTAATTGACCTACCCGTAATTTCAATGATCTGCTCCATAGTTTCTTTATACTTTAAAGCCAGTGATTCAATAATTATTCTTGTAAATTCACCCGGACTAATTGGAATTTGCTGTCCAGTTTTCAAACAATATTGAACAATTGCTTCAGACATATCCGGTGGATTTAAAAAAGAAGGATCATCTATGTCAATTATCGACAAAAACGCAGGAGCAACTTCGGCCATTTCAATTAGCTGCTGATAAGAGAGTGAGTTATTACAGCAACTTTTTTTAAATTGTTGCAAGAGCCAAAGCCCCATATGGTTCTTAAGAATATTAAAAGTATCACCCACTCCACTTTCATTAGTGAAATTCATACTCAGAGTTTTTTCAGAGAGCAGTGGAATTGGAGACTCAACACCCATCAAAGACCAAGTACCCGAACTTATAAAGGCCCAGTTATCACCCGAAGCAGGAATAGCTGCTATTGCTGAATTGGTATCATGCGTAGCAACCGCAACCACCGGAATTTTTTTACTAAAAGTGATCCGGCATATCTCATCTTCCAATACACCTATTATCGATCCCGGCTCAACAATTTTCGGCATAATGGCTGAAGGAATTCCTAAAGCACTAAATAGTTCCTCTTCCCAGCATTTCTTTTTAGGGTTATATAACTGTGTTGTACTGGCAAAGGAGGTATCAGTCCGCTTTTCACCAGTCAAAAAATATGCGAGAAGATCAGGTATAAAAAGGAGATTGGCAGCTCCATCTAAAAGTTCTACATGTTGTTTTTTTGCAGCATATAACTGAAAAAGGGTATTATAAGGAGCAAAAAGAGTCCCTGTTAATTCATATATCCTTTCTTTCGAAAAAGATGAAGTAAATTCCTCGATAGCATTTGCAGTACGAGAATCTCTATAGGCATAAGGAAGTCCTAAAAGTGTACCGTCTTTTGTAAGTAATCCAAAATCAACGCCCCATGTATCAATACCAATGGATTCGGGCTGTACCTGCTCCTGTTTTACACAGATCTCAATACCTTTTATGATTTCATCGTACAAATGCCCAATATTCCAGTAATACTTATTCCGAATATGTAACATTCCATTACAAAAGCGATGAATTTCTTTAAGGTCAAGTCTATTCGAATTAAGAGTTCCTAAGATCAGGCGACCGCTTTCGGCACCAAGATCAATAGCTAAAAAGTGATGCTTCATACATTTTAAATAAAAATCTCAAGACCTTTCATTTCTTCTTCTGTCAGGCCTTCAGGAATAAAGCCAGCCTGAAGACATTTCATATAGATCAATACTCCTTTATTGGCCACATCCAGGTAATCAAAAGCTTCATGCGCATCTACACCTGTAGCCAAAGCACCATGTTTGCCCCACAAAATAACGTCCCTATACTTCAGGCCATTAATAGTAAGATTAGCAAGAGCTTCGCTTCCAGGAAGTTCATAAGGTGTAATACAGATCCCCCGAGGAATAAACACCCTGGTTTCAGGAAGCATGCTCCATACCGCTTTGTTCAATGCATCCTCATCATGGCCAAATACATGATGATGAGATATGGCAATAAGTTCTATGGGATGAGTGTGAATCACACAGCGATGATTGTTTTGTGTTATTTCATTAAATAAGTGAATGCTTAGATGAGAAATAAATT
>NZ_AQPN01000050.1 GCF_000403135.1 Arcticibacter svalbardensis MN12-7
ATAAAGGGGAAAACCCCTTTATTTTATTTTTTTAGTCGAATCCCTTATTATCATGGAGGTAGGTAATACAACAGACTGATTTCCTATCGTTACCAACGGGTCTGAATTAAGTTTCTTTAACAAAATCGTGATCACTTCATTGGCAATTTCAGCTATCGGCTGTGTAATAGCGGTAATGGAGGGAAAACTCAATTCAAATAGATCATGATTATCAAACGCAATGACAGCTAAATCATCCGGTATCGTTAAACCCAGTCTTTTAATCGCCTTTAGCCCACTTATAGCAAGGTAATTGGTACCAAATAATACGGCATCCAAATCCTTTTTACTTTCCAAAAAGGTTAGTATATGATTGATGTTATTCTCCTGATCTTTTGAAAAAGGAATCTCCACCACATGCTCCTTCAAGCCCTGTTCGGACAAGGCAGACTTATAACCCTGCAACCTACCCAACATTTGAGATTGAACAGAAATCAAGGTAACCAATCCAATATTTTTATAGCCACGATCAATCAGATGATTGATCGCATTATACGTACTGGCGTTATTATCCACTTCAACAGCATCTGTTTCCACACCCTGAAGTACACGGTCAAACAGTACAACAGGAAGCCCTGCAGCAATCAGTTCATTAATATCTTCCTCTACTCCTACAGGCGCAGAAATAATATATCCATCTACATGGCGCTCCCTAAACATCTGAATCAGATCTTTCGTCTTCTCCGGATCATTATCCGTGCTGGAATAGATGATCTTATACCCATTTTTATAGGCGTTTTCTTCAATAAAGCGTGCTATACCCGAAAAATACGGATTCGAAATATCTTCAACCATTAGGCCAATGGTATTTGATTTACCTGTGCGTAAACTCCTTGCAAGCGAATTAGGCTTGTAACCTACTTCTTCCACATACTTTAAAACACGTTCAACAAGTTCCTTCCTGATTCTCTTTTCAACTGCATGTCCGTTTAAAATAAACGAAACAGTAGTAGCTGAAATATCCAGACTTTTTGCAATGTCGTTAATCGAAAGTTTTTTCTTTTTCACCTCTAAATATTGTCTATACTGTCAAACATAAAAAGTTTATCTGATAGTCTGTTAAATCATCCGATTTATTAACTTAATTTACAAATATTTACAATTCTATCACAACGCTGATAAGTTTTGTCGATAAAAGTATTAATGCACATCTATCCTCTTTCGCTGAAAACTATAGATCAGATAAAAAAGTGCAGGCAAAATAAATATACTCCCCAGTAATAGAGCCCAACCCAGTGCTTCTATAGTTTTATCATGTCCACGATGTTCCAGCAATGACAAATACCCCCCATTTTTAAGGATCACAATATTGGGAAAATGCCTGACCGTTGTAGTAAAAAGAATCATGGTAACCTGAAAACCTGCCAGCAAACGGATCCATCCTATACCTCCCTTAAAAAGCAAGAACCATAATAAAGCGAGCGAAAGCGTAGCAGCAATGATGGCCGTCAAACCTATTGCATTCCCAAATACCCATTCTAAAAGAGGGATCCCCTCTAATGTAGCGGCAATAAACACCAATCCCCCACATACAACAGCCGCAATATTCAACCGGAGCGCTTTACTCACAAACATCTTCTTTTCCTTCTCATTATCCGTTTCGCCAATCAGATAAATTGCCGCAAGAAAGCCGCATATCGTCACTGTGAACAACCCAACAGCAACAGAAAACCAGTCCAGCCAACTAAAAACATAAGCAGAAAGAAAATCCGTTGCAGCAGGATCTATTTTACCCGAAACGGCACTTCCGGCAATGATCCCCAGAAAAAAGGGAGTCACGAAGCTGGAATAAGCAAAGATCTTATTGTAAAGATGTTGCATATCATCCACTACCGCATCATAATGCCGGAACGTAAAGGCCGTTCCACGGGCAATAATACCCAACAACATAATCGTAAGCGGAATATGAAGATTGATAGACATCCGGGAATAAATATCAGGAAAGCCGACAAATAAGATGACAATGGTAATAATCAGCCACATATGATTTGCTTCCCAAACAGGCCCAATCGCACGATACAACGTTTTACGAGTTTGCGCTTTGTTATTTTCAGAAGTAAATAATTCAATGATACCGGCGCCATAATCAGCTCCACCTAACAAAAGATACAGCAATATAGCTGTCCATAAAAAAGCAATTACAACGTATAACATGGCTTAAATATCATAAAGTTTATCTACCATCTTAATCTGACGGTAAAGCATAAAGACTACCAGGATGGCTAAAGAGACGTACACGGCCGTATAGAGATAAAAAGAATATTGGATTCCCGGCATAGGCGTCACCGCATCAGCAGTTTTCATAATTCCATTAATGATCCAGGGCTGCCGGCCCACTTCAGTAACCGTCCAGCCAGCTTCAACAGCCAGGAAACCCATCGGAGTAGCCATTGCAAACAGTTTAAGCAGCCATCTACTCGTTAACCAGTCCTTCTTTTTCCACAAGGCAATAAAATACAATACGGCAATGGAAAGCATAATCATTCCCAGCGCAACCATAATCTGAAAAGCAAAATGCGTGATTGCTACCGGTGGTTGTTCATCCTCAGGAATCTGATCCAATCCCTTTACTTCCGTAGTAAAATCTCCGTGAGCCAGAAAACTCAGCATACCCGGAATCTTAACCGCATAGTTGACTTCCTTATTCTTAAGATCAGGGATCCCGCCAATGACCAGTGAAGCAGACTTTTCCGTATAAAAATGCGACTCCATAGCAGCCAGTTTTGCGGGTTGTCTTTGTGCCACATCTTTAGCAGAAACATCCCCGCTTAAAGGTTGAAGAACAGCAGCTACAGTAGCAAATAAAGCTGCAATCTTAAAGGCTTTTGTGTGAAAATACACATTTTTGCCTTTTAATATCATCACTGCATGAACACCCGCAACAGCAAATCCTGTAGCAACAAACGCAGCAATACACATATGGAGTGCCTGTGAAAACCAGGCATCATTAAACATCGCCTTAATCGGATCAATATTAATATACTTGCCATCAACATAATCAAATCCCGCAGGACTGTTCATCCAGGCATTAGCAGCGACAACAAGAATTCCCGAAAGAAGTCCGCTTACCCCTACCACAACACCAGTAAACCAATGAAACCAGGGATTAAACCTATCCCAGCCATATAAAAAGAATCCAAGAGCAATGGCCTCAATAAAGAAAGCCGTTCCTTCCAATGAAAAAGGCATTCCAAAAATAGGTCCTGCATGTTTCATAAACTCCGGCCAGAGTAAACCCAGTTCAAAAGAAAGAACCGTTCCTGATACCGCACCAGTAGCAAAAAATATCGCTACCCCTTTACTCCATGCCTTCGTTAAATTCTTATATACCACCTCATTGGTACGCAACCAATAGAAATGTGAAACGGCCATAAAAAAAGGCATAACCATTCCGATACACGAGAAAATAATATGAAAACCCAGGGAAAGGGCCATTTGTGACCTGGCAGCTATAAAGTTATCCATAATAGCAAAGTAATAAAGTTTAAAGGTGGCAAATTAGTAATTCTCAGCCAGAATGAGGAATCCTTATTTATCCGAATTTTATATCCCTATCCCAAGATTAAAGGCCTGGACAATAAATTTTCACCTCCAAAAGAGGTTCATTCTGCCAGTCAACTTTCCTTCCAACTGCTTTAGGATCGACACTAGGATGCTTTTCAAATAGCTCTGATAATAATATAACGAATTGATTATCAGGACGAACAACATCAAGTGAGTATTTCATACAACAAAGATGTATGTTTAAAAATGCAATTCATTTTCTTGCGGATTATCTTTTTTCCAGCTATGTGGTGGATTGGGTAATAACTTTGGCCTTTTGCATTGGCCACCAATAGCCAGCCAAAGCGATAATAGCTTATATGGCTTAAAAAATGTATCACATTGTATTCAGGACCTATTATCAATCCTCTTACAATAAGCTGATCAATTTGTTGCTGGAGGGTTAAAGCAGCTTTAATGTACACGGATATTAAGGTTTACAAAAGGTATAAAAGCAAAAGACACGCCCTGGAACGCTGTTCTTAAGGTTAGTGTGGCGTGTACTGTTAGTACAAAGTACAAAGATACTAAAAACCATGTACCTATTTAAAAATCAGCTTTCGCAAACTTCAAACAAACAACTCCATTTTAATTTACCTTTTACAATAAGATAATCTTACCATGATGCGCAATGTTTTATTTCTCACTGCTTTTTTTATTCACTTGTAAAAAAGAAGGTGACGTTATTGCTCCGGAGGAAATAAAACCTGAGAAACCTAACATTGATTTACCACAGGTCGTTACAAGAGAAGTCACTTACCTTACATATTATTCCGTCACAATAAGAGGAAGTGTAGTAGGGTCTGCTGAAAAACTCAAAAGACTAATTCAACGATATATTTTTATTAACCCTTTTGCACCGATTTCGCTCATTGCTGAAAAACGCCTGCTCATGATTATAATTTTTAGCCAAAAGTATACTCCCCGGCCAAATTGATCTTTCCTTGCACTTACTATCCCTAAAATCCGAATAACTAACTGATTATCAAAATAATTTTTACTTTATCAGCAGACCCTATTTAAAGCTGAACTATAGATATAAGACATATGATTCAAAGCACAAACAAAGCAACAAAAATCCAGAGTAAGTCCGACTTTAACTACTCCACATCGGACTCAATCTGGATTCTTACTGCATTCTTATCTGATTCTTTTATAATCAGGTTTCAAATAGACATACTGCAGGCCAACCCTTCTTACCCCCATGACAAGACCTAAAAATGTCAATCTATTAACTCGAATCATATAAAAAAGCAGTTTTATATGATTTATAAAAAGCATATCGATCTACAAATTCTTAATCCATTCTTCTCCCTCAAGAACATGTGTTTATGAAAGGCCTCTATGAATTTGAGTAATTAAAAAGCCCGGAATTAACCAGGCTTTTTAATAGAATTTATAGCACTTTTAATTTACGGATTACCTATTGATATACCCTAACGTAATCGACTTCCATGACTCCACTTGTGAAATTTGGATCCACAGCACCCGCGAAATTACCACCTACGGCTAGATTTAAGATGGCAAAGAAATTTTGGTTGAAGGGAAGGCTGCTCAAGTTGTTAAGAGTATAAAAAACGTTGCCATCTACTGCAATTTGGATCTTCGAGGCGGTCCAGTCAAGGGAATAGATATGAAATTCGGTCGTTGCATTGGTAATGACCACATTCCCGCCCATACCATTAGCACCGGAGTGTTCAGGGTAATGAAATGTCCCATAGATCTTATTCAAATCATTTCCTTTATGTTCCATAATATCAATTTCTCCGCAAGCAGGCCATGCAACCGTTGAAGAATTATCGCCTAACATCCAAATGGCTGGCCAGGTACCTCCACCTGCAGGCAGTTTAGCCCTTACTTCAATCTTTCCATATTTAAAGGAGAATTTACCCTTTGACAAGAGACGTGCAGAGGTATACCCGCTGCCATTATAACTTTCCTTCTGGGCTTTTATTTTAAGCGTACCGTCGGATACCGTTACATTATCACTTCTGTTAGTGTAATATTCTGATTCATTATTACCCCAACCTCCGCTGCCTGTGCCGATATCATAGCCCCATTTTGCGGGATCAGGTGCCCCGGCTGTATTAAATTCATCCGACCATATTAAGGAAGTAACCGTTGATATGACAAGCTGCACAGACTTTGTTGCGGACTTACCACTATTGCTTTTTGCCGTTACATTCACGGTGTAAGTCCCGGAAACAGGATATTTATAGATTGCCGACCCGGAGGAAGATGTTGCAAAATAGCCGTTCCCGAAATCATATTCAAAGTTAACCGCATTGGTTGCCGAAGCAGTAAAGGATACGTTGCCACTGTTGTCAGGGCTAACTACATACGTTATCGTTATATTGGAAGGAGCGTCGGCAGGATAATTATCGCTGTTGCCGTTACTCTTACTGCAGTTTACAAATACAGTAACCAGTAATGTCAGGAAAAATGTGCGAAGATATTGCATAGTATTACGATTTATAATCATGGTTTAACTTTTAACTTTTGATACCAGGCAAGGCCGTCGAGACCAATATTTCTTAACGTGATGGTTGTGGAGGTAAGAGATAAGATCTCATAGTTAGTGCCACCTGTACCAAAGTTAATCAAGCCGTTTCCGGGGACTACAAACTGTATTCTGGTCGAATTTGCAGAAGTAGATCCCGATGTAGCATCCATAAAAGTAAGGTTCCGCGGTGTGTTCAGATCGATCGGATAACAATCATCTCCTCCAGATTTACCATAATAGGCCGTGGCGTCTGCAGTAAGAAAAGAAGACCCTTTGTTATTGACACTCAATGAAACGCTATTTTCTCCTGCTTTAGTAAAGGTGATTTCATCGTCGTATAGGCATTCTGCCCGCTGATTTGGAGTAGCAGCATAATAATCGGGCGTATAGGTGCCAACGGGCCCAACACCCACATGTCCGGGCGACTCACGATCTGTGACCCAGGTTTGTGAGGTTCCCTTGGTTAGATTCAGCATCATCTCTGGCGGGATACTAAAATTAACCAATACCGTTATTTTTTTGCTGGTGGTTGTGGTAATACCTCCTGTACCAATTGCAGTTACCATAACGGTATAGTCAGAAGTGCCAGGAGTGTTATATTTATAGTTAATGAGCCCTTCGGGTACCATTTGCCATTTGCCATCGCCAAAGTCAATTTTATAGGACATTGCGTTAGAAGCCGTGGCGGCGATGGTAATGGTACCTGTTCCATTCCCGTTTGGATTACCTGTATCCTGGCCTGCTATCTCTGTAGATAGATTCAAATCTGTTGGCGTGACCAGTTTATTCAAAGAATAATCCTGTTTCTTACAGCCGGTAAAAGTAATTATTGCTGTTAAACAGCTAAGCAATATTACGTTTATAGTGATTTTCATGATTCTTTTTTTTGAGATTAGTTAAGTGATAAATCATCAAATAGCCAAGTGAAATTTGCCGAACCGTCTCCTACTGTTCCGTTATCAAAAATCAGTACCACTTTCTGATAAGAATTTGCGGTGTTGATGGTGCTGTAATCAAACGTGAGTTCTTCCCAGGCGTTGGCAACGGTTGTAACTACTTCTTTATCAAAACTGATAGTACCATCGCTGAGGTTTTCCACTTTGAGAAGAACTTTAGCCCCGACTCTTGGTGAAAATACCTTTAACTTAAAAAATTTTTTCGTTGAAAAATCGATCGGATGATCTAGTGATATGTACGCGCCTCCCCAGACTTGACCTGCGCCTTTTACCATTTTGGCGACTGTACTGCTGGTATTGATACCCACTGGATTAGGGTTACTGATTACGGTGGCCACACCTCCGTCGAAATTAGTGAACGAATAGTTAAGTATGGACGATTCAAAATCAAGAGGGATCCCTAATACGGGGGCCGTTACTGTGCCCGTCACAAATTTAACATCATCCCAGTAAAATATCTTTCCATCTCCACTAGTATTAAAGTCGAAGAAGACGGAAGCCTTATCATAAGCGGTTGAAAGATTGAGGGCTGGTGTTCCTACAGCAGCGTTCTTGAAGTCGAATGTTAAGGTTTCCCACGTGTTTGCCAATGTAGTTAGCGCTTCTGTTTCTACAGATTTAGTGCCATCGCTATGATCCTCGATTTTTAACCTTACATGGATTCCTGCAGCTGGAGAATAGACCCGCATGGTCATTCTGGAAGCATCTGCTGAAATAGGAATTCTAGTAGTAAATCCGACTGCAGTACCAATTGTAGTTCCGGCCCAGACTTCTGCGCCGTTGGGTTTTACAGATTTCATCACCTTCTTCGCGCTATTAACCGGATCAGCAGATAAGGAGGAGATATTGCCTCCAAAATCGCCCATGGTGTAATCATATTGCGGATCGTTAAAGCTAACCGGCAAGTCAATCTGTTTACCCACTTTAACAGTTTCAGAATAGGTTGTTGTAGCAGCGCCTCCACTTAGGGCAACCACCCGGATCGTGTATGTTCCTGCAGATGCATAGGTATGCATTGCCGCAGTTCCTTCTAAAAAGGTGTCGTAGGGTTCGGGCAACTGATCGGTAGCGTCACCATAATAAACATGGAACATCGTTTCATATAGGGCTGTAGCATTAATATCCACAGACAATCCAGTGGTTGTAATGGTAGTTTTTAAATCCTCAGGAGCCTTGAAAGATATGGTAAGTGGTTGGGTGATTTCCATCGATTTACCGGTAATGTTATATCCGATTATCTTTACGGTATAGAGTCCTTCGACATACTTATGCTGCGCTGTATTCCCTGATAGCACCTTAGCATACGTGTCGCCTCCATCTCCATAATAAACATCATAAGAGGCTACGCCCTCGCCGTTGGGCGAGATGGTGACCAGACCCGTATTGTCCTGTGTGATATCAAAAAGGACTGATAGTTTTACCGGGTCGGCAATGCCATTTAAAAAGGAGGTATCGTCGTAAATTTCCTTTTTGCAACCTGCCACCGTTACCAGTAAAAATGCCAGGCCTACAATATATTTTGTTGCGTTCATGATTATACTTTTAAAGGTTAGCGATTAGTACCCCGGATTTTGTGTGAGTCCTGAAATGTCAATCTCTTTCTGTGGAATAGGGAATACTTCATTCTTTCCTGCTTGAAAACCAGTGATTTTTGTTGCAGCCTGTCCGGTTCGTACCAAATCAAAAAAGCGGTCTCCTTCCATTGCCAGCTCAAGTCGTCTTTCATCCCAAATTGCTTGTTTTAAAGAGGTGCCTGTGGCGGTAATGTTGTGAAGGTCGTCGCCAAACGCCCGGCGACGCACCTGGTTTAAATAACCCTGCGCTTTACTATCATTGGGTTTGCTGGCTCTGTTGTTTGCTTCTGCAGCCATCAGCAATACTTCGGCGTACCGAAGCGTCCTGAAATTGTTCAGATAATTCAATTCTACCTGTCCCGATGTTTCTCCTTTTCTGGGCAGATATTTTTGATTGTATAAGCCTGTGTTTTTATATGGCGCAACCTGATAAGTGAGGCCGTATTGAGGATGGGCAGCTTTATAGGCTTCGATATCCATAATGGTTACGTCTTTGCGCTGGTCGCCTGCTGAATACGCATTAGCTAATTCTTTAGTGGGCAGATTGGAGCTCCATCCTGCAGCATACGGCATGTCTGCACTACCACTGATTCCCCTGATACCATTTTGTTGTACGGAATAATTACCCTGACCTCTTGTTTGCCCGCCCCAGTTAGAATAAGGAGAGCCATTGGTGTACTGGATTTCGAAAACCGATTCAGGGCCATTCTCCCCTGTGGCCAGAAATATAGAGTTAAAGTCGCTTACCAGGCTAAAGGCATTCGATGTAATGACGTTTTCGAGTACAGTAGAAGCCTCGTCGAATTTATTTTCGTATAGATAAACCTTCCCAAGGAGTGCTTGGGCTGCATATTTAGTGATCCTACCTTTCTGTGCCTGAGTGGTTGGCAACACTGCTATGGCATTGTTGAGATCAAGTTCTATCTGTGTGTATACATCTGCTTTGGGTGATCGCGTCAGCGTTCTGGAATCACTTAGTTCCAGCCGTTTATCTGTAAAAAGGGGAACATCGCCAAACATCTTTACCAGGTTGAAATAATAGTAGGCTCTTAAAAAATAGACTTCCCCATAAAGAGCTTCTTTGCCATCGAAATCAACCGTTTCTCCGGCTTTATTTTTGTCCTTATTCTGTGTTAAATAATTCACACGGTTTACACCTTCATAGGCAACCCTCCAGAGATCTTCCAAGGTAGAATTTACCGGGGTGAGTGTGTAATCGTCTATTTGTTGAAGTGGTAATATATCTGAGGCCGTTTCGCCACCTGCTACAGAATTCTCCGATGCAATATCCCCTATCGGAACAGTCTGATTTAGCCATTGTAAAGGTGTATAGGCACTTATTATCATGGTCTGATAATCACTCTCTGATTTTAAGTAATCAAGGTCGGTTACTTTGAAATCATCGTGCGGATTATAATCTACCCATTTTTTGCAAGAGCCAAGCACGGTAATAAAAAGTACCAGACCTGCCAGTTTTATGTATGTATTTTTCATGGTTTTATTTCTGGTTAGTGATTAAAGTCGAATATCAAGGCCAAAGGCGTAGATTCTTGAAATTGGGTAAGCTCCCTGGTCGACCCCTGTGTTTAATATTCCACCTGATATTTCAGGATCGTAACCGGAGTACTTAGTAAATGTAAAAGCATTTTTTACCTGTCCATATACCCTGATACTCTTGAAAACACCGCCATTTAGTGCTTTAGGGAAAGTATACCCTAACTGCAGGTTCTTTATTTTTACAAATGAACCATCTTCTACGTAGCGGTCTGATACCCGGATGTTGTTATTTGGATCAGTAAAAATGTACCTGGGATATCGTGCATCATTTGTGGTACCGGGACCAGTCCACCTGTTCAATACACTACGTACCTTGTTGGTATAATTCCCATTTCGTTCATATGCACGGTAGATATCATTGCCGACAGAAGCATACGTAAAGGCACTGAAGTCGAACTTTTTATAAGTTACACTAAAATTCCATCCTAATGTAAACTGCGGAAAAGGATCGCCGATTTTAACCTGGTCATCCGCAGTAATCGCTCCATCTTGATTGGTATCAGCAAAGCGGATATCGCCTGGCTGAGCGCCTGATTGCGTAGGTGCTGCAGTAACTTCAGCGGTAGATTGGAAGAGTCCTTCGGTTTTGTAACCATAAAAATATCCGGGTGTTTGTCCTTTTTCAAATACGGTTACAGTTTGTGATTGTCCATTAAAATAGCTGTTGCCATAAATCTTTGCGGTACCATCAGAGTTGGTGGCGGTCACCTTATTTTTGCTAGAGGTAAAAGTGAAGGAGTTATTCAGCCTAACTGACGGACTGATTTTTTCGTTATAACTCAGACTGACATCCACTCCATTGCTTTTTGTAGAACCGATATTTGCAGTCGGGATTGGGGCTGTTCCCAGGTATAAGGAAGCTGAAGGGGTAAATAAAAGGCCATTTACTGTCTTATCAAAATAATCAGCGGATAAAGAGAACTTGTTTTTGTAGAAGGTGAGATCAAAACCAATGTTTGCTTGCAGCTGTTTTTCCCAGGCCAGATCGTTATTGGCTGCAGAACCAATAGTAGAACCGGGGTAAAAAACATTATTGAAATTATAGCCATTGCTGTTTGCAGTAGACCCGTAATCAGGCCCGCCGGTAACCACCTGTACATACTGAGGGCTTACGTTTTCATTCCCAATAGAACCATAACTTCCCCTTAACTTTAAATAATCAACGAATGAAGAATTGAAAAAGGATTCACTGCTGATTACCCATCCCAGAGATCCGGAATAGAAATTTCCGAATTTATTATTCGTTCCAAAAGCATAAGACCCGTCACGGCGTGCTGTAAAGGATGCGATATATCTTTCGCGGTAATCATAATTTACCCTACCAAAGTAAGATAAATTTTTTCTGAAGTACTGGTAATAGTTTCCGGTAAGTGCAGTGCTGTTTGTGGCGGAGTTAGTTCCCGTAGCAGCGGTAAAATCGGCAAACTCCCAAGAGTTGTAAGGAACATCCTGCCTGCTTGCCCCATCGGCATTCCCTGATGTTTTTGCGAGTGAAAAACCGAGTACTGTTTCGAAGTGATGGTCTTCTTTTACTTTGAAATTATAGTTGGCAAATGTTTCCCAGGTATAGTTGAAATTACTTGTCTTTGTATGCGCCACATTGTTATGCGCTCCATCAACGGTCGTACCGTCTGCATTCATTGTATTATTAACGTTATTAAGGCCATAGAAAACAAGGGGAGTAAAGGTTTTTGAATTATCATCGTATTTAGTATATCCAAATCTGCTGCTTACTTTTAAGGCCTTTAAAATGTCGTATTGCAATTCGAATTTTCCGTACAGCTTGTTACCTGTATTTTGATTGTACGTATTATCCAGTTTTGTAAGCGGGTTAAAAACTTCAGAAAGGATAACATTGCTGAAACCATATTTGCCTACGGTGTTCGGGACAGTGTTGAATACGGGTACAGTAGGGTCAAAATTTAGCGCGCTTCCTATAATGCTGTTAAAGGAATTTTCAAGAATCCCCTTTGAAAGCAGGATCACATCAGTAGCATTGACAATGAATTTAAGTTTGGGTGCTAGATCAAAATTAAGATTAGCAGTAAAATTTCCACGGTCGAAGGTTGACTTATCGGTGCCGCCAACAATGCCCCCCTGTCCTAAATATCCGGCGGAAAGAAAATAGGACATTTTATCGCTTCCACCGCGTGCCGAAATATTGTGCGACTGCATAGGAGCATTATGAAATATTTCTTTTTGCCAGTTGGTGCCAGTTCCTAACTGAGAAAGGTCCTGAAATATGGTGTTACCTCCTGAGCTTACACTTCCCTCATTTACAATTGCCCCGTATTCTGCGGCATTCAACACGCCAATATAGCGAGGAACCTCTTGTACTCCAAAGTTGGCATTTATCGCAAATTCAGTTTTCTGATTTTTCTTCCCAGTTTTGGTTGTCACCACGATAACGCCATTACCTCCTTTTACACCAAATATGGCAGTTGTTGCAGCATCCTTGAGTACGTTGATGGACTCAATATCATTTGGGTTTATCGAGTTAAAATCCGTTAACGATTGGGGTGATCCGTCAATAATAACAACGGGATCGGTACCTGAAAAGGATGGTATCCCTCTTATAAGTACAGTAGGAGCGGCGCCAGGAGAGCCACTTTGAACTACTGTGACACCAGCAGCCTGACCCTGCAATGCTTCTTCTGCACGTACGGGAGTTAGCTTTTGAATCTCTGCCGATCTAACGGTTGATATAGCTCCTGACACTTTGGTTACTTTCTGAGTTCCGTAGCCTATCACTACGACTTCATTTAAAATGTTATCAGCGCTTTCGTCCAACGCAAAATTAAGCACACCACCTTGGGTAACTTTTCTCTCTATAGGTGCCATACCTATAAAGGACACTGTTATGGTAGTTCCATTTGCGGGAATTAGTAGTGAGTAGTTGCCGGCAGCGTCTGTAAGAGTGCCCATCTGGGCGTTTTTAATGGATACTGAAGCTCCTGGCAAGACTTCGCCTGTTGATTTTTGGGTAACTTTACCATATAAGCGGACACTTTGGGAATAAGCGGTGCCTACAAAACATAAGAGCAAAGCAATACCCATACAAAATTTAAGTTTTAATTGCATGTAGTTAATTTTTTAAGTAAGTAATACTGTACAGTTCCTCCTGATTATAATAGGTGTAACTATCCGGTCAGATTCAGGGCGGTGGGGCTGATGGTATTAAAATAAAAGTACAGGGTTTACTTAGGTTTAAATGAGTCATACTTTTGAAGGTTAATTAAATTTGCGATTAGTTTTATTAATCAAAAGTATACTAAAACCCTGTTAAACAAGTAATGATCGGCTACATCACTACTACACACTTTTAAAAAATCATATACCCGAAGATATTCGCGCCATTTTAATACTTTTGTTAGTAATGTTGATAATCAGCATGAACCTATGCTTTTACGGATTTTCTTTTTCGTCGTAGTACTACTTACTTCTGCGCATACTATATTTTCTCAGTCCTACATCGGACAGCGTGAGACTGTGAATTTTGTTAAAAGACAGTATAATGCGGGTACTCAAAACTGGAAGATCAGGCAGGACGCCCAAGGAAGGATGTATTTCGCTAATAATGAAGGGTTACTGGTATTTGATGGGGCTAGCTGGCAGTTATACCCACTCCCTAATAGAACAATTGTATGGTCTATTGAATTCGGGAAAGATAAACGGCTATATATCGGAGGGCAGGATGAGATAGGTTACTTTTCTCCGGCAAAAAATGGACTGCTAACCTTTACTTCCCTTAAAAAGCTATTGCCCAAGACTGATCAGGAGTTCTCTGATATATGGGATATTGTCAGTTTTGGAAATGATATTTTCTTCCGTTCACGCAAGAAAATATTCCGTTACAGTAAGGGTAAAATTATCGGATACCCCCCCTTGTCGTCATGGCTTTTTCTAGGCTTAAGCCATAACCACCTAATTGCGCATGATGAAAAGAAAGGACTGCTTGTTTTCAAAAAGGATCACTGGCAAACATGGATAGATAAAAAACTGCTGCCTCCCAGTTTTTATATTACCTCTGTATCTGAATTTGGCAAAGATACCAGCTTGATCACGACAGCTAAGGATGGGCTTTATTTACTTGCAGGTACTAAGTTAAAATCCTGGCCGCTATCAGGCTTCTCAATAGATAATTACCAGCATTTTTCTGGAGCAATACCATTGGCTGACCATAATTTTCTCTTAAGCACCTATACTAATGGAATCTACCAGGTAGATAGAAAAGGAAAAGTCGTGGAGAATCTTTCAAAAAAAGAGGGACTACAGAACGCTAATGTGAGGAGCCTGTTTATGGATGTTAATCGAAATGTCTGGCTGGGACTAGATAATGGCATCGACTTTATCGCCTATAACAATGCAGTTAAACACATTAATCCCCCGGTATTTCAAGATGGGGGTGGCTATTCCACTGTATTTCATAAAAACAGCTTATATTTTGCATTAACCAACGGAATTTACAAGTTGCCGGTTCATATTACCGGCGATTTAAGCTATGCAGCAAATAATTTAAAATTGATATCCGGGGGACAGTCCTGGCAGCTGGAAGTTGTAGACAACACCTTGCTGGCCGGAAGAGATGACGGACTGTTTAAGATAGTGAATGACAAGCTGCTTCCTATAAGTACAATTACCGGGTTCTGGATAGCTAAGCCCTTGATTAATAACATTGGGTCATCAGCGATTGTTGCTGGCAATTACTATGGAATCCGACTATTTAAGCGTTCAAAAGATACGTTTATTGACAAGGGAGATATGGGTCGGTATTATGAGTCAGCGCGATTTCTGGAAATAGATAAAGATAACATGATCTGGACTTCCCATCCTTACCGGGGAGTTTATAAAATCAGCCCTGGAAACTCAGGTGTCGAAACCTACACTCAGGCACAGGGCCTACCTTCTACGCTTAATAATTTTGTTTTTAAGGTTAAAAACCGGGTGGTGATTGCGACACAGAAAGGTATTTATGAATACAATAAGAAAACTAATCGGTTTCAGTCATCAATTCAATTTAAAAAAATATTTGGTAATAGAAGTTTACGTTATTTAAAAGAAGATCCTTCAGGAAACATCTGGTTTGTAGAAGGGAAAAGTATTGGGGTGGTCGACTTTTCTTCAAAGCCAGTCATTATTAATTTCCCTGAATTAAATGAAAGAATTCTCAGCGGCTTTGAAAATGTATATCCAATAAATAATTACAACATCTTTGTTGGCAGCGAGAAGGGCTTTTATCATATTAACTTTGCAAAGTATAAGCAGAACATCCGTCCGCTTAAAGTCTTTATCCGAAAGGTAAAAGCTACAGCCAATACAGACAGCCTGCTTTATGGCGGATACTTTGGGGATGTTTATTCAAACAATAAGCAAACTGCGGATGATATTCCATCGCTTGGTCATCTCTGGAATTCGTTGCATTTTGAATACTCTTCTCCCATATTCGAAGAGCAACCCAACTTAGAGTATAGCTACCTTCTAGATGGGTTTAATAATGAGTGGTCTGGATGGTCGAAAAAACAGGAAAAGGATTATACCAATCTTCCGGCAGGTACTTATATGTTTAAGATAAAATCGAGGGATCATCATAATAATGAATCTTCAGTTTCGGCTTATTCTTTTTCAATTAATCCACCTTGGTATCAAACACAATGGGCCTTTCTTCTATACCTGATACTCGGGGCTTACCTGCTGTATTTTGTATATAAGATTCAGGAACGGAGACATATTAAAAAGCGGGAAAAAGAACTTTTATTGCAACAGCAAAAAAATGAAGAAGAACAAAGGCATACCGCCTACCTACATAGGATAGAAATGGAGATCTCTGAAAAGGAGGTTATTAAACTCAAAAATGAAAAGCTGGAGGCCGAGATAGAACATAAGGCTTCTGAACTGGCTTCAGCAGCCTTAAACATTGTTCAGAAAAAAGAGTTTCTTTTAAGGGTTAAAGAAGGTCTCCAACGGCTCGAGAAGTCAGGCAAAGAAACAATTGATACGGTGGAGATCAAAAAGATTGTTCGGTTGCTGTCGGAGGAGAAAAAAATCAACGAAGAATGGGAACAGTTTTCAGTTCATTTTGATAAGGTGCATACCGATTTTTTAAAGGTTATCAAAGAAAGATATCCCAGCATTAACCAACCGGAATTGAAATTATGTGCCTACCTGATCATGAATTTATCGAGCAAGGAAATCGCCCTGCTCATGGCTATATCGGTAAGAGGGGTGGAGATTAGCCGGTACCGGCTGAGAAAAAAATTACAGATCTCAACGGAAACTAATCTTTTTGAGTTCTTGTTTTCTATACAAATGGAGTGTATGAAATAAGATTCCGCAATATTAAATCTTAATAAGTAGAATGCCTGATACCTTCCTTTATTCCCCTATTAAGTAACAATCTTTATTGATTCCCAACAACCCTATTTAAAGTACCCATTAAATACTTATATTTTTATAATTTTGCAAATTAATAAGGGATGAATCCTTAAACGGATTTTTAATACCCTCAAACCATCAGATTTAAAATTTAATACAATATAATGCAGGATCAGATCACTCAATATACTTCCGAAATACTGGCTTTCGAACCATCCTCTGCTGAAGAACTGGAGATCTTCAGAATTAAATTTCTGGGAACAAAAGGGATCATTAAAGACTTATTCGATGCATTCAAAGCTGTTTCTCCAGAGGAAAAACGCCTGCTGGGTAAGGTTTTGAATGAATTTAAGAAAACAGCTGAAGAGCGGTATCTGCAATTTAAGGATGCATTTGAATCCGGAAGCGGTGCAGATGATGCGAAATTAGATTTAACCTTACCGGGAGAGGGATTTGAAAATGGATCGCGCCATCCACTGTCATTGGTCAGGTCCGAAATTATAGAAATCTTTAAGAAATTAGGCTTTACGGTTGCAGAAGGTCCTGAAATTGAAGATGACTGGCATAACTTTTCTGCGCTTAATTTTCCTCAGGAACACCCTGCAAGAGATATGCAGGATACCTTTTTCATTAAAAAAGATGCGGAGAATGGTGATATCGCGCTTCGTACCCACACTTCTTCTGTACAGGTGAGGATGATGGAAAATGGTAAACCACCTTTCCGGTCTATTATGCCGGGTCGTGTATATCGTAACGAAGCAATTTCTGCACGTGCACATTGTTTCTTCCACCAGGTTGAAGGTTTATATATCGATGAAAATGTTTCTTTTGCCGACCTGAAGCAAACGTTATTTTATTTTGTTCAGGAGATGTTTGGCGAAGGAACTAAGGTTCGTTTCCGCCCTTCTTATTTCCCGTTCACTGAGCCTTCTGCTGAAATGGATATTTCATGTACCATCTGCGGTGGTGATGGATGTGCGTTTTGTAAACATAGCGGATGGGTTGAAATACTCGGTTGTGGTATGGTTGACCCTAATGTTTTGGAGAATTGCGGTATAGATAGTACCAAATTTACAGGTTATGCTTTCGGAATGGGTATTGAACGTATTACCAATCTGAAGTATCAGATTAAAGATCTTCGCCTGTTCTCCGAAAATGATGTTCGCTTTTTAAAGCAATTTCAAAGTGAAATTATATAATGAACAGAATTGCGCTTTTAGTTGGAATCTGTCTAATTTTTGTTTCATGTGGGAAAGATCCTTCAGGAGTACCAGACGTACCAGTTAGTTTCCGCGCTACAATTTTTGGCAATCCACAATATAGCGGTTTATCTGTACCCGGGGGATATGTGGAAGTGCCGGGTCAGGGTGTGGCAGGATTGATTATTTATAGAACGGATTTTAGAGGACTGGTTGCTTATGACCGTTGCAGTACTGTTAATCCGGAAAAAGAATGTGCTGTTCATGTAACTACTGTATTCACAGCTACTGATCCTTGCAGCGGAGCGATATTTTCACTCTTAGATGGATCACCACAAAACAACATCGCTACAAAGCCGCTAAAAACATATTACGTCACTGAGAGTAGTAATGGACAACAAATCTCCGTAAGCAATTAATCAAATGGAAATTGACAATGTAAAGGAGAATATAATTGAGGCGGCACAGGAGCTATTCCGAAAGTATGGGTATTATAAAACCAGTGTCAACGAGATAGCTAAGAAAGCGAAGGTAGCTAAGGCTACAATCTACAAATACTTTGAGAGTAAGGAGGTTTTGCTGCATTATATTCTGATGGATTACATCCATGATAGTGTGGCCGAGATGATTAGTTCGGAGTATAATGTAAATGATATGGAGGATTACTTAAGCAAACTTATTTTTAAGACCTGCCGGATCACCTATATTATTTGCAATGAATTTATTGGATGGGATTTCATCAGGGAATCGGCCAACTCACAGGGTTTGTTAAAACTCTTATCGGACGATCTTGAAATCTTACTCATAAAGACATTCCAGGAAACTATCCCCATTAAAAATAATGAAAGCCTCACCGGGGGCGTTCGCTTTTTAATTAAAGCGAGTAAAAGCATTGTATTTTCGTATGCCTTCACTTCAGTAAGTGATTCGGATGTGCGCAAAAACTTTGTTAGTTTCCAAAAGGAAATCCTTCCTTACCTGGTTAAGGCTGCCATTAGAGAAACAGCCTAAATAATTTTGATAAACCATGAATAAGCGAAACCTTATTTATTGGTTTTTAACATAGACAACTCAATGAAAAAAATTCCGGCTGATAAAAAGCAGGTTCAGAATGTACTCATAACCGATATAGCTGAAGAAGGAAAGGGACTTGGAAAATCTGAGGAACTGGTCATATTTGTAGAAAAGGCAATACCTGGCGATGTAGTAGATATTGAAATATATCGTAAAAAGAAGAATTTCGCTGAAGCTAAAATCATTCAGATCGTTACTCCTTCGGAGTACAGGACTGATTCTTTTTGTCAGCACTTTGGTGTTTGTGGGGGTTGCAAATGGCAACACATGACCTATGAGGCACAGCTAAAGTTTAAGCAAAAGTCAGTTAATGACGCGCTGGAACGAATTGCAAAGATTGACACTAGTTCTACAGAAACTATTCTGCCTTCATTTGAAACCCGTTATTACAGGAATAAGCTGGAATTTACTTTTTCGCATAAACGTTGGCTGACTGATGTGGATGTACAGGATGAGCATCAGGACATGAATGCACTGGGATTCCATGTGCCACTTCGTTTTGATAAGATTCTGAATATTGAAACCTGCTATCTGCAAGGGACTCCTTCTAACGAGATCAGAAACAGTGTTAGAGCTTTTGCTGTAGAAAATGGCATCTCTTTTTATGACATCCGTAATAACGAAGGCGCGTTGCGTAATCTTATTATCCGCACTTCAACAACGGGTGAGGTTATGGTTATTGTCGTTTTTGCTTATGTGGAAGAAACACAGATTCAACTGATGATGGAACATATCAAGGGACAATTCGGCGATCTCACTTCCTTGCTTTATATCGTGAATCAGAAAAAGAACGATACGATCTTTGATCAGGAGATCCATGTATTTTCAGGAAGGGATTATATTCTGGAAGATATGGAAGGGCTATCTTTTAAGATTGGTCCGAAGTCTTTCTACCAGACGAATTCTTTACAGGCTTATGAATTATACAGTTTAACCCGCGAGTTTGCAGGTTTTAAAGGAGATGAACTGGTGTATGATTTGTACACTGGTGCAGGAACTATTGCTAATTTCATTGCCCGTTCGGTTAAACATGTTATTGGCATTGAATATGTGCCTACTGCGATTGAAGACGCTAAAGAGAACTCTTTGTTAAACGGCATCAGCAATACCACATTTTTTGCAGGTGACATGAAAGATGTTTTGACTCCTCATTTTGCAAATGAACATGGAAAGCCGGATGTGATCATCACCGATCCTCCAAGAGCGGGAATGCATGCCGATGTGGTACAGCGTTTGCTGGAAATGGAAGCTCCTAAAATTGTATATGTGAGTTGTAATGCGGCAACGCAGGCAAGGGACATCTTTTTACTGAAGGAAAAGTACGATACGGTGCGCATCAGACCAGTGGATATGTTTCCTCATACGCAACATGTGGAAAATGTGGTATTATTGACCCTGCGTCCTGTTGTTCATACTGAAAATTAATAGATCAGATTAATATGGAACTGAAAGATTTAATTAATGCTTCGGAGTCAGATGGAAATGACAAACCGGAGAAAATAAGTCCGCTTAAGAGTCTGGAAAAAGACCTTAAGTTTTACAGTGAGTCTATCAAAGAGGTTTCTGCGGAAATAGTGAACGAAGGGATCTCTGATTATCCTATTTTCATTGCGCACCAGCATGAGGTGAACATAGGCGAATTAATTCTGGACAGGGCCGATTTGGGTACCAGCTGGTCGGTGCAGGCATCTACGCTGGACGAGTTTATAAAAAAAGGAATCATCCATCCGGAGAAGAAAGAACGTTTCATTAAAACGTTCAAGAATCCTGAAGATTTTATCTGTGTCTTCGTCATTGTGCCCGAAGGTGCTAACTTTGTGTTTTACCCCTATCATTAACGTATAGCAGCATGAACAATCAAGTAATCGTTCTGAACCAAAAGCAAATTGAACAAAAGATAGTCCGCATTGCCTATCAGATCTGGGAGGATAACCTGGACGAGAAAGAAATGGTTGTTGCAGGTATCATTGATTTCGGCTATATCTTAGCAGGACGGATTAAAACGAAGCTGGAGGAGATCTCAGGAATCAGGATTACACTGATGAAAATCATGCTGGATAAAAACAGTTCGGACCTAACGGTTCAGACCGATGTACCTGTAGCAGATTGCACCAATAAAGTGGTGATCCTCGTGGATGATGTAGTTAATCAGGGCCGTACAATGGCTCACGGGATAGGAATCTTTTTACATACCCCTATTAAAAAGCTCCGTACGGTTGCGTTGGTAAACAGGAGTCACCGCGTATTCCCTGTATCGCCCGATTACACCGGTATAGAGCTTTCCACCATTACAAAGGAGCATGTGGACGTGGTTATATCTGATCAGTCCGGTACAGAAGATGTGGTTTATTTGTGCTGATCTATAGCCTTCCAAAGTTTAGTAGCACTCAGAGCTCTACCTGATAGGATGATATTGGCTTGAAGGTAATGGGGCTCACGTTCGGATAATTTTCCGGCGATAAATCCAATTAGTGCGTCTCCTTTATACCCTTGTAATACTGGGCGATCTTCTTCAGAGCGATCTAAGCGGGCTGCTAAATCTGCCGGACTTAAGGAGATATACACCACGATGCCTTGTGTTTTCATCCAATCCATATTATCAAAGTAGCAGGGTGCGCCGCCTCCGGTAGCAATGATCGTATTGTCGGGATAATGTCCCGTTTGCAAAACCACACGTTCCATTTCGCGGAAAAGCGTTTCCCCATGCGTTTTAAAATAGTCAGGAATCGTTTGACCAGTATGAGCCTCTATTGATATATCCAGATCAATAAAATTCCAATCGAGCTTTGCAGCAAGCCTTTTTCCGAGGGTAGTTTTACCGGAACCCATAAATCCAACAAGAAAAATCTTCATCTTTTACTTTAAATTACTATCTCTGAAATACTTTGATTCGAGCTCCTCGTATGAAGGCAAGTTGTGGAAGTGCCATTTATCGATCACTACGCCATTTTTAAGCAAGAGCAAACCGGGATTAGAGCGAACCATACTTTTCAAGGGAACAGCATCAGCATTAAAGGTTTCCATGATGAGCTTGTGTTTTTTGATATACTTATCGATGGATTCTTTCGTATTTGAGGTGAGTAAAACGGTTCGGATGTTATAGTTTTCCGCAGCATTCCTGGCTATAGCATTTAAATCACCAATACCCTTTTCATTGGCATTGTCCAGGTTGTAGGCTACAATGATCAGATTATAATAGGGATTTTCAATTATTTCGGAGGTGTAGTTGGTACCCTGACTATCGGTAATCATGAGATCTTTTATCTTCGGTTCATACCCCTTTTTGATCAGTTCATTTTTAGGTTCGCCAACGATTGCCCAATTGTCGTCCTTCCATATTTCTGTTTTCAGGTATTCCTTATCCGTCATTTGCTGTGTATCGCCACTTTTTCTATTTTTAAGCTGATAGGTAATGACATATTCATCTTTAGGAGCTGAAGAGGGTGTCCGCATGTTGTTAGGAAGATCAGCGCCTATGTTATAGGGAAGAAAATCCTTAACAGGAAGATAATTGTAAGTAAACAATCCAAATCCAAAGGAGAAGAGTACAGCCAGGGCTATTACAATATGCATTGCCCGGTGTGATTTTATGATTGGATTGATCATTTTCCTTTTAAAGAAAATAACCAGGATGAGGGTGAGCAGGATCAGGTCTTTGGAAAAGGACTGCCATGGGGTTAATGGAATGGCATCACCAAAACAACCGCAGGTTTTAACGACATCGAAAGCGGCAGACCAGAAGGTAAGAAATGTAAAAAACACGATCAGTAACAGCAATCCCCAACTAATTTGTAATGCACGATAACCAACTAATAGGGCAACTCCTAAAATAATTTCCAATGCGCAAATGGAAATAGAAAGAGTTACGGCATAGTCGTTGAGAAATGTAGTGTGGAAAACTTCGAAATATTCCTCCAGTTTGTAGGCAAAGCCGAGTGGATCATTTGCTTTAATTAGTCCGGAGAAAATAAAAAGCACTCCTACACAGATTCTGGAAAACCATAATAAATAATCGGGACGTGTATTTAATCGTAACATGACATGTATATTATTTGCTTTCACAAATCCACAATTGGAAGTATTTGCGAAAGCTCGTATAATTTATTTGATTAAAAATGAATTAATCTTTAATTTGTATTTATAATGAACGATAAAAGTACATTTTTTCATCAAAAGAATACCATTAATGCAGGCGGGAGTCTCATAGATTTTACAATACCAAAAGTAATGGGCATTCTGAACATTACGCCAGATTCCTTCTTTGGCGACAGTAGAGTGCAAACTGTTGAGCGCGCATTAATCCGTACAGAGAAGTTACTTTCTGAAGGAGCAGAATTGCTGGACCTTGGGGCCTACTCCTCTCGTCCGGGAGCAATAGAAGTATCCGAAGAAGAAGAAACCACACGTTTAATTCCTGTTATTGAGGCTATTGTATCCGAATTCCCTAACGCTATATTATCCATTGACACCTTCCGATCATCTGTTGCCAAGGCATCTATTGAAGCTGGAGCGCATATAATCAATGACATTTCAGGAGGAGAACTAGATCCGCTTATGTTTGAAACGGTAGCAAAACTGCAGGTTCCCTACATTTTAATGCACATGCGGGGCACTCCACAGACCATGAATAAACTAACAAACTATGAAGATTTATTCGCTGAAATATTGGCCTATTTTTCTGCTAAAATCGAAAAGCTGAGCGAACTTCATGTCCATGACGTCATTCTTGATCCCGGTTTCGGCTTTGCAAAGACCATTGAACAAAACTTTGAGCTACTGAATGAGCTGGATCGGTTTAAACTGACCGGCCTTCCTATCCTGGTTGGATTATCGAGAAAAAGGACAATCTGGAAGACGCTGGATATTTCTACAGAAGAGGCTTTGAACGGAACGACCGTGCTTAATACCATTGCGCTGATGAAAGGAGCTAAGATTTTGCGGGTGCATGATGTGAAGGAAGCCGTTGAAGCCGTAAAATTGACTGAGTGCTTAAAACATTAATTTTATCCGTTTCTTATACAAATTTCCTATATTCGGGTTCAACACAACCGTCCGGGAATATCCTGTATCCGGACCATAAGTATTTATAAATGGACCGCTTTGATCTTAGTTTTTTACACTTGCGCTTTCTTGATATCGTCGATATTATACTGGTTGCAATCATTATTTATTATCTGTACAACCTGATAAGAGGTACAATAGCGGTAAATATTGTTTTGGGACTGATCATTATATACCTGGTATATATTGTTACGGAGCAGCTGCATATGCGTTTGCTGAGTAATATACTGGGGGGATTTGTGAGTGTGGGTTTCCTGGCTCTGATTATTGTTTTTCAGCAGGAGATCAGGCGATTCCTCTTATTAATAGGTAAAAATGCGGCTTTACACCGAAATAAGATCTGGGAGACGTTTATTCCTGGCAACAAAGAAGCTGAGAATATCAATATTCCTGCTATCAAACATATCATTGAGGCTTGCAAAACGATGCAACATAGTCGCACGGGTGCGCTGATTGTATTTGCTAAATATTTTGACGACCAATATTATCAGAATACGGGAGAGGCTATTGATGGGTTTATCTCTAAACGACTGATTGAATCGATCTTTAAGAAAAACAGTCCGCTGCATGATGGGGCGATGGTTATTTCGGAGGGAAAGATTAAGTGTGCCAGTTGTATTCTTCCGGTGAGTGATAATATTAAGTTGCCTGCTCAGTATGGGTTAAGGCATCGTGCAGGGATTGGAATTACGGAACTGAGTGACGCGGTGGCTGTGATTGTTTCGGAAGAGACGGGGCAGCTTGCGTATGCGAAACAAGGAAGGGTGAGGATGGATGTGACGTATGAGGATTTGGAGAAGTTGTTGATAAGGGATATATAAAAAACTTTTTCCTTTTTCTGAATTAAATCTTCTCTGATTTCTTGATTACTAAAAATGACAAATCCTCAAATTGCAAACCGTAATAGGCTTAAAATCTGAGGATTTAGTAATAAAAAGAAGGACCTACAAGTAAGCCTCTTTATATTTTTTAGCAGTATTGCTCGAATGCACCGATAAGATTATCAGCGATCATTTGAGCTGGACGTCCTTCAATTTGATGACGCTCAATCATGTGGACCAATTTACCATCTTTAAAAAGGGCTAGAGACGGAGATGATGATGGGTAAGGCAACATATATGCTCTAGCTTTATCTACTGCTTCTTTTGCAACGCCTGCAAAAACTGTTACTAGTTTATCAGGATGTTTGGCACTTCCGGCAGCTAGCTTAGCAGCAGGACGTGCATTAGCAGCAGCACATCCACAAACAGAGTTCACAACAACAAATACAGTTCCCTCGGACTCAATTGCTGCGACAACTTCGTCAGCTGATTTTAAATCCTGAAAACCAGCTACTGTAAGATCTTCCCTCATTGGGGCAACTAAATATTCTGGATACATATTATTAAAAATTTATTGATGTACAAAAATAACGCTTCTAAATTAAAGCAGATCAATAATTTGTCACATTTAAGGGGGATTGGGGAATGAAAGGGGAGAAAAGAGATTTTAGTGAAAAATAGTTGATATGTAAAATCTCTCATTTAGAATTCTTCTAGCATACGTTTTGTCTATTAGTAAAAAATGTATCTTAAAATGAGCATTTTAAGCGTATTCATAAAGGGCTTATAGTCTGCTTATAATGGCATTAATTAGAGCCATATCTAGAGAAACAATATTGGATTGACTAAAATCATTAATAGTAGTCTAAGATACAAATACCTTTAGAAATTGCAGCAAAAACAACTAAAACTTCATAAACAGATGTATATCAGTTTATTTAGCAATTACATTTAAAATCAGAGATATATAGCCATATATATACCATTAAACTATTGTTGAGATTACTTGTTATCATTTTAAATACAATAATTCCAGAGCATGACTTGTATATGAAATTATTTATTTATAATTGACAAATACTTATTAGAGTTGATCTCGAAAACAATTCATTCACCATTTTTGTAATAAAAACGAGGTAAGACTCTTTAGTGTATAATTAGCTATGGCAGAATATTCTATCCCGAAATCGTTTGAAAAGGGATTTCGTCACCTTATCAATTTAGAACATAAAGATTTAATTCGTATAAGCGAAAAGATGAATCAGTTCGAAGTAGGAGGCGGTCCTTTGGAATTCCAAAAATTTTTGAGAGAATTAGAAATTGATGAAATTGATGAAATCTCAAAATCTATTTTTAGCTTCGGCAAGCTTTTATTGGATAATTATGGAAATTATAGACCAGTAGTAGAGGGTTTATTAAAGGCATATATCAGAGAATATGATAACAGCTTTTTAAATAAGGATAACGAAGATATAATTCAAAAGCTGATGATTATTTTCGAAAGTTCTAGTAAGGTTAAGATGAGTTACAAGACCATGTCTCTAATGAGCGATGTACCTAATGTATTTAGAGAAAGTTCAATTTTGACAGATATTAGGGTTGTTTTTAACGACGACATCCTCGATGCAAATAGGAACGCAATTATAAGCCAACAAATCAAACTGATTTATATAGAAAATACTATTGAAAAAGCTTTATATTTAAATGCAGACAGATTTGACTTGGAAGAACTCAAGGGACAAATTGACAGGGCATTACTTAAAGAAGAAGTTTTCCGAAATGAGTATTCAGATAAGTTCAAATTTGTAAAATCCGCAAATTGATGAAAATAAGCGAAAAAAATACTATTACTGTATTTGAAGAGTTGGATGGAGTCAACTCTTATGAGATCAAGAATAAGTCTTTGATTCAATCAATTTTTCACATTGACATTACGAAGGAAAAAGAATCAAGAGAGGCAACGGATGTAAGTTGGACCACTAGTATAGCCGATAGTTATACAGCATTCAGAAAATTATCAGAAGACAATTCTTTTATTCTAAAACACTTAAAACAACCAAGGAACATTTCTATAAATCCATTAGATGATTTTCGAGCATCAAGTCAACATTCGCTGTTGGAATTCAATAAAGCAGTTAATGAATCAAGATATATCTTGGAGCTAGCAGAGGGATGGGATGGAGATAGCGGACAGGTGATAACTACAGAACTTTTTACGAAAAGTTCAAATTGTATAGGATGCTATATTAAATCAATTTTCTTAGAACAAAACTTCATCTTGGAATCCCCTGCAATTAACCCAGTTCCAAATGGTTCAATTGATTTTGAGTGGCGAAATACAAAAGGAAGACTTTTAATTAACTTTAGGTATATAAATCAAGAAATTATCGCATATTTTTATGGTGACTTATATAACAATAAACTGGCAATAAAAGGGAATATACCAACAAAAAAAGTGTATGATCATTTAATGAAATGGATGCAGAATCTACAAATAACGAAATAAAAATTGGACTTGACTTTTCTGATAGTTGTATACTTTACAGATTAGTCCACAATACATTTCTCGTCGGCGGGTCTAAAAGACCTCGAGCAAATATATTTAATCCTGAGACTGATGGGCTTTCAACAGATTGGAATAGATATAGCACACCAGAAGATTGCTTAATTAGAACAGGATTAACTTATAAGTTCAAAAAAAACGAATTCAAGGTTCCTGGAGATTTTCAGGTATATAGCCTAAATGTTGGCAAAATTAGAACCATTGAACAAATTAGCGATCTTCAACATACACCAGTATATAATAATCCTGAATTGATAGGTCAACCCAATAACCCAAGTCATTCATCAGTTTTTTACATAGATGAAGAAGTAAGACTAAAACTTGCGGAGTTTGCAGAAAAAGTTGAAGATATAGACATTGATGCAATTCATAATAAGATAGAACAAAAAAAGATCACCTTATTTGCGCAAATTATCAAGTAACAAATGTAATTTCTCATATGATTAACAGATTACAAAGATCATATCACATTTCTAAATTACCGTTATATGTAACAACCATTCCGTTCATATTTACATAACACCGTCCTTTTAAATGTAGTATTTGGAGAGCATCACTAAAGGCTTTTGTTCGCTTTAGAGATATATCTGCATTCATTGTTGTTTTAAAGAGAGTTATTTTAATACATCTTTGTAGAAAGTACGATAGCTAATATCGAAAGTTTTACTTCTAAGGTGAGCGTTGTTTAATACTGCATTTGCGTTGTTATCCACCAGATCAGATACTGATTGCTTCGATCGGGTTAAGCTTGAGATAGTAAAAGGTATATATTTCAAGGTATCGGTTAAACATTTGAAATAATAGCTACGCGCCAAGTCATTGATAAACAAAAGCCCTTTTGCGGGAATATAAAGTCTGGAATATCTTAATTTGTGTACCTTGTAAAGGCTATCAGTTTTCACTTCCAGCAAATATTTTAATTCAAAAGCTTCTAGAGCAGCATTATCTGACTGTGGCACAATGCCTTCATTTAAATAGGCAAGTTAATGTGTTTTTACGTTATCAGTAAACAGCTCTGCACACCTATAACATGTACTTGATCCAACAGAATCCTATAAGCACTTTTAATCGTAAGCTCGCACTACGCCGCATCTTGACTTGAGTTATCCAGTACTATAAATTTGGCTTTATAAAAAACAAGTTTATGGAGCAGCAACAAAACAAAGCCCCCCGTGTCCTGCGCTTGCGTAGCAAGCAGGAAATAATGGATCTTCTTCAGGAATATGAAGCAACAAAAAAGACAACCAACCTTTTAAATTTCTGTAAGGCCCATGGTGTACCTCATGCCACCTTTTATAGCTGGCAAAAACAAATGCGCGCAGGGAAATATGCGCATAAAGGTAAATTTATTGAATTGCCATCTGATCCGGTTCGTCCTGTTAAGAAAGTGGAAAGGGCAGCCCTGTTTACCAGTTTAAA
>NZ_AQPN01000051.1 GCF_000403135.1 Arcticibacter svalbardensis MN12-7
GCAGCACTCCACCGGATTCCTGAAGACTGGATGGAGCCCGCCTTTGAAAAACTAAATGCAACTAAAGATTGTGAGGAGAAAATCGATCTATGAAGTTTAAGGTAACATCCGAATTATCCTATCAGTTCAACTCCCCGGGAACATTAATCCTAAACATTCATGCACTCAGAACTCCAGATCAAACCGTGCTGGAGGAGCTTCATCAAGTTGAACCTTATTTTAAGTCTCAGGAACTGGTATCAGCTCATGCTGAAAACAGGTTTATCAGGATTGAAATTGATACACCTTCACCCATTCATATTAAGTATGAGGCCCTTATAGAGAACGCAACTGCTTTCATACCAGCATCCGAACTCTATGAAGTACAAGTAAAAGATATGGATGCATTGGTGTTATCTTATTTGAATCCAAGCAGGTATTGCCAGTCTGATAAACTCTATCGCCTGGCAAATAACATGTTTGGCTATATTGATGGCGCTTTCAACAAGGTTTTGGCACTTACCGACTGGATTTATTACAACGTGGAATATTTAAGTGGATCTACTAACTCTCAGACCTCTGCCTACGATACTGTTACGGAACAAGCTGGTGTATGCCGTGACTTTGCACACTTAGGCATCGCCTTATGCAGGGCGTTAACTATTCCCGCCAGGTATTTCACCGGGTACTCCTACAAGCTTAGCCCTCCAGATTTTCATGCCTGCTTTGAAGCCTATTTAGGGGGCAAATGGATTATTTTTGATGCCACCAAACTATGTCCGCTAAATGGTCTGGTTAAAATTGCTACAGGAAGAGATGCTGCAGATACGGCCATTGCCAGCATCTTTGGTGATGTATTATTTACATCGATCCAGGTAGGATGCGAAATAGCGGATGAAAATTTTGTTCCTTTTCAGTACGATAAGGCTGATCTGAAGGGACTTGCGTATCTCTGAAAATTACAGTTAAACTATAAGTCGTCTGATCTGTTCATCCTAAAATGAAAAGATATATAACCTTTATTGGAGTGGCACTCATCACCCTGGTGATTGCCTCTCTTTTATACTTAAAGTTCAGAAAACTGGATGATTTTGAACCCCAGATTAAAGGGAAACTTCAAAAGCTTGTACATGATGCCTCCAAAGGCCTCTATCGGCTGGATATAGAAAAAATAAATGCCGATATCGTCGGTTCTAAGGTAATTTTTAGCAATGTGAACATTAGGTATGATTCATTAGTCTACGTGAAGCTCAGGGCAGCTAAACAAGCTCCTGCAGATGTCTTTAACATTCATTTGAATTCCCTTGCTTTGGATGGAATAACTCCGGAAGATTTAATCCGCAAAAAGGATATCCATCTCAACATTCTTTTAATCGAAAAGCCTGTCGTTCACGTGTACCATCATCAGCTTGATTATGAGCGTCCTAAGAAAGAAACCAGCGTTTATGATGTGGTGCACAAAGAAATTGGAAGCTTTGCATTGAATTCCCTTGACCTCAAACATGTGGAATTTATTTATCATCATGTGGCTTCCAAAGTGCAAACCAGCTTTAAAGATTTGAATGTCAGCCTCAAAGATATTCTCATTGATTCTAAAACTCAATCTGATACTACCCGTTTTCTGTATGCTAAAGACGCAACCCTGTCTTTAAAGGATTTTAAACATAAAACGGCTGATAGTCTGTATAATTTTAAGCTGGACAGTATCACTATCCTGGCTGCAAAAAATGAGGTGCAGATTCAGTCGCTCAGAATGGAGCCCCGCATAAGTAAGGCTGACTATCCTAAAGTGCTTAAATCAAGGAAGGACCGCTTTGATATCTTAATTCAGCATGTGGTTTTAGAAAATATAAACTGGTGGGCATTGCTTGCCGATGAAGGGATTTATGTGGACCATGCTTTCCTGTCTAAAGGCAAGATCGAAGTTTACACAGACCGTACCCTTCCCAGCAATGAAACTAAACTGGGTAATTATCCGCATCAGCAATTGTTTAAAACGGACCTTCCCATTGGGATCAAAAAAATAGATGCGGCTGACTTTGATATTTCCTATATTGAACGGAATCCCAAGACGTTGAAAACCGGAGGACTAGATTTTATCAGCACCCAAGCCACCCTAACCAACATCACCAACATCCCTTCCTGGATTAAAAAAGATGAGCAGTTTAAAATCGATGCTACCACTCGTTTTATGGATGAAGGCAAGCTGAAGGTTGGTTTTCGCTTTAATCTCAGGCGACAAAAAGAGGGCATATTTTCAGTTTCCGCTGAGATGGGCCCCATGTCGGGCCTTAAGTTGAATAAAGCCACCATTGGATTAGCAGCTGTTGAGATCAAGCAAGCTAACTTTACTCATTTAAAGGTAGATATAAATGGAAATAATGTGGAAGGAAAAGGGAAAATTTTAGTAACTTATTCCGATCTTAAAGTTGATGTGTTAAAAAAAGATGACAAGGGTAAGTTCAAAAAGCGAGGTTTGATTACCTTTATTGCCAACAACTTTAAAATTAAACAGCAGAATCCCAAGAAGGGTGAAAAAGCGAAGGCGGTGAATGCCTATTACAAAAAGCCGCCCGAAAAATCTTTTTTCGCTCTGATCTGGAAAACGATTTTTGCAGGAGTTAAGGAGTCTGCGGGACTATAATTGAATTTAAATAAATTAAAAAAATGAGCCAACCAATCATTACAGGAATCATGTCTTATGGCATGTCGGGAAAGGTATTTCATGCTCCTTTTATCCAGTCAAATACGCATTTTCAGTTACGGGGTGTTACCGAAAGGACAACTAAGAAAGTGAAGGAGGTCTATCCTGATGTGATTAGCTACGATACCATTGAGGAGTTGCTTGCTGATCCCAAAATAGAGTTAGTCATCGTCAATACCCCTAATAATACCCATTATGAGTTCGCCAAAAAGGCATTGGAAGCGGGGAAACATATCGTTGTGGAAAAACCTTTTGCTGCCAGTTCAGAGGAAGCAATGGAACTGTTCGAACTGGGTCGATCAAAGGGATTAAGGGTGCTGGTGTACCAAAACAGAAGATGGGATTCGGATTTTAACTCCGTAAAATCAGTACTGGAAAGTGGTAAATTGGGCACTCTGATCGAGATTCATTTTCGTTATGATCGGTATAGAAGTGAAATTAGCAAAAAATCGTTCAAGGAATTGCCTTTGCCGGCAAGTGGTTTAACGTACGACCTCGGCCCGCATCTGGTAGATCAGGTCATAAGTATGCTGGGTAAACCGGAATCATTCCATAAGTCTACCGGGATATTTAGAAAAGGTTCCCAGGTAGATGATTATGTTAATTTCCATTTCAAGTATCCGGGAAGCCTGAATGTTTTTGGTACAGCAAGTCTGCTAACCGCAGCACCTTTGCCTGCATTTGTGATTCATGGTACTAAGGGTACCTATATCAAAGTGAGAGCTGACGTTCAGGAAGATCAGTTACTGGTTGGAACTTTGCCAACAGCTGCAGATTATGGGATTGAAAAGGAGGGAGCGGAAGGTCAGTTGACCACTATTAACGATGCAGGGAAAACTATAGTAGAATACATTCCATCTTTAAAAGGAAATTACAGCCGTTTATTTGATGCTATCTACAATACGATTCGTAAAGATGTTCCTTATCCGATCACAGAAAATGATATTATGCTGCAAATGCAGATCCTGGAATCGAAATAAAAGCTTCATCTCTGTATAACAGATTTTATATAATACTATAATGACACTATAAATAGTCCATGTTGAGTCCGTGTTTTGCTGCAAAAACACGGACTCAACATGGATTTATTATACTTTCATGCTAAATTCTATTAGATTCATTTATGAATAATATATTAGAATTAATAAGTGTGAACACTTAACACAGTAAAGATGTTACCCGTAAATTAACCCATTTTGACATGAAAAAGCTATCCTCCGTCCTTCTTTTTATGGCTTTAATAGTCACAAGCTGTAGCAATAATTCATCCTCAACCAATCAGGAAGGATCTGATAGTACTACTCAAAATTCCTCCTTAGACCGTAACGACAGAAGTTTTTTATATAAAGCCGCTAACTCTTCCATGATGGAGTTTGAACTCAGCAAGATGGCATTGGCAAAATCAAGGAATGAACGAATTAAATCCTTTTCTTCAATGCTGATGAATGATCATACAGATGCGGAAGAAGAATTAAGAACAATTGCCAGTCAGAAAGGCCTTGCGTTGCCCACTTCATTAACTGCAGGTAGTAAGAAAGAGGTCGACAAATTGCAAAAGAAGGATGGGGTACAGTTCGATAAAGATTATATAAAAGTTGTTCTTTCATCGCATCGGAAGGCTGTGAGAGATTTTAAAGAGGCGACAAAGGATACCGAGGACTCAGATGTGAAAGATTTTGCGTCCCGCACTCTTCCAATATTAAATATGCATCTCGATTCCGCTAATGCTATAAATAAGGGGGTAAAAACCTTCGTAGAGCCCAATAACATTACAGAAGGGATGAAAACTAATCCTTTGAAATAGACCTATTCTGCCTCAGGAGGCGGTACAAGAAGAGTTAAACAGGAAGGTATAATTTCAGCCTGTATTTCTCTTACTTTTCCTATTATTTCGCCGTCAACTTGCAAGGTGGTTAATTTGGAAGCATGAATGTGTAATTTGCTGCAGCTGTGCACCTGTACATATTCGGAGGTTTGCAGTTTATTTCTAAACATCTTCCAGGCAATGGATAAAAGCTTGATTCGGGGGAAGGGTTTTACCACAACGAGCTCAAATTTACCATCATCAATCTTTCCAACAGGGTTAATTACGGCACCTGTGCCATATTTTGATGCATTTGCAAATGTTAGTGATACGGCATGAAGTTTAATCTTTTTGCCGTCTATTTCGATGATAAACTTGTTTTTCTTGATCAGGAAGACTTCCCTGAAAAGGTATTTTGCATAAATCCAGAGACCTCTTGCCGGGTCTTCTTCAAAGCGCTTTACAATTCGGGCATTTAAACCTACGTCTGCCAGGTGAATGCACACTTTATTATTGATTTTTAGTACATCGATATGCTGCTCAACTCCATCTGTGAGTAAACTTAGGGCATAATCTATTTTATTGCCAATTTTAAGTTCACTGGCCATTCCATTTGCTGATCCGGTAGGGATTATAAGCAGCGGTAAAGGAGTTTTGTGAATTAATGAGGCAATCAGGTTTATTGTTCCGTCTCCACCTGCAGCGGCAAGTATATCCGGTTTATAGTGATTGATTTTTTTAAGAATTTCTTTTTCTAAAATAGTTTCCGGGAGGTCGTAAATTAGGTATTCATAGTTTTTATTTTCAGCATCTGACTGAATTATGGTTTTAAGATTTTCCTCCAGACGACTTCCCGATTTGGTGTTTACTACAAATAAAACTTTCACAGCTAGATGCGTTATGTTTAACGACGTTTACGTCTTTATAACTGATCCTTAACCTCTAACAAAAACTTTTTCAACTTTTCAAGTGAATCAATTACTTTCTGATTCTCTTTAATTTCAGTTTTATTTGTTTTTAGATGGTCTTTAGCTCCGGATAGGGTGTAGCCTTTATCTTTTACCAAATGAAAAATTATTTTAAGATTTTCAACGTCTTCCGGGGAGAACAACCTATTGCCTTTTTTGTTCTTTTTAGGTTGGAGGATTTCAAATTCACGCTCATAAAATCTTATCTGTGAGGCGTTAACCTGAAACATTTCAGTAACTTCCCCCATGGTGTAATAGAGTTTGGTAATTTCTCTTTCTTTGTATGGCATATACAAATGTAGTACGAATTAGCAATATTTGACAGGAGTTTCGCCGAATAATGAATTGTAATATTTCAAAATCCAAATCTGCTATTAACTTTGCAAGCAAATAAGTATAGGATGACAACGAAGGAAATCAGAAATGGATTTTTAGATTTTTTTGCAGGAAAGGGCCATCAGGTAGTGCCATCTGCGCCAATTGTGGTAAAGAATGACCCTACATTGATGTTTACGAATGCGGGAATGAATCAGTTTAAAGATATATTTCTTGGTGAAGCAGCCGTAAAATATCCCCGTGTGGCTGATACGCAACGCTGTTTGCGGGTTTCGGGTAAACATAACGATCTGGAAGAAGTGGGAATTGATACCTATCATCATACCATGTTCGAAATGCTGGGAAACTGGAGTTTTGGTGACTACTTTAAAGAAGATGCAATTGCCTGGAGTTGGGAATTGCTGACTAAAGTATATGGAATAAACGAAAATCAAATATATGTTACTGTATTCCAGGGCGATGAAAAAGAAGGCTTGCCTAAAGATCAGGAAGCTTATGATTTCTGGAAGAAATGGATTGCAGAAGACCGCATTTTGCTTGGTAATAAGAAAGATAATTTCTGGGAAATGGGCGATACAGGACCATGTGGACCGTGCTCCGAAATCCATGTGGATTGTCGTCCAGATGAAGAGCGTGCTGCAGTAGATGGCAAAACGTTGGTTAATGCGGATCATCCACAGGTTATTGAGATCTGGAATAATGTATTTATGCAGTTTAACCGGCTCAAGGATGGTTCTTTGCAAACGCTTCCTGCACAACATGTGGATACGGGAATGGGGTTGGAGCGACTGGTACGCATCCTTCAGGGTAAATCATCTAATTATGATACAGATGTATTTCAACCACTAATTTCCTTTATTTCTAAAGAAAGTGACATCCCTTATCACCAGGGAGAAAGTGTGGCAAAGACTGATATTGCGATGCGGGTGATGTCCGATCATATCCGTGCTATTGCATTCGCAATAGCAGACGGCCAGTTGCCATCAAATGTGAAAGCTGGATATGTGATAAGACGGATACTTCGACGCGCTGTACGGTACGCATATAGCTTCCTTGAATTTAAAGATCCATTTATTAATAAACTGGTACCTATTTTGGCTGAGCAATTTGACGGGGTTTTCCCAGAGTTAAAGGCGCAGCAGGATTTTGTACAGAAGGTGATTCTGGAAGAGGAAATTTCTTTTTTAAGGACCCTTGCCGCAGGGATCCAGCGTTTTGAAAAATATAGTTCTACGGATCAGGTGGTAGAAGGCAACTTTGCATTTGAGTTGTACGATACATTTGGGTTTCCTATCGACCTGACTGATTTGATGGCGCGGGAAAATGGAATGACCGTTGACATGGAAGGCTTTTCTAAGGCCTTAGAGGCTCAGAAGGCTCGTTCAAGGGCTGCAACTGTTGTTGATACGTCGGATTGGATTAACGTTAATCCGGGTGACTCCAATGAGTTTGTGGGGTATGACCTTTCGGATGCACCTGCACAGATATTGAAGTACAGAAAAATTTCTTCGAAGGGCAAAGAGCAATACCAGTTAGTATTAGACCGGACACCTTTTTATGCGGAAAGTGGCGGACAGGTGGGCGACACAGGCGTATTAGTTGCTGAAGACGGTCAAGTGATCCGGATTACGGATACCAAAAAAGAAAATGCGTTGTTCATTCATTTTACTGATGAACTTCCTTCTTCCTCTAACCTGGAGGGTGTCTTTTCTGCAGTTGTAGATGCCGATAGAAGGACATATATCAAGAGTAATCACTCGGCGACACATCTTTTGCAGGCGGCTTTGCGCCAAGTGCTGGGTACACATGTTCAACAAAAAGGCTCGCTGGTTAATGCAGATACTTTACGGTTTGACTTTTCGCACTTTGCAAAGGTTACGGATGAAGAGTTGGCACAGGTTGAAGCAATAGTTAATAAAAAGATCCGGGAAAATATTTTCTTGAAAGAAGAGCGGAATGTTCCTATTCAGGATGCTGTTAAAAGGGGCGTAACGGCATTGTTTGGCGAGAAATACGGTGAATTTGTACGGATCATAACCTTTGATGAGGCCTATTCAAAGGAACTTTGTGGAGGCCTGCATGTTCAGGCAACTGGCGAAATAGGTTCCTTTAAAATAGTGTCGGAGAGTGCTGTTGCAGCAGGAGTGAGGAGAATTGAAGCGATTACAGGTCTTGGTGCAGAGCAATATTTTATTGACCAGACGCATCTTTTAAACCAGATCAAGGCGCTGTTAAAAAACCCGAAAGACCTTTCCAGGTCAATCGAATCTTTGTTGGAAGAGAATACTCTCCTTAAAAAGGAGATTGAGAAAAGTGTATTTGAACGGGTAGCGAACCTGAAAGATGAGTTAGCTGCTAAAGCTCAAAATATTAATGGGATCAATTTTATAGCGCAGCGTATTGACTTTGCTCATCCTGATGCAGTAAAAAACCTGGCTTTCTCTTTAAAGGAGATGGTAGAAAACTTATTTCTTGTACTTGCCTCGGAAGAAGCTGGTAAACCTGGTTTAACCGTTATTATCTCTGATAATTTGGTGAATACAAGAGGTCTGAATGCAGGAAACATTGTTCGTGAACTTGCTAAAAATATTCAAGGTGGAGGTGGAGGTCAACCTTTTTACGCAACTGCTGGTGGTAAGGACAGTTCAGGTTTGGATAAAGCACTACTACAGGCTAAGGAGCTTATCAGTAAAGCTTAGTTTTTATCGCTGAAAAGAACTTATATTTTTTTTGGAATCCTCAAAATACTAGCGGTATTTTGAGGATTCTTTATATTATGCTATTTCTACGGTTTTTTAATATGAGTGTTATCTGTGGGAAAGTACCTGCTTATGAATTAATACACTAAGTCATCTAGTCTTTGCACCACGTAAAGAATGGAAAATACTATGGAGAAATTCATCACCTTCATCATTATCAGCAACAAGAAAGAGGCTTTACAATTATGGGATGTTACCTTTCGCTCAATCCAGAAAAGTTATAATATCAATTAATTGATTTAATAATAAACGCAGTTCTCCGGTTTAATTGTCTGCCCTTTTCTGTTAGGTTATCGGCTATAGGGAGGCTTTTTCCATATCCTTTATAACTTAATCTGGATGCTTTTATATTGTTACCGATCAAATAGTTATAAACTTCTTTGGCGCGATTTTCTGAAAGCAATAAGTTAATTTTATCGGTGCCGACGTTATCGGTGTGGCCATTTATTTCGATACTTACTGTTGAATTTTCATTTAGAAAACGAATCAAGATAGCCAGGTCAGATTTGGATTCCGGAAGAAGACTGAACTTATCGGTGTCAAAGAATATATTCTTTAATGTGGCTTCTTCCTGTACTTTAATCGGTTTCAGTTTTACATCAAGAATAAAAGGAGCCCGGTCATTTTGAGTTTCCAGTGCCAAGTTTTCTGAATAAACCATATATCCTTTTTTGAATATAGTCAGTCCATATTTAGAATCCTGAGGCAAGGTAGCCAGGAACTTCCCATTATTGTCTTCATCATCTTCAAATGCTGGCTTTCCTGTTTTAAGATCAACTATCGTAACCTGGGCAGATAATGCCTTTTGGGTATCAAAGTCAGTGATGCTACCCTTTACGTAGGTTACTTTTTTAGGTTTGAATGCTTCATTCAATTGGAATGAATAGATATCCATACCGCCATAACCGCCTTTAATATCTGAGGAGTAGTAGGCTGTATTTCCATCTGTGCTCACCATAAAACCACTTTGTTCTTTGGCTGTATTGATGGGGTATCCCAGATTTGTGGGTTGCTTCCATTGCCCGTTATCTTCCTGAACACTCATAAATATGTCTTGCTTCCCTAATCCTGGCCAACCTTCGGATGAAAAGTAAAGGGTTCTATTGTCGGGATGTATATATGGCGAATGCTCATCGTAAGGGGTATTGATATTTGGACCGAGGTTTTTGGGTTCAGACCACCCTCCGTCAGGTTTTAGTTCTGCACACCAAATGTCATTACCTCCATAGCCTCCTTTTCTGTTGCTTACAAAGTAGAGCCTTTTGCCATCTGCATTCAGTGCAGGTTGCGATTCCCATGCATCTGTATTCAATGGGTAACCGGGATTATAGGGCACACTCCAGTCTTTTCCATTCTTTTTACTGAGGTATATATCGCAACTCCCTTGGCCGTCGGGTCGGTTGCAAGCCGTAAAAAATAAGTAGATGCCATCAGGAGAAATGCATTGGGCACCTTCGTTATATTCTTCCGTATTGATATTGGAGCTTAATGAGGTGGCAGGTTTCCATCCTTTAGGGGTCTTTTCACTCTCATAAAAATCTTCATTGTTTTTGGTTCGCCTGGTAAATATAATCTGTTCATTATCAGCAGTAATGCTGGGGAAATACTCCTGATTAGGGGTGTTGATACTCGCACCCAGATTGATGGGATCAAAATGAACGGGTTTGCGTACTGCATCCATTCCGTACTCGCAGTCCAGGATATATTTCTCTATTTGTAATTTGCTTTTGTCTGTCAGTTTGGGCGATTGGGCATATTTCGTAAACCAAGGCAATGCTTCGGCATAGTTGCCACTGTAGAAATTGCTAATAGCAAGGCCATAAAAGGTTAACGAATTGAAGTTGGGGTTTATCTTCAGCACTGATTCGTAGCTTGTCTTAGCCTCTGTATAGGCTTCAGTGAGCCGGTAGATATCACCTAATTGCTGATAAGCTGATGCGAAGTGAGGATCTTCCTGTATTGCTTTTTGCAGCAGGGTAATCGCATCGCTGTATTGTTTTTTACGAATATGCGAGCCCGCCTGTTCATAGGCTTGCTTGGCAGAACGAACTTGTGTGATTTCCGGTTGCTGCGCATCTATCGTCAGGCTATATATGACGAAGAATCCTGTTAATAAAAGCTGATGCGAATAGAACATTTCGCCTAATATAGGAGAGTTATTTTACATATAGTTAATGAAGAAATAATTTCATATGTTCTTATTACCTGACAGTCGCTGTAAGACAGATTTTTATAAGTCGTAACGCTGCTGTAAAATCATCTGCCAGTAGCTATGATATGGGGGCATGGCACACATGAAGGGTTATTTCCTATTAAGGGATATTCAGGAATTTATGGGTTTGAAGAGAAATTTCCCATCTTGGATTTGCTTTCACGTAATCAATGATCAAAGGGATGATTTCCTGCGACTTAGACCACTCAGGTTGAAGATAAAGCTTGCAGCCTTCTGAAACAAGGTCCGCATGATTTTCTGCCCATGCAAAGTCACTTTTGTTAAATACAATTACTTTAAGTTCTCCAGCATGTGGGTATATAGAGGGATCAGGTGATTTGAATTTCTTTGGAGATAAACAAATCCAGTCCCAAAAGCCAGATAAAGGGTAGGCACCTGAAGTTTCCACAAAAGTTTTAATGCCTTTATTCTGAAGTTCAGTGGTCAGATAATCAAGATTATACATTAGGGGTTCACCACCTGTAATCACTACAGCCTTTCCTGGATACTTCTCCGCATTGGCTACAATTTGATCTACTGGGGTAAGGGGATGAATCGATGCATCCCAGCTTTCTTTGACGTCGCACCAATGGCAACCTACATCACAACCTCCAAGCCTAATAAAATAGGCTGCTTTTCCACTATGGTAACCTTCGCCCTGTATGGTGTAAAACTCCTCCATTAATGGGAGTAAGGTTCCGTCTTCCGGTACTTTTTGAATCATTTTATTGTTAAGGCTGCAAATATACTTATTGAAATAAAAGATATAGGCAGTGAAATGTCATTATTATTTTAGTAAATACAATCTATTAAGAGAGACCTCATTTGAATAGCCCAAGATAACTCAGAAATTTAAATATTTATCTGTTGAGTAATGTGATTTTGCTTAATCACATTGACTGAACTATAACTATTGTTGTTTTGTTGTGATCAGTCAAAACTGCGGAAAGGTAAAATTAGTTACCTTATTATTAGTTTTTCTAGCTTAATCACCCCAGATGCCTAATAAATAATTAGGAGGTTTCAGAGTATCGCTGCATCTAGCTTTAATTAAGGATAGATCTCTTTTTTGGCAGATGCTAATGTGTTCTTTAATAAACCAACTATCGTCATCAATCCAACTCCTCCTGGTACAGGTGAGATCCAGGATGTTTTAGGTGCTACGTTTACAAAGTCAACATCACCATATAATTTAAATCCTGATTTGGTCGTCGTAGATACTTCTGTGTTAATTCCTACATCAATTACTACAGCTCCTGGTTTAACCATGTCTTCTGTGATGAAGTTCTTTTTGCCAATTGCTGCAATGATGATATCTGCAGAGCGGACAACATCTTTGAGGTCTTTGGTACGACTATGTGTTAGTGTTACCGTACAGTTACCCGGATAATCATTTCGGGCCATCAGGATACTGATGGGACTGCCCACTATATTACTTCTGCCAACTACCACACAATGTTTTCCCGATGTTTCAATTTTATATTCTTCCAGCATCATCAGGATGCCATAAGGAGTAGCAGGAACAAAACAAGGCAGGTCGCGCATCATTCTTCCTAAGTTGACAGGATGGAACCCATCTACATCTTTTCGGAAATCAATTGCTTCTGTAACTTTTTCAGGGTCAATATGTTTAGGTAATGGTAGCTGAACAATAAGTCCATCTACTTCTTGGTCCCTATTTATTTCTTTAATCTTGGCTAATAGTTCAGATTCACTTACCGAAGTATCGTAACGATAGAGCGAGGATTTAAATCCAACCTTCTCACAATTCCTCATCTTACTGGCAACGTAAGTTTCGCTACCACCATCATGACCCACTAAAATAGCGACAAGATGGGGCTTTCTGCCAAGGATTGCCAGTACTCCGGCTGCCTCAGCTGTTATTTCTTCTTTAAGTTTTTCGGATACGAATTTACCGTCTAATAACTGCATGGTTCAATTATAGCAATTTGCTGAATTTAAAATGATTTAATCTAACTTAAGTACGGCCATAAATGCGGATTGAGGAATCTCTACATTACCAACCTGGCGCATCCGCTTCTTACCTTTTTTCTGTTTCTCAAGCAATTTACGCTTACGTGAAATATCACCACCATAACATTTAGCGGTTACATCCTTTCGTAAAGCCTTTACTGTTTCGCGGGCAATTACTTTGGCACCAATAGAGGCCTGGATAATAATCTCAAACTGCTGTCTTGGGATAAGCTCTCTTAGCTTTTCACAGATCCGCTTTCCGAAATCATATGAGTTTGCACGGTGGATTAATGAGGATAAAGCATCAACAGGTTCACTGTTTAAGCGAATGTCTAATCGTACCAGGTCTGATTTGCGGTAACCTATCTGATGGTAGTCAAATGAGGCATATCCTTTGGATATAGTTTTTAACCGGTCATAGAAGTCAAATACAATTTCTCCCATTGGAAGCTCAAAGACTAACTCCACACGATTTGAGGTCAGGTAAGATTGATTGACGATGATCCCTCTTTTTTGTATACAAAGGGACATGATCGGACCAACGAATTCTGATTTAGTGATGATGTTCGCTTTTATATAAGGTTCTTCAACAGAATCTATTTTACTTGGATCGGGAAGATCCGAAGGATTATTCACATGAACTACTTCCTGACGAGTGGTATGAGCAATATAGGAAACGTTGGGGACTGTCGTAATTACAGTCATATCAAATTCCCTTTCCAGTCTTTCCTGGATGATTTCCATATGGAGCATGCCAAGAAATCCGCAACGGAAGCCAAATCCTAAAGCGGCAGATGATTCGGGTTCAAATACAATGGAGGCATCATTCAACTGCAGTTTATGCATGCTTTCGCGCAACTCTTCAAAGTCATCAGTATCTACTGGATAGATCCCTGCAAATACCATGGGTTTCACTTCCTCAAAACCTTGGATGGCATCAGTAGAGGGGCGGTCAACTTTAGTAATGGTATCACCCACTTTAACTTCACGGGCTTCTTTGATTCCAGAAATAATATATCCTACGTCACCCGTCTTTACCACATCCCTTGGTTCCTGGTTAAGTTTTAAGATCCCAACCTCGTCTGCAATATATTCCTTGCCTGTAGCAATGAATTTAACCTTATCGCCCTTTCTTATCTCTCCATGCACTACTTTAAAATAGGCAATGATACCACGGAAAGAGTTAAACACTGAGTCAAATATCAATGCTTGTAATGCACCTGTTTCATTTCCTTTAGGGGCAGGTACGCGACTTACAATAGCTTCTAATATTTCATGAACGCCAAGTCCGGTTTTACCCGAAGCAGGTATAATGTCTTCCCGCTTGCAACCTATAAGTTCTATGATCTGATCTTTCACTTCCTCGGGCATTGCTCCTGGGAGATCCATTTTATTTAAGATGGGGATAATTTCCAGGTCATGCTCTAAAGCCAGATAAAGGTTAGAGATGGTTTGAGCCTGAATTCCCTGGGACGCGTCTACTATTAATAAGGCGCCTTCGCATGCCGCGATAGAACGGGAAACTTCATATGAAAAGTCAACATGTCCCGGTGTATCTATCAGGTTAAATATGTAGTCTTCGCCATTAAGGCTATAGTTCATTTGTATAGCATGGCTCTTGATCGTGATCCCTCGTTCACGTTCCAAATCCATGTTGTCAAGCAATTGAGCCTGCGCGTCACGCTTGCTGATGGTATTAGTATATTCTAATAACCGATCGGCCAGAGTACTCTTGCCATGATCGATATGTGCAATGATGCAAAAATTACGGATATTCTTCATTCGTAGTGCAAAGATAATTGATTGATGTTACATTTTCGTCAGATGTGACAGAAAGGCGTATAAACTCAAATTTGGGCCTGATTATAAGAATTAGTGCTGCGAAATTATATTTTGTCCTATTTGTAACTTATTGTTAATGATTGGCTTTTAAGTTGTTAAATCAATTATCACTTCATGTAAGCCTAGAATAGAGTAAATTAATGGCTCTAATAGCAAAATTAAATTCTGAATTGCTAACTAATATGCTATAATGTAATGTTTTATATTGAATTATGTAAATAGTTAGTTTAATACGATTTATTAGGCTTCATAGCGATGCCATGTTTTTGAAAAGTCATCATTCATGCTTTCAAACCTGCTTACAACAGTAGAAATGAACTCTTCATCCAGCAGTTCAAAGACTCCGTTTAAGCCATTTAATAAATCTATTTCCGCTAATTTATAGGTTTGCTCCAAATTTCCTTTCTCAAATTTTATGATGAATTTGCTGTTCATTGAAAAAATGGTAATCTTACAATCCGGTCTGGGTAACTCCGCAACTACTCGCATAAATCAAAGATATGTATATTTAGATGATGTTCTCCAAAGGATCTTTCCCGGATAATGTGCCCATGCTTTTAATGATTTTGAACCTTGCAAAAAGCTCTTCACTATACCAGTTTTCCTCTCTTGTCTTTTTGATTACCTCTCTATGTTCCGCCGATCCATAAGCAAATGCTTTTATATCCTCTGCTGATTGCCAGACAGAAAATGTGGCTTGTTTATAAACTGGTGCTTCTCCAATCCCAAAAGAAGTAATATATCCTTTGGCTTTAAGCATAAGCTGAGCTACATGATCTACATTGGACCAAAAACCTTTCAATTTAGAAAGTCGTATAGTAGCGCGAGTTAATACGGCAACTGGACCAGTATAGGTAGTTGGATCGAAATCTTTTCCAAAAGGGGTTTGATTATTCCAGGTGCCATGACTGCTGAGCGGTTTACATAATACAGTCCATTTTTCCTGAGTGAAATTGCTCCACCAGCGACTTATAAAGGACTCAGCATAAAAGGTATCAAAGTCTTCCTGTTTTTTCCAAACGGCTAACAATGCCCATTGCTGTAAATCAGGAGAAAGATCAAATGTTCCATTGCGACCAGAGCCCATTAACCGATAGAAGGAGCATTTTTTATTGAGAGACAATGGAAGCCGGTGTATAGCCATCGCCAAAAATGCAAAGGGAATATATCGACGGGGGTATCGGATAATAGTAAGTGAGACAATCATCAGGTTGTAAATAAATCTTGAGATAGGGTATAAAAATAGGCATAAAAAAAGGGCCGTAAAGCCCTTTTTAATATCGTAATTCAAATTAAACTGATTTATTCACCAGCGTTGCCGAAACTAACTTTTGGGATATGTTTATCAATTTCCCATCTGCCTGCTCCTTCCTCGCCAATAACGTCGAATAACTCCAGAATTCTTCGTGCAACGTATTCCTCTTCCACTTGTTCTTTAAGGAACCATTGTAGAAACTGGAAGGTGACATAATCATTTGCCTTTTGACACCTGTCTGCAATGCGGTTAAAATTTGAAGTTACCTGAATCTCCTGTTGAAGTGCCATTTCAAACACTCCTTTAAAGGAATCAAATTCCTGTGGAATATTAGTTACTTCTGGAGAAACCGCACTTCCTCCAAGATCATTTACATAGCGAAACAATTTAAGCATGTGCTCTCTTTCTTCTCCTGATTGTTTTTCCAGATAACCTGCGCTGTTATCATAACCATTACGGTCGCACCATGAAGACATGGCAAGGTATATAGAAGAGGAATATGCTTCCACTTTGATTTGCTCGTTAAGTAAGGCTTCTATTTCTTCTGTAAGAGAAGTTCTTAATCTAAGAAGGTCTTTCATAGTCGTATACTTTTTATCTAATATACAAAATAAAAAGATAATGTTTTAAAAGCGGGTGGGTATTTGTTATTTGGAGTGAGTTCAAATCCTTATCAAGCAAATTGCAGCTGATTGGTTCTAAGAAGGGTATGAAGATGAAGGATAGTTTTTGCTCCCCCAAGAATGCGCTGTAAACGAATCGTATCAATCATCGTTAATAGAAAACACGTTTCCGTATACAATGGCATTAAAATAGCGATATCAGCATGTCTTGCAGTGTTTGACGCCATATCATGAAGATTTATAGCAAACACGCGCTTAGTAAAATCAATGAAATTAATGGGTTTAAATGCAGTAACCCGCCCAGCATATTCCAATATGAAATGATTGGTTTGATCACATTGATAGACAGATCCACATTCAGTTTTGAAAATCTCAATAAGATGAGTATTAATTTTGGCTTGCATTTCCGTGTACATTAATACAAACTTACTATTAGTTTATAATTGATCCAAATAATAATACGCTTTTTTGTAATTATTCTAAATAAGAGATCAAATTGAATGTTTTGTGGCTTTAAAAGAAGTGTATCCTACTTTTTAAGATTGACAATAAAAGCAAATATACATAAGCGACAGTGCTTTTGCGATAAGCCTTGCTTCGGTTTTATATAGCGAAACTTTCATGATAGAGGAAATAGAAGGTGTATTCATGTGCATGTATACAAATCTGATAATGAATGTATTCTGCCTCTAAATCATCGGTTTGCAGATTCAATTCGTTATACAAAATGCAGTGTTTTAAATAGAAATAAATTTTAAGAAAAAATATCCTCAAAGTACCAACAGATTATCATTGGTATTTTGAGGATATAAAATATTGATTAGCAGCTTTATGCAAGCAATTGATAGCTAGTATATGGGTTCAATTATAGCACTAACCCCTTGTCTACCTGCTTCCACTTCTGGTAGGTCTGCTATTGGAAGAAGAGCCTTTGTTGTCATTTGATCTTTCTGGACTTTGAACTCTCTCAGTTGGCCTGCTTACCTGAGGGGTTGCCTGACTAGGTCTTTCTCGTGGTTGAGCTTCTTGAGGTTGAGTCCTTTTTTGTTGCTCTACTTGCCTTTGTGGAGGAGTTTCTGAAGAAGGAGTACGTTGTGGTGTCCGCGTAACTCTATTTGGAATGTCCCTTGATGTATTGGTTTCAGCTGGTTTGCTCGTTTGAGGGGCTCGGGTAGCTCCATTAGAATTTTTATCAGAGCTGTTGGTTTCAGCTGGTCTGCTCGTTTGAGGAATGCGTGTAACCCTATCAGATGTATTATTTGGAGCATCGGTTCTGTCGGTTCTCAAAGGTCGGTTTTCCCAACTATTACTTGAATTTCCATTTTGACCTCTTGGGGTAGCCTCCGTGTTGTTGCCATTCCTGTTGTCTGTACCAGGGGTTCTACCTGTAGTTGTACTCGGACGGGTATTTCTGCCATCCCGACTGTCTCTATCATTAGTTGGACGACCGTTCCGGTTATCCTCGTTTCGGTTCGAATTGTTTCTTCCGATAACCTCCGGACGATAAATTCGTAATGAACCTCTGTCTGCAACTGCTCTTCCCGGTCTGTTAGAGCCATAAACCTGGTGTACATCTACTCTACGCCTTGTAACCCGTTCCATCTCTCTGCGGTCAGGACCTGAAAAATAACGATGGTTATTGTTGACGTATATATTATTGATGACAGTTGTTCTTCCATAAATACCTGAATATCTATTTCTTGGTAAACAATAATTATAAACCGAACGATTGGTAATATAAAGTTGTGGCACAAAGATCCAGCGGGATAATGGAATGTTGATATTGATGTCGATCAAAAGGCCAGGACTCAGGGGAGCCCATCCATAGTATCCTCCGCCAGAGCGCCAATTTACCCAAGCCGGTCCCCATTCAGATCCTGGAACCCATAACCAGCCATAGTAATCGTCAAATAACCAACGTCCATAATGAAAGGGAGCCCAACCCCAGTCATAATCAGATACCCATGTATTTCCGTATTCGGTAATAACCCATTGTCCTCTTGTTCCGTATGGTTGAAAATCTTTCTCTACATCCGGTACCCAAACCTGTCCGTAGTCTTCATAATTGACCCATTCTCCATAAGGGGAGAGTTCGTCATAAAAAGTTTGGAAAGATACCCGGGCACCGGGCTGTAACACCATGCCTGCTGTACCTTTCATGCTGCCGATCACTGTAATCAGTAATCCTAGCATTAATAAGCGTTTTAAATCTTTCATCTGTGTGTGTTTAAATGATTAGAGAGGAATTGAGTATAAAGGTTTATTCCCAAGTTCCCTTTAACTGATTTGTTACGTGTGTTACATACAAGACGAAAGAAAACACCATTAGGTTACAAAGTATATAGGATATTTATGATTAAATCTGTGCTAAAAAGCAATTTGATTTTAATCTTTTAATAGGATATAAAGGTAATATCGCGGTGGTAGTCAACAATAATGAGCGATTTAAGCTTACTGAGATAATAATATATGAGGAAAATATAGTACCAACAATTAAGTGGAATAAGCAACTCAAGCTTTACTTTATAATAGCATATTAAACTGTTTTATAATGACTTAAGTATTAAAAATGCAAAAATATTTTATTTAAAGCGCCCTGTCAGGCAAATAACCCAACACGGCGCTTTATTAATTAAGATAATTCAGCAGATTTTGCCCATAAGTTTATAGATGCATCTACCGCATACTGATCAATTTGTGCTAGTTCATCAGCAGTAAAGCTCAAATTATCAATAGCTTTTGCACAATCTACTACTTGCTCCGGACGGCTTGCACCAATCAGGGCAGAAGTAATACGACCATTTCTAAGTACCCATGCAATAGCCATTTGGGCTAAAGTCTGACCCCGCTGTGCAGCAACTGCATTCAGTGACCTGATATTATTCAAGTTTTTCTCATTTAGAAACTCAGGTTTCAAAGATGAGTTTTGAGTCACTCTGCTACCTTCAGGTACTTCCTTTAAATATTTATTTGTCAGCATTCCCTGAGCTAAAGGAGAAAAAACTATCGATCCTATTCCTGCATCTTCTAGTGTATCCACCAAACCATCCTCTTCAATCCAACGGTTCAGCATAGAGTAACTTGGCTGATGAATGATGAAAGGTGTTTTCAACTCCTTTAAAATAGCCATTGCCTCAAGCGTACGTTGAGAATTATAGGATGAGATACCAACATACAAAGCACGTCCCGACCGTACGATATGATCAAGAGCCATCATAGTTTCTTCAAGTGGGGTATTCGGATCGAAACGATGCGAGTAGAATATATCGACATAATCCAGACCCATTCTTTTAAGGCTCTGATCACAACTGGAAATAAGATACTTGCGACTTCCCCATTCCCCATAAGGACCAGGCCACATACTATATCCTGCTTTCGAAGAAATAACCAGTTCATCACGAAGATTAGAAAAATCTTCCTTTAAGATCCGTCCGAATGCTGTTTCTGCACTTCCTGGAGGCGGTCCATAATTATTAGCAAGATCAAAATGAGTAATTCCAAGATCAAAAGCCTGTCTGCATATTGCTTTTTTATTACTATGATCAGCGTCCTCGCCGAAGTTATGCCATAAACCCAGAGAGAGTGCAGGTAATTTTAAACCGCTTTTTCCACAATGATTATAAATCATTTTGTTATAGCGATCTGGAGAAGGTGTCCATTCCATAAAATAAAACGTTTTATACTAAGGACACAAATTTGATGAAAAAGTTTGTTAGTTTAGCTGAAAAGGTTCATCTATTTATTGTATTGCATTAAATTTATCTCTGTATTCCGAAGGTGTCATGCCCACATTTTTTCTAAATATCTTTCTAAAGGCCTTTGGATCATTATATCCTGAATTAACAATCACTTCCATCATTTGCTGATCCGTTTGAACTAAAAGTTTTTTAGCCGCTTCCACACGGGTCTGCTGTAGATATTCAATAGGAGTTATCCCTGTAACTAATTTAAACCTTCTAACTATATTTCTTCTGCTTGATGGAATGTCTTTAATCATTTCCTCAATGGTACCGGTATACTGAAAGCTGTCCTCAATCTTTTTCTGTGCGGAAGCTACCAATGTATCATTGTGGTCTGTAAAAGGCTTAAAAGTGCTAAAATACGACTGGTTATCCCGATTCATATCAATAGCATATATTTTAGCAGCTCTAACTGCAATATCTTTTCCACAATAATATTGGAGCAGATGAAGCAAAAGATGAAACGTTGAGGTTGCCCCACCACTGGTATAAAGGAGTCCATCCTGAGTAACCGTTTTATCAGCTCTTAACAAAACATCAGGAAACGCTGCATTAAATTCCGGACAGGCATCTACATGTGTGGTCGCAACCTTGCCATTGAGCAGTCCACTCGCTGCTAATAAAAATGCACCCGTACAAAAAGTAGCGATCCTTGTACCCTTTTGGTGTTGTCTGTTTAACCATGGCAGATAATCCTGATTTGCAACAATATAATCTTTAACCGCGCCAGGTGAGAAAGATGGTATCAATAACAAATCGTATAATTCATCAGAGATTAGGTTCTGAGTGTTATAATTAGAAAAATGATCGGCACCATGATCATCAATTTTTATAAGGTTAATGTTAAATAGAGTCGATTGATTCGTATCTGTGTAAAACTTATTAGCCGTTTCAAACACATCCAATATAGCAGCTACACTTAATAATTTAAAATTTCTAATTAGTAAAAGACCTACCTGTTTCATGGTAAAATAGATTTATCACAATAAATATAGGTATTTTGTCTTAAAACCTGTGCTAGTTCAAAGCAAAACCAATCCTGTCTTTTTATTGAAATTATTTCCTAAATCAATCACATAATAATAAGTTCCCATTGGAAATAACACGCCGTTAATGTTCCCTACCATGGTATTTATATCCTTTACTGCTGAAATCCTTTGTTCCATAACGATTAAATACTTTATGATGGCATATGAAAAGGAATGTAATCCAACAATATTCCATTGATCCATTTATCTGCGTCCTAAAGTAGGAGATTATTCCTCTTCATAAGCAGAGTATCAATAAATAGGTAGTATGTCCCGATAAAATCTTTAAACTAATCCCTTACAATACATATCCCAATAACGAATCATTAACTTTTTTCCGTAACTACTAAAGTGTCTTCCCATCCCTGGAGTAGGTGTAAACTCACCAAATACCGCTCCCTTGGATGTAGCATAGAAGTCTATACGTACAAAAATTCCATATGCTTTACTTAACATCTTAGCTTGAGAAATAATTTCATCCCAACATTTTGGCGGCTTTTGTCCATCTACAAGTGGGTATTTAAGATGCAGGGTTTCCATTTTATTCCAGTGTTCGTCATAAAAATTTCCTTCACCTTTACTGGGACTAAACCTTTTAATTGCATGACAGCTAGCTATAACACCATTGAAACAAAGAAGCTTATAGTCATCCAAAATGGCATGCTCTCCCTCTTCATTTTCCAGAAACTCTTCAATAAGGAATTCTAAATCAGGATTTTTATCTACTTCAGATCTTAAAATATCTCTGATATCTTCCGGAGAGTACCCTTTGTCATCAAAAAGATTCAGCCCATTGTGCATCAAAAATACAAGATTTGAAGAGTGACCAACAGTAGGACGGATTACATAGTATAAAGGCAAAGTCTCAAAATTGATTTGCTGCACATCCGACCCTCTCCAATATAAGTCAGCAACTTTGCAGCCATGCTTTATCGCAAATTCTCTCGCGTTATATTTATTACTTAATTTACGCTGCCAGTATGGGACATCCTGCCATTTTTCCATAGAGTCATCAGCACGCATAGGCGTATTTCTAATCCACTCAGCATTGGGATCATTCCAAAAAAGGTGATGGCGATGTTGAATTCTCTTAGATACTTCACCAAGATTGCTCAAGTATTTTTTGATAGGTTTAAACATACTAATAGAAACGATTATTTGGTATTATATTTTGAAAATATTCAGATATATTGAAAATTTATAATTTCATTAATTTATATAATGCAGACAGTCAAGTACTTTTATTGTTTTTGTAATCTGAATATAATATTTGCCGCTCTAAAACAGAGCGGCAAATAAACCCTAAAACTAAAAAAAAATTAACGCTAAAAAAGGAGTAACAATCTGAAGTACCTGATCTTTGGATAGTGGCTCATCAAACGCTTCTGAAGCGGCATTTGCAGAAATAGCCTGACCATTAATATTTGTTATTTCTAACATCGCCTGCATAGTAATTTCTTCACCAGCATACACGTTATTGACAGCCGCACCAATACCTGAATTATTAAGCGTAATCCATGGTTTAACGTCAGCACCTCGTCCTTTACGCATCTGCCTGATATGAGAGGCATGTCTGGCTTCCACAGAATGGATATTCAAAGCAGCTGTTAATACACCAGCATTACCTTTTAAATTTCCAGCCTGACCTTTATAAGCCCGTACACCAGTGTCTTCAAAAGCCTGAGCGACCGCTAAAAAGGTATCATAATTGCTAAATACAGTTGGGAAAGTTCCCTTAGCCGTAAAGTCGAAAGCAGGTTTAGTACCTGGCTTTGCGCCTAAAGATGTAATCGTATCCTGTAAAAATTTCACATGCGATTTTTCATGCTGACAAATTGTAGTAATGGCACCCATAGGTGCTCCCGAAGGAATTAGTCCTGCACTTTTTAACCCAGTGTCGTAAAATTCAGACTCCAGCTGTTCAAGTGTTAAGGCAAACTGAAGTACACCAACAATAGTATCTGTAGTCTGTCCGTAGGCCTTATTCAACATAGATCCCAGTGCCAATGGTACTGCCGATAACGCAATCTTTGAACCAATATTGAAAAAGCTTTGCATTGCTTTTCTTCTAGGACTGATGCGATCATAAATGTTTGCATCAACCTTTTCAATTTCATCTAGAATATTTTGAATGTTCATAGTGATAGTTTTAACCTGGAAGTGTATTTAAATTAATTTTAGTAACAACATAAGCACCTGCAATGGCAAACACTTCTTGTGGAGAACGGGATTTGTCTAAGCCCATAGCATCAATTACTGTGTTATCAGCAAATGTGCCATTACTGATCAAATCACGAATTAAGGCTGCATGCCTGGCTTCAACCGATACGATTTTACCTGCAAGTACCAAATAATCGCCTAAAGCAATGTATTGTCCGGCACCGTTATAAGCCGATACACCTAAATCTTCGAAAGCTTTTGCTGTTCCCAGAACACTGTCCCGGCTATTAAAATTAATTGAACTAAAATTAACTTTCAAATCAGGAATAGCATTTGTACCAAGAGCAGATTTAAAAAATTCCCGATGTGCAATTTCATGATCTCGAATATCTGTTAAAAGAGATTTTTCGTTAGCATTCATTGATTCATAAGGAAAATTGAGAACCTGGATGTAAAAAGCAGCTTCCAGTTGCTCTAATGCGTAAGCATAGTTTAATACAGCGGTGTCTCCAGTGCCAAAAGATACACCCATATCATCACTGTTCATGTCTTTTTTACAGCCGGCAGCCAGTAAAGCAAGACTGGCAGCACCGGCACCTGCATATTTTAAAAACGAACGCCGTTGAACATTTGCTGTTAAGAATCCATCCGCTTTTTCTAAAAATAGCTGATCTTCCTCATTCCTTTGGTTTTTCATAAATTAAGCTTTTAGTTTCTTACATCTACGAGAATTTTACTATGGTCGGTTTTAAAATTCTTTTTTTTTATTAAAAAATATGAAAGCTTAAAAAACTAATAATTAAATTTTTAGTTATTGTGGATGAAGTCACACCATTTTGAGAAGAGATCATATTAAAATAGCAGAGCATGAGCTTATTGAAGGTATTCGCCGAAAGGACAGAATGGCCGCAGAAGCTTTGTACGATATGTATTCTGCTGCAATCTTTGGAGTGATTATCCGCGTGGTTCAAAATCAGGAATTAGCAGAAGACTTATTACAGGATACATTTGTTAAAGCGTGGAATTCGTTTAATTCTTATGATGCATCTAAAGGCAAATTATTTACCTGGATCAGCAATATCGCACGCAATAGTGCTATTGATAAACTGCGTTCAAAAGATTTTCGTAACCATAGCAACATCGATAAGATAGAAAACAACGTATATGCTATTGACGAACAACAGTACGTCGAAATAAATTCGGATGGTATGGGTGTAAGGGAACTGGTAGAAAAATTAAAACCTCAGGATAAAGTCATATTAGACTTAATTTATTTTAAAGGTTATACACACGTAGAAGTTTCAGATGAGTTACATTTACCTTTGGGAACGGTGAAAACCAGATTAAGGAGTGCAATTAATACATTGAAAAGTTTTTTTAATTGAAGCAGTGGAAGATATTAAAGCATATATCGAAAGTGGGATCTTAGAACTATACGTTCTGGGTAACCTAACTGATGCCGAAAGACATGACGTGGAAGATATGTGCCTTAAGTTTCCGGAGTTAAGCACGGAAATTAGCCAAATTGAAAATTCTCTATTGCAGTATTCCAATGTATATGGCATAGAACCTCCAACATCTTCACGCGATAAGTTCTTGTCATCCCTGAATTTTGAAATACAAGCAGAACCGCTACTGGAAGCTGAAGTTATCAATCTGCCTTCCAGAGAAAAAAGTATTAGGTTTTATAAATATGCATTTGCAGCCTCTGTTGCCTTATTGTTAGTGTCACTCTTTACCATTATTAACTTAAATAAGGAGCTGAAGGAATCAAAAAACGAAATTATAGCACTTCAAAGTTCCAATCAAAAATTTGCATCTCAGGTAAATTACATCGGTAAGGAGTTACAAGTGAACAAAAAGTTCCTGCAGGTATATCAAAATCCGGAAGAATACAAGCTGGTTACATTGAATGGAACACCGAAAGCTCCTGAAGCAAGTATGAAGGTTGCCTTTAACAAGGACAAACAGGAAGTGCTGATTGATATTTCATCCTTAAACTTACCGGCACCGGATGCCAACCACCAGTACCAGTTATGGGCTCTTGTAGATGGCAAACCGATAGATCTTGGGGTATTCGATTATACAAGCGCACAATCAGGTTTAACTCAAATGAAGTCTATTGGCAAAGTAGATGCCTTTGCGGTAACTTTAGAGAAAAAGGGAGGAAGTAAGACGCCAACCTTAACTGAGCTGGTCGTTATGGGAGGTGCATAAGTTTAACTTATGCACCTAAAAAGGTCTTTAGACACCCAACAAGGCCAGTAAATCCTGTTTGTTCAATGTCTTAACGCCATTATCTGTTCGGATCAGTTCATTCATCAGTCCCTTTTTCGATTCCTGCATGTCCATGATCTTCTCTTCGATGGTATCTTTACAGATTAGCCTCACTGCTACCACATTCTTTTTCTGCCCAATGCGGTAACACCGGTCTATAGCCTGATTCTCCACTGCAGGATTCCACCATGGATCCACGATATACACATAGTCCGCAGCCGTTAAGTTCAAACCTGTTCCACCAGCCTTCAAACTGATCAGGAATACCCGCACCTCCGGATTATTCTGAAACTCCTGAATTAGCACTTCTCTGTTTCGTGAAGCCCCTGTTAAGTAGCTTAAGCCTATTTTCCTATCATCCAACTTTTTGCGAATCAAATCAAGCATCGTCACAAACTGAGAAAATATCAGGATCTTATGCCTGCTTGATTTCGTTTCAATCTGTTCAATCAGCGTGTCGATCTTGCAGGAAGCGTCTCCTTTCACCTTTTCACCCTTCAGCAACAGAGGCGAATCACAGATCTGCCTCAACTTAGTCAGCCCTTTCAACACATGCATGGACTTCCTTGGGAGTTCCGAATGATCAGTAGCCGAAATAAACTCCCTAAATTCCCGCTCATAATCATCATATACCTTGCGCTGTTCCGCTTGCATCTCACAATACAAAATCATTTCCGTTTTATCCGGCAATTCATTTGCGACCTCCTGTTTAGTGCGCCTCAATATAAAAGGCTTCACTTTCTTCTGCAGTTCAGCGGCACGTCTACTTACCTTAAATTTATCAATTGGAGAGGAGTAGATATCTTTAAAATATTGCTTGCTGCCTAATAAACCCGGACAGGCAAATGAAAGCTGACCATAAAGATCGAAGGTGTTATTTTCAATCGGTGTACCAGTTATCGCAATCTTATTCCGGGAGGTTAATAAACGAACAGACTTGTAACGTTGCGATTCCGGATTCTTAATATTCTGCGATTCATCCAGAAAAATATAGTTAAACGAATAGTCCTTTACGAAGTTGATATCCGAAAGCAGGGAACCATACGAAGTCAGTATCACCTCATACTGATCGAACTCATGATTGTTTTTCAACCTGTTGCCCCCATAAAGCGTCAACAATTTGATAGAAGGAGCAAACTTTTCTATTTCCGCCTGCCAGTTAAAGATCAGGGAAGTAGGCACAACCAGCAGATTGGTGTTCTGCTTAACTTTCGTTCTTTGCGTAAGGATAAAAGCAATGATTTGAAGCGTTTTACCCAAGCCCATATCATCAGCCAGACAACCTCCAAAGCTAAAGTCATCCAAAAAATTTAACCAGTTTAAACCCTGCAACTGGTAGGGGCGAAGAGTTGCCAATAAACCTTTCGGAATTTCAACCGGAGCAATTCCTTCGAAATCAGGCAGCTTCTTTTGAAATAAAAGTAACTCATTCCTGGCATCAGCTGTGAAAGTATCACTCTCATACAATTCCGCAAGAGCAGAAAAGTTAATTTTAGGTGTACGAATAGTCTCTTCATCAATTACTTCTCCCGCATGAAAGTAATTCGTAAATTTCTCTATCCATTCAGCCGGTAAGATGCCCATCGTACCATCATCCAATTGCACATATTTACTTTTATTCCGGATTGCTTTATGTACCTGTTTTAAGGAAGCCTTCCTACTGCCATAGCTTACATTGATTTTACTGTTGAACCAGTTGATCCCGCTTAAAACCTGTATCGAGATCTTTACCTTGTTCGCATTCAGCTTATTGCCTTCAATCTCATTGAACCCTAAAACAGTAATATGCCTATCTTTCCAGTCTTCGAACACTTTTAAAAACCAGTCTTCATTCAAAAAGTGCTTCTTATGTAAAAAGAAATACTGAAGCCCATTATCCATTTGTTCTTCAAAATCAGCATGTTGCTTCAATAGAAGGGCCGTAAACTGGATTTCAGCATCTTCATCACGCTGAACCAAGAAAGGACGACCTCTCGAATCCTCTCCGAAAATCTGCTTTCTCGTACGGATAGGAATTTCAACCTCCCCATAACGGATTACGGGTATAAGCATCACATGTTGACCAAAGTCAGACAGAAAGATAATCCGTTCAATGTCCGCATTAAAGCCCTGTTCCATAATCTGTTCGGGAGAAGCCACCTCAATATCCGTATAATTGATACTCACCCGTTCTTCCAGTTTACTTAAGATGGTGTTTTTGAAATCTTTGTATTTAGACTGATGAATCAGCGGGTGATTCGCTTTTCTCTTAAGGAAATTGATAATGTCCAACGTATTCAGAAAATCAATCAGGTATAGTGTGTTTTCAATCAGGATAAAATAAGTATGTTTAATAACCAGGTCTTCAATATCGTATATGCTGTCCCCAATCTCCACACTTCCTGTAACCTCGTAAAACTGGCCTTTTCTGCTGACTGTTAATGTAATATCACTTACGGTGCTGGTACTTACCTGTACAGATTGAACAGATAAGGCATTTATACTTTCCGCAACGTCACTGTTATGAATATAAAAAAGAAAGTTGAGCGGGTTTTTTACAATAGCCTTTAAGCTGTTGATGGCGGCCTGAGTAACCTTTGAATCCACATTATTCTGAAATCTGGACAATGCAGTAAAGAACTTAATCGCATCCGCTTCATCCGTTTCCCATATTAAATCAAGCGGATTGACTGCTTTTAATGGGTTTTTGATCTTGCCATCTTTCGTTTGCTGTGCCTCGTATATTTCAATAAACAGATGTTTATAATACTTATGCTGCTTAAGGACAACCATTCTTAAACTACCTTCAGCTAAATCAGTCTTTGGCATGACAGGTTCCTGAGCGGACGTCAGTTGATCCTTTAAAAGACTTAAACTTTCCTTGGTTACAGGAAGAAGCGTATTTAAGATAGGCCGGATGGCTAATTTTTTATCCAGGTACTCTATCAAAAAATAACGATCCAGATCAAGATCATGCTCCAAGCCATAATCTAAAGCGAACTTCTGGAGTTTATCATGACGTAATGAACGGTCGAAAAATACCCGCAACTCATTACGTTTCAATAAACTAAGTAATACGAGCGATTGATGTTCACATAAATTGGTCTTTTTGTTTTTGCAAGAGCAGGAGATACATAGTTGATTTCCGCTCTGCTTCACTTTAATTTCAGGAAAAGCATCTGCGCTGTACTGAAGCATAAAGGAACCTTCATCTACAAACAGGTAGCGGGGAATAACAAGATTGACAGATTGAAGCAAGTAATCTGCATTCACACTGTGCTGGGTAATAAGCTCTTCCGACAATGCCGGCAAAGTTAGCCCATTAAATAGGTATTCGTCCTCCTGATCTGTTGCTGCTATGCCCAATTTATACCTTGTCTATGTAACCTGAATAATTTTCAAGCAAATATGCAATCAAAGAAACTTCAAAGGAAATGAATCTGCAAATTTATATCGCTAAATTTCTTCGCTAGGCTCAGTAGTGTTAAATTCTTCGATAAATTCTAGTACCATGAGCTATTTATTTACTGAATATTTTTTAAGTATTCCTTTAATGGAATAAGGCCCATTTCAGCCCTTCTTTTATCCACTGATTCCGGTTCTTCTAATATTTCTGATTTTGATAGTTTTCTTAATCCTGATGGAACCTTAAAGTGGTTTATACAGGAGATTATAAAGAAGCAACATAAAAAGAGTAGGGATAAAAAAAATCGGTTGTGTTTCATATTACAGTTTATAACTTAACCCTATCGTTACATTTGCTTCATATAATTTCCTCGGGTGAGTCTCATCATTAAAATTTAAAAGGCTATGAAATACAAGCTGAGGATTTACGAATAAGCCTATTTTATTATTAAAAAAGTACTGAGCACCAGCGCCAGCGCCAAGCCCTATACCGGATTGATTATCCAGTTCAGCTGTGTTTTTTATATCCAGATCGAAACTTAACCCCCCATTGAGATAAAAATAATTAAGAAAAGTATATTTTACATACACTGGCATACTTAAAAGCTGAATTTCCTCTGCCCTTGACACTTGTGGTTGCCCCATAGGCGCAGGGGTAACATTGAATTTATGTGTCAGCAAAGACAGTCCGCTTTCTATTCCTATATGCTTACTTTTTTGATAGGTGTAATGTAGGCTGAATTTTTGGGTTGATTCCTTACTAACGCCAGCAGTACCTAGTAATAGCTCTTTTTGGTGAAGATAACCATCCGAAAAGGAATAAGAAACACCTACATAATGACCCTTTGCAGGGATTTGCGAAAAAAGGGTATAGCTAGATAATAGGAACATGAATAATAGAGAGAGTTTGGATGTCTTCATGGTACTGAAATAAGGGGATAAAATTTTAAAAGTATAAATATTGATAAGTTTATATTAGCTTGACCGAGCAAATAGATCAAAGCATTGAAATATTCAAAAACACATTCAATTATTGAATCAATTAGCTTTTATTATTATGCCTAATCTAACAATATATTGGATCTTATTAGGCGAAAAGCATATCTATTTTTTTAAGAAAAATAACTAGAAGACATCTAAACTTTGAATATTGAAAATTCTGCGGATTCTAGGTTTTATTAAAATCAGAACAGCTTTTAAAGCTTAAACCCCCATAATATAAATTAATCTTTCCATCCTAAAACCGGAAAAGCCAAGGCTATCCGGTTCAGCACGCTGGAATCTATATGTAAAGTACTGGATTGTCAGCCAGGGGATTTATTGGAGTATGCGAAGGAATAAGAACTTCGTTTTTGCAAGAAATTACATTTCATACAGGCTCATTTTCTAGGCCTGTATGAAACATAAACCAAATATTACTCAACATGACAGTAGTAGCTTAAAAATGGAAAGTTCAAGCCTTTGATGTGAATGTGAAGATGTCCATATAAAAGGATAAGTTCCATTTGAAAACATTTGAATTATTATTGATGAATATTTATTGCCCAGCGGATCCATCGATCTCAAGACAAGCGGCAAAATCTCCCCGATTTACCTATCATTTCTTTCGCGTCAGGTACAGCGGCTCTAATTGTGTTGCACAGTTGCTGCAAAATTGGTTGGATGGATTCAGGACAACCTGAAATATATTCGTCAATGCTGTTCACTATAGTCTTTTCCATAACTATTTGCTTTATCTTAATACACAATTTAAAATTACATGAAATCGTTTATAATTACTGCAATTTTTTCTTTCCTGGTCCTGATAAGTTCCGCACAATCTCGATTTGTGCGTTTACATACCAATAAAGGCGATATCCTTTTGCATCTATACGATGAAACACCTAAACACAGGGATGCTTTTATCAAAAGTATTGAGGAGGGACTTTATGATCATGCCGCTTTTAACCGGGTAATAAAATCCTTTGTAAATCAGGGAGGAGAGTTAGACGAAACGATTTTAGATAGGGAAAAGCTACATCCTGAGCTTCCTTTAAAACGTATAGATGCAGAAATAATACCCAGTCTTTATCATAAAAAGGGAGCATTAGGTGCAGGAAGGAATGATAATCTCCAAAAGCGTTCTTATCTAACACAAATTTATCTGGTTGCTGGCAAAAGGCAAACAGATAAGCAACTCGATTTCTTGGAACAGAAAAAAGGTATCAAGTTTTCTGCTGAACAAAGAGAAGTGTATAAAACGATAGGAGGGATCCCGCGCCTTGATCAGGACTATACGATTTTCGGAGAAATTATACAAGGTATGGATGTGGCTGATGCAATTAATGCAACGGCGACCAATAGTCAGGACCTTCCAATCAATCCAATTATCTTTACTCCTGAAATCGTATCTATAAAAGAATCGACCCGAATTCTAAAAAAGCTCCATTTGATTGAATGAAGAAACGGTACAGTTGTTTACTAATTTAAAGAAGGTCACTCCTGAGATCTTATAAAGTTGATTTGCATTTGTACTGCCCAGTGACATGACTATAATTCCTTCTAATATGAATGGCATATTATTCCGGTATTAGTCCAATGATAGCTAGCGTAAGTCGGACTTAACCCTGATATTTATTACATTGTTTGTGTTTTCAATACTAATCTGTTTACCTGATGTTCGTAAGTTGGCTAATCTATTTCCATTCGTATATCTGTGGAGCAGTGGATTGATGAAATACCATAATTACAGATTTTTAGTATTTGATGTAACCTTGATTTGATGAAAAGTGTCTTTTATGTCTTTTTATGACGTATGAGAGAAGATTTGAGAAGATTTAGCATCATTTTCGTACGTCAGGATCTTTAACGATTACTTTACTGTAAATCATAAAGATTATGGCTAGTATAGATAATAAAGGAATGATCCACGGAACCGCAGGATCAGTGATTTACCGTGAGTATCGTGGAAAGAACATCATCCAGGGTAAAGCAAAAGCATTTAAGCAAACCGAAAAAACTAAAAGGAGCGCTACTGAGTTTGGACTTTCAAGTTCTTCGGCAGCAGTTATCCGTACGGCTTTTGAACCGGCTTATTTCTTTAAGGATGGGACGGCAGCTTACAGGAGCACCCAATTGGTGTACCGGTCGATACTAAACAATGTGACCGGAGAGAAGGGAAAAAGGGATCTGCATGACGGGGACCTTTCTTTTTTACAGGGACTGGACTTTAATGCGAACAGTAAACTGCATGAAGTGCTACAAATGAACCATGAAGCAAGTAAAAGCGCAAATGGTGTTGTAAGTGTTACCCTTGGATCCTTAAACACCCAAACAGACATAAAAAGGCCTAAAAACGCAAGCGGAGCCTATATGAAACATCGCATCAGGTTAATGTTGGTTGCTTTTAACTTCAGGGAAGAGTATTACGAAAACCTGGGCTTTCAGGATTTAGACATTGAAGGGTATCAAATCATAGAAGGGCAAGTGATAACTTTTACAGAACCAGTTCCAGAAGATTGCCTGGCACTAGTCAGTATGTCACTGATGTTGTATTCTACAATCGCCCAAACCAATGAAAGTATCCTATTAAATAGTAAGGAATTCAGTCCCTGTGCTATTATTGGAACTTTCAAATCAGAAAAACCATCTGAATACCCTATAAAAGATGTTGATACACAACCCTCTAACTACCCCGGCAGAGAAGAAAAAATCAAAGGGATGTTTTATAAAGGCAATCTTCTTATGTTAGGACTTGTAAATAAAATCAGCAAAATGACCATTTCATCATCTCGAAAGCAACAAGTGAATAAGATTATACCAGATCTTATCCTTACGGGCAAGGTCTCCTTCAAAAAATGATGACTCCTAAAGTCGTATAGAGATACCTATCTTAAGGTAAGTAAAGCTATAATGTGATGATTTATCTTGTTAGTGCAGCATAAGCGGATTTAACATTATCTTAGAAAAAATATTATATTTAGCCAATCCAAAGGGAATTTAGCTCAGTTGGTTTAGAGCACTACCTCGACAAGGTAGGGGTCGCTGGTTCGAGCCCAGTAATTCCCACTTAAAGAGCTGATTAATTTTGATCAGCTCTTTTTTTTGGTGTGCCGGGCATGGCAATCAGCTATTGTGTGAAGGTTTTGAACCTATTTTGCAGTAAACGGATTCAGCTACAGTTTGATATTGACCACGGAATGAATAATAAAATGATTTTTAACAGCTTTATGGCTAACTCAAATCATTAGTATGACTTAAAAACTATAGTTGACCGATGATAAAAAGGATTAAATTGTATAAAATTAAAGCTGTATGCTTTCTTTTATTCCAATTGTTTGTCATGCCATCAATTGGCCAGATCAAATGGCCAGCTGGACAGCTGCTTCCTTCTTTCCCTGCGCCTGCACAGACCTTGGATTTAATTACGCTTCGCCAAAACTCTTCTTATTCAGCAGCAGAAATGTATCTGTTTGCTTCGTTGAAGGGCATCGTAAACAAGACTAAACCACGTATTTTCTCTTATGAGGGTGATTCTTTCGGTGAAGGGCCACATACCTGGCTTCAGTCCCTAGGTTTGAGTTGGTCTGAACCTGCAGATAAATGGGACCTTATTACTAAATATCGTACTGAAATTTCGGGTTTGATCGTATACGATCCTGCTCAGCCACACACGATTAATCTGGCCACAGTACTTGCAAAAGGCAAAGGTGCATTGATTGCCTCGCCTTTGTTGTTGTCCAAATTAACGTCTTCTCCATATAACTTACCTGTCTTACTTGATTTGCAGGGGAAATTTAGTAGCAAACTTGAAGTTTACCAGTCGCTATACGATATGTATTGGCCACACCTTGATCACCGTTTACTAATTGGACTAAACCCTAATGCACATAAAGCGGCTCTGCGTGAATATGCAGTGGCCTTAGGTGCTGCAGTGATATGGCTCGACCCTAAAGTAGCTGGTGAAAGTGAATTGCTGAACAAATTTTTATCTTCAATGTCCCCTGGTTCAAGTTTTATGGGGTGGTGGCCAGAAGAAGGGGCAGGCGTGACGAGAGCTTCAAAGTATGGTATTGCAACTATTGCAAGTGATTGGTGTTCTAATCTAACGGTACATAGTGGTACTTCCAGAATCGTAAATATCAAACCAATACCTCCAAAACCGACACTTAAAAATAAGATCTACGTTGCATTTATATTGAGTGATGGAGATAATTTACAATATACAGAGCATCTTATGCGCAAACTTTGGAATAATCCAGACCGGGGTACTGTTCCAATGGGATGGACTGTGTCACCTGCCATGCTGGATGCAATGCCTGGTGCGCTTAACTACTATTGGCAAACGTCCACTGACAATGATAACCTGGTATCCGGACCTTCTGGTTATGGGTATACCTATCCTAATACCTGGTCTGATCAAAATTTGCTAAAACAGTTCGTTTCTAAAACGGAGGATTATAATAATCGTGCTGGTTTACGGGTAATCACCATCTGGAACACTATTGTTGGCGGGATTGACTCAAATGTGGGGAAGATTTATGCCAGTCAGGCACCATCGTTGCTTGGTGTTACTGCCCAGAACACAGGTGGCGGACTCACTATCTATAATAACAGCTTGCCTGGAATGGCACTTTCCTGTAACTATTGTACAAATGAACAAGCAATGAAAGATCATATCGGGCGTGCTTCCGCTGGTTGGAATAGATCATCACCACGATTCCTGATTATACAGGCGCAGCCGTGGACTAACATATCGCCAACCAGTTTTAAAAATGTGGCTAATTCACTTAATGAAGATTATATAGTAGTTCGTCCTGATCATCTTTTTCAGCTTATTCGTGAGGAAAATGGCATTTCTACAAATCACTGATAAGTTTATTCCTGCTATGGACAAAGGTATAAATATGACTAATTATTTACTTTAGCTTTTAACTTTAATTAAGTAAATGTCAACAGCTATTCAGGTTTTATTTTTACTATTTTGCCATCTTTCATTACCACGAGTTCAGTTTTTTTATACTTCTTAAACTCAATTAGTTTTTCATATGCCTTATCTAGTCCTAGCATAATTTTGTTTCTAAGTTCTATTTGTTTTTCATCTGTGTTCATAACAGTGTCTTAGTTTGTTAAACTGAATTTTGTCAATGATGCTTAATTGTCCGTCCTTCATTTTTTGCGCCAAAAGCTCGTGTTTACCATTTGAGTTATTGAATATTAGAGCTCCATCAACAATTGGCAAATAAATGTCAAATAAGTTGATTATTCCTTTTACGTATCTTCTTTCGATAACATCGGCTTCGATGTTATGCCCACCCTCTGACACTCTTATCTTTACACGTTCTTTTGCTAACTCAACGTTTTCTAGCCAGAAGAAAAGCAGAGTAATTACATAGCCTTTTGCTTTAGCCTCGCTTATTTTGTTTTTGTAGCTTCTGGAAGAAAGTGTGGTTTCAAATGCAAAACTTTCGTTATCTTTCAATAGCCCGTTTATTCTATTAAGCATAATCCGTCCTGCTTCAATCGCTACTTCTTCAGGTTGAAAAGGGGACAATCCTTTGGCTATTTCGTCGGCATTAACAAACTCTTTGCAATTTAAGATCTCTGGCAATATAGTAAATGAAGCGGTTGTTTTACCAGCACCGTTGCAACCTGCAATTATGTAAAGATTTTTATCTAGCACAATTACGAATTTACAAAACATAATTGTCAATTTTACCTCAATATTATTACCATACTTTTAGATGTCTGGAAATTTACCCGAATAAGAGGATAGTGCTCTACTCCAAGTTACTCGAACTAGATAGTTTCGATTATTTTTTAATAGGTAGTATGCTTTCTATCATCCATAGAAGAGATCCTGACAAGAAATGGTGTTGATGTCCTTAAAATAAAACGATTTTAATTGACAAAATATATTGAGTGTTTTCGTTCCGGATGCAATGCTACAGTGCCCGCATTTTATTCCCCTTTGCCTCATGAGTAACCTCAGCCAATCCTAGCTTTTCCATCAATGGTGGAATATACATGCCAAAGCGCCCGCGAAGACCTTTTTTTAGTCCGTACCATCCACCTATTGGATTATTTTCAGAACACCCCCAAGCCTCAACGGTACCTTCTTTTGCAGGCTTTTGTTCATCAGCACTGCCTAATTCCATTCAATCACCATGTTTTTTCAGCATTTCATGAAGATCATTCAGGCAACGCATATTATAATGCAAAACAGTCTTACCAACTGTACACACAAAGATTTCTATTCCGTCCTTTTCATCCACATGCATGGTATATTCTGATGAAAATGGTGGTGTTTTAAGTAGCGTAGGCTCGCTTTTTGTTCCAATTTTCTCTTTCATTTTTTAATCCCCCAATTGCCACTCAGGTCTTTCAAAGTGGCAGGTATATCCATAAGGATTCTTTTGTAAATAATCCTGGTGTTCGGCTTCTGCATTCCAAAAATCTGTTGCAGGAACCACTTCTGTAACTATTTTACCAGGCCACTTGCCAGATATATCCATTTCTGAGATCAGTGTATTCGCTGTTTCCCGCTGACTTTCATCTAAATAGAAAATTGCAGAACGATAAGAAGCACCTATATCATTTCCCTGCCTGTTTCGGGTGCTAGGGTCATGAATCTGGAAGAAATATTCCAAAAGGTTGCGATAGGACAGCTGGGTTGGATCAAATTCGACCGCTATAGCTTCAGCATGAGTTCCGTGGTTCCGGTAAGTAGCATTCGGCACATCGCCTCCTGTGTAGCCAACTACAGTTGAAATAACGCCAGGATAGTTCCTGATCAGTTCTTCTACACCCCAAAAGCAACCGCCCGCCAATATGGCTTTTTCAGTATTCATATAAATTATTTTTTAAAAGTAGAATATTCCACTACCAATACAACTTTTCCGTTCAGCCCACCCTTAGAGACTAGTTCCTGTGCCTCAGCGGCTTTGTCTAAAGGAAGCACCTTTGCTATTTCAGGTTTAATTTTTCCTTCTTCTACCATTTGCTTCCCGTAGTCTAATTTCTCAAATGCCGGTGCTGATGAAGTAAAACCGGCAGATATACCGTATTTTTCAGCTAGTTCTGGTGATGGTGGCATCACTGCACTTAACAATAGCCCATTCTTTTTGATCACTTCAAACGATTTTATCTGAGTTTCTCCACCAACAAGATCAATAACGAGGTCAACATCTTTTACCAATTTGGTAAAATCCTGCGTTTTGTAATCAATTACTTCCTCAGCTCCAAGAGCTCTTACTAAGGCAACTCCATCACCTGAAGCTGTACCTGTTACCTTTGCACCCAATGCTTTCGCCATTTGTACCATTACTGCGCCTACAGCCCCTCCTGCGCCCTGAATTAGTACAGTTTGTCCTTGCTGAACTTTACCTTGTTCTACTAAAAACGTATAAGCTGTAACTAATGGAACAGCCAGTGCAGCTGCCTCATTCATGGTTACATTATTGGGAATTGTGGTTACTTTGGCTGCGTCAATAGCTATATATTCAGCATAGGTGTCACCAAAGGTGGTAGCAAATACCTTATCACCTACATTTATCCGTGTTACCTGATCGCCAATAGCTTCCACGGTACCCGCAACATCTCCTCCCGGTATAAAAGGGAAATGTACAGGAATTTGTTGTTTCATAGATCCTGAACGGATTTTTATCTCAAAAGGATTGACTGTTGTAGCGGCAACCCGAATCAACACTTCGTTCTCCTTAGGTTGCGGTTTTTCAACTTCACTTAGTGTAATGACTTCAGGTCCTCCGTATTTGGTATACTGTATGCTTTTCATTTCGTTTATTAGAATGCTAAATTAAACCCTCCGTAATGGGTATTGTTTTATCGGTATCTTTATTCACAACCGTATCGGCTTGTTCCAACGGTTTTCCTTAACAATGGTTGCACGCATATAAAAATTCTTAATCAATAAAGTGATTTTCCGTTTCAGTTTTGTCCGTTCCTTTTTCAGCACTGCCACAACACCTGCATCGCCAACTTCTTCAGCAGAAAAGAGATCAATAGCTATCTGTTTATCATGCCAGTCGCCGATAGTGATCTGTACTTGTTCCAGATAATCTTCATTTAGATTTAAGTTTAGCACCGGTTTCACCAGTGCATAATTATAAATCAGCATTTTCAATTGCTTTCGGCAGGCATGTAGCGTTTCATCCGAGGGTAGTATTTCAAGGCAAAGAGCAATATCCTCCAATTGCTGCTTGTAATACATCACTATGTGTTGGTTGCTCAGGTGGGGAAGTTTCTTTTTAAGACTCTTCCGAGTTTTGCGCAGTCTTTTTACATGTTTATTCGAGGCGGACCTAAGTTTAGCCGCTGATATCTTCATCAAATGACGTTGACGTCGTATAAAAGGGGAAATTCCTATCTGATGATCCTTAACCATTTCCAGATTTAGATAAGCGTTTCTGATCTCACCCGCTTCCTTAAAGATTTGACGTACTGGCTTTAGTTGTTTTTCGAGTTGAGCTGTTTTCTTTTCGAGATCTACCATTACTAGGAATGCACGTACTTTCTTTACCTGAATTCGAAATCGGTGCAGCGAATCTTGTTTGCCTTCATGATCAAAAGATTTCAAATGGGCTTTGAGTTTCGTCCATTCATGTTTTAAATAATGCCACTCAACCTTTTTCTTCATCCCTTATCATACAACAAGCTATTGATCTTTAAGTTTGGGAAATGAATTGCTACCATTTGGTCATTTTATTGGATCCGTAGGCCTGTTCAGTTGTTTTTTTATCCACTCAAGTGATTCCTGGTTAGTCTCTTCAAAGCGCCAGTGTCCGGAAATAGGGGTAATAGAAATTGTTTTACCTGCTTTAATGGAGTTAACTGCAGAAAATACAGATGTAGGGGGACATGTATTGTCATTATACCCCCAAGAATAAAATCCAGGTACAGTGATCTGTTTGGCAAAGTTGACTACGTCGTAATAGCCGATGGTTTTCAACTTTAATTTATTCCGTGTGCAATCGCCAAAAGCTATGCTGATGTTTCGGAAATTTTCGGTATCAAGGAGAGGAGAGATGCCATGTATTCGATGCTCAGACTAATATAACCCTGTTCTTCTTATAAGCTGGTAGCATTTCAGGTCCTGTTTCATAGCTGATAAAAACATTATCCACTGGGACACCAAACTTTAAAATGCTGACATGTATGGAGGCATTTTTATTCACCTTGTATTCCAGTCCTTTGCATAAGGTGTGAGTACAAACTCAATTAATTTGATTGGAGAAAGGGAGTTTTGTGCCGATGCGTTGGCGAAAAACCTCACAAATAACAATAGTAGAAATAACGGTTCTATTATATGCTCTTTAAGGCCGATTAATCCTTATGGGATAATCGGCCTTAAGAACTGTTTCAAAAGTCGTGAATTGCTTGTTGATTTTAAAAAGTTTCTTTGTCCTAAAACTATTTAAATCGTAAAATGAGGAATACTCATGGGAAAGTATCCAGAATTACATCTGTTTAATGATGTCGTTTAGAAATCTACCAAGTTAAAAACTTTGATCGTCAGCACTTGGGCCATACGAACCTGGGATTGGAATATCCAGTAAACGGAGATATACGCCCAGCTGAGCACGGTGATGAATAGTTTGACTTAGCGCGATACGAATTAATCCTCCCTTTGTAAGATTACCTAAAATCTGATCTCCATTTCTTAAGATCCATTCAGGTGTCAGGTCTTCATCCTTGGCATTTTCTAGTTTGGCTTTAGCCTCTGCAAAAGAATGTTCAAAGAGATCAAGTAGTTCTTCATTGTTATTCCATGTTGCAGGTGAATAAGGCACTACTGCAAAGTCAAGTTCATCTGTATCAAAGGCCAAAGGTATCCAGTTGGTTAGATCAGCAATATGTGATGACAGCTGCTTGATAGTCATGCTCTTTACATGTGGTTGCCATTCATATTTATCCTCAGGAATAATTTTCAGCATCTTACAGGTAGTCTCTGATTCCTGTTTAAGTTCTTCTAAAAAATTTGTTACTGTTGACATCTTGTTTCTGATTAAGTAACAAAGAAACAATAGTCCTGTGACAGCCCTATGTCAGCAGTGCTAAATAAAATTAATATTTTTTTTAATGGTATTAAACAATAGCTGTACTTTTTTCTTAATGGAATCGGGCTGAAGGATAATGGCGCAATCTGCGATAGACATATACCAGCGTGAAAATCCTTCTGGAGATAAAGTCAGGAATTTCATTTCTATGCCTTTAGCAGTTTGCTTTTCTGATACATAGCCCTGGTAATATTTCTGCTCACCCAAATGAAGTGAAGCCTCCTGATCAACAAGAAGGGTGATTTCTACGACTGAGAATGCTTTATACTGATCAATCAGGTAGTTCTCCAGACTGATATGAACGTCCTGATAACATTCGTTTGTTGTTTCGATTTTTATGATGCGATCAAAGCGGAAATCTCTGCATGCTTTCCTTTCACGGCAATAAGCAATCAGGTGCCAGTAATTATCAAGGTAAAGTATACCAATAGGCTCCACTAAACGTGATGATTGTTGCTGCCGGTAGTAGGAATAATATGTCATCTGCATCACCTTCTTGTCAGCAATCGCCTGCAAAATAATTTGAAGTGGATTCGGATGTTCCTTGAATTCTGGATGCCGCTTGCTTTTAATTACTTTTATCCTTTCATCCAGATCTTCTAAATAATCTTTGTCTGTCCGTTTAAGAACTGCCCTGATCTTATCCATTGCAAGGCTGTAAGATTTACTGTTTTCCTGATCGGTTAAAGACAGTACCAGTTTTTCTGCCGTAATGAAAGCTGTTGCCTCTTCGCGGGTAAACATAAGAGGAGGGAGGCGATAACCATCAGCCAGTGAATAACCTCTTCCGGCTTCACCTATAATGGGTACTCCGGCTTCTTCGAGTGAACGGATATCACGGTAAACGGTGCGTAAACTAATTTCGTAACGGTTGGCAACATCCTGCGCCCTGGTGTTTTTGCGCGATTGTAACTGAATAAGAATTGCGGATAGGCGGTCGATCCTGTTCATTGATTTACTCCTCGCTCGTTAAGAATTTTTGATAATTGTTCAGCAATGATTCAATCTGCAATTTTGCTACTGGATTGGCTGAATGTACATAGAATTGTAAGTCTTTAAGATCGAATTCACGATCGTATACCAACCATTTAGCACAAGCATAACCATCAGGAAGCAGGGACTGTGATTCATCTTCGCCAAGATCATTGTCAAAACTAATGAACTCTGGAAGTCCGTTTTCTGAAATATAAGCTACAAAATCGGTATAGCTTCTGACAATTATAAAATCAGCATCAGTGAGGTTTTTATAAACCATATTTACAGTTCGCAGGTCGTCAAGAAAAAGCTTATATCCCATGTTCAGTAAGTATCGTGGTAATTTTGTTTATTTCAAATCATTAAAATTTTATTTAAAACTTTTTTAACCTTTTTTTAAATATGCAGATACCCTGCATATCACGACGTCATCTTTGTCGTGAATTAAAAATTAAAAAAGAATGAAGAAAGTTATAATAACCTTTTTAACCGTTACATTATTTGTACTTATCTGCGTATTAGTTGATAAATCAACTAGCATTAAAAACCCATCGTATTATTATTTTTTCGCAATGCTGCTCCTTTATTCAGTAGGGGTGTTGGTAGCCAGAGATATAAATAAAGAGTGATGAAGATCATTCTAAATGTTTTCCTGTGAACTTCCAGTAATGATATATTTACAGGACTTAATCGCCTAACATTTAGACCATGCCTATAACCCTTGATGCCTTATTACGATACCATTCTATTGATACTTGTTTGCAAGATTATGCTCTTGGTTGCACCCTTGATTTCCTTGCAGAAAGATGTACGCAAGATTTAATTGAGAAAGGAGAAAATCCCCATAGGGATACCGTAAGTAAGCGTACTATTCAAAATGATATCAAAAATTTGCGAGGTGATAAATTAGGCTATAATGCGCCTATTGTGGTTAAGGATGGAAAGTATTCTTATTCTGAGAAGACCTATAGTATTGGTAATGTTTCGCTGACAAATAATGATATTATAAACATTTCAGCTGCTGTGAAAATGCTGAAATCATATAAAGGTGCTGTGTTTTTTTCGGGTATAGAATCTTTGGTAGACCGGCTGGAACGAAATGCTAATTTGAATTTGTATGGGAAGGTTCAATCTATTGTGGCTTTCGAGCACTTTCCAGAAAGTTCAGGAACTGACATGATTAAGCCACTTATGGATGCCATTACTAAGAAAGAGGTGATTAATGTTACTTATTTGCGCTTCGGTTTGGATCAGACAGCAAAAAATCAACCTTTTCACCCTTATCTGCTTAAAGAATACCATAACCGCTGGTATGTGCTGGGAATGAATAATCAATATAAGGAGATTCAAACCTTTGCACTAGACAGAATTAAGAAGTTTGAGGTTTTAACTGATATTCAGTATGATACACAGCATAAGCCCGATCCCGATGTATATTTTAAAGATACCATTGGAGTTACTATTTTCCATAATGCTAAACCTGTAGAAATTAAATTACGCTTTAATCAATCAAAGCTTCCGTATATCAAAAGTCAGCCGCTACATGAAAGTCAGTGGGTGATAGAAGAAACCGAGGAATATATTACTATTGGACTTAGACTAACGTTAAACTTTGAATTGCAATCGTTAATTATGAGCTTTGCAGATGAAGTAGAGGTGCTTCAACCGGCTTCATTGAGGTCTTTAATAAAGAAAAGGATTAATAAAGCAAGTGATTCTTTTAATAAGGAGAGGCCTATTTAATATAATATAATGAATTCAATCAATACTTTTACTGCAATAGATTTCGAAACTGCTCAGGGAAAAAGGAATAGCATTTGTCAGGTTGGCCTGGTTAGGGTAGAGCAAGGGATTATTACCAGGAAGATTGTGCTGTTGGTGAAACCTCCTGATAATTTTTACGCTCCAATCAATATTCAGATTCATGGAATTACTCCTGATATGACTCGTAATTCGCCTTCTTTTGAGTGGATATGGCCTTCCATCATGGGTTACATCCGCAATCAAAATATTGTGGCACATAATAGTTCATTTGACGTAAGCTGTTTACAGCAAACTCTAGCGTATTACCGGATAGCTGTTCCCGATTTTAAAGCGCATTGCACATACAAGATTTATGGACAAAAGTTAAATTTGGTATGTAGTAAATATGGAATAAAATTGCAGCATCATGATGCTTTATCTGATGCATTGGCATGTGCTGAATTATTTCTGATTCATAATAAGAAGAATAATATTTCTTCTGGAATTTCAATATAATGATATTTTTGAATTTGCTTAATCGGGTATCTGAACCTGACGGGGGAAGAGCAATTTTAAAATAGTAAAATAGAAATCGCTCTACTTGCATCGGCACAAAACTAATGATAGTACAGGTTTAAATTTTCGCTATATGCTTATATTTTGCGTAATTTGAAAAAAGTATTTTCTATATTTATGGCTTAAACCTTAAATATTTAACTCATGAATTATTTCATTATTGTATTACAGAAATACGCACAATTTACAGGCAGGGCCAGGCGTAGTGAATATTGGTATTTTGCCTTATTTAGCAGTATCATATCAATCATACTATATCTAGTAGGTGATGCGATGGGTTTCAATTTGCTTTATAATATTTATTCTTTCGCTGTATTGATCCCTTCTATTGCTGTAGGTGTAAGAAGGATGCACGATGTTAACAAAAGCGGCTGGTTCTTACTAATCCCCATTTACAACCTTATTTTAGCATTTACCGATGGTACTCCGGGCGAAAATGCATATGGGCAAGATCCTAAAGGCAGACAAGGCTTTGGTGCTATGGACTATGAGAAACCATTAGGAGTAGATCCTAACAGCTAGTGTTTCTTATTATTGTGTTTTGCAGCTATTGGAATATGATTCATTGGCTGCAAAACCATTTATTACCCTGCCCTTTTAAATACTTAACCGGTATTGATTGTCCAGGCTGTGGTTTTCAACGTTCTGTTGTGGCCTTATTACAATGCAACTTGCATGAGAGCTTGGAAATTTACCCTGCTACCATCCCAATATTGATTTTATTAATTACTGTTTTATTGAAAATGCAGCGGTTTTTTGTCAACAGGCCATATATAAAAGATGTTATGCTTGTGTTGTCGACAATAATAATTACGGCAAGCTACCTGTTTAAGTTGAGCCTTTTACTGCCTTAAGCCCTACCTGCTGAAAGGTAATTGTAATCGTTTAGTATAATTTCAAGAAATTGGTAATCATTTGTTTGTGAGGGATACGCTACATTTAGAAACGTTTTAATACGGTGAGCAAGTTTGAATATTAACAGGTTATTGCGCGTTTGATTAAAGTTTCGAATAATATCGTGTATCAAAACAATATCTTTATCAATGAGCTGCATGACCTCGGGGTATGTAGGCTTATAATCAAGGCCGGGCTGTATAAAAATAAGGCTGGTGAAGTCGTCATGAGGGGTGGTCTTAACAAGTGTTGTACCAGCTATCATATCGCCAATGCGTTGTTTTTTATCAGAAAAAGCAACACTGACAACTGCCGCTGATCCTAAAGTAACACCAAAATCAATAATGCGAAACACCCAGCGTAACAAATATTGCCCTATGCTTGGCCGCCCACCATTAAGGCTTATCACTTTTATTTTAAGAGCACGTTTACCTAAGCTTTGCCCGTTCAAGAACATCTCGGTAAACAAGTCGTAGAATACACAAAGTGCAAGCCATATACCTATCAGTATGATAAACATGCCTTGATCAATATTTCCGTTACGGCCAATTTCATTTTGACTTATACCTGCGTAAGCAAGAAATATCATAAATGCAACCGTATAGGCGCACATAAATACCATATAATCTACAGAACGTGCAGCTATACGCTGACTTAATGAAGCTATATCATAATCAATATCAATATTTTGTGAGGTTATAATTCTAACTGTTGGCATGGTTAACAAATATATATATGCAATACCATTTATTTATGTATTAAGATTAAAAATTTGTTACTATTTTAACGGAAAATAATAATACTAGGACTAAAACATGCGTGAGGCGTTGTTTATTAAACAAAATACAGAAAGATGGGACGATTATAACAATAATCCAACCGAAGACCCGGACGAGTTGGCTAGTCGTTTTATAGGTATTACCGATGATTTGGCTTACGCTAAAACATTCTACCCAAAATCTAAAACAACTGTTTACCTGAATAAGCTTGCAGCAGAGTTTCACCAATATATTTATAAAAATAAAAAAGAGAAAAGTGGCCGGGTATTTATATTTTGGAAGTATGAAGTACCCTTGCTTTTTATGAAATACCGAAAGCAACTTTTGTACTCATTCCTGTTTTTTAGTATCTCATTTTTTATTGGAATATTATCAGCAAAATATGACAACAACTTTGTGAGGCTTATCATGCATGACGATTACGTCAACATGACCAACGAGAATATAGCCAAAGGGGACCCATTTGGGGTATATAAAACCGGCAACTCCTATTACATGTTTTTTCAGATAGCGAAAAATAACCTGTATGTAACCGTTTTTACCTTTGTATCGGGGATATTATTTTCTGTTGGCACTGTTTATGCCCTTTTTAGTAATGGCATAATGCTGGGCGCGTTTGAGTATCTTTTTATTAGCAAGGGGTTGGGGATCCAATCTGTTTTGGTCATATGGATTCACGGAACGCTCGAAATTTCAGCGATAATTATTGCCGGTGGTGCTGGCCTTATATTTGGCAATAGTATCCTATTCCCAAAAACGTACACCCGCATGGTCTCCTTAAAAAAGGGTGCCATGGATGGCTTAAAAATAGTCCTTGGGATTTCTCCCATAATAGTTACTGCCGCTATATTTGAAAGCTTTGTTACCCGCCATACCGAAATGCCTGTTTGGCTAAGCATAGGCATTTTAGCAGGTTCGTTAATTTTTATAGTTTGGTACGTGATCATTTATCCTTTATATATATTAAAAAAAACCACTATGCCTGATATGTATACAAATGCTACCTAAAGTTGAATTATCAAAAGTCCGCAGTTTGGGAGAGATTGTTGACGATAGCATTCTTTTTCTCAAGCAGAATTATAAACCTTTATTTAAATCATATTTCGCGATATGCGGCTTTTTTTGGGTTGCAGGGTTGATAATATCCATATTTAATCAAACATCCGGAGCGCAGCTGCAAGACCAAAGTGAACAGTTTACCAGCCCTTCGTTTTTGTTATCCGTGCTGTTCGGACTTCTTAATTTTGTAATGATTACAATAACCTGCCTGTCGTTTATCGTGCTTTACAAGGAAAAAGGTAATGAATCGCCAAGCGTTGCAGAAGTTTGGGCCTATGTACAGTACTACCTTTTAAGGGCATTTGGAACCACTGTAATGTTGGTGCTTATTTTAGCCTTAGGTATAGTTTGCTGTATAATCCCGGGCATATATTTTGCACCTATCTTCATGCTTATCCTCACTGTGATGATAATGGAGAACGGAGGAGGAGTTTATTCATTTAACCGCGCTTTTCTGCTTATAAAAAACAACTGGGGTCAGGTGTTTGGGGTGCTTGTTGTAATGATGCTGCTCGTTCTGGCTTCAATAATGCTAATATCCATCCCCATAGTGATCGTTGTAATGGGGATTCTTTTTTTTACACATGTAAACCATCCGCAAACACAGGCGCTGTCTATTTCTATTTCCTTATACTCCATACAGTTTTTATACATGCTCCCTATTATTGCTATTGCGTTGGCTTACTATAGCCTTAACGAAATTAAGGATGATAACAGCCTGATGCAACGTATTCGAATGCTTGGTAAAAACACGGAGGATGCTGATGACCTACCTTTAGAAGAGTATTAATGATGCATAAACGGTTACTCATTTTTTGTATACTGATCTGCTTACACCTCAACCTTAAGGCAGGCATTACAACAAAGTCTGATGGTGTAAAAAAGGTTGTGGTATTACGTGCTGATACTTCAAGAGTAATATTGCGTAGTTTTAATGTTGAGGCCCTGAAAATCTATAAGAGGAGCCCTGGGTTCAATTACAGTACACAAACCCCTGCAAGTAACTGGTGGGGGAGGTTTTGGCAATGGGTTTGGCTAAAGCTTGAAAAACTACTTGGTCGCAAGGAAACCAAAACAAATTCAAACGCATTCATCACTTATTTACTTATAGCCGCAGCAGTGGGTTTTACAGTGTATGTGGTTATGAAGATTTTAGGGCTGGATCATATTTTTAAGCGTACTGCAAAACAAGCGGGTTTAGCTTACGATGAATCAATTGATGATATAAAGGGGATTAATTTTGATGAAGCCATTAACAATGCCGTAAACCTTCATAACTATCGTTTGGCAATACGCTTCTTATACCTTCAAAGTTTAAAGCAACTGGATGAAGCGCAGCTTATCAGCTGGCAAATTGGTAAAACCAACTCTACTTATATAAACGAATTAACCAACATGGAGCATAAAAGATCATTTGGTTTGCTTACGCGGCAGTTTGAATTTGTATGGTATGGCAATTTCCCGGTTAACGGGCAGTCCTTTGAGGAAATAAATACTTTATTTATCGATTTTAAAAAGATGCTATCATGAAAGGCTATAAATTGTATCTTTTTTGTGCATCACTGTTTCTGACTGTATACTTGTTAGCAGAATATAACCGACCAAAAAATATTGATTGGACAACAACTTTTAAATATACAGATAATAACCCTTTCGGTACTTATGTGCTTTATAATCGCCTGAATGATATTTTTCCGGCAGCAATAATTGCTAAAACAAATAAATCGGCATACGAGGTATTTACAGATAGCTCTTTAAAACCTGGTAACTACATTATTATTGCGGAAACAGCGAATATTGGCAAAGCTGACTTTAAAAAAATGATTACCTATATAGCAGCCGGTAACTCGATTTTTATTTCAGCCCTCAATTGGGACGGCTTCCTGGCCGACTCATTAAAAATTAAGAACGGGATTGAGTTTAATAAAGAAAAAACCGGGGTTAACTTTACCAATAAGCTGCTTAAACATCCCAAAGCGTATAAGTTTGACAAGTTTACAAGCAACCAGTATTTTGATAAGTTTGACACCAGAAAAGCAACGGTTATCAGTCAGAACCAATTTGGCCACAGCAATTATCTGAGTTTTAAATTTGGGAAGGGCAATTTATATGTTTTTGCAAACCCACAGTTATTAACCAATTATACACTGCTTAAACCGAAGGGGGCTGATTACGCCGCAAAAGTACTTTCGTATATGCCTGTAGCTAAATATGTTTATTGGGACCAATACCAAAATAGTGGTAACGAGGAAGATGCATCATCAATGCGGGTCTTTTTTAAGTATCCTGCTTTGAAATGGGCTTTTTATATTAGCGTTATCTCTTTACTGCTTTTTGTAATTTATGAGGTTAAGCGTAGGCAGCGTATCATCCCGGTGATAGAACCACTGAAAAATTCAACGGTGGAATTTGTAAGCGTTGTAGGCAACGTATATTATGAACAGCGGGATAATACGAATATCGCTTCCAAAAAGATAGTTTACTTTGCCGAACACCTTCGCAGTGTATTCGGTTTAAAAACAGGCATTTATAATAAGGAGTTCCTTGTGGGCTTCACCAATAAAACCGGCATTGACGAATCGCTTGCAAAAGAGCTGCTGAACCACATTAATTATCTGGGCCATCAAACGGCCGTTACCGATGATGAACTTATTATATTAAACCAACTAATAGAAAAATTTTATATCCAATCCGGATCATATGGAAAATGAAGATTTTGAACAAAGAACGGACCTTACAAAGCTAAGTGCTGCTGTTGAGCTAATAAAAGCTACACTTGCCCAGATCATTGTTGGCCAGCAGGATGCTATTGAGCTGATCATAGCTGGTATATTGGCCGATGGCCATATCCTGATAGAAGGGGTGCCTGGCGTAGCCAAAACCTTAACCGCCAAACTGGTTGCCAAAGCAATAGACGCCAAATATTCACGGATCCAGTTTACGCCGGATTTGATGCCCTCTGATGTGTTAGGTACATCTGTATTTAACCCCAAAAGCACTGCCTTTGAATTTAAGCAGGGGCCTATATTCGGGAACATTATCCTGATAGATGAAATAAACCGTGCACCAGCCAAAACGCAATCGGCCTTGTTTGAGGTGATGGAAGAGCGGCAGGTAACCATTGACGGGCACACCTACAAAATGCAGGAGCCTTTTATTGTTTTAGCCACACAAAACCCGGTGGATCAGGAAGGCACCTACCGCTTGCCTGAAGCTCAACTGGACCGCTTTCTTTTTAAAATAGAGATCAAATATCCTTCGCTGGAAGAAGAAATTGCTATTGTTACCCAGCAGCATCAGCAAAAAACAACCGATCAGCTTAGCCATATTAAAGCAGTTTTGGCTGCGGAGGATGTGATAAACCTACGCAAGCAGGTAAGGGAATTGTATGTAGAGCCAAAAATACTGGCTTTTACCGCGCAAATCATCCACGAAAGCCGTAGCAATAAATCGCTCTTTTTGGGCGGTTCGCCGCGTGCATCGTTAGCCATCGTCAATGCGGCTAAAGCACTGGCAGCTATTAAGGGTCGAGATTTTGTTACCCCGGATGATATTATAGCCGTTGCTAAACCTGTGTTAAGGCACCGAATTATACTTACTCCTGATAAAGAAATGGAAGGTGTAACTCCTGATGAAGTAATTGCACAGATCATCCAAAAAATTGAAATACCTCGATAAACACAGGTGAAAAAAATAATCAGCTTATTTTATAGTAATCTATTCCTATCCAGCAGGTTGTTTGCCGCGCTTAGTGGCTGTGTGGTACTATTTGTGTTGTCGTTCTTTTTCCCTTGGCTGGGAGTAATTCCTGAGCTGGTGTTTTGGGTCTTGCTTTTGCTAACGATTATTGATTTGCTGCTACTTTACCGTACAGCTAATGCCATATTTGCCAAGCGACAAGCACCTGAACGTTTAAGTAACAGCGACGAGAACGAGCTGGGCATCTTCATTGAAAGTAAATACTCTTTCACCATATCTGTGGGTATAATTGACGAGATCCCTTTTCAGTTTCAAAAGCGGGATGTGTGGTTTAAAACCATCCTTAAGTCCGGAGAACACAAACTGATTAGCTATATGCTGCGACCTACAAAACGCGGTGAATACGAGTTTGGGAACATCAGGGTGTTTGTACGTTCGCCTTTAGGGATTTTAAGCAGGCGTTTTAATTTTGAGCAGGCCGAAATATTGCCTGTATATCCATCGTTCCTTCAGATGCGCAAATATGAGTTGATGGCCATATCAAACCGCCTGAATGAAATTGGCATTAAGAAGATCCGCCGGCTTGGGCATAGCATGGAGTTTGAACAGGTTAAAACCTATGTGCCTGGGGATGATTTTCGCACTATTAACTGGAAATCTACAGCTCGCCAAGGCAACTTAATGACTAACTTTTACACCGACGAGAAATCGCAGCAGGTGTATTGTGTTATTGATAAATCAAGGGCCATGAAAATGCCTTTTGACAGTTTAAGTCTTCTTGATTATGCTATTAACGCCAGTTTGGTGCTTGCTAATATCGCTTTGCTGAAAGAAGACAAGGCTGGACTGATTACTGTAGCTGAAAAAATTGGGGCCGTGATTCCTGCCGACCGCAGGCACACGCAGATAAATAAGATACTTGAGGTGTTGTATAAAGAGAAAACCCGGTATTTGGAAACCAATATGGAGGCATTGTACACCACAATCTGCCATGTAATAAAGCAACGCAGCCTGGTGGTGTTCTTTACCAATTACGAAAGCATGAATGCAATGCAAAGACAACTGCCATTTTTAAAGCGCATTGCAAAGCTCCACCTTTTGTTGGTTGTGTTTTTTGAGAATACCGAGCTAAAGCAATTGAGCGAACAGCCTGCTAATAACGTGGAGGAAATCTACATAAAAACTATAGCGGAAAAATTTGCGTTTGATAAGAAGCTTATCGTTAAAGAATTGGCGAAACATGGTATTCAGTCGATATTAACCAGCCCACAAAATCTTACCATCAATACCATAAACCGTTATCTGGAATTAAAGGCCAGGCAAAAGATTTAAAAGCAAATTTGGAAGTTATTAGGTAATAATATTGAATTGATTTCAGTTACGCAATATAAACATAGAAGCTATATTTACAGCATTTTAGATTTTATGAATGTTGTTTGAAGAAATGCTTTTGGATGATTAATAGAGGTTTTAAAGAAAACACCTGATGGGCAGGTGCTCATATTAACCAATTATAAACCGTATTCATATGTACAAATAGGATGCCAATTGAAAGTTTTCAGTCAAATGTTGTTTCCCTTGCAATTTACGGCCAATAAGTATTAACATAATTCTTATAAAATAGACACTTTGTTCAAAATATCGGAATTAATTAGTTAATAATATACGAATCTTATTCTGAATGATCTACTAATCCAGGCAAATGCAATTCATTCAGATTTTAATGCGAATTTAGTTTATTCATGAATCTGACGATTATTTAAACATATAGCTGATTTTTAAATCTTTTTGCCAGGAAGCCTGTAGCAACATCAAGATCAATGTCAGCTACAATTACTCCTATTTTGCCATACGTTTCGTGGGCAATACAAGCTCCATCAGGGCCAATTAATGAGCTGGCTGATTCAGGATAATGAAATGCATAATTAGAACTAGCAAAGTAAATGGTATTTTCTAATGCCCGCATCATCATTGCCTTTTCATAATATGGATTGTCTTTATCACCCCACTCTGTAAGTTTTACGCCCTGGATATCACTGCCAGCGCAGTGTGGATGAAATACGATTTTAGCATCGCGTTGTGCTGCCCATCTTACCGATTCTGGATATCGAAACCCTTCATGGCAGATTGTAATTCCAAATTTAACACCATTGATCTCAAAAATACTGCGTTCAGTACCTGGGATCCATATATTGTCTTCAGTAGGATCCAACTGATTTTTGGTCTGATAACCTAATATTTCTCCGGTATTTGAAATTACATGCGCTACATTTAAAAGTCCTTTGGGGTGATACCAATCCATAGGTATGATGACTGATATGGAATTTGCAGCAGCCATCTTACGCACTTCATTTAAGGCTGATACTAGCTTTTCTTGAGAACGTTCTTCTACTTTATAATCTAACCCTGAATAACCCGGAATATAGGACTCAGGGAAGCAGATAATTTCAGCTTGTTTGTCGGCCGCATCAATGATCAGCTTCTCGACCCATTGTAAACCGTCCCAAATAGATTTGGGAAATGGTGGTGATGCTATTGCTACTTTCATACTAGTTTGGCCTCAATTAATTATTGATAACAAGTAAACCAGCGACCGTACTGGCGGAATTGTTCAAGCTTATTTGCTTCTTAAAATTATATAAATAATTCTTTCCTTTTTTGATTATTTGCTTGACTGATGAACATTCGGCTAAACGAATTATTTAAGAACAGAAACTGTTATGTACGAACTATTAGATGAATCGTGGTAAATTCTATGGGTGGCTTTTTGAAAGTCCTTGGTTTCAGCTTGATAGATATTCATGAATTTTTGAGGATTTCGATCGGCTATTGGAAACCATGAATTTTGAATTTGAATCATGATACGATGTCCTTTTTTGAAGGTATGCGCCACATCTGGCAGTGTGTAATGGACCTTTGTGATTTGTCTGGGTATGAATGCCTCAGGATTTTCGAAACTGTTACGGTACTTGCCTCGCATAATTTCTCCGCGAACCAACATTTGATATCCACCCATCACTACGTCTTTAGGATTAGGAACCGGGTTAGGGGTATCTTCGGGATATACATCAATCAGCTTAACGACATAGTCGGCATCCGTTCCGGTAGTAGAGACTATAAGGTTAGCTAAAACGGGACCGGTTAACGTAATATCTTCTTTTAAGATTGGTGTTTGATAGGTTTTAACATCCGGACGGCGAGCAGCAAAGCGCTGATCATCGATCATATATTCGCGTGTACGCCTTTGTTGTACACCTTCCTGGTAGGGTACTGGGTTCGCTGGATCACTTACATACTCATCCCAACTAGCTGTTTGTGCTTCTTTATCAAAACTGAGCATACCGTTCGGGTGTAAATAAAGGTTTTTATCTTCTGTATCCTTCGGCGGCCAGGTACTGAACTTTTTCCATTCGTTACTTCCGGTTACAAATATGGTTGCTTCTGCAGGATTGAAATCACCTTGATCTTTTAAGTAATGTTTAAAGAAGGGGAGTTCAAATTTTTCCTGGTAATAGGTGCTTGTGGGCTGACCGAATTGAATATCACCAAAACTGCTTCCATCACTACGTACCCAACCGCCATGGAACCATGGACCCATAACCAGAATGTTGTTGGCTTCCGGGTTTTGTTTTTCAATGGATTTATAGGTGGCGAAAGTTCCATAAGCATCTTCGGCATCAAAAAAACCGCCTACAACCATCACGGCTGGTTTAACTTTCGTTAAGTGAGGCTGAATATTCCTTGCTTTCCAAAATGAATCGAGATTGGGATGAGCAAACAAATTGTTCCAGAATTGAATGCTATCTGCAAAATACTTTTCCTTTAATTCTTTAACGCTACCTGATTTGAGAAAAAAGCTGTAATTATCTGTAATGGAATACTGGAAGCTTTTTGGTCCTTTTTCAACCGTAATGGGTTTTAAACGTGGAACTCCAAACGTTGACATGAAGCCAAAGGCATCGGTTAAAAATAAAACACCATTGTGATGAAAATCATCACCCATGAACCAATCGGTAACAGGGGCTTGTGGGGATACTGCTTTTAGCGCTGGATGTGCGTTTGGCAAAGATGCTGTTGAATAGAACCCTGGATACGAAATGCCGTATATGCCGGCTTTGCCATTATTGTTATTTATGTTTTTAACCAACCAGTCTATGGTATCATAGGTATCTGAGCTTTCGTCAATATCTTTTTTGCTTTTCTTATTAGCGACTTGAGGTCTCACATCATCAAAGTTACCTTCGCTCATCCATTTGCCTCTGACGTCCTGATATACAAATATAAATCCTTCCTTCATCATTGCCGGGAAATTACCCAGGCTGGTTTTATATTTTCCATCTCCGTAAGGAGCAACGGTATATGGTGTCCGATTAATTAAAAAGGGATATCTTTTACTTTGGTCTTTGGGGATATAAATAGATGTAAAAAGTTTGATGCCATCGCGCATAGGGATTTGGCGTTCTATTTTTGTGTAATTTTCTCTTACATAAGCTGAATCTGTTTGCTGAGCAGCTAGTTGATAGGAGATAAGGAGCAATAGAAAGAGACTTAGGGTCTTTATTGTAGGCATTTGTTTGATAATTTATTATTAAAAAGGTAAATATAAGTTTTGAATCATAAATAATGGAGTATTAAATACTAATAAATTAGCTTGTTGGGGCTATGTTGTAATTTCCTCTGGTGATTACATCTATAAATAGGTCTTTTTGATTCAATTACACCGTTAAAACCAATCTGTTATGATTACATTCGCATTGACGGTGTATAGTTGCGCACAAATTACTCTTTCTGGAGATCGGTAATTCATAGCAGTGACAGGTGTATTTATTATTGAAGCAGTTTATATCCGCTTGATTTCATTCCCCTTTATTCTACAATAAGGTTATTAGTGGATCTTCAATGACTACTTTTAAAAATGAGTATGAAATAAATTCTTGCCAGTAATAATTAATGCAACGGCTATTGTATTATATAATAACTAAGATCCCCAGAAATCTAAAGTGCGTTCTTAAATATTTCAATGAGACGTTTAAAACCTTCGCAAAACAAATCTCCTTTAGCGCATCGTAGTTGTTTAAAAGTAATTGTTGAAAAACTTTGATCGTAAATAGTTGTTTTTCAATGTCTAACTTAATGCGAAGTGTATTTCTGAGCAAATGACTGAGAAATAGTTGCAGTATTGCTACAGAATGTGCACTTTTGCAATCCCAAATCGAAGGGGGAAAAGCAAAGCGCGAGGCGGAGCAGAAGATGAAGAGAGATAGAAATAGGAGCAAAAAGAAAAGCAATTTTTTTCTTGCAAATATC
>NZ_AQPN01000052.1 GCF_000403135.1 Arcticibacter svalbardensis MN12-7
CCACTTTATTATCCGGGTAAACCCTTATAATGCCCTGATTCCATTCCCCTATTTTCTTTATTGAAGCTGGAACTTTATTCGCTGTCATCAGATCATATAAAGAAGCTAATGTGCGGTTTCCATCCCTTCCTAGTTTAGCATCAGGATGTCTTTCATCATCCAATATCTGGTATTCTAAGCCTATTGCAGAACCTTTATTCCCTTCAGATTCCGTCACAAAATATTTTATGCCACTATTAGCTCCTTCTGTTAATTTAAAATCAAACTTCAATTCAAAGGCACTGAACTCATTGGTTGTTACAACGTCGCCTCCATTAGTTGATTCTGCACCTCCCGATTTTAGCACACTCAAAATACCGTCTTTTAACTCCCAGCCCTTTTGAGGAAATACCGTTTTATACGCTCCTCTCCAACCTGTGGAGGTCTTTCCATCCCAAAGAAGAGTATAGCCATTTCTTTTTTCCTGTGGGGATAGATTGTTTTGTACTAAATTCACCACTTCAATATCATCGTAAGGTGATGGTGTTAGATTGCTGGTCTTAATCCGAATATTTCGCCAGTGGATTTTTTTCCCTGGAACATCGTCTTTACCTATTGCATGAACCTGTAAGGCAATAAAGCCTTTTGCTGTCAGATCATCAATTACATGAGCGGTTGGGATTCCATTAATCCAGGTTCTAAGTGTATTTCCGATACACTCGATCCGGTACTTATTCCATTCCTCTTTCTTAAAAGCCGTTTTTGCAGATGGATTTATGTCTAACTGATAAAGCCAGCCTCTTCGAGCTTCATCATAGATTCCTCCACTCCAAGCTCTGCTGGAAGGATCAACTTCCATTTGATAACCATGCACTCTGCCATTATTGTAATCGGGTGTACTTAAACTTCGGAATTGGATGCCTGAATTCATTGAATTATCGACTAGTAATTCTAACTCAAGGATAAAGTCTCCGTAATCATGGGAAGTAGCTAAAAAGGAATTTGGTTCTCCACTTACTGTTGTACCTATAATTTCACCATTGATAACTTCATATTTTGCTTTTCCATTAAGCTGCTTCCAGCCTTTTAGACTTTTGCCGTTAATTAGATTCTGCCATCCGCTATTTGCGGTCTGCGCTTCCAGGTTAACTGCAAAAAACAAAGCAGCAATAATTGTTAGTGTCTTGAGCATTCGATTTATGGTTTATATGATTAATTTCCTAAATTCAAAAAAAGAAATCGGATAGTTATATCGCTAAGTTAAAACTTTATGACACAAAAAAACAATCTGCTCTTCTCAAGACAAAATGTAACCTAGTTGTTACTAAAAGGAATTAGCAAATTGATTTATTTACCATCCTATTCCATAATCTTCACCATGATTGCTAGAACCTCCCCATAAACTGTTGTGCTTCCAATCAAAATAAATAGCGTTAATGGGACCACTGGTACGATCATCAAAACTCAATGTATACCCCATCTTTTTTAGTTCATCACGAACAGTTTCAGGCGTATCATTATTTAATAAGATCTGTCCGGGTTTAGGCTCACGGTCAGCGGTTTTAGTTCCCCCTAAAGAAAGCCATAATTGGTTGGTATTGAAGTTTGCAGCTTCAGTAGCTTTCTGTACAGTCATATCAAATTCGGATACATTCAGAAAGAACTGCAATAAATTTTGATCTTGCGTATCGCCACCTTGCACAGCAGCTGACAAATAGGGTTTGCCCTCCTTTAAAAACAAGGAAGGGGATAAAGTAACGCGTGGCCTTTTTCCTGGTGCTACCACATTGAAAGGATTCAAAACGGAATCGAGCACAAAGCTTTGCATCCTTTGACTCATACCCATTCCTGTATTCCCGGCAATACAAGCTGGCAACCAGCCACCACTTGGTGTAATAGAAACCACCCATCCTTCTTTATCCGCAGCCTCTATAGAGGTCGTACCACGCAGTAACCTGTCCTGATATTCATCTTGAGGGGAGTTATTGCTCAAGTCATGTTTAGGAGCAAAATTACGTTTAGTTGTATCCATTTCAAATCCTCTTTTTTTCAATAGATTGATATACGGATTCTGCCTTCCCTCAAAAGGATATGGATTACCCGGACCAATATGCTGATCGTTCTTGTCATATTGAATCAGAGCAGCACGTTGTTTTGCATACTCTTTACTCAACAGTCCCTTGATTGGTTCATTTGGCTGAGCATATGAATCTCCATAATAAAAATCACGGTCTGCAAACGCAAGGTTCATCGCCTGATATACCGTATGGATATACTTCGTGCTATTATACCCCATTGCTTTAAGATCAAAATTCTCGAGGATATTTAATGCCTGAAGCATAACCGGACCTTGCGTCCATTGCTGCAATTTATATACATCAACTCCTTTATAATTTACCATCAGTGGCTCTTCTTCTATTGGTTTCCACTTAGCGAGGTCTTGCATGGTAATTAAACCACCCTGTTCCTGACAACCGCGTACAAACTCTTGCGCAATATCCCCTTTATAGAAACGATCATAAGCAGCCATCAGCGCTTCCTTCCTACTTTTACCTTTTTTTAAAGCTTGACTTTCCGCATCAACCATTTTGGTAAGCGTTTGAAGTAAATCTTTTTGTACGAAGATTTCACCAGCTTCAGGCGCTTCCCGATTTTCTCCTGCATGAGTAAGAAATACCTTTTTACTATAAGGCCATTGCTTAAGCAAATCCTTATTCCGTTCAATCGTGTTTGCCGACTGTGCCTCTATAGCATATCCTGCCGCCATATGCATGGCAGGAGCCAGCACTTGTTTCAGACTCATCGTACCGTAGTTGATCAACATGTAGATCAATCCACCGGGTGTACCAGGTGTTGTTGCTGCTAAGGGCCCATATTCAGGAGGAAAATTATATCCTTTGCTTTTAAAAAACTCGACTGTAGCACCTGTAGGTGCAACACCCATAGCATTAATCGCAATCACTTTATGGGTTTTAGGATTATAGATCAAGGCTTGCGTCTCGCCACCCCAGTTAAGCGTATCCCACATCGTGCAGGTTGCAGCAAGCATCGCACAGGCAGCATCAACAGCATTTCCTTTTTGCTGAAAAATCATTGCACCTGCCGTTGCACCCAAAGGTTTGCCTGTAATCGCCATCCAGCTACTTCCATATAACATGGGTTTCTGCGTTTGTTGGGCTGATAAGGGCAAAGTAAGGATGGTAAGAATGGAGATTACTGCCAAACATTTCATCTAACTAAGATACTGAGTCTTATGTGCATTTGAAACAAACTGCTCATCAAAATATTGTTGCAGACTTAATGCTAATATACCCATCTACCTTCTTGAATCAGAGCGTACTAGTACACGATCAAGCATCTTCATTACCATGTAATGACTATTGCTTAAACCCCTAAGTTTGTTTTTCGTGATCTCTTGGCTTTGTAAATGATATTTTTATCGCTGGATGTCCTTTTTATCGAAAAATTTAATGGATCCCAATTTTCTATTTCTGGCTGTTTTAGACTAGGGCTGAAAAATAGAATCTCTTGACCTAATCTAGATTCATAAGCAGTATGCTTAAAAGAAAACTCTTTCTTGGTACACTCTTGATATAAAGCTTGGATTTCTGGTACATTGTCGTAAGAAACAATCCATTTAATGTTTTTTATGCCTTTTATCTTTTCACTAACTGTTTTATGATTATCATCTTGATAGTGGTTCATGTAAAGGGAACTCGCTTTTAGATAATAAGGAGGATCAAAATAAAAAACCGTATTTTCATGATTAGATGCTTTCTGGATTTTATCAATAAGCTTCACTGCATCTTTTTGATACAGCGTTATATCTGTTCTACGCTTAGAAATCTTTTTGATTCTATCGATCAATTCAATTTTGTTAAATCGGCAATCCATGAGATACTTACCGTCTTGTTTTATTCCTCCTATAATACCCGCTTTAATTATTCCGGAACGGTTGGTTCTATTTAAAAAAAAAGTTGAAAACCCTAAGTCAAGAAGGCTTGCCTTTGTTTTATTGGTTTGAATTTTACGTTGAACTCTCCATTCCTGCGGTGTAATTTCTGCGCGTTCAATTAATTCACATAGCTCATTTGTTTTGTTTAGTACACAGTACCAGAATGCATAAATCGACCTATCCATATCGTTTATCGTGATTTTTTTTACAAATCCTTCAAATAAAAGAAATAGAGCGACAGATGCGCCACCGGAATAAGGCTCAACATAATGACCATCGACTTTATTGTCAACACATATCTTGGCTATAAAAGCTGATAATTTATTTTTTCCTCCTGGGTATCTCAAAGGTGAGTAAAGCATTAAATATCCATTAAATTGTTTGACAATGCATTAAACAATGGCTCTAAAGTATTCCAAGCTCTTCTGTTGACATTTATGTCTATTGTATAATTCAAATTATGTACAGCAAGGTCTAAGCCATTTTTTACATTATCTATGTAGTCTGTTATGTTCCTTAATTTGGCTGGTTCTGATATGATTTCTCTCAGTTCATGATTTTTAATATAATCCAGCATTGTTTTAAGACTTGATGCAAACTCTTTATCACCATCAAATCGTAATATTCTCATAAAATCTGCAGAATCAATATCTTCTGTAATGGAATACCTACTTTTTAGAAACACAGTTAATGTTTTAATTTTAGCAAGACCATCATTTTTCCTTTTTTGATTATTTTTTTCATTAAGTTTTTCACCTAAGTTACGTTTATCTATATAATAGAATAGAACCTGTTCAAGGTAAGTACGAATTAAAATAGCAAATGAGTAATATCTTTCAATAGGCAAAAATTTTAGTTCTTCAAATAGGAGATCAAGTTTTTCGTTTTCAAAGACCAAATAATAATCTCTAGGTATAATGAAATTACTTAAGTCACTTTTTTTTCTTACTTTCTTTCTTGGATTTATTTTAATCTTTTCTTCTTCAAGATTTTTCCTTTCAACGACACCATGGCTTTCAACATTCTCATTGTTGTCACTAACATAAAAATCAAATATCGTGTTTTCTTTCAGCTTATTCACATAAATAACCTTATCTTCTTCATTGTTAAATTCTCTTGAAAAACCTTTTGATTGAACCATTTCATTAAATACAAACAACAGTCTCTTTTCAAATTCGTCCTTATCTATTGTGATTATTAGCCCGCCATCCTCTGGCTTAAAGTCCACGCCAAGAAAAATCCTTGCATCGTCAAATTTGTAAAATCTTTCAAGATTCGTAATATCAAATTTTGAAATATCAATAAACTCGCCAGTATCCCTTAAATGAAGTTGCTGTGCTTCGAAAAATAGATTGTAAGCTTTTAGATAATTTTTTATGTTTCCCGAAGTTTCGTAAAGTAATTCACAGATATCGTTAATAACCAAACCGTCGTTATAAAACATATTTGCGACAAAAGCATATTGATTCCCTGTTTGCCATCGCTTAAGGGCATCACCTCGATGCCTGCTGTAAATTATTGGATTTGCTAAAAGTCTATTAGGGGCAATGTGGCATCTAAGTTTTCTATCTACTGGAAAATTATTGTCAACAATATTTCGAATTAAGATATTCGCTTTCGAGGTTGGGAGAAACTTCTTAGGATCTTGAAGTAATTTTAAGCATGCTGCTCTCCTATTCCCCTCTAAAACTATCTTTTTATCATTTTCAATACAAATAATAGGCTCTTCACCAATAAAATATCCTTCCTCAGAAATTTTTTTTGCGAGTTCATATACCTTTTCATTTTCAATTAAGTATTCTAATATTTGTGTTTGGTTTAAGCTCTTCCCTTGATAATTTATCCGAGGATTGTTTAAATCAAGATGCAAGGTACTAAGGGTATAATCAAAGGTTTCCCATGAGGTGTAGTCTATATACATTATATTAGGAGTTATTAATTTCATTACTCAACGGTAATGGTGAAATGAATGCAAACAGTCTAATGCTCTTCTTAATTAGCGATGTCATCTTAAGTTGTCATCTTTTCAATAGCGAGCTTAGTAGCAAATTTGTTGTAGACTTCGATGAAATCTGCAATAAATTGTTCAGTTAACGCATTATTTTCTTTAATCCAAGGATTTACTATCTTATTTGCATTAATTCCCCAATCTTTAAGATGTTCATTAAACCATTTCTTCGCCTTAACTCTGTCATTTAGAATATCTTTTAGCGTATAATCTTTAAAGCAGTATTGCTTTGTAAAGTTAATATTTATATTATCCCATACTGGCGATTCGTCATCAAGTTCATTTAGAAATGTAGCTAAAACACGCTCAGGAGATATATTTGTAGGAAGCAGGACAACGTTATCCAACCCCTTGACTTTTTTATAGTCTGATTTTTGTTCTTTAACATCGCCGTCCAAAAAGATTATAGAATTTGGCAATACAAATGAAGGAATTTTTCGGGTAGCTAAATCAATCAAACTACTACAGCTCAATGTGCAATCAACAAAATTGAACATACTTGCCTTTCTTTTCAGCAATGCCTTTGCAAACACTATACATTCTCTATCCTCTGTAAAAGCGTCTATTTTTAATTTTTTTCTACTTTCTATTGTTACATTTAATCTATGTCGAATTGTATCAATTGTAGCATTTTGGACAATCTTAATCTTGTGATTTTTTTTCTCCAAAAAGACAACTTTTATTTGTTCTTTCGTTGCATCGTTTGCTTTATTAAGCTCTTGCAATTCACAGGTCTTTTCAAGTATGGTTAATGAATGGGTGGTGAAAATGACTTGAATCTTATAGTCTGAACTAAATTTCCTTAAGGCTTCAATCAACTTTATTTGCGACCCAGGATAAAGTGTAGCATCCAACTCATCAATTGCTAAAATACCCCCTCGGTAAGTGCTGGGATATTTGTCCTTTAATCTTTTAAAAGATAGGACAGCCAATAGAATTTTGCCAACATTATCTTGTCCAGAAGAATTCTGTCTCCAATCATAATAAGCTGTATTTACACCTAGAGTATTTTTATCAGGGCTTTCTAAATAGTTAGCGGTAGTAATTTCCTCAGTGGATATAAGAATTTTTTGATGCCAACTTTTGAATAACTGCTCTTCTAATGAAGTTAAACTTTGTAAACTACTTTCATCTAACCTTAGGTCCTCACCAATAGGCATCAATCTCTTTAAACTCAAAAAGACGACAGGTAACTGGATATAGCCAGACCCTTTTGATCGGTCTCCCTTTTTCCAAAAACGTATTTTATCATTACCTCTTTTGATACTTTGCACTGTAAATGGAACTTCATTGAAGATATATAAAGTCCATTCGTGACCCTTTGCAATATCGAAAGTATCTGACATTTTGAATTTTTCGCTAAATGCTGACTTAAATGAACCTCCGCATAACGGTTTCTCATCTTTCATTGGATTTGAGGGATCATTAATAGTAAAGGGCTGACTTAACATGCCTAAAATGGTCGTTTTTTGTGTTCCATTTTGTCCCGCAATTATTGTTAGTTGAGATCCTAATTCTATTTCTACATTTTCAAAACCTCGAAATCTAGCTATTTCTGCTTTTTTTATTATCATAATTAGATGAAATAAATATTGAGCAGTTGACTACTAATCTTTTTAGACTTAATAAATAATTACTCATATTTTAATTGAGAATTTAATTCGAATAAGTTAATATAATTTTCGTTATATAGAGTAAAACTGAGAATATAAAATTTTTACTACTATCTGTAAAAGCAAAAACCCTGTAAATTTATCATTTACAGGGTTTTATGCGTTTTTGTACTTCTTAGAAGTAGCCCGCAGGGGAATCGAACCCCTATTTCTAGAATGAAAATCTAACGTCCTAACCGGTAGACGAGCGGGCCATTATAAAAAGAGTCATTTCCATGACTCCTAGGTAGCGGGGACCAGACTCGAACTGATGACCTTCGGGTTATGAGCCCGACGAGCTACCAACTGCTCCACCCCGCACTGTTTCTTTTGTGCATTTAGTAACTCTTGCTAAGCAATAATTACTGTTGATATCTTTTGCGAACACAAAGGTACGCTTTTTTTTCCGTAGTCCATAGGGGAATCGAACCCCTGTTTCTAGAATGAAAATCTAACGTCCTTACCCCTAGACGAATGGACCATTCTAGCTTCATAGAAAAGTTCTTATTTAGAACTTTTCTACTCAACTTCCGGTAGCGGGGACCAGACTCGAACTGATGACCTTCGGGTTATGAGCCCGACGAGCTACCAACTGCTCCACCCCGCACTTTTTTTTCCGTCAAACCAAGGCTTTTGAAGACCTCTTTAAAGAGCAAGAACAAGGTTCAGCACTGTTTGAATTGGACTGCAAAGATAAATTTCGTTTCTTTGCAGTCCAAATCTTTTTTAAAATAAATTTTCATGTCACATAAAGCCGGATTTGTTAGCATAATTGGAAAGCCTAACGCAGGGAAATCGACCCTGATGAATGCCCTGGTGGGGGAAAAGATGTCAATCATCACTCCCAAGGCGCAAACAACACGACACCGAATTTTGGGTATCGTAAACGAAGAAGCGTATCAAATTGTATTTTCTGACACGCCCGGCGTCATAAAACCGGTGTATGGATTGCAGGAAAGTATGATGGGTGCGGTCAATGATTCACTGGTTGATGCAGATATAATTTTGTTTGTAACCGACATCAATGAACGCTATGATGAGTCGGATGTAATTGAAAAATTAAAGAAGACGAATTCCCCAGTTGTGGTTATCATTAATAAAATGGACAAATCGACACAGGAATTTGTAACGGCAAAAATCGAACACTGGAAAACAGAACTTAACCCAAATGCGATATTTGCTATCTCAGCACTCCATGATCATAATGTTGGCGCTGTAATGGAATATATCATTGAGCACCTTCCCGAACACCCACCTTATTACGATAAAGACACCTTAACAGATAGGAACCAGCGCTTCTTTGTAACGGAAATTATCAGAGAAAAGATCTTTACCTTATATGCACAGGAAATTCCTTACAGCACAGAAGTGATCGTAACTGAGTTCAAGGAAGAAGAGAAGATTGACCGGATAAGTGTGGAGATCATGGTAGAGCGTGATTCACAAAAGAACATCCTGATTGGCACAGGCGGAGAAATGCTTAAAAAAGTAGGCACCTATGCAAGGAAGGATATTGAAGAGTTCCTTCAGAAAAAAGTATTCCTCCAAATGTTTGTAAAAGTCATTCCCGACTGGCGCAATAGAAAGAATTACTTAAAGCGATTTGGGTATGAAGATTAATGAATAAAACAAGCCATAAATTGGCTTATGTTTGTAAAACGAATACATACAGGCTGTTCACGGAAATACGGACCTGAAATTTAAAACAATAATGAGTAATATAGTAGCCATAGTAGGACGTCCAAACGTTGGAAAATCAACTTTATACAACCGACTTACTGAGACCCGAAAAGCCATCGTAGACGATACGAGCGGCGTTACACGCGACCGCCATTACGGTGTGGCCGAGTGGATAGGAAAACCTTTTACAGTAGTCGATACAGGCGGATACGTAGCCCATTCAGAAGATGTCTTTGAAGCAGCCATCAGAGAACAGGTACTTATCGCAATTGAAGAAGCAACAGTTATTCTGTTCATGGTGGATGTTACCACCGGCATAACAGATCTGGACGATAGCATTACCGACGTACTGCGCAGAAGTAAAAAGCCAGTATTGGTCGTTGCCAATAAAGTCGACAACAATCAACTGCTTAACGACACCCATATTTTTCACGGATTAGGATTAGGCGAAATTTTCCCTATTTCCTCCATGACCGGATCAGGAACAGGTGAGCTGTTGGATGAAGCAGTGAGCCATTTTAATGATCTTCAGGAAGAAGAGTCAACACTTCCTAAGTTTTCTATTGTAGGCCGTCCAAATGTGGGTAAATCATCCCTGATTAATGCCCTTATAGGAAAAGAGAGAAACATTGTTACCCCTATTGCCGGTACAACCCGCGATTCGATCCATATTCATTACAATCAATTTGGTCATGAGTTCATGCTTATTGATACTGCAGGTCTGCGTAAAAAGACTAAAGTAAAAGAGAATTTAGAATTTTACTCTGTAATGAGAACGATCAAAGCGATCGAAGAAGCAGATGTAAACATTCTGATGATTGACGCTGTTGATGGAATCGAATCACAGGACATCAACATTTTCCACCTGGCAGAAAAGAACAAAAAGGGAATCGTTATCCTGATCAACAAATGGGATTTAATAGAAAAAAACCAGAACACCACTAAGGTTTTTGAAGAAACCATCAGAGAGCGTTTAGCTCCATTTAATGATGTCCCTATCGTTTTTACCTCAGTAATTGAGAAACAACGTATTTTTAAAGCAGTAGAGGCTGCACAAGCAGTGTACGAGAATAAAATAAAAAAGATTCCTACATCAAAGCTGAATGATATCATGCTTCCTATCATTGAGAACACCCCTCCCCCTGCTTTAAAAGGGAAACACATTAAAATCAAATACATCACTCAAATCCAGGCGTCATCACCTATGTTTGCTTTCTTCTGCAACTTACCGCAGTATATCAAGGATCCATACAAACGTTTCCTGGAAAATAAATTAAGAGAGAACTTTGACTTTACAGGAGTGCCAATCCAGATTTTCTTCAGACAGAAATAAGAGGATGCGTTACTTCAGCCTTTTAGTAATCCTCTGCGCTTTTTCCTATACAGGATGTAACGCAGAGAATGATAAAGTTCAACAAGAAAAACGAGATTCACTTGAAACAGTACGGATCGCAGATTCGCTACTCCACCTGGAATTGAATTTAGATAGTATTAACATCAAGGACACCGTCCTTAAATAACAAAACGTACCATACGGTTACTTAAATTCCTTAAGTGACCGTAAAAGTACATGGTCATCTTCATTTAAAACGTGATAATAGGCCGCCTCCCCAAAGTAAAAGCGAGTTAACAAAGCCTTCAGATCAAGCATAATCAAGTGCCTTGCAACGTCAAACTCCTTTGCAGAAAATATAATATTCTTCGATTTAGCCAGGGCAACCAGCTTTTTATACTGCAGGTTAGAAATGTTAAACTCAGCTGAAAGACTATTCAAATTCACAGGCCGCTTCGCTTTAATCAGATAGCTATACACATACTCATTCAATACAGCCTTCCTGCTTAAAGCATAATAAAGCTTGTTCGTCTTGCTGGTATCAACCGGAACATAAATATCAGGCATAATACCTCCCCCTCCATAAACTATCCGACCAGAAGTAGTCCTGAAAAATTTATCCTTTGTAGAATATAGATTACTCATCAGATGCTCTTTATCCTGAAGCAGCTCCCCACTACTCAAACGATTAGATACTTCCTGAAAATATTCAGCTTTACCATGTAAATAAGGCTTTTGAATAGACCTGCCCGATGGTGTATAATAACGCGCTACGGTTAAATTGAGCGAAGATCCATCACCAAAATTAAACTGCTCCTGCACAAGGCCCTTTCCAAAAGAACGGCGCCCAACAAGAATACCCCTATCCAAATCCTGTATCGCACCCGCAATAATTTCACTTGCTGAGGCAGTTCCTTCATCAATCAGCACCACTAGTTTACCCTGCTCATAATTACCTGCACGCGTGGCAAAGTAATCTGTTCTAGGCTCATGCTGCCCCTGGGTGTACACAATTAGTTTATTTTCAGGCAAGAACTGGTCTGCCAATGCGGTTGCGGCATTTAAATACCCCCCCCCATTTTCACGAAGATCCACAATCAAACCCTTCATACCCTGCTTTTTCAAACGGATTAGCTCGGCCTGAAAATCCTCATCGGTCTTTGCTCCAAACTTACTAACTTTAATATAGCCTATCTTATTCTGAAGCAGATAAGCCACATCGATACTACTAATTGTAATCTTATTTCGTGGAACCTGATAAACGATTTCATCGGTAACACCATACCTTCTTATGGTTAGATTCACCAAAGTTCCCTGCCGACCTCTAATCAACTCAACTATTTTCTTAGAAGTAGCACCCGTTCCTGCAATGTTCACCGTTCCGATTTTCAAAAGCTGATCACCGCTTTGAAGTCCCGCTTTTGCTGCCGGCCCCATCGAATTAAGATGCGTGATGATCAAGGTATCATTTAATAGCTGATACTCAATACCTACTCCATCATAGTTTCCATTAATATCGTCGCTGAATTGTCGCGCCTCTACAGGAGGGAGGTACGCAGAATGAGGATCTAAATGATTAAGAATCTCATTAATAGCCAGATTTTGAAAGGTATCTAACTTAACATCGTCTACATAGTTCTCTTTTATGAGATCAAGAACCTGGCTTAATTTACCTCCATCTTCATCCGATTGAAGTCTATTAGTTAATTCATTATTTGTTTTATTATTCTCTTTCTGAAACTTGGGCCCCAGAACCATTCCCAACACCAACGCTCCCGTATAACAGGCGGCGATCAATAAATTTTTCCTCGTAGACAATGTGTGATATTTTCCGACGCTAAATTAACACAACGCGAGCCATTTTACGATGTTTATTGCAAATAAATTGTAATTAAATTGCAGATTTTAACGAATACTAAAGTTGGAATATTTTATCCATCATTACCCATTTCTCGTTCTCTTTTGCCCATGGTAATGGTGACTGAAATTCCCACATCAGCTTTTCCCATTCCTGCACTTTTGGATTTAACGCATCCATCGCAGCCTTTTTATCGAAATCAAACGAGTCATCTGTTTCCATGATCATAAAAAGACGGTTCCCGGTACGGTATATTTCCATATTCGTAATACCAGTCACCTCAATACTTTTCAAGATTTCAGGCCAGCAATTTTCATTTTTATGCCAATGATCATACGCGGCAATTAAAGCAGGATCATTTTTAAGGTCTAGTGCAAAGCAGAATTTATTCATGCGCTAATTTAAAAAAACAGTTTTACTCCAACAAACATAAACCGTTAATACTCTAAAAAAACATCAGATGAGCTCTGTATTTAGGTGTGGAAATGGACTATAAAAAGGTAGGAGAAAAGGTAATCATAGACCAGGCCCACTGATTAACGCCCTTATGAATGGTACCCTTTACCGCTTCTAAGGTTTTGGTGGAGAATAACTGAGAATAACCCAATTTAAAATTTACACCGGGATAAAGATTCAGGTTGTAAATAAGATCCGCTTCCTGACCGAAGGAGCTTGAAAGCTTGGTAGTTGAGAAATAAACATCAACCGGAGCATTAAACTGATGAAGATTAAACAATACCATAGATTTTGTACCCGTTTTAATCTTAGTATTCAGGTATATATCAATTAGCCCTGCTGTTCTTCCCGCTTGAGCATGTGCATTTCCTACGTAGAAGTAGTCCATAAACCCATAAAACTTATGGTTCGTTCCAAAGGTCGGATCAAATGCGCCTTCCTTTAAAGAGCCCGCTTTTGTACCTGATAAATAGTCAACGCCTAACTCCGGACTAGCGAAAACTTTTGGCAACGCAGCACTAAAAGCGAATAAATAAGCACTTACATCTGCCGATGCAGCTGTTTTACCTGTTTGATAATATACCTCC
>NZ_AQPN01000053.1 GCF_000403135.1 Arcticibacter svalbardensis MN12-7
GTTATATCAAGGTTTAAATTATAATATATTCTTCAAAGCATGATAATTCTAGCACGTTTTCAGGAGAATGCTTCTGCTGTTTAAATAGCAAAGTATTGTTAAATACACTTCACTTTGCAGTCTCGACCGATTGAATGTAAGTGTTTGCAGACTGGATTATTTCTTTCGGATAGTCGAAGTATTCTAAAAGTTTTATTGCATTTCTTGTACTAAGTATCCCTTTCTTAATCTTATGATCAAAATGTAAACCTTGATCACTCACTTCCTCTGCGAAGTAATATGATTCATAATTGACGTTTAATAACTTTGAAAGTTCAAGATCATGAGTTGATACCATAACAATATTATTTCCCTTGCTTAAATAATCTGAAACGGCTTGCCCAGCAGCGATCCTTTCATTAGTGTTAGTACCCTTAAAGAGTTCATCCATAACAAAGAGATTCGCAAACTTGCTATCATCAGAACGTTCGATAAAATTATAAACAGATTCTAGCTCTTCCAAATAGTAACTCTTGCCTAGCAGTAAGCTATCAGCTATTCCAATTGACGTTGATACATCTAGGAAATTTGCTCTATAGAATTTAGCACAAACCGTATAAATTGATTGAGCAAGTATCACGTTAACTGCAACTGTTCTTATAAATGTGGTTTTACCCGACATATTGGATCCTGTAATTAATACATTTTTTCCATTTGTATCCAAGCTATTAGGTACACAGTCATCAATCAAAGGATGTATCATATCTTCAGTTTTTACCCTAATCAGTTGGTCAAATTCTGGAGTACAGTAATAATCTAAACCAGCGCGATATGAAGCAATTGAGATACTTGTATCAATTAATCCAATGTATTTGAATAAATCATGTATTTCTTGACGAGAGGAATCAGCAATCTTTACACACTTGTCGAGAAGATTAACTTCCAATAAAAAAGTTATTTTAATGTATTCCACAAGTAGCCAGATAAATGAAGAAAATTCATTCTGTTCCTGCTTTTCACTTGCTAATAAAAATTGATATAATCCTAAATTACTGAACTTTTTATGTGCCTTTCCTAGATCAAAATAATTTAAGGCATCATCTAGATTCGCTATTTTTTTAGCATAATCGCTTAATGCTTTTATTTGAATGAATGGAGTTATTAAAAAACTCACCTTTGGCTTATTTCTATAATGAATAATGAGGTTAATTATAAAAAACACTGGTATCAGAAGGTAAAATTGCTTAT
>NZ_AQPN01000054.1 GCF_000403135.1 Arcticibacter svalbardensis MN12-7
ACCAGGGGAATGAAATTATTATTAAACAAAACATTGCATTTTTTAGAGACCTGCTTTGCGTCAATAGAAAAAGTTAAGTTATTTTCTTTATTTAACCTATACAGAAGTGCTCCAAGAAAAGCACATAAATTACCATCTACCCAGCTTACATTATCCAGGCTAATAAAAATTGTATTACCACTATATTTCCTGCATTCTTCATAAAAGCTAAGTAACTGCCTAAAGCCAGAAACATCTGTGTAAATGGTGTCTACTCCTAAATGTACGTTTATCACTTTAAAAGCTAAATTAGAATTAATCAAAGTTGCTAGTTTAAAAGAGAAATGAGTGACCAACAAAATGAAGACCGTTAGTATACCCAAGACTATAAGACTCAAGTGAGGCTTACAAAAGTTAAAATTATAAGAATATTCCGTTTTATAACTTTATTTATTAAAAACAATCCAACATCCGGAAGATAGACAGAGAACAGCGCCATACCTGAGATATTCGGGGATTTTATCAGTTGCTAAATTGAATGTACTCATTTAGAATTCTTTTTGCGGTCTCTATATTTCTGCTGTCTGTACTGGTGATTAGGTCTGCATATACCAATATAGGCGGCACTACATCCGGCAACTTGCTATTCTCACTAAAAATAAAATGATCCTTATTCCAGAAGAACTTGAAAACCTCAAGCGTACCATTTTCCTTTACTGGTACAAGCTTCAATTCTGACATCCATTTCTTGTCATTACCGGTAACAAACATAGAAAGCTTGCCTGGACTTAAATAATTTGTGTACTTATTTGCAGCAGCTTCACCACTCCATAGCCCATCCCATTGTTCAGGCATAATCTGTTTAAACGATTTCAAAAGATCGACCGTCCTTGAAGTATATTCCCCAATCTTAATTTTTGGCTTCAATAAATCTTGATACGCTACTGCCCAGCGCTGTAATAGCTCCTGTTTGTTGTTTACAATTCGCTTTTTATTACTCCCTTCATGAAGGTATTTACTGGCTAGCATTTCCTTGAGCAGGATTGTTACTGATGCTGCTGATATATTGATGGCATCAGCCATCTCGCGGTAAGTTAAGTTAATAAACTCTGGATTATGAAGAATGCCAAATAACAGTTTCAGCCCTGATTCTCCAAACAACCTGCCTTTGGTCTCCTTTTTTTTGTTTCTATTTCTTTTGCACCCAACCTCATCAAGTAAACACCATTCTGATCAATGAACATATTGCCTGATGCATCGATAAAATTTATACCTGCTTCTATTAGTTTCTCTCCAATCTTTGGATAAACAATCCGAGTCATCAGAAATGTTTTTTGATTTTGTGTTTGATTTCCTGACGCAAACTGCTCCACTAGTGGTATTAGGTTATGCGTTACCTGCGGAAATATGACAAGTTTATTCCCCATAAGTATATTTTTAAAATACCAGTGGATGGTACCGCTATCCTTATCTTTAGTCAGTGAAATTTTAGGCTTGCTAAATTCTGCACTTAAAGCGGTTGGTAACGCTTTCATGGCCAGTTTCCAAATCTCAAATACTTCCATTTGTTTACTATATTAGTTTGTTTACTTTGAGTGAACAATCAAATATAGTAAACATAATTTTGATAATGATTCTTGTTAGCTGAACTGAATTCTATTCAGAAACATAAAGTGATCACAAGGGATTTAACACTAGTCCTTCCATTCTTTAAATAAAAGTCGCAACTAGATATCACTAAGTAAATTAAACTGAACAATTATTCAGTGCACCATACATTATCAGACGGAACAGCTCTGTCAATGCATTATATTTACTTTTCTTCTGTAGCACTCCTGATTTTTTCATCTTCAGCACCTCTCCCTGTATTCACCTTCCTAACTTTTCCGCTGCCGAAACTGTAATTAAATGACAATCTGAGGAGTCTTTTAAGATCGTATATATTCTCCCACGTTTGCCTAACAATTTCAGAATTCTCGGTGTATTCGCTTCTGTAAGTTCCCAAGATATCATAGACATTTAATGCAAACGTTCCCCTTTTATTAAATATCTTATTACTGAGGCCAGCAGCTAAAACATAGTTTGATCGGGTTGTTCTATTATTCTCTTCTAGTTTGCCATAGTACCTAAACAACATCATGAAAGACAATTTCTCATTTAGACTAATTGCATTATAAGTTGAGAGATTGACGCTGGGAGATCCTGATGTATTAAAATCTATACCATTTGTTGTTCCTTTAGAGCTTCGCTTCAGTAGTTCAACATTATTTGATGTCATCAGCCAACCGGCTAATTTTTTTGAATAGCTCAAGGCCATGTTATAAAATCGAATGTAATCATTGTTCATGGGGTTAGTTATTGTCGCCCCTTCATTGCTATATGCTACTGTTGAGTAAATAAAGTCATTTTTCACATAGCTATAATTCAGGTTAAAGAACAGCTCATTTCGGTAAGAATATGTCATGGAAGGGTTGAAGCTTATACTAGGCAATAAGGCTGGGTTCCCTTGAACATAAGTATTTGAATTAACGAAACGCACAAGAGGATTAATATTTTCGTATTTAGGTCTACTAATACGTTTATTAAAATTAAATTTAAGGCTATGGGATTTGTTAATATTGTACAGAAATGAAAGTGAAGGGAACAATTTGAAATAGCTCCTTCGAAATTGGTCTAAGCCCTGCATGTGATCAGCTGTTCCCCACGTATGCTCTCCCCTGACTCCGGCCTCAAAAGAATATTTCTTATACTTCTTACTCAAATTCAGATAAAAGGCATTAACGCTTTCCCGGTATTTGAACTTTCCGTTGTTAGCAAAAGTGATTCCATTGTCGCCATTCGTAAGTTCGTTCTGATTTTCAGATATGACATATGTGGTTTTCAGTCCGGTTTCAAAGTTTCCGCCACCCTTTAATGGGTAGATATAATCTGCATTAAGCGAGGATATATGAAGATCTGTGTTTTGCTTCAAAAAGAAGTTAGACATTAGTCCTATCTCATCGATACTAAGATGCCCATATTCATAATTATCGAGGTGAGATTGATTCCGATTATTTGTCAAGTTGAAATCGACAGTAAGTTCCTGACCCACTGTATCAAATTTGTGCTGCAGGAAGATATTAGATGAATAAAGAGACATATCCGATCTTACATTATTTTCTAAATAGGTAAGAATAGGGTTTTGGTTAGATTGTAGCTGAACAAAATTGGTTTTCCGTTTTTTTCAAAGTTCTGATCACCCAGATTACCGGAAAGTGATAGAGTGGTGTTACGAGACAAGTATAAATCAACGCCTATGGACGGCGATACAGACCGATTACTCCGTATACTTCTAATCATAGACATTGACTCGCTCTGTAATTGTTGGTCGGCTGAAAAAAAGCTAGAATTAATATTCGCATCCAGAATGTATTTGGTATAAGAATAGTCTCCGCTCAGAAAGACATTGTATAATTTATTTTTAAAGTTCAAGACGACGCCTGCATTAGGTCTACCATACTTTCCATACTGATACCCACCGTATACGCTTCCAGTCAATCCTTCTTTATGGTTCTTCTTTTTAACCAGATTTATAATACCTCCACTCCCTTCGGCATTATATTTCGAGGATGGATTCGTTATAAGTTCGATTTTTTGAAGATTAGAGGAATTCATTCCTCGTAACATTCCCTGAAGTGCTTCAGTTGAAAGTGGTGTTGCCTTTCCATCGATAAAAATAGTTATTCCTCGGCCGTTCAGCTTAATTTGATCATCGGGAGTAATCTGCACTCCTGGCAATTGATTCATCAAATCAACAACAGACAAGCCATTACTTAGTATTTCGTTCTCGAGGTTTACCACAATCTTTCCGGCTTGATTTTCAATAAAAGGCTTTTCACTTTTAATAACCACCCCTTTCAACATTATACTTGTTTCTTTTAACTCAATCGTTCCAAGGTCGATTTGATCAACGTTAGCAAACAAATCCGTTTTTGTGTAGACTTCAAAGCCGATCATCCTAATTTCGAGGGTCAATTGCTGCGGAGAAGATAATTCTAGTCTAAACATGCCTTTATCATTACTTTGGGTGCTTTTGATAATCTGGGAGCTGGTGGCCCCCTTGACAAGAACTGTTGCGAAAGAAATAGGTTCCCCTCTAGAATCTCGAAGCCTCCCTATTATTTCAATTTCACCGATATTTTGTCCGTTCGCTAAAAATATTTGAAAAAAAAATAAAAATGTGCACCACCTTATAATGATATAGGTAGGTGTTACCGCCCTATTTTCTTCTAATCTCATTATGCTTCGATTTTTCTCATTCAGTTGTTCTTGCATATATTCATTTATTGGTAACGCAATTAAAATGCTGTGTATTGAAAGCTGATTGAACCTCTCCTATCTAGGTCAATCTTGTGCAACCTTCCGTAAGGTCTTATCTCATTGATCTATTTCTTCAGATCGTCTTCTAATTCATTCTATATTGTCTCCAAATAGGATAAAAAATCTCTTGCTGAATTATTGAAATACAGACATATTAATTTCTCAACCACTAATCTTTTATATTCACCAACTTAGACAAGATCTCATTTACCGTAGCAATTTTAATTTCCACAGTATCAACATGATCCTTTCTTCAGCCCTTGTCAAGTACAGGTCATTGATTTTCAGATGGGATTCTTTCGACTTCTTCACCTTTATAAAAAAATTTCGATGAATCCAGTTTCCCGTCTATGGAATAGTATTTCCAGGTACCTGTATAATACCAATGTAAGCCTTGAGCTGTCCTTTCTTGTTTATTAAACCCCTTGACTTTCAATTTTCCATCTGGATAATAGATTTTTACGATAATAATATTGTCTTTATACTTTTCGGTTTTATAGAGAATTTTGTTCTCATAAAACTTCCAAGTTGCAACTTCTTCTCCTTTTTTGAATCTGCCTTTTGATATAAAAACTCCTGTAGTTGTCGAATCTTTGAACACCCATCGACCCTGCCGTAGCTCATCTTTATATTGATTGAGCTTGCACGAACCAATTACAAGATAGATTACTATCAAATAGATTATGCTCTTATTCATAATTAAAGATAAAACTATAGGTTTAGTTATACAACTAAATCTATAGTTTACTAACTGATTTATCTATACAGAGCTTGACGTACTTTACAATACCATCTGCAGATCAACTTAATAACGAAATGAGATCTCCGATTTTTTCAGAAAGTATGTTATTAATAAACACGAGTTTAGCAATCAATCTAATTGGGCTGATCGTTTTTGAGGTTGCAAACTTCACAAACAATCATTGAAGACCTCTCAGGAACTAAATATTTTTCAGCACATCATTAATTTTACCCACAGTGGAACCATCTGCTGATTACTAATTTTTTACCTTATATTTTATAATAGCTTTAAGGTTAATGACAACGTCTGACGAAGCAATCTGCAAGAGAAAAAAAGCAAGTTGCGCGCTTTTTCCTTCCTTATTTTTATCTGATTCCCGGATGGGTCAGGTAAAAATAAGGAATGTTCGCTTTTTTAGGTCAATCGTGCGGAGCAGATTGTACGTACAAAAGCACAACTTGCAGTTAATAAAACAAAACGGCTTTCCTCTATTGAAATAAGAAAATAATCAAATGTGCTAGAAATAAATTCATAAAATCAGAATTAAGAATATTTGAAGAGATATTTGGACTAAACTTTTACAAGATTACCCTTTATCCTGTCCCATTCCTTTATAACCCCAATTCGGCATATTCTAAAATTATCATCTGTATATCTGACGCAGCAGATCAACAACTATCCATTTACAGGAATATATTTATAGCCAAATATCAGGATAGACCTTGCGTTATTAATATGTTAATGCCAACATCTGTTTATCCGTTTATTTGTATATGCCTCTATTCAGATCATCAGATTAACCTTTATATCAATAGCTGTATATAATTATATGCGTGAATACGACTATCTGCATATTTGGCTATTCAAGTTATTTTTAATTCACTTACCCGGATATCCAAATCACTTGCTATTCAGATAAGTACCTAATCAGATAAGTTACTTTCCCGATCTGAGTTCCGGTTCATGTCCCAGGCGGGAGATCAGAATCTGCATGAAACAACTGATCTTTAATAGAATCACAGTCCAAAACATAGTCGTACATTAAGTTTTAAGGCTTATTAAATCATGAATAGAGTCAAGGTAGAAAATCACAGTCTTTTAGATTCTGAACGATTTAACGGTCGGCTCTACTTCCATGCGATCTATGCGCCAGACAGCGGAATGATAACCATCTTTTCGAGGCGTGATCAGCCCCGGTTCGATCCATCGCTCTATATTGGCCCTGCCATAAATCCGGAAGGATTCTGATTTTTTTAGATGAGGCTTCAACCTTACTACTTTAATAAGAGCAAGCCTGCCTCCTATTTCTGCTGCATCTTCTAACATACATTTCAATTGAGCAATAGAGATTTCCATATTTGAAGAATCATGTTGCATTTTAAAAAAAGGGCCAATAGTCTCTGAATCCCTTAAAACAAATCTTTTTCGGGAAATGAATAGGGATTACTCACGTCAGTTTTTACCAACCGGACTTTGGTTGTTGATATGATCTCACATTAGCAAATCTGCTACTCATTCACAGAATAGTGCTTCATCCCCAGAAGTCAAAGAACGTTGTGGTCAGCGCGTACCTTACCTTTCCTTCCGCTACCGGCAGATAGGATATTCGGTTACTGGAATAGGCAATTGCCTCCAGTTTAATTCTGCACATACATCTTCGGAAAGCTGAGCTTGAACCGGCTGTAGGAACGAGCAAACCTTCACGGATCCAGCGCTCCACATTGGAGCGGCAGTATAAACGGAATGCTTCTGATTTAGTCACTGATCCGGCAATAAAACGGTTAAGTTAAGCGCTTTATCTACACCATTTTCAGCCGCATTTTTATAAATCAATGCCAGTTCCCTTAATTCCATCAGTGTCAGTTAAATCAGGCGAAACATTTCGTCTAACAAACAAAGGTGGGAAGGAAATAAACTAGGGTATTACAAGGGGCACATACCTTACGAAAGATTTTTTAAAAAATAATATTTTTAATTTCTCGCCTAACACAAAACGAATTGAATAGAATTCTTCTTTAAGAAATGGCTTTGTGCCAATTCATTGAATGATCAAGCATTAATGTAACATCTAAATAGTGAATAGGATTTACAGCAAGACTGTAAGCCTTCCTAAAAATCGGACTGTTAAAAAGACGAGAATTCGTAACTTTAAAACAGGAAGATGAAAAAGTCAACAATCAGCGAAGCACAGATCGTAGCAGCGATCAAAGAACATGAATCGGGCAAAGCAGTAGCCGATATCTGTCGTGGACTAGGTGTACATCAGGCCACTTTCTACAACTGGAAGAATAAGTATTCGGGCATGGACAGTCAGGAACTTAGGCGTCTCAAAGAGCTGGAAGAAGAGAACCGGAAGCTCAAACACATGTATGCAGAACTGGCCCTAGACCATAAGGTACTGAAAGACATTCTATCAAAAAAGTTCTAAAGCCCTGCCAGCGAAAAGATATGGTTGCTTTGCTTATGTGATGGATAGCTATCAAATGAGCATTAGCTGGGCTTGCAAGGTAGTTTGTCTACCTAAATCCATGTATTATTATAATAAAAGAAGTCACAGTGGCATATTTTTAAATTCTCAGGGGAGGAGGAATACACCATTAAATCTAAATCATTTCATTCAACTACCGGTATCAAATTAGAAAGGGAATAATTAGTTTCCTAAATTTGAAACAGGCTAAAGTTTCTACCATAAATGAAAGATTACAGATTAAATCTATACAAGTCCTTATTCAAAGGTAGAGAAGATGTATTTGCACTAAGATGGGAGAAAGGTGGTAAAAGTAGTTATATGCCATCTTACAGTTTCGATCCTCACCGATATAGACTACACCAGATGAAAGGAGGTACTTTTCAAACTTTTGCTGATAAATCATACCAAGCCTTAACAGAAGAACATTTAATTAAACATCTAAAGGGCGAGCAGGTTGTAGGCCTCTACCCATTATTGCCGGATAACAAATCATGGTTTATAGCAGCAGATTTTGATGAAGCAGATTGGATTGAGGAATGCAGGACATTTATTAAAATTTGTGAGAAAATGATATCCCAGCCTACCTTGAGCGCTCACGTTCCGGCAAAGGCGGCCATGTTTGGATATTTTTTGAAGAACCCTATGAAGCATTCCGAAGCAGAAAAATAGTGATGGCTTTGCTACAGAAAGCAGGTGTAATTTCAGTATTTGATAAAAACTCAAGCTTTGACCGGCTTTTTCCCAATCAGGATTACCATTCAAAAAAAGGCCTAGGTAACCTCATTGCTTTACCATTAAACAAAGCGAGCTTAAATAATGGCAATAGCTGTTTTATTGACCCGGAAACCTTGCAACCTTTTGATGACCAGTGGTCATTTATAAAGGCAATAAATAGAATAACAATAAGTCAACTCAATTACATCTATAAAGAGCAAGCTAATCAAGACGAACCATCAACAGGATTGTTTCAAAAAGAACAACATATAACGGGGAAGGTAACAATTGTTTTAAACAATGAAATTCATATTAGCCGCATGGGCTTACCCACCTCCCTTGTTGTTTTTCTAAAGGAAGAACTAACCTTAGCAAACAATGAATATCAGGTAAAAAAGAATATCAATAAAAATACCTTTGGAATAAAACGCTACTTTAAATTACTGAAGGAAACACCGGAATCTATTTCAGTTCCCCGTGGTTTTATTGGTAAATTGCTACGTTTTTGCAAAGAGCAGCAAATTGAATATGTACTCGAAGATCAAAGGAAGAAAACAGAGCTAATTAGTTTTAAAGGCTCTATTGCATTAAGGGAATATCAGCTACCGTGTCAACAAGCAGCTACTAAAAAGGATTTTGGAATCATTGTAGCACCGCCGGGCTCTGGCAAAACGGTTTTGAGTTTAGCTATTATAAAAGATAAGCAGCAGCCGGCACTTATTTTAGTTCATCGCAAGCAACTGGCTGATCAATGGACGGAACGTATAGAATCCTTCCTAGGAATTCCTAGAAAAGATATTGGACATATTGGGCAAGGAAAGAACAGATCTGGTAAAAGCATCACTGTTGCAATGATCCAAAGTATGGAAAAAGCGCTGGAATCAACCGAATCACTGGAACTAATGAATGCCTTTGGTACCATTATTATTGACGAATGTCACCACGTTCCTGCGGAAACTTATCAGCGCGTTATTGGCAAAATGAATAGTTACTATATGTACGGACTTACCGCCACACCATTTAGAAAATACAACGATGGCAAGTTAATATTCATTCATCTGGGGGAAATTATTCATGAGGTTAAAGCACCAGATGTACAAAATCAAAAGGGTACACAAATCATTATTAGGGATACTGACCTGTTTGTTCCCTTCAACACCAAAACAGACAAGTTTGAAACACTTTTTAAGATCTTGATCCATGATTCAGCAAGAAATCAACTTATTTTAAATGATGTGATTTTACAGCTAAATGCCAGCAAGAAAGCTGTTATTATTACAGAACGGAAAGAGCATATTACTTCTCTGCAACAATATTTAAAGCAACATTATGATACTATTGCATTAAGTGGCGAAGACTCTGACTTAAGTAAAAAATCTAAATGGGTGGCCATAAGCAATGGTGATTTCCAGGTACTGATCACAACAGGGCAGTATTTTGGTGAGGGAACTGATATTCAAAATATTGATTGCCTGTTTTTGGTTTACCCATTCGCTTTTGAAGGTAAGCTGATCCAATATATCGGGAGGGTACAACGATCAGAATTATCTCCTATCATTTACGATTACCGTGATCACAAAATTAGCTATCTGGAAAGACTTTTTCAAAAGAGGAACCAATATTATAAAAAACTTGATCAGAATGGCCTAACGACTCCAGTAGACGAAAGTGAAACTGTAAGCGGTCAAGTCAATGAGAAAATTGAGGTGCCAATCGAAAATTTGGAGTTTAGATTCGGCAGTATTGCTTTTAAACATGCCGTTGCAGAATTTAATGGAAAAGAAGTTGAATTTGAAATAGAGAATTTAAACGTAAGGCCAGAATTTACAGTACTTAAACCTTACTTTATCCGGTTCCTCAAAAGCGCAACAGTACTAGTAAACATTCGGGCCACATTCCAACATAACAGGCTGGTATTTAAATCAGCATTCTCCAATTATCTTGATAAAATAAACCGCGAAGTCATTGAAAGTGTCAAGTTCCGGTTCTTGAATAAAGAGGTTATTAAAGGCATCCCGGTAGGTAAAGAAAACCTATTGGATGTCGGGCAGGTGCAAGGTAGCAGTGCACAGTTAATTTATACAAACGAAGATGATTTATTGGAAAATATTCTTGCTCTTAAGCAGTATAAACATCACCGCCATCTTCGATACCTATCTCAAAAGCATGAACGAACGATACTAAAACTTCGATTTATATTGGAGCCTTTCTCATTTGTATTTTTACTTTTCGGCAATAACCAGTTCCATTTAGTTTGGGAAACATTAGATACTGAAGAAGCAACTTATATATGGCATACTGAAAAATCCATTTATGAACTTGAAAGAAGTATAAAGCGGATAGATGGACTGCTTGGGCAAATAAGAGCAAAAGGGCGGCAGCAATACTTGGAAACAAACCCTGAGCACTTTAGCCGCATTGTTCATGATTACGCTGACGACAAAGGTTTTATAATTTGGAAGGACATTTTGGAAGAAAAGTTATATTAGTTAAAAGCTTATTTCTGGTACTTACCACAAAGCAGGTACTTCCAATTTATAGATCAATCTATCTAAAACACTGCCGGTACAATGACATCCGATTTCTTTGTGTAAAAATTGGGTATAAACAAGCTGGTTTAAACAAATTCATTTTAGGATTTACTACATTCGCTCTATGGACATTAAGCATATCAGGAAGATTTTACAACAACCAGAAGGCCTCCGGCTTGAATTCAAGCAGGCGGTTTCCGAGTTGCCTAAAAACCTTTTTGAAAGTATTTGCGCCATGCTGAACCGTGAAGGTGGTGACATTCTGCTGGGTGTAAAGGACGATGGAACTTTAGTTGGTGTGGACGCTGACAAAGTTGCCCGTATCACTTCTGATCTGGTCAACTTATCAAATAACCCAAGTAAGCTTGATCCTCCCTTCATCTTACATCCACAATTATATACTATAGATGATAAACGAATCCTGCATATTGCAGTACCGGAAAGTTCAGAGGTACATAGATCTGCTGGTATCATTTTTGACCGCGGACACGAAGGAGATTATAAAGTCACACAGCCTTCACAGATTGCATTGCTTTTTAATCGAAAGCGCAACTATTATACAGAAGCAATCATATACCCGGGACTAACCTTAGCTGATTTTAAACCGGAACTATTCACGATTGTCCGCAACCTGATCCGGAGCAACAATGTTAATCATCCCTGGCTCCGTCTTGATGATGAACAGCTGCTGAAAATTGCTGGTTTATATGGGCGCGATACCACGACTAATACGGAAGGATATAATCTCGCGGCAGTATTATTATTCGGAAAAGATGAAACTATCCTAAACGTGGTATCTCATTATAAAATCGATGCACTTGTCAGACGTGATGACTTACTTCGTTACGACGACCGGCTTTACATTCAGACCAACCTTATTGAAGCCTACGATCAACTCATGGCATTTGTCGAGAAACACCTACCTGATAAATTCTTTTTGCAGGGCGACCAGAGGGTCAGCCTTCGATCTTACATTTTCAGGGAAGTAATCGCAAACCTGATCATTCACAGGGAGTACATCAATGCACACCCCGCCACCTTCATTATCTACAAAGATCGTGTTGAGATCATCAATGCTAACAATCCACATGGTAACGGTTTACTATTGCCAGAATTTTTTGTACCATTTCCCAAGAATCCACTTATTGCAAAGTTTTTTATCCAGTTAGGAAGGGTGGACGAATTAGGTTCAGGGGTGAATGTTTATCGTTTTCTCAAATACTATAGTCCAGGCCAGCAGCCTCAATTTATAGAAGATAAGTTGTTTAAAACAGTTATACCAATTGGAGAACCAACTCATGAGGGGCGTGAAATACCATCTATTACAACCGATGATGCTGTAAATGATGCTGTAAATGATGCTGTAAATGATGCTGTAAGTATTCAAGTACGCAAAAGACTGACTGAAGAATTGAAGTTGATTCAAAAACAAGGAGGTGTAACATTTGGAGCTTTAATAGCGACATTTGATATAAAAAGGGCAACAGGCCAAAGAGATATTAAGCAATTGAAGGATGCAGGCTTAATTATCTTTTCCGGAGCTGACAGAAGCGGCAAGTACATACTGACAGAAAAAGGGAAAGAATTATTTAGCGATATAGCAAAATAATTAAGCAGGTAGTTTATGAATTCTATTAATAGCACCAACAACCTTTTGACGTGTAGTCGACAATTTTAAAACTTATAATTTGGTCTTTATTTGATACTTAATTTATTTGTGTGCTCACTGCCCAATAGTCGCCCGCAAAATCGTAAAATGAGCCCCTTGTGTCAGGGTCACCTTCTTTGTTTAAAGGTCTTTCAATTATTTCGCAACCATTCTTAATTGCCAGGTCGAAAGTTTTAAAAACATCTGGAACATAAATATGAAGCATTGTCGTATTTGCTGGATAAATATCTGTGCTATTGCTGATCATAAGAATGCTGTCATCCAATCGCAGTTCAATATGGGCAATGTTTCCATTTTCGTGATCAAATCGCCTTAACTCCTTTGCATCAAATACGATTTTCAGCAGATCCACTAATTTTTGCGCATCATCAACAATCAAATATGGTGAGAGGGAATTATACTGTTCTGGTTTGTAAGACATATCCATTTTATGCTAGGTGTAATGATTACAAAATTTAAATAACCGCTATTTTTACAGGCTTTAATACGCCTAATAAAAAATAAATTTAAAAAAAATCGCAATCATTTTGTCACCCAAATTACGCCGTTTTAAGGCCGTAAAGGCCGTTTTTAGAAGCGTGTGACATAATTAAATGTCACATGTGTCACTTGACTGGCTATCTGACTCAACGTTTATTTGCCTCTCCGATCTTGATTATGAAAATCTGGATTATAAAATAAAGGCAGATGAAAGCACCGGTGTCGATCGAGTTCCCAAAAGAAATGCAGGACAATGCCTCCTATACAAGGAAACGGCCTGCCGGTTTCCGCTACAGGGCAGGCTTCACAGAAGCTATCTTTATCAAATCTCTCCAGGCGGAGATCCTTCATCAATTCTATAGCCTCAAGCTGGCCTATCTGGAATTGTTCGAATGCCGGGTTCATCAACCAATCACGGTAAAGTTCAGTACCGCTCAGCCTGATTTGTTTCTGGTTTATATCCTGGATGGCCGCTTTACCTTTTATACCGCTGATGAAAAGGAAATAGTGGACACGGCACAAGGTCAGTACTATGCTGATTATACACCTGCAGGGACGTATTCCGTAACATTAGCGCCAGGCAATCATGCCATTTTATACATTGTCATTTCACCAGAGTGGTTGGATAAAACAAGAGGATCTTTTCCGGACCTGCAGGCATTAATGGATAAGGTCATTACAAAAAGCAAGGAAATTGAGGTCCTTCCTCATCGGTTCATCGATGAGCATATTGAAATGCTGCTTTTCAAACTGGAAAAATGTCATGCAGAAAATAAGATGAAGTTAGAGTTGAGAATTTATGAAATCATTGAACAACTACTATCTGCCTATAATGCCAGCCTCAAGCTCGGCGGTAAGCTCCTGTCACCCGAACAAAAGAATAACCTCCGCATCATCAGAAGCTATCTGACCGAAACCATAACTAACGGAAAAACCGAAACCATAAACAGCCTGGCTGAAAGGTTTGAGATAAACTCCCGAACGCTAAGAAGACAGCACCGGTTTATTTATGGCATAAGCTTGCAGCACTTCATTACCCAAAAACGCATGCAGCAAGCCCACAACATGTTAAAAAATGATAAGATGACCATAACCCTTGTGGCAGAGCAACTCGGATTCTTTTCTCCCTCAGCCTTTACCCGGCAATTTATCCGCTTTTTTGGCTATCCGCCGAGTGACTTATTTGACCGTTAATTAAAGGCGCCCGTTATGGCCAAAAATTCACTCACCCTTGTCCGAAAGGTGTATGGACATCAGTATGCTTTATCGCGAAATTAGATTTTATGGAACTAAGGGTGAATATCTGCCCTGTTCGGAATAGCTAATAGAAATAAAATGAAGTACCTGGAGACCATACTTATTCTTTTTGCAATTTGGAGGAGTACTTCATTTGTTTCGATTACAGCTTATGCAGGCATGGTGGTACTCATTCAACCGGACAACTACACCCCTAATTTCCCATTCAAGCCATTCAAATCGCAAAGAAGACCTATACCAAATTCACATAGCCTAGAATTCTATTACCCTAAAAAGTTTACCCTATTTCAGCATGAGCTGTACCCTGAAATAAATGAAAAAACCAGCTGAAGCAGCATAGTCTTTTCGGGAGGCCTACCAAACTGGCAAAACAGAACATAATTCAAGTATTCACATAAAGTTTTTGGAGCCCTTTTTTACGTAAAAAAGTGAAATCTATCCGATTGACTTAGGGTCACATAACGATGACTAAGACAGATGGTTTATCATAGTAAAATTGTCATTGGCTCTTAATTTTGCTGCTTTATCTTCAAATATTACTAAGATTTTAAAAATTAGACTATCTCGATTTAATCCTGATAGGGTATAATTATTCCATAATAATATATATTTGTACCCGAAAGGGTATAATATGTTATCGCAATATTTAAAGAAAAAACGAAAATCGCTAAATCTCACACAAAAAGACCTTGCATCCAAAGCAGGCGTCGGACTGAGAGTTGTACGTGAGATGGAACAGGGAAAACCAACTTTACGAATGGATAAGGTTAATCAAGTATTGATGCTTTTTGGGGTAGAACTTGGAGTGGTATCGAAATTAAAGTAAATAAGTAGCATGGCGGATATTTTTTAGTTCTGATATTTATTCAAAAAGTCACATCTTTTACTAATAGTCGAATTGCCATAGGTTTTGGAGATATTAAAACCAAATAAGTTTATTTTTATTAATACAGAGGTACTATCAGTACCATGTTGTGTATTTATTTAAACTTAAATTTGGATAAGTTTATTTTAGTTCCTATTTTGGTACTATGAGTGCAGATAATTCATCTAAAATAAACCAACTAATGCAATTGCAACCCTACGGGACCGTGCTTTTAAGTTCTTGGCTTAGCGGAAAAGGCTATAGTCCTGAGTTGCAAAAAAGATACAGAAGTAGCAAATGGCTAGAGTCTATCGGTACAGGTGCAATGAAACGGACCGGTGATAAAGTGGATATAGAAGGAGCATTGTATGCAATGCAAAATCAAGTTGGTATGTCGCTGCATATTGGTGCAGGTTCAGCTTTAGCATTACAGGGACGGTCTCATTACTTAGAAATGGGAAAAAAGGAAATTATTCTATTTGGTCAGGAGGGTGAGAAGTTACCAAAGTGGTTCATGACTTATCCTTGGGATTCCGTTTTGAACTATTATTCATCAGCATTTCTTCCACCTGATTTAGGTCTGATAGAGCATGAAACACGAAACTTTAAAGTCAAAATATCCGGTCCAGCAAGAGCTATACTGGAGTGCCTTTATCTTGCTCCAAAAGAAATGGCTTTGATGGAGTGTTATGAGTTAATGGAAGGAATAAACAACCTGCGGCCATCTTCTGTACAGGAACTACTAGAGAGTTGCAGTTCGGTAAAAGTAAAAAGGCTGTTCCTGTTTATGGCCAAAAAGGTAGCCCATTCTTGGTACAAGCATATCAATCTATCCAAAATAGATTTGGGTAAGGGCAAACGCAGTATCTTACCCGGCGGGATATATGTCCCGGAATTTGAAATTACAGTCCCAAAAGAATTAATAGATTATGGAACAACTTTATAAAGCTCAGGTAAGTCTTTTACTAAAAGTCTTGCCAGAAGTTGCTAAAGAAGCAAGCCTAGCGCTTCATGGTGGCACTGCGATCAATTTGTTCATTCGAGATATGCCGAGACTTTCTGTCGATATTGATCTCACTTATTTGAATGTCGAAGATCGGGTCTCGACAATTCAGCATATCGCCGAAGCACTAGAAAGGATAAAGACTAATCTGGAAAGAAATGTACCTGGGATAACAGTAACGTTAAAAGCAGCTACAGGAAAACTGATAATTTCAACAAAGGTCGCCACGGTAAAGCTGGAGGTCAACTTGGTTGGCAGGGGGACTTTTGCAGAGCCTGTAATACTGCCATTATGTATAAAGGCTCAGGATGAATATGGTGTGTTTTGTGAGATAGCAGTAGTTCCACTAGGACAACTTTATGGTGGAAAAATCTGCGCAGCACTTGACAGGCAACATCCGCGTGATCTTTTCGATGTAAAATATTTATTGGCAAATGAAGGATTTACGGAAGAAATCAAAAAAGGATTTTTGTACTGCCTACTGGGCAGTGAAAGACCCTTCAATGAAATGCTTAATCCCAATTTACAAGACCAGCGTTCGGCATTGGCAAACCAGTTCAACGGAATGTCCACAGAGGAATTCAGCTATGAGGAATATGAACAAACCAGAGCGGTGCTCATTGATGTGATACGAAAAAGCCTTACCAAAGAGGATAAGGAATTCCTGCTGAGTTTCAAGAACCTGACCCCTTTATGGGATAAATACCCTTACGAACAATACCCGTCCGTACGTTGGAAACTACAAAATCTTCAGAATCTCAAAGAGAAAAATCCCAATAAACACGGCCAACTATATGCTGTTCTGAAAGAGTTACTAGACTATTAGACTGAGCTCGATTGATAAAGTGTGATAAATTTGTCATCATTAAAATGCATATATATGTGTCACATTTTTATGCAAAAAAGTGACATATAGGATTTCATTATTCATAATTAAGGATATACTTACTTGTGACAACTGACTAAATCATTAGATATCAAGAACCAATGGTATTAAAAGATATTGATGTGTAAACACCTTTAGGAATGATGAAGAAAGATAAAAAATCGAGAATCAACTGTTGCAAAAAATGCACAGGTTCGAAATGAGATAAACGGAAAAATAGTTCATCTTAATTCTATGTTTTGCCCTAAATGCTAGGAAGATAGTGGAAAGATTTTTGCTTCAAAATCTCAAATCACCTAATAAAACTATGAGCAACACCTACTTCAAACTCCGCCACCCATTCAACTTTTCACCTCACCGTTTCGAGTTAGGTCGCCCTTTTATCTTCAATAAATCTTATGCTGATAACTTCTTTTTTTTGAAACTTTACGAATTGAATGAAGACGAATATCCAGCATTCTATCAGTATCATTTGGAATATTTTCTGAAAGAAAATGCCAGTGAAGAAAAAGAATTCTTCAGCTATATCTATGAGTTAACCACCACCAGAATCAGTTATTATAAACAACATACCCCTTTCGGTTCAAGGCATATACTGAATAAAGAATCATTAAGAAAATGCAATCAATTTCTGAAATTCTTATACTCCATAGACCAATGGAATCACCATAAATCTCTGGAGATTTTACTAGCAGAAAAAGAAGAACACATCCAAAAACTGAAAGTAAATATTGAAGAATTAGAAGGCCATATCAAGGAACTCAACCAGTACGAATCGGCCGAAAAGATCAGTATTACAGAAGGTAAATTGGCGACTGTTATTGATCTGTTTCTTCAACTTCAGGAACAATCCTCTCCCGATGAAAGGAAACTTTTCCGCTCACAGACACAGAGTCCATGGTATAAGATGCTCTCCAGATATTTCCTTCATGGCGAGAAAGAAATTCCCATCAACACCGCAAGGAATTATTTCCCAGCCAATAAAAAAGATAAGCTCATCAAAGGCTCTGATGTTGCAGATGAAGACAAGATCTTCAAAATCATTCCAAACAAAAAACAAGGCTAACCCTGTTTACTCACTACCCATGACCAAACGCCACCCTTGGTCATTCAAACCCGCTCTTTCCACCTGACTTTTGTAGGGAAATCAATGGCACTTTAATGTTTTTTTGTTCAGCTGCGATTGGAATTATGAACCCTATAAAATATAGATCATGTCAGTAGAAATCATCACCAAAGAAGACCTGATGCAGTTCAAATCCAAACTGTTAACCGAAATCAGCAAACTCATTAAACCTTCAGAACATCAAGGAAGCCGTCAATGGCTGAAAAGTGCGGAGGTCAGAAAATTGTTGAACATCTCTCCGGGAACTTTACAGAACCTTCGCATCAATGGAACGCTTCGCTATACCAAAATTGGTGGAACGATGTATTATAAATCATCGGATATCAACAGTTTACTAGAAGGAGGTAATCATGCCTAGTTTAACGAAATTCCTAATTCCTGTTTCTCAGGATAGTCGCTTGCACCCTGCGCATATTTGTCTTTTCATTTCTCTATTCTCTCTTTGGGAAAGAAGCCGGTTTATTTCTCCTTTCCGCATATCCAGAAGACAGCTGATGAAGATCAGCAAGATTAAATCTACAGCAACTTATCACAAGTGCATTAGAGAACTGGTCTCCTATGGCTATATAGATTATGAGCCTTCCTATGATCATTTTAAAGGAAGTCAGGTTGTGATTCATGATGGTTTATTTACCCCTGATGTTTAACGAAATCTCTTTTGCCGTTTTGCAGGTAGCCAGCTATGTTTTGGTTGCACCAAAACGCCGGTTTTCCTCCATCCCCTCCATTGAATTTCGGGGATGAAGGAAAAGATTTTCTCATGCTATCGCATTCAAAAATTTTAAGACAATGATAAGCTTATGGAAGAGGATAAAAGAAATAAGGGAGGACGTCCGAGAAAAAAAATTAAAAAGGAATGCTATATCACCATCAAATGTACGTCGTATGAAAAAAAGGTAATCGAAGCCAAGGCAAAAGCTGTCCATTTGAACACGTCGGAATATTTGAGGGAATTGGGTCTAGCGGGAAAAATCAATCAGCAGAACAAAGCCCTTAGTAAAGAGATATTAACCATGACTGGAACGCTAAACCATCTGGCGGCAAACCTGAACCAGATTGCTAAAAAGCGAAATGGACAGGAGGAACTGAATGCCATTGAAAGAGCAAGATTGAATGTACAATCCATTGAAGTGAAACAGTTAGCCATATTGATCAAGGAAAAATTGAAATGATAGGCCATGTCTCGATAGGAAAATCACCTTATCACTGCATCAGTTATTGTCTGGAAGACAAAAGAGAACTGACCGAGGAGCAACAAGCAAAGCTGTCTAAGGAAGAAAAACTACAGCACCATAACCGGGCGGAGGTGCTTTTTTACAATCAGTGCTTTGGCAACAAGAAAGAACTGGCGAGCCAGTTCAGGGATGTTCAGAAACTGAGCAGGAGATGCGAGAAGCCGGTGCTCCATCTTTCGCTCCGTTTAGCTCCTGGAGAAAAACTGAGCAAATGCCAACTTTCAGAGATTGGAAGGGGTAGCCGCCGAAGAGTTTGGTGTCGGTGACCATCAGTACATCTGCGTACTCCATAAGGATACCAAAGAACAGCACATCCATATTGCGGCCAACCGTGTTGGTTTTGATGGTAAAGCTGCAAAAGATGGGAACAGCTACAAACGGATGTCGGCTTTGTGAAGAAAACTGGAGAAGCAATATGGTTTACAGGAAGTGTTGAGCCCAAGGGCTTTTCTTCCGCCTAGCGAAAGAAGAATTCCAAGGCATGACAGCAGAAAGGAAAGGTTGAAACACGATATCAGAAATTCATTGGAAACATCAGTGAGCTATCCAGAATTTGAAAAGCAGATGAAAGCTTTGGGTTATCAGATTATTAAGGGGCGGGGCATCTCTTTTATAGATAACAAGAAGGTAAAAGTGAAAGGAAGCGAAGTTGGTTTTTCATTGGCAAAGATTGAGAAGGTGCTGGAACTGAAAAGGCAACTTTATAATGAGCAAATAGGAATTGTAAAAGAACAAAAAGATGGGATTCATTTCCATGAATTTAAATTTTTGGAGCGTCAACAAAAAACAGAAGGACAAGCACATCAAACTGGCAATATTGAAAAGCAGATTTTCATGTTGCTCAATGACTTGACTAGGACAGAATTCGGAGCGGATGAACTCCCTTCCGAATTAAAAAGGACGAAGAAGAAAAAATACAGACATAAAGGTCGTACACATTAAAATTTAAGCTTTGGAAAATGAAGAAAAGCAAATGGATAGGGATACCCTCGAACTCGTCTTGCAGGACTATTTCACGAGAAGCAAACCATTATAGGAAACTGCCTCTTTGGTGTTGATATCAACCCCAACTCAGTAAAAATATGCCGCTTACGGTTTCGTTAATTAATGCTTCTGTTCTTGGATTAATATTCGAGAAAATAAACGGCTTGGTTAAGTGGAAGTGCATATTGGCCATTTAAGGATTTTTCTACACCGGTTCGGCCTGATAATCCAGTCCCTTATGTAAATCAAAAAGGTGTAGTGGAAAGAGATTTCACAAAGAAAGAAGCTTATTATGTTTTCCAATCTTATTGGACAAAAAAATTGATGGTGCATATTTACGGACATAGTTGGCCAATACGTTGGGGAGATAAAGATGAAGCTAGAATGGTGAAAATTTATTCTAATGCAGATGAAGCAGAACTTTTTGTAAACGGTGTAAGCC
>NZ_AQPN01000055.1 GCF_000403135.1 Arcticibacter svalbardensis MN12-7
CACGGAGCACATCGGCCAGCGGACTGTCTGCATTAAATTCCATACCGTTCAGGTAAGAAAGGTCTGCATCATGCAAATCCCTTTTACCTACAGAACCACTGGTACTGTTTCGGATGCTATGGTACACATAACGGGTACTGCGACTAACCGCTGCCCCATCCCGAAAAAGATAGGCCGGATCAAATGCCCTGCGAATAATAGCAGCAGCAGAGCTGGAAAGCCCGAATTCTGTCGAAGTTTTAATACTTTCCGGGGTTTGTTTAAATGCTTTAGGTTTGCCTTGAATCAGGTTCTTTTTGCCGTAAGTACGGTATACGACGGATCCTGCGGTACCGCGGATCATTCCATTTTTATCTACATAAGCCATAATAGCGATTTGATTACATTAGTCTCGTAAGGTAATCGTTATAGAAATCTTAAAGCAAAGTATTTGCATAACTTCCTAAAAAAGACAAAAAAGGGTAAGAATACAGCAGATTTTTCTTAACTCTGAATTTTTGCTCATTAAATAGTATAAATCAGCCTAAAATCTGCTTAATGAAGCCAAAAACAAACCCTGTACATCCAGGCATAAGTCCCATTTATGGACGTCCATGTCGGACTTATTACGGGATTATCTCCGATTCATCTCAGCATAATTTAGTTCTTGTTTTTATACTAATACAGTTTATATTAGCGCAATACCAGTTGGATAGCGATAAAACCCATTTAAGGTTAATCTTTAAAACTCATATAAACAAAAAAAGCCCCCTGCACTAAGCAAGGGGCTAAAAAAATCTATTTAAAAAATAATTAATCAGCTAAAGGAAAAGTCATCATGACTCTTGATCCGTCAGGAGATATACCATTGATCCGGAGCATATTATTTTTGCTTACCGCTAAGGCACCATCAATATCTTCAATCTTATGGATTGGTTTTTCATTGATAGTAGTAATGATGGTTCCTCTCTCTATTCCATAACTATTAAAGAGACCTTCCTGACGCACACCGGTTACAACCAAACCACCTGTAATGCGGTAACGTTGTTTCTGTGCAGCGGAGACCGGACTAAAGCTTGCTCCAAGCGTATTGTATATTGCTGAAGGAGATTTTGTGCTCTTTGCAATTTCCAGGTCAGCCTCACCCTTCAGTGTAACTGAAGCAGTTCGTTCTTTACCCTCACGAAGATAAGCCAATTCGACCTTATCGCCAGGCCGTAAACGTGCTACGCGTTCCTGAAGATCAGAACCAGCCATAATTTTATTACCATTGATCTTGGTTAGGATATCGCCCTTTTGGATGCCAACAGCAGCTGCGCCACCACCTTTAACCACGTTATTTACTAAAAGACCACTGATTTCACTGACTTTCAATTCTTTAGAATTACTGGCATTTAATTCCACGAAAGTAACCCCAACAAAGCCACGTTTAACTGTACCGAATTTGATAAAGTCATCCATAATCTTTTTAGCCAGGTTTACTGGAATAGCAAATCCATAACCAGCATAGTAGCCGGTTTGAGAGGCGATAGCGGCGTTAATTCCGATCAGTTCTCCTCGGGCGTTAACTAACGCACCCCCACTGTTTCCACGGTTAATAGCCGCATCCGTTTGAATAAAGGACTCAATAGCTGAATTTGTACGGGGTTCCGCAGATTGTCTATTTCCATACCCCTGTCCCTGTTGTTCATCTTGTTCATTCAAGATCCCGATGCTTCTACCTTTAGCGCTCACAATACCCGCGGTAACGGTTGTTTGCAAGGTTAAAGGATATCCTACGGCTAAAACCCATTCTCCTACCTGCACATTATCTGAGTTACCCAGTTTAACAACAGGTAAACCTGTAGCGGCAACTTTAATCAGGGCAAGGTCTGTATTGGGGTCACGACCAATTACTTTGGCTTCATAAGAACGGTTATCCGTTAAGATCACCTCAATCTTACTCGCTTTTTCAACCACATGATTATTGGTTACAATATACCCATCCGGACTAACGATGACACCTGAGCCAGATGCTCTGGTTGGCTGTCTTTGTGCATTGTCTCCTCTTGGGTTACCAAAGAAATTGCGAAACATTTCTTCCATTGGATCTCCGCTTCCTTCACTTTCCTCACCTTGTGAATCGGTTTGTTTGCCACCGTACGTAGTTTGTATATGTACTACGCCTGGCGTTACTGCTGCGGCAGCCTGAACAAAGTCTACCTCTCCTGTCGAGGCAACACTAACCGGGTTATTCGTGAAGTAAACTTTCTGCTTATCCTCGATCCCCATTTTCGCGGATGTGTTGTTCTCTATAAGCTTGTATCCGCCTATTGCCACTGCACCTCCGAATAATGCAGTTAAAAACGCTAAACCTATTCTTCTCATCTTTTTTATATAGTTGTGTTTATTGTAATATCAAATGTAATACCACTACAACGGTAAATGCAACAGATGAATGCCATAAGTAGTGTTAAAAAATGTTAAACGTTAAAATTTACATATAGTTTTTCCCCAAGGCTTATCAACGATTTTTTGTAATCTTGTATAGGAATTGATTCGTATTCAAATGAAAGTGCATTTTTACAAATACCAGGGGGCGGGGAATGATTTTATACTCGTTGATAACCGCAATAACAGTATAAATCATCAAAATCCTGCTCTAATTGCTTCTTTATGTGATCGGCGTTTTGGAGTTGGAGGCGATGGAATGATGTTTTTGCAGCTTAAAGCGGGTTTCGATTTCGAGATGATCTATTATAATGCAGATGGTCAGCCCAGCAGCATGTGTGGAAATGGTGGTCGTTGTATCGTAGCTTTTGCGCGACATTTGGGTGTTATCGGACTGGAAACCAACTTTTTGGCAGTAGATGGTCCCCATTATGCCAAAATTTCAGAGCAGGGCGATTTTGTAAGTCTGCAAATGAGCAATGTAAATGACATTTCTGCCGATGGTGCTGCTTCTGTATTAGACACAGGATCACCGCATTACGTATTGCTGGCAGCTGATCTGGAGCACAAGGATGTTTACGCAGAGGGAAAAGCTATCCGCTATAATGATACCTATAAGAAAAAGGGGATCAATATTAACTTTGTCGAGGAAATGGACGACCATTACTTTGTGCGCACGTATGAACGCGGAGTTGAGGATGAAACCTTTGCCTGCGGAACCGGCGCTACGGCTGTTGCTTTAGCTATGGCAAAAAGTAAAAACCAGACGGGTGAGGGATCGACGAAGATCAAGGTTTTAGGGGGAAAGCTGAATGTTCGTTTTAAATATGACGGTGCGCATTTCAATTCCATTTTTTTAGAAGGTCCTGCACAATTGGTCTTTGAAGGTGATATCACAACTCCGGAGGTTCTTTCTTCTTCCGCTAACAATTAAATCAATATATATAATACTAAGAGAGGGTTTTTAAGGAAAGTTGAGTTCTTCATGGATTCCTATTTTCTAAAAAATTACTTTTGCAGTTCTAATAAAACTTTTATGCATAGAACGAATACTTGCGGTGAATTAACTTTAGCTGATTTAGGTAAAGAAGTTATCCTTGCCGGATGGGTACAAAAATCCCGTGATCTTGGAGGAATGACCTTTATCGATGTCCGTGACCGCTACGGAATTACGCAACTTGTTTTTAATGAGGAAGAGAATCCCACTTTATGTGCCAAAGCACGTGAGGTATCCCGGGAATATGTAATTAAAGTAACAGGAACAGTTGTTGAACGCTCCAATAAAAATCCTAAAATAGCTACCGGAGATATTGAATTAAAGGTTTCTAACTTAGAAATACTAAACCCAGCCAAACTTCCTCCTTTTTTAATTGAGGATGAAACGGATGGTGGTGATGACTTGCGCTTGAAATACAGGTACCTGGATCTGCGCCGTGCTCCACTGCGTAATAACCTGATCCTGCGTCATAAAATGGCTCAGGAGATTCGTAAATATTTGGATTTACAGGACTTCCTTGAAGTGGAAACTCCTGTTCTGATTAAGTCTACGCCGGAAGGGGCAAGAGATTTTGTGGTACCAAGCCGCATGAATCCGGGTGAGTTTTATGCCCTGCCACAGTCGCCACAGACTTTCAAACAATTATTAATGGTATCGGGCTTTGACCGGTATTTCCAGATTGTAAAGTGTTTCCGTGATGAGGATCTGCGTGCAGACCGTCAGCCTGAGTTTACACAAATCGATTGTGAGATGTCTTTTATCGAGCAGGAAGATATTTTAAACCTGTTTGAAGGGTTAACACATCACTTGTTTAAGACGGTAAAAGGATTGGATATGGCACCTTTTCCAAGAATGACTTACTTTGATGCCATGCGCCTTTATGGTTCCGATAAACCGGATACGCGTTTCGATATGCAGTTTGTGGAACTTACTGACTTAGCTAAAGGGAAAGGATTTCCTGTTTTTGATAGCGCAGAGCTTGTTGTAGGCATTAATGCGAAGGGTTGCTCACATTATACCCGTAAGCAACTGGATGAACTGACAGACTTTATTAAACGTCCTCAGGTTGGAGCAACCGGTATGGTTTATTGCCGTTTTAACACAGATGGAACGTTGAAATCTTCTGTAGATAAGTTTTATTCAGAAGAAGATCTGAAAGCCTGGTCCGCTTCGTTTAACGGAGAGCCGGGAGATTTATTCCTGATCTTATCCGGGAAATCGGAAAAGGTGCGCAAGCAATTGAGCGAACTCCGCCTTGAGGTGGCCAGCAGATTAGGATTTAGAGATAAAACTAAATTTTCACCATTATGGGTTGTTGACTTTCCTTTATTGGAATGGGATGAGGAGTCTGACCGCTTCCATGCCATGCATCACCCCTTTACTTCTCCTAAACCAGAAGATATAGCCATGCTGGATACTAATCCTAAAGAAGTAAGAGCAAATGCTTATGATTTGGTGATCAATGGAACAGAGATTGGTGGTGGTTCGATCAGGATCCATGACCGTACACTTCAGGAGCTGATGTTTAAACATCTTGGATTTACTCCCGAAGAAGCCCAGAAACAATTCGGGTTCCTAATGGATGCCTTTGAATATGGTGCTCCTCCACATGGTGGGATAGCTTTTGGATTCGATCGCCTGGTTTCTATATTTTCAGGATTGGATTCTATCCGGGACGTCATTGCGTTTCCAAAAAACAATTCAGGCAGGGATGTGATGATTGATTCGCCTTCTACTATTGCTGAGGTACAAATGAAAGAGCTTTGTATTAAAACAACAGTTTAAGAAGAGCTATAAATTAAAAAGAGGATGTCTCCAGATTGGGGACATCCTCTTTTTTAGTTTTATATAGTCTTAGCGTATTCTACAGCGGAGAGATCCAGTTCGTTATACCAATCTTCGCCGAATTTACGGATCAGAGGTTCTTTTAAAAACCGATATACAGGTACTTTTAATTCTTTACCAAAGGCGCAGGCTGGTTTGCAAATATGCCAGCGATCATAGTTTAGTACATCAAATTCGGGGTAAGCGGTGATACGGATGGGGTATAAATGGCAGGAGATTGGTTTCTTCCAATGGGTTTTACCGTCCAGATATGCTTTTTCGATCGCACATTTACTGATTCCGTTTTCCCACATCACATAAGCACACTCCTTGTTATCATCCACACAGGGTGTAGTAAGATCACCTTCGAAATCTTTTACCCATGTACCGGTGCGCTCAATGGTTTCAATGCCCTTTTCAGTCATATATGGCTTAACAAGGGGATAAATTTCTTCCAGAATCTTTAATTCTGTCATTTCAAGAGGAGCACCTGAGTCGCCCTCTACACAACAAGCGCCTTTACATTTATCGAGATTGCACACAAAACTCTCACTCAAAACATCCTCATGCACCAGGGTTTTCTGTACTTCTAACATATCATTTGAATTTGAAAGAGGCAAAGGTCGTAATAAAAGAACGTATTATCGTTCTATATTAGTGCAGAAGTCCCTTTACAGCTGTGACTTCGAGGGTAACAGAGCCTACAAGGATTTCTACCTGTGCCTTTACGGGGATCCGGTTTCCGTCATCTGTGATCCACAGATATAGTTTGCTATCATCTTTGAAGATCCGGCCCGGTTTGATAGAAGGATTAAATTTAAGGCAGTTAAAGGTACCAATTGCGGTTTTGATCCGCTCTTTTCCTACATAAGTAATCTGCAATTCCGAAACCTCATCATTCAGAAAATAAGGAATGGTGAATTCAGTTCCTACCCTGATACCGGATAGGTCGAGACTACGGGCAAAGTAAAAAGAGGATACGAGGTCGAAGGTCATATCCCTGCCAGCAAAGGTTCCTTTTTTACCTGTAACCGTATTCGCTGTTTGGTTGAACCGAACCTTATCCTGACGCCTGTAGTTGGCTTCCCTGATGTTTTCAGTGTATAAATAGGGAAGCAGTGTCGTTCTGTCAATATAGGAATCGTACCTGTTCCTTACTTTATAAAAAAGGTTAAACGAGGCGGAAGTACGTCCTTGCACTAATAAATGATAGACAGGATGGCCATTAAACTTAACATCAGAATCAAGAACATTTAGTGTTCCTTCCGCAGCTGTAATAAAACCATACCTCAATCTATATTTAAGCTCTTCACCAGCTTTAAAGGCAGGAGCTTTACGATACTTCAGGCTTTGAGAGAAAGCCCCTGTCATCAACAGTAATAACGGGAATAGTATTAAGATTTTCCTCATGCTATACATCTAGTCTTTACGCTTGTATACCGGCACTGTAGAACAAGGTTCACCATACATAATACTTTTTACTACAACGGTGAGTCTACTGGTGAGTGCGGAATAAGCAGAAACAGGAACCGGTATATCACCGCATCCTTTAATGACAACACGCTGATCGCGGAATTGTTCCACATCGAGCGCCTGAACTGCACGATCAAACAAAACTGTTTCCAGCGTTTCAAGAGAGCCGAAAATAACCGTAGCGGCAAATGGTTGCATCTTGTTTGCCAGCAACATATAAGCCCAGGTTGGGACAATAGCATCTGATGAACAGATGACAGCTACGTGTTTGCCTTGATATTGTGACCAGTCGTATTGTTTAATAAATTCACGAAAGTCTTTTTCACGCAGTAAAAGGCCGTGGAACAAATTATCCTTTATATCATAAAGGACTCTTTCACCAGTCGCATTCAGGGAGGCCGGATCGAAGCTGATCAGTCCGCTTTGTGCTACCCTATTGACTATATTTTCCTGTATTTCCATTATCTTCTATCAAAAACACAAATGTCGTGTATGTTTCGGCATTTGTTATAAGTTAAAAGTAAAAACTTACAACAGCAAATTGTTTTACGAAATAGCTTAAAAAAGAAAAATCCCAAAGAGTGATCTTTGGGATTTTTCTTTTTTAGCTCAGTGCAGGATTAAAAGAATTTGATTCTGTAATCTTTAACATTGGCCTTATCTTTCAGCACTTCAAGAACCTGTCCTTGCGCACGTTGTTCTAAAGCCTGAGAAATTTGTTGTTTTTGATTTACTGTATTGGTTAAAGATGCAGGATTAGTAAATCCGTTCACCATCACTACATATACACCTTGTTCACCCTTGATTACTTTAGAAAGCTTTTTAGGCTGCAATCCGAATACGGTACCTACCACTTTGTTTTCCTGAGCAACACCAGGAAGAACAGGATTGGCAAATACGATGTTCTGAACCGGAGTAACCGGACGACCAACTTTAGATGCTACCTGATTGATAGATGATGCTCCAGAAAGGGCAGCTTCAAATTTCTCAGCAAGCATGTTTGCTTTTACACGATTACGAACCATAGGTTCAATCTGTTTTTTCACTTTCTCTAAAGGTAAGATTCCAACAGGTCTGATATCAGTCATCCTTGCGACAACGAAACGGTCACCAAGTTCAAATACCTTATCGGTCATGTCACCTTCTTTCGCTTCGAATGCCCAACGAACGAGTTCACGTGGATTTTCAATTCCGGTTATATTAGATTGAGATGCTGTAAGATTTTCAGCAACCAATTTAGTCTGACCATCTATTTTAACACGTGCATCAAATGATTTTGCATCATCAACAGCAGAAAGGAAAGCGGAAGCTTTAGAAAAAGCAGCGGATTGCGTTTCGCTACTGCTAGAGATTATTTTATCTACCACACCAACTTTAGCTACTCTGGAAGAGCCAACTTGTTTTTCGATACGGATAACATGTGTACCATATTGAGTGGTTACTACTTTAAGATCACCAGGCTTGCCATTAAATACAGCCTCTTCAAAAGCGGGGATCATAGATCCTCTGGCGAAGGTACCTAAGTCTCCTCCTTTTTCTTTTGTTGCGTCACCTCCAAATTTGGAAGCTAATTCAGCAAAATTAGCACCACCTTTAATCAGTGTATAAAGCGAATCTGCCTGAACTTTTGCTCTTTCAGGACTGCCTGCTGTTGCTGCTGTAATTAAAATATGACTCGCTTTAACAGAATCAGGACTCATTCTGGTATCAAGAAGTTTAGCTACTTTATAAGAACCATTACTAAACACAGGACCTACTACTGTTCCAACTGCAGCGTTAAATACGGCAGAATCAAGGGCAGGATCAAGCTGACCTTTTTTCATGTAAGTCAAGGGCATTTTAGTATCCGCATTGATGCTTACAAATAAAGAATCGTTTGGTGTGGTTCTAAAGTCGGTAGCAATTTTTTGAATCATCTTCAATGTACCTGTAGAATCACTTTTAGAAGGACTACCATTAAAAGCTACATATTCGAATGTGCGGGCTTCTTCCTTATTCAGGAATAGATTTTTATTCTCGTTATAATAATCACTGTAGTCATTGTCAGTGATCTTAACCTTATTATCAGGTATAGAGGCATACTCCAGATTCACGTAGTTGAAATTCGCCAGTTTATTACGTTGAGAATAATCTTCACGCGCTTCAAGAGAAGTAACGTAAATGCTATTCTTTACGAGGTTATTATATTTCTGAAATAAGCGGTTGCGTTGAATAGACAACAGGAAGTTAACCCATTGCTCACGTACAGGACTTTTGATATCCTGTGTTTTCAGGTTATTCTGAAAAGTAGCAAGTTGATTTCTATCCAACTGGCCTGTTTGGGGATTACCAAAAGCCTGGATAATTTGAGGGTCAGGGTTCCTTCCTGAAACAAGATCTATACGTTCCTGTTCGCCTACGGTTAAACCAAGGCGTTCCACTTCTTTATTAATCAATATTTCAGAGACCTTCTGGTTCCATGTATTTTCAAGTACATAAGAGGCCATCTGAGGATTCAGCGTAGCTTGACCCATTTGTTGCTTAAAGTTCGTTTCGTTTTGCTCTACTAAAGCTTTAAACTCATCAATTTGAACTTTTTCACCAGCAATCTCACCTACTGAAGTACGATCTCCGTGTAAAAACGGCCCACCGGACTTTACCACATCTCCAAGTAAAAATGCAACGATTGCGAAACCAATAGCTCCTACCAGGATCAACCCGGCACGATTTCGCAAGAAACTCATTATTCCCATATTAACTTTTAATTATTCTTCTTTAAAAAGAGCGCGCAAGATACAATTTTTACAAAACTATATGGACACAAAAATGCAGATGATCTGTAGTGTATTTAATTTACAAGATTTCCGCCTGAAGGAAAGTTCCCTGTGGCATTGAAAATCCTTGGTTTTTTAAAGGCTTCGTCACTTTCAAAACTGGTCCCAAACAGCACATTGCCGTTTTTTTGATTCACCTGGACTAACTTATTGGAATAAAACTTATGTTGTTTTTCGTCCCATATCAGCTCGTCTGATTTATAAACATCCCCTTTTATATTGGTCGCTACTACATTTTTTCTCAACTCCACAATCTGCTGCGCCTCGCGCCTTATGGCGTAATCGGATACAATCCTACTAGTTTCCTTTTGATTTGCGTCATAAAATATGATGGTAACGCCTTTCACCATTTCATCATATTGTTGTTCTTTATACCGGTCAACCTGGGGAGCGAGCATCTTTGCTTTTACAACAGCAGAGTCACTATAGATCACTTCAACACCGTACGATTTATCAACGGGAAGTAAGCTATTATCAGCAGATACCTTTTCTACATCTTTCAAATCGTTCTCGCAGGAACTGAAGAAGAAGCAAATCAGTAAACTGACAGAAGCCCAGGTTTTGATACTTTTCAAGGTTAATCAAATTTATACTTTCTAAACCACTGATCGTTTAATGTAAACCCTAAACTGAAGTTAACATAACGTTCGCGAACCAAAGACATGGATTCGGGACCACGTTGACCAAGTTCGGCAGAAAAGTTTACTTTGTAAAAAGTGGTACGGGTAGGACTTGCCTGGAGAGGGAAACCGAATCCAAGGGTAATAGCCATATCATTGATATCGGTATTTTTGATATTCATGTATGTTTTGTCATATCTGAATCCAAGTCGGTAATCGATCACTTTCAAATAACTACCGACTGAATTGATATCAGGAGTAATCTGTGTACCAACAGCGATACCATATGAATTTTGAAGGCCCATATTTTTTCCAGCTTCTTCATAGTCTTTCCATTGTCCATATTTAAAATCGGCACCAATCAACCAGTTATTCGTTTTCTCGATGGTAAAACCGGCAGTATGCATCATCGGTAACTTAATAGTTGATTTTGCAGCTTCATTGAAAAAGGTAGTATCTGATGCGACATCTTCACCTTCGCCAGATTTAAGATATCGGGTAACGACGGTACTTCTTTCCAGATCTAAGCTAGGACTGTAACTACCTGAGTAACCCAAAGTTAATTTTAGTTTAGGAGATAGGTTGGTAAAGTATTGCAATCCATAATCAAAGTTAAATCCTCCGATACTGCTATTTTCCTGTTTCCTGGCATTGTAAGCGGTATAGTCATAAGGAAATTCAGTTGAGCCGGTTGTTTCCAATTTACCAAAAACATAACCAGCATTGAAGCCTACACTTAAGTGATTGCCCAGTTGTACGCCATAACCCAGATAGAATTTAGATAAACCTCCATCTCCTCCATAAACCTTATCAATAGTTGTGGAATCTAACTTGCTTCGATCTCTGGATTGGAAACCCAAACTGCTAAAAGGAATTAATCCAAAGCTTAATGCTGATTTTTTACTTACCGGAACGGCAAAGAGTAAGTGACTCAGTGATCCGGTAAAGTCAGTTTCTGAATCGCCTGCCCTGCTTCTGCTTAAATATTCAGAGGAAAGACCAACATCAAAAGTAGTCAGCCTGATGGCAGAATAAGATGCAGGATTAGCCAGGTTTATATTGTTATATGAGCCTGGTTTGCGTAAACCGGCAGAAATTCCACCCATTGCTCGGCTTTGAGGAAGTAAAGAACCGTTTAGGGATCCTATTCCAAACTGCGAATAAGCGGAACTAGTGGTAGTTTGGGCATAGGCACTAAAGCTCCCGCTAACTACAAATATTAATACTAAATTCTTAAAAATTCTACTCATTATGCTGATGAATAACTTCGTTTAAACCAATAAGCACCAGATTGGGTTCAGGGTTTATAATTCGCGCAAAGATGCTATTTTTCAGTTGTCTGACAAAAAAATTCGCATCTCCTCCACATATTAAGACCTTAAGATCGGGCCACTTTGTAAAATAATCATTTATAAATCCATACATTTCATGTACGGACCCTTTTAACACACCCGCCAGTAAGGACTCTTGGGTATTTTTGCCATAACTAGCTTCAAAATCTTCATCAAGCTCTACCAAGGGCAGTCTTTCCGTAAAGGCATGCATAGATTTAAGCCTCATTTTCAATCCAGGGGATATTATACCACCTGAATACTTGCGCTTATCGTCTAAAAAATCATACGTGATACAAGTACCAGCATCGATAGCCAGACAATTTGATTCAGGAAATAATGCTTCCGAACCTATAATTGCAGCAAATCTATCAAGTCCTAAAGTTTGAGGTGTTTTATATTGGTTATCAATACGCGAAGAAATAGTTGTTGTAAAACGTATAAAATTGCATCTTGACTTTAAATATTCCTCATAAACAGATGATTGCTCCTTTACTGAAGATATGATTGCATTTTTGATAGCATAAGAATGGGAAAAACTATGAATCGCTTCCACGCTAAGACTATCAGTAACCTGTATATCTTTAAGTTCCCGGTTATTGAACAAGGCCATTTTAGAAAAAGTATTCCCAATGTCAATAACCAAATTAACCATTAAGCATCAACCGTTTTCAAAATAGATTCAAAGATTCCCAATCCATCCTGGTTACCTAGCAAAGAATCTGCAGCACGTTCAGGGTGAGGCATCAATCCAAATACATTACGTTGTTTGTTACAAACACCGGCGATGTTCTGAATAGATCCGTTTGGATTAGATTCAAGAGATATATTTCCTGCTTCATCACAATACTTAAACAGGATTTGATCCTGATCATTCAGCATTTTTAGTGTATCTGCATCAGCAAAATAATTTCCTTCACCATGGGCGACAGGAATTTTCAGTGCTTTATTCAGACCCAACTGGTTTGTAACGAGTGAATCTAAAGTTTGAGGCTTCAGGAAAATATTCTTACAGTTAAATTTTCTATGATCGTTATGCAAGAGTGCCCCTGGAACAAGTCCGGCTTCTGCAAGTATTTGAAAACCATTACAGATTCCCATAACATAACCCCCTTTATTGGCAAACTGAATAACTTCCTGCATGATAGGAGAAAACCGGGCGATAGCGCCTGACCTGAGATAGTCGCCAAAAGAAAACCCCCCAGGAAGAATAATAAAATCACACTGTTGAAGATCATGGTCTTTATGCCATAATTTAACAACTTCCTGACCTAATATATTTCCTAAGACATCAACACTATCCTGATCACAGTTTGATCCCGGGAAAACAACAACTCCGAACTTCATGATACAAAACTATTTAAATTTTGATTGCTAATGGCTTTTTATTTGTTAAAAAAGGTTAATGTAGGACCGTTGGAGCGTTAAAAAAACTGAAAATACAAGATACAAGCGACCAGGATAAGGTATAAAGATTCATAAAACCATCGTTTCTGAGCAGAAATGAAATAATGAGCCATGAAAACAGACACTGGAGCAACGGTGAGTAAGAAATGATTTGTATGATAAGGATTTTTGATATAAACCGATATTAAGGCAAAGAAAAACATAAAGAGAAGCGTTAAGTACGATTTTCTCAAGTGGACATTACTCCGGTTCAGCTTCTGACTGATCGTTAAAAGAGTAAAGAATAAGATGAATAGCACAGGCAAAAACACCCAATAATCCTTTATATCTATTGCAGAGGCAGGTTGAAGGACTTTGGCGAAAGGAAAGGCATTTTGAATAAATATTGCCCATGAATCATTCAGATAATTGATCATGGTAAGAAGAAGGCAAACGGTTAGAAAACCAAGAATACCAGCAACCCATTCGCGCCAGTTAAATGGTCGGAATATAATCAGTACAAACCATAGGAGCGGCAACATAGCCAGGAAAGGAAAATAAACCAGGGTTCCTGCACCTACAATCATTCCCATATCGAAAATAACGCTTATTGCTTTGTCCTTTCTATAAATACTAAGAAACTTTTCTATCAGCCATAACATGAAAAAATTAGCCAGTAACACCTGGCTTAAAACCAGGAAAGAAGGTAAAAGCGCTGACATGGTTATGAACATCAATGCAGGCAGGAAAGTGGGTTTTGGCAGCAGATTGTAATTATTAACAATACGATTCAGGAGCAGTGACTGAAAAAGCGTCAGAATAAGTGCATAAAAAACAGCACTGAAAGGACTAAAAAAATCGGCAGGTAAATGAAATAAAGTTCCGGTATAGGGCTCAACAAGAGATACATTTACAGATTGGGGTAAATTATAGATCACTCCAAGTCTGAGCAATACAGCTACTAGTACAAGAAGGAGCAGGTTGAAAGGATTTAATGTTCTAAACTGATTGATCATGCCGGATGAATACCTAATAAGAAAAGCAATATTATGAACTTTTTCTTATCCTTTCTAACTGCTTTAAATGATGACGGGTATGAATTTCAATAAACCACAGCCATTCCTGCGGATTAAGCCTACCAAAACGGGGGTGGCGAATCCTATTATCTTTTGGTGTTTTTATGAGTTTAGGAAGAAGTTCCCTGAGTTTTTCAGCAGATTTTATCAGATCATTTTTAGCCTGTTCTTTACTGATACAGGTTACGATGGCGGCTATATTGGGTGGTGACTTAATTTTTAGCGGGGGGAATCTCCCTATAAAAAAAACAAAGCGGGCAAGAAGTGTCGGCCCGGAACTTCGATGTTTAGGTTTTGCATGAATACATCTTTCCAATGCCAGTATAGACCTTGCGTTTACCTGGATCACATGGCAGTAAATCTCCGAGGGCGACCAACCTCCCTGCGGCGGAGGTTTAATGAAGTCCTCCTCCTCTATTTCCTTTAATAAAGCCAGGTATGTGGTGATGGCCTCTTTTATAGAAAGCGCAGTTGCGGGAATACTCATAGGATAAGCAGTAAATCGTGCAAATTGTGTATTTCCGTAGTGACATCAGTGGGTGTTTGCTGAAGGGTAGGATTAAAAAAGATGGCATCCATTCCAAAATCCATTGCGCCCCTTATATCTGCTTCAATACTATCGCCGATCATAACACTCGTTTCTTTAAGCGCTCCCGCTCCGTTTAATGCATATTCAAAAATAGCGCGATGTGGCTTATTTACCCCTACGTTTTCAGATATGACTACGGTTTCAAAATACTTACCCAGGTTGGACAGGTTAATTTTCATGAGGGCCTGCTCCCTGAAACCATTGGTGATTAGATGAAGTTTATATTTACTAAACAGATAGGAAAGCGTTTCATGAGCCTGTGGGAATAAATTAGTTTTGGTGGAGCAGGTATGCAGATAAACATCCTCAAAATCCGTTGGAATCTGATCAGCACAAACACCCATGGCTTCGAAGGTGTTTTTGAAACGGGAAGCCCGCAATTCGTCTTTAGTAATTTGACCAAGGTGATACGATGCCCATAATGCGTGATTATGATAGGTGTAATGTTCGACAAATGAATGAACATTGCTTAATCCAAGATCCTCTAATGAATAAGTGAGATAAAGTTCGTGGAGCGTTTCTGCTGCATTCTTATCGAAGTCCCAGATGGTATGATCAAGATCAAAAAATATATGATTGTATTTCATTCAGAGAATTTAGTCTTTAATTCCATAAGCAATATCGCCAGCATCG
>NZ_AQPN01000056.1 GCF_000403135.1 Arcticibacter svalbardensis MN12-7
TCAGTTTAACCTGGATAATTTATTAAATCCATTGAAGGAAAATATTAAGCTCTTTGAACAAAAAGTAGATAAAGTTTATAAGACAGAATCAGACGAACGCAATGTCCTTAAGGGAGAGATTTCTAAGTTAATAGATTTGAATAAACAGATTTCAGAGGAGGCACACAACCTAACTAAGGCTTTAAAAGCGGACACTAAAAAACAGGGAAATTGGGGAGAGGTTATTCTGGATCGAATATTAGAGGCTTCAGGACTTATTTTGGGCGAAAGTTACAGCAAGCAAACTAGTTTTACTGATGAGGATGGCAATCGGCTTCAACCCGATGTGGTCGTTAACCTGCCTGATAATAAACATCTGATTATTGATTCTAAGGTGTCTCTTATTGCATATGAGCGGCTGGTAAACTGTGAAGAAGAATCAGATCGTATGACCTTTTTAAACGATCATATCAACTCTATAAAGGGGCATATTAAAAATTTGTGCAGCAAAAATTACTGTGATTTATATGGCATTAATTCGCCCGATTTTGTTTTGCTATTTATTCCAATTGAATCTTCATTTGCTGTAGCGATCAAACATGATCTGGAGTTATTTGAGTACGCCTGGAGCAGAAGGGTGGTCATTGTGACGCCATCAACCTTACTTGCTACGCTTAAGACCATTTCTTCTGTCTGGAAACAGGAACAGCAAACTCGTAATGCCATTGATATTGCAACAAAAGCGGGTGCTTTATATGATAAATTCGTTGGTTTTATTACTGACCTTAAAAAAATAGGGGAGAAAATTGATGGTGCCAAGGATGCCTATTCGGATGCATTTGGTAAGTTATCCTCTGGTAATGGTAATTTAATTGGCAGGGTAGAAAACCTAAGAAAACTTGGTGCTAAATCATCAAAAAAAATAGATTCTAAATATCTCATTGAAGAGGAATAATGCTCTTAAGCAGCTATTTAGAAGATTAAAAAGCAAGTCTGCTATATAAATAATTGATTTTATGCCGAGTTATAATTTAATGAAAGCAAGTCCGGCTTGTACTTTTAAATGAATATTATATTAAAACCAATTATTTATTGAATGCATTCCAGCCTTGTGCTTTCAAAGGGTGTACCTTTCCAGAACGGGATATAAGATTCATTCCTGCTGTCTGTTCGGTGATATGGCCTATTACAGTAATATCAGGGTTATTTTTAATGATATCGTAGTCTGATTGTTTAACAGTAAAGAGCAATTCATAATCCTCTCCACCACTTAGAGCACAAATGGAAGGATCAAGGTTAAACTCTCTGGCTGTATCAAAAGTCATTGGATCAAGTGGAATTTTCTCTTCATATAAATTACATCCTTTTTCAGATTGCTTGCAAATATGGATGAGTTCGGAAGACAATCCATCCGATACATCAATCATAGAAGTCGGTTTAACACCCATTTCTTTCAAAGCTAATACGATATCTCTTCGTGCTTCCGGTTTTAACTGTCTCTCAATAATGTAGTCTTTACCTTCTAAATCAGGTTGAATCTGAGGATTCTCCAGGTAAACCATTTTTTCACGTTCCAATAGTTGAAGGCCTACATAAGCGCCACCTAAATCGCCTGAAACACAGATAAGATCACCTTCCTGTGCTGTATTACGATAGGTAATGTCTTTTTCATCCGCATAACCAATACTGGTAATACTGATAACCAAACCTTGTTTAGAAGCAGAGGTATCGCCTCCTATCAGATCAATTTCATACTTTTTACAGGCCAGCAACATACCTAAATACAACTCTTCAACAGCTTCAATAGGAAACTTACTCGATAAGCCTAAGGATACGGTTACTTGAGTAGCTGTACCATTCATGGCGTATATATCGCTTAAATTGACTTGAATCGCTTTATAGCCTAAATGTTTTAAGGGGGTATAGGCAAGATCGAAATGAATACCTTCTAATAAAAGATCGGTAGAAATAAGCGTCTTTTTATCTTCGAAATTAAGTACTGCAGCATCATCTCCAGCACCTTTAATCGTTGAGGGTTGTGTAAGAATTATATTCTTTGTCAGGTGATCAATCAGACCAAATTCACCCAAATTATCTATTTCACTTTTTTCGACGTTTTCAAACATAATTCTATAATTTAACCTCGCTTATTTGACAGGTTTTTTTATTTATTGCAACTCCCTTTTAACTTGATAAGAGGTTGAGTAATTAAAACTCCCCTTTAATACTACCTGCACCCAATCCCTTTGTTTTTTATGCAGGTATTTGAAGGGTATTCTTACTAGTTTTATTTACTTAATTATTATTAATTAAAGCAAAGTAATCTATTACAATCCTAATTTGGCGGAAATATCAAGCATTCTTGCAATTGGAATCCTCGCCTTTTCAATAATATCCAATGGTATAGTTATTTCCGGAAGCTCATTTTTCATGCAAAGATAGAGCTTTTCAAGTGTATTACGTTTCATGTGAGGGCAATCATTACAAGCGCAACTATTATCCGGAGGTGCAGGAATAAACGTTTTACCGGGATTTTCCTTTTGCATCTGATGAATAATACCACTTTCGGTAGCTACTATAAATTCGGTAGCAGGACTGTTTATCGTGTATTTTAACAAACCTGTTGTTGAACCTGCGTAATCGGCTAATTCCAAAACAGCATCTTCGCATTCAGGATGTGCTATGAATTTTGCATTGGGATGGCGCTCTTGTAGTTTGATAATACGTTGTCGGGAGAAAATTTCATGTACCATACATGCACCATTCCAGAGTACTAGGTTGCGACCAGTCTTTTTAGCCACGTATTTACCTAGATTTTTATCCGGACCAAATATTATTTTCTGATCCTTTGGTAAGCTTTCTACGATCTGAACTGCATTGGATGAGGTACAAACGATATCGCTTAATGCCTTTAATTCCGCAGAACAATTTACATAAGTGATGACTAAATGATCTGGGTATTTTTCTTTAAACTTAGCGAAAAGTACGGGTGGACAACTATCAGACAAAGAGCATCCAGCTTTTAAATCGGGCAACAAAACCTTTTTTTCAGGTGACAATATTTTAGCTGTTTCGGCCATAAAATGCACTCCAGCAAATACAATCATCGAAGCATCAGTTTTTGCAGCCTGTTGTGAAAGGCCTAAACTATCTCCAATATAATCAGCAATATCTTGAATATCAGGCTCCTGATAATAATGAGCAAGTATTACTGCATTCTTTTCCTTTTTTAATTTTTCAATTTCAACATATAGATCCAAGGTAGGATCAATGGGCTCTTCTATGAAACCCTTCATATTTAACTCCTCTAAAATATTCATTTCTAACCTTCCTGTAAATATAAATTGTTTCTGGAATATTATTTAAATTTTTAAACAGCCTGCGCTTCTTTTTAATCTTAGACTCGCTAAAAACAGTTTTCTCTTATTTTAATCTCCAACTTATTTTCTTTTCAAATTAACTTTCTAAACAGAAACGCTCTGTCATAATTACCTGCTCTTTATTTCCTCAAAAGTATCCATTTCTAACATCTCAATAATTATAATTAGTTATATATATAAAGAATCTTATAGGTTATTAGTGTGTTAGTAATGTTGGTAGTGTGCTTAAATTTATAGTGTAAAATGATTTATACCTTAAATATTAACAAGTTATTAACACTTTAGTTGTGATAAGTACTTTAAAAGGAGACATATATATTTTCCAAATATTTGACGGTTTTTTTATAATGTGATTTATTTGAGGTGATCAGAAAGTTAATAACTGTGTTATTTGAACTCAAAACTTTATTAAAAATAAAAGAAAATTTCCTAAAATGTCCGGTAACCATTAGTTATTAATATTTATAAGCCTTTTTATACCTTTAATTAACATCTTTATTGCAGTTATCAACATACACAGTGTTATATTTAGTTTTTTAAAATAGTTATTCATGAGAGATGTTGATTTCCTTGTTATAGGTTCTGGAATAGCAGGATTAAGTTTTGCACTAAAGGCCGCAAAACACGGTAAGGTACTGATAGTTACAAAAGCAAATGAAGATGAATCTAACACGAAGTACGCCCAGGGTGGGGTGGCTGTAGTTGTGGATAAACAAGATTCTTTCGACAAACACGTAGATGACACCCTAATTGCAGGTGATGGATTATGTAATCAGGAAATTGTTGATATAGTAGTTAATGAAGGTCCTGAAAGAATCAGAGAGATTATAGAATATGGTACCAGGTTTGATAAAACGAACAAGGGTTTTTATGATTTAGCTAAAGAGGGAGGACATTCCGAACACCGCGTTCTTCATTATAAGGATATAACTGGTTTCGAAATTGAACGTGCCTTATTAGAGCAGGTGCATAGTAATTCCAATATTGAAATATTAACTCATTATTTTGCTGTAGAACTTATTACACAGCATCATCGGGGCATATTTGTTGATAAGCGATCTGATGATATTGAGTGTTATGGAATTTATGCCTTGGATACAAAGTCGGGAAGAGTAGAGAAGTTCCTTTCCAGAGTTACCGTGATGGGTTCAGGAGGTGCTGGTCATATTTATTCGAATACAACCAATCCGGTTATTGCAACTGGTGATGGTATTGCAATGGTTTATCGTGCCAAGGGTAAGGTTAGAAATATGGAATTTATTCAGTTTCATCCTACTGCTTTATATAATCCGGGAGAATATCCTTCTTTTCTTATTTCCGAAGCTGTACGTGGCTTCGGTGGCGTGTTAAAAAGTAGGGATGGTAAGGAGTTCATGCATCTTTATGATGAGCGGTTATCGTTAGCACCAAGGGATATTGTTGCCCGGGCTATTGATTCGGAAATGAAAAAGTCTGGTGAGGATTTCGTTTACCTGGATATCACACATCGTTCTAAAGAGGATATTTTAACTCATTTTCCAAATATTTATGCCCGGTGTTTAAGCATTGGAATAGATATGAGCAGGGATATGATTCCTGTAACTCCTGCTTGTCATTATATGTGTGGTGGCGTTATGGTCGACAAAAATGGAAAATCTTCTATTCATCGTTTATATGCTTGCGGAGAATGTTCTTCCACCGGTTTACATGGCGCAAACCGGTTAGCCTCGAATTCTTTGCTCGAAGCTCTTGTTTTTGCTCATCGTATCTATGCGGATTCTCTGGATAAATTTGCCAGTATAGAGATCCCTACGGATATCCCTGAATGGGATGAAACAAATACGCAGCTTTCTAATGAGGATATCCTGGTTACTCACAATCTACGCGAAACGCAAAAAATTATGAGTGATTATGTAGGTATTGTACGTTCAGATTTTAGACTTGACCGTGCCATGCGGAGACTAGGTCTTCTTTACGAAGAAACGGAAGACTTTTATAAATTCACCAAACTTTCTGTTAAGCTGTGTGAGTTAAGAAATGTCATTCAAACTGCTTATATGGTGATAAAATCGGCATTAAAGCGAAAGGAAAGCAGAGGTCTGCATTTTACAACTGATTATCCTTTTCATCAGGATGAAACTAAGGATACTATATTATAAATTTAAAAATAGCTTATGTCGTTGATAGTCCCTGTAAAGGGTATAATTCCAAAATTTGGTAAGGATTGTTTTCTTGCTCCAAATAGTACCATAGTGGGTGATGTGGTTTTAGGTAACAATTGCTCGGTGTGGTATAATGCCGTGATCCGAGGTGATGTTAATGCCATAAGAGCTGGTTATAACGTCAATATACAGGATGGTGCTGTGATTCATTGTACGTATCTTAAAGCGGCTACTTATATTGGCAATAATGTTTCAATAGGGCATAACGCTTTAGTGCACGGTTGTACGCTTGAGGATAATATTTTAGTTGGAATGGGCGCAATTGTGATGGATAATGTGGTTGTTCAGTCCTTCACTATTATTGCTGCCGGATCTGTTGTTCTTGAAAATACAATCTGTGAATCAGGGTATATATATGCTGGTGTTCCTGCTAAGAAAGTTAAAGCTATTACTGATGAACAGCGGGAGATGTTAAAACAACTTCCATTAAATTATATTATGTACTCCAAATGGATTATGTCTCCTGAGGGGTAATTAATCAAATTGGATCACAACTCCGTAAGCTTAATCTTTATGAATAGATTATTTTTCTGGACTAATAAATTGTTAAAGTAATGTACCTCTTGGAATATACATAATCAAAAGAATACCTTTTCTTAAAGTGTTTTAATAAATAAATAGTATTTCAATGAAATAATGGATTATGTTTCCCGGATGAATTATTATTTAAAGTTATTAAGCCTTTATAAATATACTTTTTCGAAAGCATCACACATCAGCAAAAGTAACTTTAATTAGATCATTTAGCTGGAGCTGGAACTAATGTAATGGCTCCAGTCTCGGGTGGAATAGTCAATTTTTCTTCTAAATCCCAGTTTGCTCTTAAGGTTATTTCTATCCCTGCATTCCATATATTTTCGGGTGATTTCTTTAAATAGACATCACCTGTATCCCATTTATTATTTTTGTTCGTATCGTAAATAATCCGGAAATTATATTTGCCAATAGCATACGTAATATAATTTATGGTTGTACTTTTCGTAATCGGATTTTCTCTTAAGAGCTCGCCATTTTGATTAAGAAGTTGTACAATATAGTGTGTTGCCGTGTCTGGGACAGTTACAGCTAAAGCAAGATTTCCATAGTTTATTTCTTCATCTCTTGTAAATGCCTTATCAAAAGGTTTGTTTTCTCCGCCAAATAATCCTGTAAATGCTTTTTCTTCTAATTTTAGAATATATTTTTTTTCAAGTTTCCATGGGAACTTAAAGATGTAGCGGCTATTAGAAGTGGTGTCTTTAAATATTCTCAATCCGTTTACAGATATTGAATCTTGCAATAGCGTTATTTTAGATGGATCTATTTTGGTTCCTATGGGTGCTGAAAAGCTAAGAATTAAGTCTGTTCCTGGTTTTATTCTTGAATTAGGAATGTTATCTGTTATTTTTAATTCCCTTTTATAATCATCCTTTTTGCCCTTTCTTATTACACTTGTATCAATAGGTATTCCATTATTAATAATAGCAACCTGTATGGAATCGAAATTCATATTTTCTGTCCACATGGATAAGCTGTCTTTTGTTTTGCTGAATTCCGTAATTTTTGATGCATCAAGCTCCTTAGGTTGAATTATTCTTACGGCTGGGTTGCTTAATTGTTTGTTGAATAGAAATAGTATTTTTCCATCTTTTTCTATCTTGCGATCCATTATCCGGAAAATCTTTGCTTCTTCTTTAAATAGTTCAAGTTTAATACCAGTTGTATTTTTGGTCAATACCAATGAATCTTTAATAAACCCGATTTCCTCATTAGTGGAATTGTAAATCCGATCTCCTCCTTCTTCTTTCAAAGCATAGACTCGATACGTATCAGGCCTTAGGTATTTTAAATTGAATACACCTGAAGAATCTGTGGTTGTAAAAATATTCGCTCTTCTCTTTCCAAAAATAGTATCTTGACTAATCGGTATTATAAATACTGTAGCATCTAATACCGGCTTTTTAGTCAAGGTGTTCAGAACAGTTCCTGATATGGTAAGCGAATCTATTTTATTGCCGGTAGACAACACATACATGTAATTCTTTAATATGTTCCCTTCGTTATAATCCACTAGTCCTCGGCCAAAGTTTATCGTATATGTTGTGTTTGCAGCAAGTGTATCTTGAAATTTTATATTTAAGAATTTCTTCTTTATTTTAAAATAAGGATTTTTATCCGTAGCAGGAGATACACTAAATTCTTTTGCTTCATTACTAATTTTGAAATATTCATCTAACTGGATATTTATTTCTTTGCTTTTAAAATTAGTCGTAAAATTAGCAGGCGTCTCTTTTAAGACCTTTGGTGGAATGCTATCCTTGGGTCCACCCGTTGGCGTTTGGATACTAGCGCATCCATATCCAAGCATAATTATAAGAAGTGTAGAGAATATTACAAAAATACTGTATTTCGCAAAACGGAGCATTTAGTGGCTTTTTAAGAGAATTAAAGTGTATTATGGAACTCAAGTATTACTTTATTTTTAAAGTCGCTTAAAGCGACTTATTTTTGATTCTTTTTAATTAACATAACTAATTGTATATCAAATAATTAGCTATTTATTTCAAATGTACCATAATCACTGATATATCTGAGGGAGAAACGCCTGATATTCTTGAAGCCTGACCTAAGGTCCTTGGCTTTATTTTCTTTAATTTCTCTCTTGCCTCTTTTGATAAGGATACCATGCCTGAATAATCAAAGTTAGGATTGATTTCCTGATCTTCCATTTTTTTCATCTTTCCTACAATTTCCAGCTCTTTCTCAAAGTAGCTTTCATATTTAGCTTTAATCTCGGCCTGTTCAACGGTTTCAATATCAAACTGCATAAGCAAGTCATTTAAGCCCGCACTTACCTTTCTTAAATCATTCAGAGAAACCTGAGGACGGGTTACTAATTGAAAAAGTTTAAAGTTTTGAGTTAATGCAGATGTTCCAAGTTCTTCTAACAAGTTATTAATTAAGGAAGGCTCAATAGATGTAGATTTTAGATATTTAATGATTGTATCTGAATTTTCTATTTTCCTATTTACTTTTTCCAGTCTTTTATCATTTACTAATCCTAATTGGTGACCAATAGGAGTGAGTCTAATGTCTGCATTATCCTGCCTTAATAACAAACGGTGTTCTGCTCTTGAAGTAAACATTCTGTAAGGTTCCTCGGTTCCTTTAGTTACCAGGTCATCTATTAAAACGCCAATATAAGATTCAGATCTTTTCATAATCAATTCATGCAGATCGTTAATTTTCTGATGCGCGTTGATTCCTGCGATGAAACCCTGACTGGCTGCTTCCTCGTATCCTGTAGTTCCATTAATCTGGCCTGCAAAAAATAGATTTTTTATCAGTTTTGTTTCAAGTGTTAACCCTAATTGAGTAGGAGGGAAAAAGTCATATTCAATAGCATAACCTGGTCTGAACATCTTTACCTTTTCAAATCCAGGTATTTTAGTTAATGCTTTGTATTGGATATCTTCTGGCAAAGAAGTTGAAAACCCGTTTACATATATTTCTACTGTGTGTAAACCCTCAGGTTCCACAAAGATCTGATGTCTGTCGCGATCAGCAAAGCGGTTTATTTTATCTTCAATGGAAGGACAGTACCGTGGACCTAAACCTTTAATTCGTCCGGTAAACATAGGCGACTTTTCAAAGCCTTCCTTAAGCGTTTCGTGAACGTCTAAATTCGTATAAGTGATCCAACAGCATTTTTGTTGTTGGGGTACCTCTACATCAGTAAAAGAAAACTTGCCAGGATTATCATCTCCCCATTGTTCTTCCATTAAGGAATAATCAAGACTTCTTCCGTCTACACGGGGAGGGGTCCCTGTTTTCATCCTTCCGGATGTAAAGCCTAATTCGTTGAGTTGTTCGGTTAATCCTGTTGCAGATTTTTCAGCTGTACGGCCTCCACCAAATCTTTTCTCCCCTATATGGATCAGTCCATTTAAAAAGGTACCATTAGTTAAGACTACCGCATCTGCTTCAATGCTAATTCCTAGTGAGGTTTTAACACCAGCTACCCGGTCTCCCTTAACCAGTAATTCATTTACGGTATCTTGCCAAAAGTCCACATTAGGTGTTTGCTCTAGCATAAGTCGCCATTCTTCAGCAAATCTCATCCTGTCGTTTTGTGTCCTTGGACTCCACATGGCAGGCCCTTTAGACTTGTTTAACATCCGGAATTGGATAGTAGACTTATCAGAAACGATACCGGAATAACCACCCATGGCATCAATCTCCCTTACTATTTGACCTTTTGCTACTCCACCCATAGCAGGATTACAACTCATTTGAGCTATAGTAGCCATGTTCATTGTAATCAAAAGTACTGAAGATCCAAGGTTCGCAGCAGATGCTGCTGCCTCGCAACCTGCATGTCCTGCCCCTACAACTATTATATCGTATTTTTTAAACATTTTGTTGATGTTCCACGTGGAACGTTTATATGTCCTTAAAGTTCCACGTGGAACCTTTATTGGTTTTCTTGTATTTCTGTTAACTCTATCCAGCGAACACTGATTAAATCCAATTGATTTTTAAGCTTTTGAATGCCATCAGCAAGTGCTGTAAGCTGTTGATGATCTGTAATACCACTGTTCATTTGCGCGGTTAATAATTGAATTTGATTCTCTAAATCAGGAACCTGAACATCAATTGCTTCTAATTCCTTTTCTTCCTTATAAGAAAGCTTGTTCTTTTTTGAACCTTCACTAGTTGGTGCTGTATTTTTATTGCTCTCTTTAGTCTTTACTTCATTGTCTTTTTCTAAGCGATAATCTGTATAGTTTCCAGAATAGATATTCACTTTACTATTACCTTCTAAAATAAACAATTGATTCGTTAAGCGATCCATCAAATACCTATCATGCGATACTAAGAGAAGGACACCCGAATAACGTTCCAAAAAATCTTCCAGTATATTTAATGTATCAATATCTAAATCATTAGTTGGCTCATCCAGAATCAAGACATTTGGATTCTTCATTAACACCCGCATTAATTGAAGCCGTTTCTTTTCTCCTCCACTTAATTTGCTAACCATGTTATGTTGTTTAGCAGGAGGGAAGAGGAAGTGGGTAAGTAATTGCGAGGCCGTTAATGTCTTTCCATCAGCCATCATGATATACTCCGCCACATTCTTTACTACATCAATAACGCGTTCATCTTTATTTAATTCTAAACCGCTCTGTTGGTAATAGCCAAATACAATCGTTTCTCCAATAGATATTGTTCCAGCATCTGGTTGAATTAAACCCGTGATTAAATTTAATAAGGTTGATTTACCTGTTCCATTTCTTCCGGCAATACCTATCTTGTCACCTTTCTTAAAGGTATAGCTGAAATCTTCTATGAAAACCTTATTGTTAAATCCCTTCTGAACTCCTTTAATCTCGATGATCTTATTACCCTGTCTGGAAACAGATGTACTCAACTCTACCTTTAAATTCTGACTAGTTTTAGTCTTTGCTTCCAGTTCGTAAAAAGAGTCTATCCTTGCTTTAGATTTAGTCGCCCTTGCTTGAGGCATCCTTCTCATCCACTCTAATTCCTTCTTTAATAGATTACGATTCTTTTGAAGAGAAGAGGCATCGTCTGCTTCGCGCTCTGACTTCTTTTCCAGGTAATAACTATAGTTACCATTATAATTAAATAAGCGTTGTTTGTCCAGCTCTATAATTTGATTACAAACATTGTCGAGGAAATACCTGTCATGCGTAACC
>NZ_AQPN01000057.1 GCF_000403135.1 Arcticibacter svalbardensis MN12-7
GTATGGTGGAGAAGTAGCCTCCAAGTTTCCATACTTAAAAGTTAACGATTTTTTAGCCTCTAAAACCACAATGTGCCCTCAACGGTGTTGGTTTAATTGCCTTCTATTACGTTCTTTTGCCATACCAGTTGCTATAAATTGGTGCCTGCATTAAGGGTAAATCCTATTGGACATGAATGGAATACACTGTTATTAAAAAGTGGCATCTATCCTATAGAACCTTTTTGGAAAAGAGACGGCTTACGTAGCCTAAAAGCTATTTATATGCGTCAGGTGATTCACCCTGATCTTGGACCAATTGATATGCCAAAAGTGTATCGTAAAACTTTTAGACGGCATGGAAACGAACTTCTGACACATACAGTTTCAACAGGAAAAGAAATTGTCTCTTTTTTTAAAAATCCAAATTTAATTGACGTAACTCAGGAATATTTCAACACCTTTCAGATTCATACTCCTATAATCAAAACTATAAAAAAACTCAAATATGCCTACGTCTGTGTTTTAGGAGGGAAAGAAGTACCGCTACTATCGTTTCAAAATAGCGGCCGGCAAAAAGGGTAAAATAAACGAGTGCAATTTTTTTTATAATAAAAAAGGGCAACAAACAGAGGTTAGAAGTAAATTGATGTTTTCTTCATCATTGGACAGCACTGATGCAAAAAATATTGTTGACAATAACCTAATTACAGGTTCAACCTTGCAATCTTTAGACAAAAATATTGTTCCTGTATGGTTCGGATACGATTTTGGGCAACCTATAGCGTTGAGCGATTTTCAAATTTACTATGTTTTAAACTCTAGCGTTAGAAAAAACGGTGTGTACGAACTTTAATATTGGGATTTCGGTTGGAAGTCGCTTGGAGTAAGAAAATCATCCGCTACTACACCCATTTCATACATTCAGGTTTCCGAAAATGCGCTTTTGATGTTTAAGATTCATGATACTGACAAATACAGTATGATCTTCACTTATAAGAACGGAAAGCAACATTGGTATTAAAAATTTGACTTTATTAAATGTTATATTTATCTTCGATATATTAAATAAGGAAAGGAGTTAAATAAAGCATTTGTCGTACTTATAGAAGCCAAAGGTTTCCATCCTGTGAAAAAATACATCAGGATTAAAATATTTTATAATCTAAAAAAAAATCCAATAAAAAAAATTTTAAAAATTACCGGCATCACTGCCTTTGCGGCAGCATTATTTTTTACAGTATCACTTAACGGGGAAAGTAATTCTAACAATATGGATTTGGCATCATTAACAAAAATTAGTGAGGCTAATGCGGAGTGTGTTACAGGCGTTTCAGTAGGTGGCACATGTAGTTGGACAGGTCGTTGCTTTTTCTCTACGGATAATGAATGTGACCCACACAACAGTAATTAAATTTAAACTGGTAGCAGGATTGTTAAAAGCAATCCTGCTCTTATCTTACACATTTTAATAATGAATTTTAAACCATATATAATCTATTTTCTTGTCCTGTTCTTTGTTGCCTGTAAAGGAAATATGGCCGAAATAAAAAATCAGAACCAAGGGCTATTGATGGCATCTTCAAAATTAGAAGTTATTGAAACAAAAAAAATGGAACTAGATGACCATACAGCTCCTGCGCCCGAAGAAATATTAACCAACATTATTCAAAATGACGAGTACACGGCTATTAAGTATGATTCCTACAAGCAAGTATACTATCGATTTCTGCTGAGAAATATCGAATCTGATGAAATCAAAGACTGGAAAAAAAAAACCTGTTGCCATCATAATCATGGATAAAAATTTTAAATACCTATGCGAAACTAATATAGGTAATGGAGAGGATTGGAATTGGCAAAATTCTTTTGTAACCAAAGAAGGCTTAAATGTTGAATATACGGGTAATAAGAATGATGAAAGCCACCTTACACTAAAAATATTCAACCTAAAAAAAATCTAAGATGAATCAGAAAAAACTTAAATATCTGTTCCTAATTTGCATAATGATAATTACGTCATTTATATCCTGTAAAAAAACACAAGATCAGGTAGAAAAAGAACAACTAATTAATGCAATCAATCAGACCCAAATTAATGAAAATTATAGATGGATAGTGGTATTACCAGGGCTTGGATGTCACGGATGTATACAGGAAGGAGAAGCTTTTATGAGAGATCATATCAAAGATAATGATATACTTTTTGTGTTAACAAAAATTTCCTCCCTTAAAATTCTTCAACAAAAAATTGGTATGAAAATAACAGAGCAAGCCAATGTCTATATCGACAAGAAAGATATCTTTTCTATTTCTACAGACAATGGTATTTATCCATGTATCATTAAAATGGAAGAGGGTAAGGTATCTACTCATGAGTTTCAATCACCTAAAAACGGTTCTGCTTTTGCGAAGCTTAACAGCTTAATTGCTGTCAAATAAAAAAGAATATTCAATATGATTGTTAAAAAAATGAGCTTAACAGGAAGCAAGACTATATTTAAATTAAAATGGAAATATAGCATTGTTTTTTTCGTATTAATTTTCTTCAACCTGACCACTTTTTCGCAATCCAAAAACCCTATTTCTAACTTAGATAATCTTGCAGAACAGCTTCATACAAAAGCAAAAAAAATCCCTTTAGAAAACGTCTATCTACAAACAAGTAAAGGCATCTATGAGAGTGGGGAAGACTTATGGTTTAGAGCATATATATTGGATGCTCAAAGTTTCATACCTGCTGTAAAGAGCCAGACGCTCTACCTGCAATTGATCAACGAGAACAACAAAAAACCTATTTGGCAGGAACAGTATGAAATAAATAACGGTTTTACCAATGGGCAAGTCTATCTCCTAGATAGCCTTGCGGAGGGCGAATATATGTTGCAGGCCTTTACAGCAAATTCCTTTTATGCCGATAGTAATGAGTTTAAAGCTTTGCGTAAGGTGCAGGTGGTAAAGGATTATAAATCGATCATCACAAGTTCCAATACTGTAACGGCAAAATCTACGGAACAAGATAAAAAGAACATCCAGTTCAGCGTTTTTCCAGAAGGAGGAAAGTTGGTCAACGGACTACCAACCAGACTTTCCTTTAAAGCAGTAGATTCTTTTGGAAAGCCTGTAAAGGTATCAGGTATCCTCTTTCAGGATGGGAAAGCGCTCCAGAAATTTAAAAGCGAACATGCCGGTATGGGCAGTTTGGATTTTAGCCCTATAGCAGGTAAACAATACCAGATCCGGCTTACCGAACCCGCCACAGACAGTATTTTCTCTTTGCCAAAGATTCATACCGAAGGTATTTCTTTAAGTCTGATGAGTAGAGACAGTAGCAGGCTGGTTTTCGTTGTCAAACGTACAGGAGGTACAAAAGGTATGGTTTACCTTCGTGGCCAGCTTCGCGGACAAACATCCTGCATAGCCAGTGCCCTGCTGGATAAAGAACTGGTTGTAAAAATACCCTTAAAAGAATTTAGTCAACAGGGCATTGCAGAGTTTACACTTTTTGATGAGAATTTACTCCCAGTTGCCGAAAGGCTGGCATATGTGCATCCGCAGAAGAAGCTGTACATCAGCACACAACTTTCTAAACAGCAACTTAATCTTCGTGAAAAAGCAGAGCTGAAGATTAAAGTACTTGATGAAGAAGGACAACCGGTGGTAGCTCATTTGGGAGTTAGCATATTTGATAAACTCTATGAAAATCAAAAAGACGCTAAGAACATACTGAACCACTATTACCTGTCGGAACAGTTGAAAGGAAGGATTTACGACCCTACATATTACTTTGATGAAAAACATCTTCTTGAAGATAGAGAGCAAGCTCTGGATCTTTTGTTATTAACACAAGGCTGGCGAAATTACGTTTGGAGTGAAGATAATCTGGCAAAAAGTAAATCAGCAGATCAACAGCTCATCTCCGATGGCATAGCCGGAGAAGTACATTTCACTAAAAAACTGAAGCAGGCCCCAAAGGGAATCCAGTTTATACAGGCATTCAGTCCGGATGAAAAAGGGGCTTCAAAATATAGTTCATTGATAAAGACAGATAGTACGGGTAAGTTCGTGGTTACTTCGCAAGATTTTAAGGCTAGCCAAGGAGGATATCTCTATTTAAAGCCCATAAGTGTAGCTAATTTTGAACCACGTATCAGTCTGGATACTCCTTTCGCAATTATCAATAAAGCCATACAAAAGAAAGAAATTATTTATCCATCTACTGCGACCCATGAGAAGGAGAAGAAGGTATTAAATCAAAATGACGTAAGACCCTCTTCTGTTAAACTTAATGAAGTAGTGGTGAAGGCTAAAGGTATCAGTATTTTCAGGGACAAGTATCTTGGAAAATTGGATAGCTTAGCAAAAGCGGAGGTGAATACTGATTTTGTAGGAGTGCCTTGCAACGTCTTAAATTGTTTTCAACACAAGGAGGATAGGTCAAAAAAACCAATTAACGGAGAGACTTATTACGTTCATTTAGGTAAAAACAAGGAGATATTAGGCGCAGATTATCTTAATAACTTTTGGTATGGCACAAGCTCTTATCTCTATTCCAATCCTAATCTTATTTTTACTGAAAAAGAACTACTCATGAGAAACAATCTCACAAAGCAAAAAGGATACTATGCCGAAAAAGAATTTTACCAACCCAATTATGATAAGGAGCCTGCTGGAGATGGCTTGCCCGATGCCCGTAACACCCTGCTTTGGGCACCTGAGGTAATTACCGATAAAAATGGAGAAGCTACAATCAGCTTTTTCTGTTCGGACATTAATACAGCGTTTTTGGGTAAAATAGAAGGCGTAAGCGGGGATGGTTTATTGGGGATGGGTGGGTTTGAGTTTGGGGTGCTTAAACAAGAAAGGTTAAAAGAGAATAGGTAATATCAATCTATTAGAACAAAATATATGTCAAATATCAACCTAAAAGTTAAAGCGTTCTTCTTTTTCATTTTCATTTTTTTAACAATTTCTGCCCATGCCCAAAATTTATATACTGTTAAAGGAATAGTTGCAGATACAGCATCAAACATTAAATTAGGTAATGCGGTAGTCAGTATTTTAAACGCAAAAGATTCCATTTTAATAGGTTTTAAGCGAACCGATATTTTGGGTGCTTTTAACATTAAAATTACTCAACCGGGGGCGTTTATCTTGAGGGTAAGTTACCCGGGCTATGTGGGATATGCCGAGCGTTTTGCTTTGGATGATAAAAAAATAATCGACTTTGGACAATTGCACCTTAATTTAAAATCTAGGTTTTTAAAAGAAATTATAATTAAGGGAAAAGCGGTGGCTGTAAAAATAAAAGGCGACACCACGGAGTTTAATGCCGGCAGTTATGTGATTGAGCCCCACGCTAAAGTAGAAGATCTGTTGAAACAATTGCCAGGTTTGCGCATAGATCAGAACGGAAAGATCACGGCCAATGGCGATGCAGTAAAAAAAGTATTGGTTGACGGGGAAGAATTTTTTGGAGACGACCCTACACTAGTTACAAGGAATATACGTGGTGATATGGTGGACAAAGTTCAGCTATATGATAAAAAGAGCGACCAAGCTACTTTTACAGGTATTGATGATGGAAAAAAAGAAAAAACCATCAACATCAAACTAAAAGAAGACAAAAAGAACGGCTATTTTGGCAAGCTTGAGGGCGGAGCTGGTAATGATGGTTATTACCAAGCCCAAGCTATGCTCAACAGTTTTAAAAAGAACAATAAACTTGCTATTTATGGCATAAGCGGGAACAACGGAAAAATAGGTTTAGGTTGGCAAGATAATGCTAAATATGGTGCATCCAGTGCACCTAAAAATAGCATCATGAGTTTAGATGATGGTGCAGATGATTTTGAATCTTCAAATAGCAATTACAAAGGTCAAGGTTTGCCAAGCGTAAATACAGCCGGCGTTCATTATGATACCAAATGGGGCGAACGCAAACAAGGTTTAAATCTCAATTTTAAAATGGGTGATTATGGCGTAGAAGGTAATAGAGAGAAATTGACGCAAAATAATTTACCCACCGCATTAATTAGCGATAACTCGGCCCAGCAGTTCAAAAATAGCAGTTTTCGGCAAAAGTTAGATGCCACCTTTGAAACGCAATTGGACTCTTCACTAAACTTAAAAATTGCGGTATTTGGCTCCAAGCAAAAATCGGATGGATATACCGCTTATCAAACTTTTGCTATAAAAGACAGTACCAGTTTTTTAAACAACAGTAACCGAAATATTAACAATAGCCTAAAAGACGCTTTATTTGGAAGTAGTGCCTTTTTGAGTAAAAAGTTTAAAAAAAACAGGCGGACAATCTCCCTACAGATGGATTTTGTAACAAACAATAGGAACGGCGAGCAGTTTCTGAAAGCAAAAAACAGTTTTTATAACGATTTGGGAATGATAGACAGCACCCAAACCATCGACCAAAAAAAGCCGGAGAACATTAAGATTTCTACGCTAAGTTCTAATATTACCTACACAGAACCCTTATCAAAAAACTTATCTTTGGTGTTTAATACTGGTTTTTCTGTTAACCAAAGTCATGCAGACCGGAAATCTTTTAACGCTACAGCACCAGGGTTTTATACTTTGTTAGACAGCCTTTTCAGTAATAATTACCAGCTTAGGCAAAATACCCAACAGTTTGGGGCAGTATTCAATTATAGCAAAGCAAAAAGCATCATTACGGCAGGTTTGAAAACTCTTTTTTCTGATTATGAGCAGAAAGATTTGATGTCGTTAAAAAATTATTCCCGCAATTTCATCAATCTAAATCCACAAGCAAGCTATCAGTATTCGCCTTCGCAGCAAAAAAGCCTCAAAATAAATTATCAGGGTACCACCAACCAACCTACCATTACACAACTACAGCCTTTCAGAAACAATTTAGACCCTCTTAATGTTTTTATAGGGAATGCGAACTTAGAGCCGTCTTTTTACCATGCAATTGATTTTAAGTTTACTGCTAACAAAGTACTCAGCAGAAGCGGATTTATAATGAACGGGAAATATTCACTCACATCTGCCCCAATTGTTAATAAAATAAGTACCGATGATTTGGGAAAGAATACTTTTCAGTACGTTAATCTTTCTGATGATTATCTAAGTGATTTTTTATTAAGAACAGGCTTTAATAAGTTACTTAAAAAGCCGGAATTAGGGGTAAATTTATTGTTTACAGCCACAGGTAATACCTACTATAATATTATTAATACCGTATTAAATAAAACTACCACCTATAATTATTCAGTTACTACATCTGTTTCTGGATATAGAAAAGCTAAATATTCTTGGTTGATAGTTGTTAATCCCAATTACAATTCGGTTAATGCCTCGCTACCAAACAGTTTTGATAATAGCGGTTGGGGATTAAATGGCGAAGCCGAAATGGAAATTTTTCTGCCTGCAAAATTCTCCCTAAGAATGGAGGGATTGTATGATTATCGGGCAAAGACCCAATCTTTTAACAAAGATTTAAACCAAATCATTTGGAATAGCACTTTAAATAGAAATTTTTTAAAAGACAAAAGTCTTAAGTTTTCTGTTGGCGTAAACGATTTACTGAATCAGAATAATGGTTTTACCCGCAACAGTTTTAATAATATGTTTGTACAGGAGCAATACACTACTATAAAAAGATATTTCCTATGCTCGCTGAGCTGGGATTTCAACAAAACAGGAAACGTTAAACAATAATAAATCGCATGAAAATATTTTATTTTTTATTCTTTATGTTACTATGCACAACCGGGAATGCGCAGTATGTTAAATTTGCTACCAGCGGAATTATTACCTATGAAAAAAGAGCCAACATGTATGCAATCATAAAAAGCAATATCAATAAGGATAACGAAACCTATATGCAGAAAAGCTTTGAAAACTATCAGAAAACGCAACCCCAGTTTAAAACTTCCATCAGTACCTTAACTTTTACACAAAACCAGAGTTTGTATAAACCCGGTGAAAATAATGAAACCGTAAATAATATTTTTTTGTTTCCGGCTTTTGAGCAGAATAATCTAGTATATACCGATATAGCTAGCAAAATAAGTTGGTCTCAGAAAAAAGTATTTGAGGAGACTTTTTTGGTAAAGGATAGTTTGCGAAACATAAAATGGAAAATTACAGATGAAACCCGCAATATAGCAGGTTATGAATGCCAAAGAGCTAATGCCATTATTATGGATTCTATATATGTGGTGGCTTTTTACACTGATGAAATTATAGCTACGGGTGGGCCCGAGTCTTTTACCGGTTTACCCGGAATGATTTTAGGGATTGCCCTACCACATGAACATGTTACTTGGTTTGCCACCCAAGTTGTGGATAAACCTGTTGCCCTAAAAGAATTAAACCCACCCATAAAAGGAACGCCCGTCAATAGAAATACCTTGAAGAATAGCCTGCAAAATTCTTTTAAAAATTACAACAAGTTTATTCAGGATGCTTTGAGGTTTTATTTGCTTTGATTTTTTTATAAAACTCAAAAAATATTCATATTATGAAATGGTGTGTTTTATTCCTCCTAAATTTAATTCTGTTTTGCAGTTTAGCCTGCAAAAAAAATATCACTAATACCCTAAATCTACCTGATTTTAGTAAAATAAAAGATAAAGAAATTATCGTAAGTAAACTAATATTATTAGGTAAATATGAAGATTTAAGAATACAGACTGAAACCTTAAAAGATTCCAATTACTTGAATCAATTTGGGCTTAAAGAAAACAGCATTTACGCTGATGATTTATCTAATGTAAAAAACATAAAAGAACAATTGGCTTTAAATGATCTTTTTGATATAGAAAAATCTTATCCATTAAAAGACACTACACCAACAGCCACCTATGCTTTTTGTGAAGTATATAGCCCTGTTGTACAAAAAGCTGCCTTAAGATTTAGCTCCCAAGGTAAACTAATATTATGGTTTAATGGCGAGAAAATCTTTGACAAAGTAAATAATCATTATTTACAAAAGGATCAGAACATTATCAGTGTAAATTTAAAAAAGGAAAAAATATTCTTTTAACAAAAATTTTTAATAGTGTAAAAAAGCCCCATTATTGGAAGTGCTATTTTTCTTTTTCTTCACTATTAAGTGTCGAAGACAGATACTTATCTTCTAAGGAAGACAATTTTATTAAAAATTCTTCATCAATAAGCGATACGCTTAATTTTAACATTGGGGGGTTCCTAATAACCTACCTTAATTTATAAGTACAAAAAAGCGAATAAACGAGCATAAATGATTAAATTTAGATATGAAAAAACGGGAACGCACACTCTTTGATTTTATGGATCATCAGGATAAATTAGGCAATTATAAAGACCCTTTAAAAACACTTGATGAACATATTGATTGGGAGGGATTCCGTGAATTAATCAGAGTGGTTTTGCTACAATAGATTATAGGGGGCTTCCAATAACCTACCTTAATTTATGATTAC
>NZ_AQPN01000058.1 GCF_000403135.1 Arcticibacter svalbardensis MN12-7
GTGGGGACTACATCATTCCGCCCATACCGCCGCCCATAGGAGGCATACCACCGCCACCCTTTTCGTCTTCAGGGTCATCAGCAAGTACAACTTCTGTAGTTAACAGCATCGCAGCAATAGAAGCAGCATTCTCTAATGCAACACGACCTACCTTAGTAGGGTCAATTACACCAGCACCAATTAAGTTTTCGTAAACGTCAGTACGTGCGTTATATCCGAAATCTGCAGTTCCTTCTTTTACTCTTTGAACTACGATAGAACCTTCGATACCTGCATTTTCACAGATTTGACGAAGAGGTTCTTCAATAGCGCGGCGAATAATCTGGATTCCAGTATTCTCGTCTTCATTAGCACCTTTAAGATCAGCTAAAGCAGCAACTGCACGAATGAATGCGACACCACCACCGGCAACGATACCTTCTTCAACAGCTGCACGTGTTGCATGCAATGCATCATCAACACGGTCTTTCTTTTCTTTCATTTCAATTTCAGAAGCAGCTCCTACGTAAAGAACAGCAACACCACCAGATAATTTAGCAAGACGTTCCTGTAATTTTTCGCGATCGTAATCAGAAGTAGTGCTTTCGATCTGAGATTTAATCTGACTAACACGAGCTTTAATATCGTCACTGTTTCCAGCTCCGTTAATGATAGTCGTGTTATCTTTGTCGATTAGAATCTTTTCTGCCTGTCCTAAGTAAGTAAGGTCAGCATTTTCAAGCTTATAACCTCTTTCTTCAGAAATAACAATACCACCTGTTAATACAGCGATATCTTCAAGCATTGCTTTACGACGGTCTCCAAATCCTGGAGCCTTCACTGCAGCAACCTTTAAAGAACCACGAATCTTATTTACTACCAATGTAGCTAAAGCTTCGCCATCTAAATCTTCAGCGATGATTAATAAAGGTTTGCCAGTCTGAACTTGTTTTTCAAGAACAGGAAGCAATTCTTTCATGCTGCTGATTTTCTTATCGTAGATCAGGATGTATGGGTTTTCTAATTCCACTTCCATTTTGTCGGTATTGGTAACAAAATAGGGAGAAAGATAGCCACGGTCAAATTGCATACCTTCAACTGTTTTTACTTCAGTTTCAGTACCTTTTGCTTCTTCAACAGTAATCACACCATCTTTTCCTACCTTAGCCATAGCTTCAGCAATTAAAGAACCGATAATCTCATCATTATTTGCAGAGATAGACGCAACTTGTTTGATCTTGTTGTTGTCTTCACCAACAGTTTGTGATTGTTCCTTTAAGTTAGCAACAACAGCAGCAACTGCTTTGTCGATACCACGTTTAAGGTCCATTGGATTAGCACCTGCCGCTACGTTTTTAATACCCGCACCAACAATAGCCTGAGCTAAAACAGTAGCAGTTGTTGTTCCATCACCTGCAATATCTGCAGTTTTAGAAGCCACTTCCTTAACCATTTGAGCACCCATATTTTCAAGAGGATCTTTTAGATCAATCTCTTTTGCTACAGTAACACCATCTTTAGTGATTACTGGTGAGCCGAATTTTTTATCAATAATTACGTTACGTCCCTTTGGGCCTAATGTAACTTTTACTGCATTCGCTAACGTATCAACACCTCTTTTGAGGGCGTCGCGCGCTTCAACATTGTATTTAACCTGTTTTGCCATTTTTAATAGAAATTTAAAATTTAATTAGGTTTTATATTATGGCGTAAATGTCTGATTCACGCATGATCAAATACTCTTTACCTTCATGGGTAATTTCTGTACCGGCGTATTTGCCATATAATACTTCGTCTCCAACTTTAACTGTTAGAGGTTCGTCTACTTTACCACCACCAACTGCAACTACAGTGCCTCTTTGAGGTTTTTCTTTAGCTGTATCTGGGATATAGATACCAGATGCTGTTTTTTCTTCAGCAGGAGCAGCTTCAACTACTACTCTATCTGCGATTGGTTTAATACTTAGTGCCATTTTTATGAATATTAGTTTTGCTTATAAGGAGACAGTTTCTGTGCCAAAAAACGAAACGGTGTCATGCTGTCAGTGATTGTCAGGGCTTCAATTATTAAGAAACACCTTTTTTGAAAACAGAAAAGCCGCCTGTGTTACAGGCGGCTTTTCTAAGAAAATATTTTATTATTTTGAGGTATCTGTCTTCGTGCCGGGAAGTGCTGCCGGTGCTAAAGGTGCAGATACAGGAGCATTTGTTCCTTTGTTAATCTGGTTTTGAATCTCCTGAGCCGCTTTGCTTTGATTTGCGCCCTTAGGGATAATCACATTCGTGAATAATACCAATACCATTAAGGTTATAGTAAGTATCCATGTTCCTTTTTCCAAGAAATCACCTGTTTTTTGAACGCCCATAATGTTATTGGAGCCTGAAAATCCTGATGTTAAGCCTCCGCCTTTTGGTTCCTGAATTAATATAATCAATCCTAAAAGAAAGCAAATGATGATGGAAATAATAATAATAACGTAAAACATATATTTGTGATTAGCTAAATTTTCTTTTCTAAATGCTGAATTTGGCTTGCAAAGTAAAGACTTTTATCCGGATATTTCAAACTTAATTTCTTGTAGGTCTCAATTGCTTTATCAAAAAGCATCTGATCTACGTAAATCTGCGCTAATGTCTCCGAAACAAGGTCTAACTTGTCCTCCGAACTCTTTCTGGCTTTGTTTTCAGTATCCACCTTAGCCATAGATGGTGGTTTAATCTGAGGCTCTTCTTTAATGAAGTTTTCAATGATCTTCGTTTCCTTTTTACGCAGCTCAAACTCTACAGTTGGCGGCAATGCAACAGCTTGAATGGTGTTCAGTTCAGGCTGAATATGGAATATGTTTTCAATGATCTGCTGATTTAACTGAGGCGACTTTGCAGGCATCTGATTGGTCCTAACCGTCGGCTTTTGTGTATAAGGCTGAAAATCGCGTTCATATTCTTTCCTGGTTTTATGCAGCCACCATAGAAAAGTATTCGGCATCGTATCGTCGTCATACCGCGATACTTCTTCTGTTTCCTTTTTTTCTTCTGGTTGCAGCGGGTCCAGTTGAGATCTGTTAAACCTGAAATAATCGGATGAAGCTACACTTTGAAGAGCTAGTCTATCATCACTCTTTATTAGCGTTGCTTCTGTTGTAAGTATTTCTATATCAGGAATAACTGTTTCAATCGATTCCGTTAATCCCTGATCTGTCAGGACTGCTGGTTCTTCCTCTTCGAGCTGTTCTTCTTCCACTGCCAGGGATTCTGATTCCGGAGTGACCGTTTCAATCAGTGTTTCTTCGGGCTCATCGGGTAAAGCAGGTTCTACTTCTACTGAAACTATTACTTCAGGAACCACAGGTTCTTCAATACCCTCCGAAAGATCAATGTCGGTCTGGAAATATTGAGGCTCATTTATGAAACGGTATAAGATATCACGCTTGGGAGCATATACAGATGCCCTTTTTAAATAACTGTCATACGTATCCTTGCTCTCCGTCCGCAATGCAGAAGCATTAGCAAAGTGCAGCGGCTGGCAGTACGGAAACTTTAAAACAAGGTATTTCAATGCCGCTTTATCAGCATCTGTCCAATTATCCGAGGGAGATAAAAATTTAATAAATTCCCTGTTGCCTGATGCCTGAAGTTCTCTCACAATAATATTTTAAAAATGAATACCCTTCTCCTTACCAGTTCGCAAATGCTCTGTTGAAAATATCTTCAGTCAGCATTTTATTGATTAATCCGATCTGCGTTTGTTCCTGTGACTGTACATTACTTCCTTTTACTTCCGTAAAACGTGTAAAGCTTTGTTCAAAGCTAAGTTCATTATCAAGGGCATTCGTGAATTTCACACTTACCGTGATGGATATCCGGGTGGCTTCCGCGATCTCATTACCTGTTACTGCAACCGGTTTTATACTGTAATCAGTAATTCGGCCTTCAAAGTTGCCATCCGCGTTGTCACGTGTTATACTTAAGCTCGATTGATTACGGATGCGTTCTTTTAAAGCCTCTGTAAACTGCTGACTCAGGTTTGGAATAACCAGAGGCGCATTGTTTTCAAAAAACTGCACTGATACTGTTTTCATAGCCTCAGGTATAGATGCCCCTGTAAAGCTGTAAATTCCACATGATTGGGTCAGCAATATAAAAGGAATAAGAATCCAGAAAACTTTTTTTGAAATGATGTTCATTGCGTTACTTAACTCAGGTTTAACTCTTTTATTTTGCGATAAAGGGTCCTTTCGGAAATCCCAAGCTCATGCGCTGCAAGTTTACGTTTTCCTTTATGTTTCTTCAAGGCTTTTTTAATCAGATCTGATTCTTTATCGATTAGTGAGAGGGATTCTTCCACCTCTTCCGAATGGGGAACATAGTTGTACTCTGATTTTTTATCGTTTTCCATATTATGCAGCACAAGCGGAACAGCAGGCGCCATAGTTGGGAACTCTGTATTCTGATATAACTGCTTAACAATCTGATGGTTTTCTGCCATAGAACCTGAGTTGCCACCATTCTGAATGATTTCTGCTACCAGTTTCTTCAACTCCACCATATCACGCTTCATATCAAAGAGCACTTTGTATAAAATATCTCTTTCAGAAAAGTCATCCTTTGTGTCTCTGTTGATGCGCATCGGTAAGTTGTTTCCCGATTCCTGTGGAATATACTGCATGATACTCTGCGCATTTAAATTGCGATCCTTCTCCAGAACTGCAATTTGTTCAGCTACATTCTTGAGCTGGCGTACATTTCCTGGCCAGCTGTAGTTGGTCAGAATATGCTGAGCATCTCCGTCAAGTTGTACAGAAGGACTTCTGTACTTATGCGTAAAGTCGGCAATGAATTTTCGGAATAACAAATAAATATCTTCCTTACGTTCCCTTAAGGGAGGTATTTTCAAAGGAACAGTACTTAATCTGTAATAAAGGTCTTCCCTGAACTTACCGTTTCTAACCGCATCATAAACATCCATGTTCGTAGCCGCAACCACACGAACGTCTGTTTTTTGCACCTTAGAAGATCCCACACGTAAATATTCTCCCGATTCCAGAATTCGTAGAAGTCTGGCCTGTGTTCCCAAAGGAAGTTCGGCAACCTCATCAAGGAAAATAGTACCGCCATTTACTACTTCAAAGTAACCCTTACGCGCTTCATGCGCTCCCGTAAAAGATCCTTTTTCATGTCCGAAGAGTTCCGAATCAATCGTCCCTTCCGGTATTGCTCCACAATTCACGGCAATAAAAGGTCCGTGTTTACGCGCACTCATCTGATGAATAATATGCGAGAAAACCTCCTTTCCACTTCCACTTTCACCCGTAATCAATACAGAAATATCTGTAGGGGCTACCTGTGAGGCAATATCAATAGCCCGGCTGAGCAGAGGCGAACTCCCTATAATACCATATCGGTTTTTTATATCCTGAGTATCCATTTAGTCTAGCTGTAATTAAATAATTCTGCCGATCAAAGTAGCCGGAGTACAGCGTTCAATCAGCACATCCACATACTCGCCTGGTTGATAGCGTGCATCAACAGGGAATACAACAGTGGCATTTTTATCATTCCTTCCGGAGTAATCTAACTTTGATTTTTTAGAGAAATTCTCTATTAAAATGCGTTGGGTTTGTCCTAGTTGTTCAAGCAAACGCTCATGCGAATGCTTTTGTTGCAAACTGATCACTTCATTGAACCTGCGCTTTTTAACCTCTTCCGGAATATCATCCGTAAAACGTTTTGCCGCTAAAGTTCCCGGACGCTCGGAATACATAAACATATAAGCAAAATCATATTTTACATACTCCATCATACTTAGCGTTTCAGCATGTTCTTCTTCCGTTTCGGTACAAAATCCAATGATGACGTCTGTTGATATGGCACAGTCAGGCATGATCCTCCGAATACTTTGTACCCGTTCCATGTACCATTCCCTATCGTATGTGCGGTTCATAATATCCAGTACCCTTGAGCTACCTGATTGAACCGGCAAATGGATATACTTGCAAATATTATCGTACTTCGCCATCGTGTATAAAACCTCATCCGTAATATCCTTTGGGTGTGAAGTCGAAAAGCGAACCCTTAAGTCTGGTCCTATATTCGCTACCAGCTCCAAAAGACTGGCAAAGTTCACTCTTTCCAGTTTATCTACTGATTCCCATTTATACGAATCCACATTCTGACCCAGTAATGTGACCTCTTTATAACCCTGAGCATACAAGTCTATCGCCTCATTTACAATAGAATGTGCATCACGACTGCGCTCTCTGCCTCTCGTAAAAGGAACCACACAGAATGAACACATATTGTCACACCCTCTCATGATCGAGATAAAGGCTGTAATACCATTTGAATTTAAGCGCACCGGGCTGATGTCCGCATACGTTTCTTCCCTGGAAAGCAATACATTCACAGCTCTGTTGCCATCATCAACCTGATCGATCAGACCAGGTAAGTCACGATAAGCATCAGGGCCAATTACCAAATCAACCAGTTTCTCTTCTTCCAGAAATTTAGATTTCAGTCGTTCAGCCATGCAGCCTAAAACCCCAACCATCATTCCCGGCCTTTTATTTTTAACAGCACCGAATTCTTTCAGCCTGTTTCTTACTCTTACCTCTGCGTTCTCCCTGATGGAGCATGTATTTATAAATATTACATCTGCTTCTTTATAGTCAGAGGTAGTTTCAAATCCCATATTAGTCATAATGGAAGCAACGATCTCACTATCTGAAAAATTCATCGCACAGCCGTAACTTTCAATATACAGTTTCCTGCCATTGTTTTTCTCCCTGTTAGCCTCCAGAATCAGCGCTTCACCTTGTCTAGACTCATCATGATCTTTAACGCCTGTCTCCAGATTATACATATTTTATTAAATGAGAAGCAAATGTAGTAACTATTTATTTTAATTATGACATTGTGACAGGCCTTAATTCACGGTTTTAAGTAATTTTATGGACAAATGAAACAAGCTGACACCCCTATGGTTTATTTATAACTTATGGCCTCGTTTATTAGATTCTTTCTTAATTTCTGGAAGTGGATATTGATCATCATAGTGGTGCTTTTGATGATATTAGGAGGAGTAGCGTGGTATTTAAGCAACAAATGGAAGCCTCTGTTAGATACACAAATCAAACAACTTGTTCTCGATTCATCCGACAGTCTTTACCGGGTGGAATACACCGGATTAAAAATCAATCTTTTAACCGGTAACGCTTCCTTAAAAAACGTAAAGTTAATCCCCGACACTGCCCGTTATAAAGAACTGGAACGGCTAAAAAGGGCTCCTGATAATCTATATAACCTTCAGGTAGAAAGTTTTGACCTGGTCAGGTTTCATCCCAGCAGGTTATACGATAGCAGAAGGCTGAATATTAATAGCATTATCATTGATCATCCCAAGATGATCATAACAAATAAGAGACAGCCTTATAATAAAGTGGCTGATACGGTGAAGAAGAAGTCTCTTTATCAAATGATCTCAAAAGCACTTAAAGAAGTGCGCGTGGGCGAAATCCAGTTAAAAGAAATTGATTTTACATTAATTAATAACAGTAATAAAAAAAGCAAAACAACTGCTATCAAAAACCTTAATCTGAATGTGAACGATCTGTTGATCGATTCCTTATCCGAAAATGATAAAAACAGATTCTACCACACTAAAAATGTGGATATCGAATTGAAGGATTACAAAATAGCAACGCCTGATAGTTTATACTATTTAAAGTTCAAGAGCCTGAAATTTTCCACTTTGCAAAGAAAGCTGGTCTTGAATGGCGCCCAAATGCAGCCCAGATATACTATACCTGCTTTCTATAGAAAAGTAGGTATGTCTAAAGACAGGTTTGATATTAGCTTTAATCAAATTGTTGTTACCAATATAGATCTGGATCAGCTCAACAGAGAACAGCGCTTTTATGCAGGAAGGTTCATTCTTGCCGACGGAAAGATCTCTATTTATAATACGAATGCCTTTCCTAAACGGCCCTCTAACAAAACAGGTAAGTTCCCCCATCAGCAATTGCAAAAACTGGCACTCGACCTGAAAATCGACACGTTACAATTACGGCGAATTCAAATTTCATACCGTGAATTTAATCGAGTTACCGGAAAAACAGGGAGCGTCAATTTTGCAAATACCCGCGGTAACATCTACAATGTAACCAATGATGCAAAGGCACTAGCCAAAAATAAATTCATGCGCGCCCAGCTTTCCACCCTGTTTATGAGCAAAGCAAATTTATATGTGACCTTCAATTTTAACCTGACCGACAAGTTGGGGGCATTCAGTTCCACCGGAACGCTGGGTGCAATGAACGGAATTGCATTAAATCAAATTACCGATCCATTGGCCATGGTTCATGTGAAATCACTGAGCATTCGTAAAATGCAGTTTAATATCACGGCCAACCAAAATGTAGCCAGAGGAAGCATGCGATTTTACTATCATAATCTGAATGTGCAGCTTATGAAAAAGGATGTAGAAACAGGACTCGTAAAGAAACAGGGTTTCGTATCCGGTATCGCCAATACATTTGTCTTGAATGATTCAAATCCAATAGGGAAGGACAATAAGTTCACTGTTGGTAATATTTATTTTAAAAGGCCTGCAAGTTTTGCTTTTTTTAAATTCTATGTAAAAAGCGTATTGGAAGGAGTGAAAGGCAGTGTAGGGATCAGTAAAGAAAGAGAACAGAGTATTAAAAAAATCAGTAGAAAGGTATCCGGAATTATTAGTGATGTTAAATCCGGTATTGAGGCACTCAAGGCAAAACGTAAAGAGAACCGAATAGAACGCCAGGAGAAGCGCAAAATTAAAAAAGCTAAAAAAGAATTAGAGAAGGTGGAGGATCAGGAGAAAAAAGATCCGGAAGTAACACCAAAAGATAGTGTGCAGTAAGGCACTTGAAAAGCTTCTTTTATATCTAGTCTAGAGCTACTTAGTTGTTTTATATGTTCAATATTTTTAATAAAATGAACATATTGATGTTAAGTGTCCAACTGCTGTCAATAATAAAGCCATATGTTCATTTTTTGTTTAAAATGGACATACTTAACTTTTTGTCCAATATCTTTTGTTTATTTGCTTAATGTTCAATAATGAGCGGAAAATGGACACAAGAATATGGCTTACGACAGATCAAAACCGTTTAATGATTTACCCTTATTACCCCCCAACACTGAAATCGAAAACGATGTTGAAATTTTAAAAAAGCTAGTATCTGCTTCAAGAGCATTGGCTACAGTAAATATTAGCATCATGAGGTTACCTAATCCTTTAATGTTAGTAAATACAATTGCTTTGCAAGAGGCTAAAGCCTCCACTGCCATCGAAAATATTTTTACAACGGAAGATGCTCTTTACAAAGCTGTTTCAGATACAGTACAAGAGGATAAAGCAAACGGTGCAACTAAGGAGGTATTACGTTATCGTGAAGCTATGTGGGCTGGTTATCAACTAATTAAAGATGGGAATAAAATTGATTTAGAAAGTCTAATTGGCATTTTCAGGCAAATAAAAAATACATCATCGGGATTGCGATCGCCAGCATCACTTACTGTAATTCAACGTGGCCAAAGTGAATTTCGCTCAGGTGAGGTGATCTATACCCCTCCCCGAGGCGCTGGAGTATTGGAGAAGCTAATAGATAACTTATTGATTTATTTAAATGATGATCAGCAATATCCGACAGATCCTTTACTTAAAATGTGTTTCTCCCATTACCAATTTGAGGCCATTCATCCTTTTCCTGATGGAAACGGTAGAACCGGACGTATTTTAAACCTGTTATACCTAGTGCATTCAGGGTTATTATATCAACCTGTTCTATATTTATCTAAATATATCATTGTTAACAAAGATGACTACTATTATAATCTAGGCATCGTTACTCAAAGAGGCTCTTGGAAGCCATGGATATTATATATGTTGGAAGCTGTAGAAAAAACCTCTCAATTGACCAGTCAACTCATTGAAAGCATACTTGCTCAGATGGAAGCAACATTAATTCATGCAAAGCAATTAATAAAATGGTATACTAAAGAGGTAAACGAATTGCTTTTTAGTCAACCATATATTAAACCTAAGTTGATTGGCGACCAATTAAATATAACATCACGCACAACCCTCACGAAATATTTCGTTGATTTGGTTGATGCGAAAATATTAAGCCCCGTTAAAGAGGGCAAAGAGTTGTTTTATGTGAATGATGATTTGATCCGTATTCTCGAAAGTTAAATACGGATCAAATTCATTTATACTGTATAATTCCAATCAAACTTATCAGCCGTATGGCCGTATCTGATCTCATTAAGTGTTTTTAATGCTTTCTTCGAAAAATCAGCAGGACCCTGTTCCGGTAAATTATATTTTTCTCCATTTAGTGAAATAGAAGCAATAGGCGTAATCGTAGCAGCAGTACCCACTCCAAAAGCTTCAGTCATTTTACCTTCTTTCAAAGTTTCAATAACTTCCTTTACAGATACACGGCGTTCCTCAACCGGCATATCCCAATTGCGGGCTAGTGTCAGAATCGTATCTCTTGTTATTCCTTCCAGAATGGTATCTCTGGTAGAAGGAGTAACCAATACACCATCTATAACAAAAATAACATTTGCAGCACCTAGTTCTTCAATGTACGCATGATCCTTTCCATCTGTCCAGATTAGCTGATCGTAACCTTCTTTCAGTGCTTCCTGTGCCGGTAATAATGAACCTGCATAATTACCCGCAGCTTTCGCAAATCCAAAACCACCTTCACTCGAACGTGAATATTTGGTCTCTATTTTAACATTCAACGGTTTAGAGAAGTAAGACCCAACCGGACATGTCAACACAATAAATTTATATGTTTTAGATGGAGAAACACCCAGATAAGGATCTGTAGAAAACATAAAAGGACGTATGTATAACGAATCCCCAGCACTTTTAGGAATCCATGCCTTGTCCAGATCAACTAATGCAGCAATACTTTGAACAAAGATATCTCTTGGCAATTCCGGTGAACATAGTCGCACTGCTGATCTGTTAAAACGATCTGCATTTTTATAAGGACGGAATAAAGCAACTGACCCATCAGCGTGTTTATACGCCTTTAGTCCTTCAAAAAAAGCCTGACCATAGTGTAGAACAGACATAGCAGGACTGAAAGACATGTCACCATAAGGAACGATTTGAAAATTCTTCCATTCACCATCCTCATAATCGGCAACAAACATGTGATCAGAAAATGTTTTTCCAAAAGACAGGTTTGAGAAATCTACTTCATCTATTCTGGAAGTAGCTGTTTGAGTAATTTTTATATCTAGCGTATCAATCACGACAAGTATTAGTTTAATGTTACTATATACAAACTTAATGGTTTTTAAATAGTATTCATAGTTAAAATAGGGTCTTTTTTAACCCTAAAACGGGTAATTCCTTATAAAATCAGCATATTTTAGTACAGTATCCTGAATTTGATGGTATGCTCAATTTCCTTTAATTCCGTCAATACATGTTTATCATACCGGATGCTAACGTCTGTAATCGCATAGCCAATCTGTGCATTTGTCATTAGAAACTGACTCGAGATATTGATATTATGATTGGCATATACCTGGTTAATCTGTGCCATAATTCCAGGCAGATTCTTATGGATATGGATTAACCGGTGTGCGTTGCCCACTTTAGGAAGTTGCAGACTAGGGAAATTAGAGCTTAAATAAGTATCCCCTTTATTAATAAAATCAGACATCCTTTTAGGAATAAACTTCGCATTTCTTGGATTCATTTTATGATCATCAAAAATAACGATGCCCATTTCCGTAGCAATGTCATGCGATAATTTATGTCGGCTAATACCCAGATAGCCAATTGTTTTCAACTTTACAGCCTCCAATAAATTGGCATCACTTACCTTTTCGCCATCAGCAAGAAGCAACATGCCTACATCCCCAATATACTTCTCTTCAAAAGTTTCTTTATGACGAATAGAAAATCCATCCTTCTTCAAAGCCAGAATAGCCTCTTCCGGAACAGCACCTACTATAAGACACAAGATTCGGTTTTTAGGATAAGATATCGCCTGAGGAAGTTTGTTCACATATAAAAACTCATCAAAGCTAGGCGTAATATGATCTGCTTTTTCAAGGATACTCTGCCGGGAAATATTTTCCGTAAAGGCATAGAACTTTTGAATCAAACCTGATTCTTTAAGCTGCAAATCTGAATGTCCATCACCGATCCCGAAAATATTTCCTTCCAGCTGTAATTTCTTCAGGAGGATCACTTTGCCACCTTCCTGTGAGAGTGGATTATCCTGATCATATCCTGTGATGTTGCCATTCTCGTCATAAGTGAAGGTATTGGCATAAATATTTTCTTTCTTGATGTGGAAAGGAAGTACAACAGGGGTAATAAATTCTTTAAAGCCTCCGGAAACAATCAGTATTTCATCAGCATGTTTTCTGAAGAATGCCCGGTTGCGGGAGAAAGAAGCCGACACTTTTTTCTTTAAAACACTAACCAACTTTATTAAGTGCTCTTCATTTGCATGGAGCAACTGAACGCGGGCAGTTAGACTTTCTCTAAAAGATAATCGTCCTTCCATCGCAGCATTAGTCAAGTCTGCAATCTTTTTATAAATTTCTTCACGGTCGGGGTGATGACTTAAAGAGATCCGGACCAGTTCATCTAATGCCTCTACCTGAGTAAAGGTGCTGTCAAAGTCAATAATGTAAAACGTTTTCATCTGTATATGCTCAAGCATGGAGAGCTGGGTCAAGAGGTTCTGAAATGATCAGTAATCTCATTAATAGACACAGCAATGGGTTTTAAAGTTAAATTAGGAAAGAACTGATGGAGTTTGTTAGCCGAATACAAAGCGTTCTGAAAAGCACTTTTAACGGTATCCCGTGTTAACTCCTGTTTCTTCCCTGTAAAAAGTGCCGCTAATGTAGCAAGCCATAAACCGGCAGAGAGTTGAAATTTACTGATTTCTTTTTTAGGAACAGGTATATTTAAGCGTTTAGCAATTTCTGCAAATAAGTTTTTATAGCTCCAGTTCGCTGAGTTGATAATAAAACGTTCCGATGTAATAGCGCTTTCCATAAGGGTAATCATCACTTTGGCCACATCTTCCACATCAACCAAGCCGAGCGATCCCGGCGTATAATAGCTAATTCCTTGGCGTACTAAATCAAAAAGCTTACCACTGCCTTCTTTTCCTGCGTTTTTACCAATAATAACGGATGGATTAACAATAACGGCGTTTAGTCCTTCGGCAATTCCCCTCCACACTTCCATTTCTCCTTCATATTTTGAAATAGAATAACCGTGCTGCGTACCGTTGAACTCCCAGATATCTTTTTCTATAACCGGGCTATTTGTTTTTGAATCGCCTAATGCGGCTACCGAACTAACATGAACCAGCTTCGTAATCTGATGACTTAAACATAAGTCAACAATATAAGCTGTTCCTTCCATGTTTACCCGCAGCATGTTTTTTTTATCACGACTGTGAAAAGAAATTAGTCCACAACAATGGTACACATGAGTGATCCCTTCAAAAGCCTTTTCTAAAGCGAAGTAATCCAGAATGTCGGCGTTGAACCATTCAATATCAGTAAGATTTAGTAAGATAGGAGGGATGGAAGAATTGCTGCGCTTCAAGGCTCTTACACGAAGACCTTGCCCATGCAACTGTTTAATTAATTCTGAACCTAGAAAACCTGTTGCGCCAGTAACTAATATCATCCTGCAAAAAATTGAATTTGCTATCAAAAGTAACTGAATTAAATGGATATTTGGAGCGAATATGTCTTTAGTTGATTTTTTCGTCCCTGTAGACGACCGTAAATTCGGAACAGAAGCAGGTTTTTTCACTAGTCAGATTGGTGGCCAAGTGCATGTTTTTACAAAAAACTTCCCTGATATTGAGGAAGGTAAGGTAGATATTGCCTTTTTTGGGGTAATGGATGATCGCCATTCGGTTAATAATCAGGGCTGTGCCATTGGGCCGGATTATATCCGTCAGAAGTTATACGAACTATACGCCGGTAGTTTCAAAACGCGGATTGTCGACCTTGGCAACATCAAAGCAGGCCATACCGTGACCGATACCTACGTCGCTGTAAAAACAGTGGTCGCAAGTTTGATCAAGAAAAATGTAGTACCGGTTATAATTGGTGGAGGGCAGGATCTCACCTATGCACAATATATGGCCTACGAGGAGTTGGAACAAAAAGTCGACCTGGTTGTGATCGATAACAAATTCGATCTCGATGAACTCAGTGACGACCCTTCTTTAGAAGCAAATTCAAATTCCTATTTAAATAAGATCTTTTTACATCAACCCAACTACCTGTTTAATTTTAGCAATATAGGCTATCAGACCTATTTTGTCAATCAGGATAGTCTCCGCGTTATGGAGAAACTGCTGTTTGACGTAAACAGATTGGGCGATTTTCGGAATAAGATGTCCGTTGCAGAACCCATTATTCGTAATGCAAGTCTCCTAAGTTTTGATATTTCAGCCATACGAGCATCCGATGCACGCGCCAATGGTAATGCAAGTCCCAACGGATTTTATGGAGAAGAAGCCTGCCAGTTATGCCGCTACGCCGGAATGAGTGATAAGCTGAGCTCCATTGGTTTTTACGAATTCAATCCCGCTTTTGATACCCATGGTCAAAGTGCCATGCTCCTTGCCCAAATGATCTGGTATTTCATTGAAGGCTTCTACCAGCGCAAACGCGATTTTCCATTACAACCCAAGTCGCAATATCTCATTTACCGCTCCACTTTAAAAGATAACTCGCATGAGCTTGTCTTTGTGAAAAGCAAAAAGTCAGACCGCTGGTGGATGCAGGTCCCTTATCCAAACGGACACGCAGGAAATGAGCGTTACCATTTAGTGCCTTGCCAGTATGAAGACTACCAGGAGGCAGTATCAGGACAGATGCCTGATCTTTGGTGGAGAACGTATCAGAAGTTGATATAAGAAAGATTATTACCATCTATATTTAATATCTGCTATAACTCAATATATGTAAATATTTAAATAGATAATCGAAAATAAACCGATTATCTATTTAAATATTTACATTTGATTATGGATATTAATCAAATGGTTAGGCAGTATTCCTCACAACCAATAACCCATCAATTATTGATGTCCTTTCTCAAAGATTATAAACGTCCAAATGATAAAATTAGAGCGTTGAAGTCTGAAGGAGTTATTGAGTCAATAAAAAAAGGATTGTATGTTGCAGGATCAAAAGTTACACCTTCGAAACCAGAAAATGGACTTCTTGCAAATCATATATATGGGCCGAGCTATGTTTCAATGGATACAGCTTTGGCTTACTACGGTTTAATTCCCGAACGGGTGTATGAAATTACATCGATGACAATAAAAGCTTCGAAAGAATTTACTACACATTTAGGCATCTTTACCTATACACATCTTCCTTTACCTTATTACGCATTTGGATTAAATAGAATAGAATTATCCAGTGATCAGTATGCTATTTTTGCTTCACCTGAAAAAGCATTGTGTGACAAGATTGTAAGCACATCTGGAATAGTACTAAGAAGTATAACACAGGCTTCAGCTTATTTGTTAGAAAATTTGAGGATGGAAGAACATTCCCTAAAAGACATGAATACTGATATGATCAATACGTGGCTAATGGATGCTCCAAAGAAGGAGAGCCTGATAATGGTTATGAAAATGATTCAAAACTTATGATTAAAGAATGGCTGGAAGAATACAAACCTACCAATCAGCAGGATGCTAAGGATGGGTTAAGAGAGATCATGCAGGAAATTGCACTGGCTGCATTATCTCGAGCAGGCTTTTTTGAAAAGGCTTCTTTTTATGGCGGAACAGCACTTAGGATGTTCTATGGCCTTGGTCGCATGTCTGAAGATCTTGATTTTACTTTGTTATCCACAGATTCGGATTTTTCATTGAATCAATATCAGGATTCGATCATCAATGAATTTAACTCGTTGGGTATGCAGGTAAGTATAAGGGAGAAGCACAAAACAAATAAAACCAACATAGATTCTGCATTTCTGAAATCTGAAACAGTCTGGAAAGAACTAATACTGGAAAATATCATTCCGCAAAGCGGTTTTAACCAGGTGGCTAATATCACTATAAAGATTGAAGTAGACCGTGATCCGCCATTAGGATTTGACACAGAAGAAAAGCTATTATTAAGACCTTTTTCTTTTTATGTTAAATGCCTCACATTGCCCAATCTTTTCGCTGGGAAAATGCACGCTTTGCTCTTTAGGAAGTGGGGGACGAATGTAAAAGGCCGCGATTGGTATGACATGGAATGGTATATCCGGAAAGGTGTAGTGCTAAATCTAAAGCATTTCATTATCAGGGCAAAAGATAGCGGCGACTGGGACAAGGATGATATCTCTGAAGCGGAATTTAGGGAGTTACTTAAAGAAAAAATAGACTCGGTGAAATTCGAGTATGTTTTAAATGATATAAGGCGTTTTATTAAAGATCAGAAGGTTTTGGATATTTGGTCTCCACAATATTTTCATGACCTGGTGGGTAAACTTAAAGTGTATGTATAAGCCCAGTAAATAAACACTATTTGAAGTGGTAACCGTGCCACAGCTACCCATAGATACGGATTATGCTCCGCTTTAAAATTCTGCATCATTTGCCAATTGGCCGGAAATACAGCCAAAAGTAACAGGATAATACCCCATGCTGCATAAGGTCTTGATTTTACAGGAATCAGCAGTAATGCAAACAATATTTCGCAGACCCCGCTGATGATTACTAATTGATAATGCCAACCCAGCCAAGCCGGCATTATATTCATGTACACATCCGGATGTATGAGGTGAATTAAACCTGCAAGTACGTATATGGCTACCATCAGGTAAAGGAAAAATGTCTTCATTTATTATTATATAATACGAGTTCGAAGGTCGGCAATATATCTTGTTACTTGTAATTTAGATTTTCCTCAGCCTCAATCCTGATTCTTTTATTGATGTCAACTTTAGCACCTTTAAGCACATAGATACGAATGGTGTATTCTCTTGCATACTTGTTAATTCTTTTTGCAGACAAATACACTTGCTTAAACAAAGGAATCTCCCTTTTTCTTCCTGGATCGTCATCGTAATACCCTTTTACCAGAACCACATCGTTAATTTTTTGATCATATCTTAGCTAGTTCACATAGTCTGCGTCAAAAGAATGTGCTTGTATTTTTTTGTTTTTTTTATAGTAATTGATTGCACCTGCCTGTCCATAGTTATCGCACAATATAAGTGTGCGTTCTAAATTGGGCAGTCCTTCACAAACCGAATCGACTTTTTCCGCTAATTCTTTCCAACCCAGCATGTCCGCATAATCCTGAGGTATTGCATGTTCTTTCCCATCTTCCCAGCGAAGCATTCCTAAATCTGATACTTCTTTCCATGTTGAGCAATATATTCAGGTCCTTTATTCGGAAACGCAACCTTATACATGGGAATAAATGATAAAACAGGAAGGGCAATTAGAACAGGTTGTAAATATCTTTTCCATCCAAATTTTAATTGATCTGCAAGATATACAGAACCAAAGGCTATATAAATGGGGTATAACCCAATAGCGTAATAGTCTTTGGCTTTAAAGTACATGAAAAACAGAATGGTAAAAATGATGGACCAGAAGAATGAACGGTAAGGTTTGAAGGGTTTATAAAACAGCAATGCAATTACTCCTGAAATAATAACCACAAAAGCACCGGCAAAGAAAAGGACTTGCGATTTCAAAAATGCTAGCCTATCTACATTTACCAACTGCGTTTGAGCCAACTCCTTCATATGGTGAACTACAGGAAAATTATTCGTGTATTGCCATATCAGGTTAGGAGCGATTAAAACTAACACCAGTAAAACAGACCAATAGAACTTTTTTCAAGAAAGACTTTCCGCTGTTCCGTTAATAAAATGGCTGGTAGAAATCCGATCATTAAAAAAACAATGTTGTACTTGTTTAAAAAGCCAAGCGCAAAAACGATGGCCGCAACAAACAGCCATTTAGTATTCTTGGTATTGAAATACTTAATTAGGATGAAATAGAAAGCCGTCCAACTCAGAACATCAAATGAGTTTGGCTGAAATAAAGTGTTTAACCGTAATAGGGCAGAGAATAACACGCAAACTATGCCTAGTATTTGTGCATATAGATTTCTGTTTAGCTCTTTAATAGCTTTCCATACAACCACCATGGTTAATGCACCGAAGAGTGCAGGGAAAAACTTAACCCAAAATACGCCATTGCCTAAGACTTTTATGATGAGTGATACCCAGGATGTAAATGGCGGAACCGATACATATCCCCTGGCTAAATGATTTGCCTGGTCAAGGTGAAGGTATTCATCCCTTTGAAGGTCATATTGAGGGCTAATTAGAACATATTGCAGCAGGAATTTCAACACGATAAAGCCGGGTAGGATTAAATTCTTTTTAGTCATCAGATGAGGTTTTGAAACTACCAAGTCCTATGCGGAAACACGACAGGCTATTTGGGAATCCCTATTTATATTTAATCAGCACAACAGTATATTTATGGATGCAATTTAAGGTAAAAGCTTTAAAAATGAGTGTGACCGCTAATAAATCTAGATAACAAAAAAATAGTGGTTTTGATGATATCACTATTGATCAAAAGCAAAATTTATAGCTTAACAGAGTAGTTTGCTCGTGCTACTAAGTCTCACTCCTCTTAATCATGATGTAGCTCTTGAAGAAGGGAAGTAGGGAACGAGTTCCCATATACATTGCTGTTTAAATCCTTCTTATTGTGTATATGGCTCTTAAAGTAAAGCAAAAAGCAGAAGTAATCCTCTGCTTTTTGGGCTGCGGAAGATGGGGACACGTCCGATCAACCACAATATAAATATAAGAATATTTATATCAGTTCCTTCTATTATTGGATATGACTCTTAAAGCGCATTAACGATCATCAGGAGGTATCCACAAACATGTTTCAATACTTCTTAATCTTAATATGTCTCTTGAAGCCGCCCCGCAACTAGTGCAAATTAATTGCTAAATCAGTTAGATAACTGGTTTTATGTTAAATAGACGGTTTGATTTAGCTATCTGATTAGGAAAACGAAGTGTGTCAGGAAACGACCGTTAAATGATAAAGTTTGAATAGTAAAATGATATTACCAAGGAGATTTGTCATTGCATTTATTTACAAAGAGCAATTCAAAAACGAACTAGTCCACCAAATGACTAAGATCAGTGAGGTGAGAGTCTAGATCTATGTCGTAGAAACGAAGGTTTCATGATATAAACTTTGGCGCAATAGGATTTTTTATTTTAGAGTATGCTTAATAATATGGACTCCAAAAAAAAATGCAATAACAAAGTCGTGGTAATTTTTCTATTTTTCTTTAATTTACCCTAAGAACAAGAAAACTAAGAGAAGATTATTCCAAATTTCGAACTTTGTTACCAACTGCATCCAATTTATTATAAAATGGATTTTGATAATTCTAATTTTACAACTGCATATCCGATAGTAGATTAGCCTCAATCATTATAAGTTTTTTCTAAAATTAAACTAATAGCTTTTTTTATTCTATCCATGCCTTCCTGAGTATTCAGATCAATCTCACAAAAAAGAGAATCGGTTGATTTTGCATGAAGTACCAAATAGTAGATACCAGCAACAAGCAGGGCTGATACAGCTCTTAGGTCAACGCCCCGGGCTTTCAGTTCTACATCAGATAAGGTGAAGAAATTCTTACTAAGCAATTCCCTTTCTTCGCAAACCTCTTTCATGATTTGTGTGCTTTGACTGATTTGCCATAAGACTATCTTTTGCATTTCCTCATTATTGCAAAAATAGTCTAGTTGGTTGTGAAGCAAAGATTCAATTATGGGTCTAGTATTTTCACCTATATTGACCTTAATCATTTCCACAGCATCTCCAGCAGCAGCTATCCAGTAATCTTTACTTCTAACATATGTTTCTATGAGATTGTCAATAGTACCGAAGTATAGGGTAATCAACCGTCTGTTTAAATCCGCAGCACCAGCAATATTGGTCGCCGTTAGTCCTGTATATCCTTTTGTTTTAATGATTGTTCCAACAGCTTCGATGAGCTTTTGCATTGAGCGGTCCTTATTGTTTATTTCTCCCTGATATTTCTTTCTCATCTAATTCTATATGTTTTCAGTAAAATATAAAAATAAGATAAAGTTGATAGTATTAAAATTCCCACATATGAGAATTTTACATAACTTAGTGCTACGTTCATTAAAAAAGTATCGTTTTTAAGAAATACTATCAAGGTGAAGCCAATGTTTAAAAAATACAAGTGATGAAAAAGAGACCATTTAAGAATATTTTGCCTTTAGCTTTTTCAATATTATTTTTAATTGGATCCTGCAGCAAAGAAAAGCCTGATCCTATTATCGAAAAGCCTGATCCTGAACCTGCCGTATTTTATGAATGTCCAGATGGTGATAAGTATAAAATGTTAATGGATACAATAGTCATAGACGGTAAGGGTGATTTATATAGAATAAATAGTAAAATAGGAGATAATTCGATACTTTTCAAATACGCACAAATACCATTAGGAATATGTGCTAAGGCAGTTGATTGGTATGGGAATGCAAAATTTAGCCCAGTGTCAGCGCTTGTTAAGACAGAGGAGGGCAAGACAAGAGAGATGATATGGTATCTAAATGGATATTTTAAAAATGTGATTCTACCTGAAGATATTAAAAGGATTTTAACGTTTACTGAGGGACAGAAAGCAACATTTGAACTCACACTGTTGAATTTTAATGAGGATGTCATACAGAGAATTCCTTTAGTTATCATTTATCACGAGAAATTTCCGAAGTAGTGAAACTATTTAAACCTATAAGCATGAAAAATATTATCTTTCTCTTTTTCGGCATTTTAATTTTCAGCTCATGTAAAAAAGATATGATCACAGTTTCGGAAAGCAAAACATATTCCGAAGTAGGTTACAAAGGCTCCGATGAAATCTACGATGGTGGTGGTCTTTATGTGCAATTGAATCCAAACGGGAATGCCGGATTTAAATTGGGGGGAGACGCTATCTATCCTGCTACTTATAACATTACTGGAAGTACCTTAAAAGTGTACTGGAACGACAAGACCTACAAGTTTAAAATTCTGTCTGGAGACGAAATCAAATATGATAATAGAACACTGCGTCTGATAAAGGAATAGATTAATGACAGGCTCATTAATGAGTTTTTGATAATTGATAGAATCATGCTTTTGTTCTCAATCTTATGACTCTATAGAATGAATTAACTAGTTTTTTTGATCACACAAGTAGGGAAGAGTTATTAAAAAGGGTCGAATGGTGAGACAGTCGCTTTCATAGTATCAAATAAGGAACGATTAATAAAAAATAATGAATAATGTTGTCGTCAGGATTTTATTTCTAAGTGAATTTACAGAATATAAAATTCAGAACATCTTGTATATATGAAGAAACATTTGCTTATACTTATACTTTTCCAAGGTTTAATTGCTCTTAACGGTAAGCTTGCGTACGCTCAAGAACCATCGAAAAGTCTTACACCCAGTATTGCTACGAAGATTCCGCCTGGCCCCTGGTGTCTGGTTATGATAAACAATCAACACTACACTATAAACTGCAGGTTGATTGATAGCTTAATCAAACCAAAATCGATTAAATCTTTAAAAGTTGAGAAGGAAGGTGGAGGTGCTGCCATATATGGGTATAGGGCAGGAAATGGAATAGTGGTTATTGAGATTCAAAGGCGATATTGGAAATCGGAGTTTCCGAAGCTTAAGCCTTATCTCAAAAATTTGTAGTGATAATTTCTCTCAACTTTCAATTCCTTTTGGTACCAATTATGGCAAAGAGAAGAATTATCTAAAAAACGAAGCTTTATTGAAATTCCTTATCACTATTCTGTTTTTCTTGTAAAGTGTGGGACGTCTCAGGAAAAGACGGTTTTTTGATAATCATTATATGAGATACACCTTTAAACAATCAGTCAGATATGTACCTGATGATATTTTTTATTGTGTCTTAAATAATCTTCAATGGTGATTTTATGTAAATTTACGACGCTGTTAGGCGATATTACAAATGCTGAAATATAAGTAG
>NZ_AQPN01000059.1 GCF_000403135.1 Arcticibacter svalbardensis MN12-7
TGTAATCGGTAAATAATAATGCAGCATTTTCGGCAATTAAGAGTGCAGCAAAAACGGTAACAATAAGTGCAGCATTATTGGTAAGAATAGTACAGCAAAAACGGTAACAATTCATACACAGTTCTGCAAAAATAGCAGGTTAATTGGCTTCTCCAAATATGGTTTTTCTGTTCTTTAACCTGTGGCTTTCTCCGGTAAAGTTGATTACCTCGCAATGATAGAGCAACCGGTCGAGCAGTGCAGTAGCAATAACCTCATCATCAAGCTGTTTACTCCAATCAGTCGGTTTTTTATTGGTCGTGATCACAATTGATGTAGACTCATAGATTTGGTTAATAAAGTTAAAGAAAGCTACAGCCATATTCTTTTCCAGGGGGAATAGCATGATATCATCAATCACAATCAGATTGGCTTTGAGCAACCTTTTGTATTCAGTCTGCTGTGTTTTTACATATTCCTTTGTCTTGAGCATGTTAACCAGATCATCCATCTTCCTGAAGTAAGCATTGTATCCCGCTTTAACAGCATCCCTGCAAAGTCCTGCCGCTAAAAACGTCTTTCCTGTGCCACTGGGACCCATTAATACGATGTTAAAGACTTGATCCAGCCAGTTTAACTCCCTCAGTTGATTTAGGCGTGCTGCTGGTAATCCTGTTTCTGCATTAGGTTGATAGTGTTCCAGATGGGACATCTGGGGCAACCACGCTGTTTTTAGACGCTTGCTTAAGTCCCGTTCACGGCGGTAAACTGTTTCCATCTCCAGGAGTCCACTAGTGAACTCTATAAAGCCCATTCCTTGCTGCTCTGCTGTGGTAATATACTTCTCCATACCTGCACTGATACCAGTTAGGTAAAAGGCACTGCATAATTCTCTGATCCGTTGTTTTTCTGTTTCCATTTTTTTCTGTTGATTTGAAGTATACCTGCTGACACCTTTTAGAGCACCAGCAGGCAATTCTTATGATTAGTTGAAGATAGACTCGTACGTATTGAGGTTACTTTTTGACGGTTCAGTGAAAGCATTAAACAACGCTTTACCGCTTAAGGGATTATGCTGCCCAGCGAGATCCGGACTAACAATGATCTTTTGTTCCCTGGTCATCTTTTCTGTAATAGCTCTAAAGTCCGTTGCGCTGTAGATATAGTACTGGCTGCAATAGTATAGCGCATGGGTGGCAATCAAAGGATCAAGAGCCTGTACTGTAGCTTTTAACAATTGTATCTGGTCCCGAATGTAACGAGGCTTATCTGCTTTGATCTTATAGATCCATCCCAAGGCTTCTTCTGTATCCTCAAACATCGCGGCAAACTCCTGCATCATTTCCCAAATTGCGTGTGATTTATCCCTGGTATGATCTGTTTGCAGGATCTTTTGTCCCTGTAGCATAGAGCAGATATGCCTGCACAGTTCTTTTTTATCCATATCCTGAATCACCAGCTCGTTGTCATCGGTTCCTACCAGTACCTGCGTACCACGACCTTTATAAGTACCTAAGGGCAAGCTATAAAAGTTACTCTTCCAACTAATGGTATTGTCTTTACGGACAGTATAAGGGATATAAGCCTGTACTTCTATAAAGATCGGATGCCATGGATCCAGGTAAGTAACCTCATCTTCCATTTCCCTGGCAGGTATTTTTTTTGTTGTTCCATGTGCAAGAGCATTTGCAGTACGGGATAGCCATGCATGGGCCTCCTGGTTAAGGGTTTCCAGATCTTTGAAAGATCTGCCTGCCAGAAAGTTCTGTTTTACATATTTGACCATATTCTCAACTTTCCCTTTGCTTTGAGGGTCAGCGGCACGGCAGAAATAAGTCTTGAAAGACCGCTGGGAAACATAACTGCGAAAGCGTTCGGTCAGCATTAGCTCTCCAAGATTTTCACTGACCAGAAAGAGCCGGTCCTGATCATACACTACTTCCTGCGGCATACCGCCTAGATATTCAAAAGCCTGTTCATGCGCTTTGGTCACTGTTTCGCTGGTATAAGGAGTATCAGTAAATACAACATATTTATAACGGGAGCGTGAGAGTACAAGGCAAAAGAACTGCACTTTTCTGGTCTTGCCAGCGGTGGTACGCATATTATAAAAGCCAAAGTCGACCTGTGCCTGTTGCCCATAGGGGAGTTCTGCAATCATCTGGAAATCACGCCCCAGTTCTTCTAATGGCAAATCATAAAGTGACCGTACCGATAATACATAATTGTAAACCGTTTTCTGACTGACTGTGGCAAAGTCAGTAAATGCCTCTTTCAAAAGGTCATGCATCTGAGCCGAAGAGGTCTGTGGATAAAGTTCAAGACGCTTATGTACAAAATCTTCATAGCTGCCCAGTAATTTTCTGCGGCCTTTGCGTTTGTAGCATGAAGCCAAAAACTCTTCTTCGGAAAGACTTAATAATTGCTTTACTGTACGGAAGTTTAGGGCCGATTCTTTAGCAATCTTCCGGATGGACTGTTTGTCCCGGTACATTTGGTGAATCTGTTGGTAAGTCATAAGTTTGTTCAAGTAATAGTTCATTAAACCTTGTCTGTTTTGATGACGACAAAGGTGAAAAACTAC
>NZ_AQPN01000060.1 GCF_000403135.1 Arcticibacter svalbardensis MN12-7
GTATAGGACTCGAACATCCCATCCCGAATTATGATTACCTATGTAGGGTCTGCTGAAAAAGTAAAATTATTTTGATAATCAGATAGTTATTCTGATTTTAGGGATAGAGATAGTGCAAGGAAAGATAAAAAAACGGTAAAAAGGCCTTCATCAGCCCCTGGTTTTGTAAGCTCAGGCCTGCTCTTTTTTCAATATTGTGACAGTCGTAAACATGTGCATCCAAAAAAGATGTTACAGGACTTCCATGGCGTCTTACAGACTGATGGGTACCAGGCCTACGCGAAGGCATTAGATGGAAACAAGGGGTTAAGCGGCTCTTTTGCATGAGTCATATTCGAAAGAAATTCGATGAATCGGCTGATAATGATATGGTCAGGGCAAAACATGCCGTGGATGAAATCGCTGCCAAGTATGCTATTGAAAAACAGATCAAAGAAGCTTTTTCTGCATCATTTTGTGGATTACTTAAGTTTACTTTTACTCAAAAAGTTAACATTTTTTAGTAAAGCTGTTGACAATACCACCTACCCAAGAATTCAACCATTCAAATGAGTAAGCTTCGTTTACCGTACTCAAATCAATAGTTGTATTGCCTCCATTGAAGTCTATTTTAAACTCCAGTTTGAGCAAAAACTAGATTAAAAAAAACTAAGCTTGGTGTGCTAAACAAAAATATTTCCTAAATATTTTATTTTAAAGGAATAACCATATTCCACGATTTTGTTGCATTTTGAAAACCTCCTGGCCCATCCATTGTTGCAAAAAATATGTGCGTTGGTATACCATCCTCTACCAAAACAAATGGCCGTTCTAATTGACCTTGAACTATAGTTTTACCATTATTCCATTTAACTAATTTACTGTATGCTTTAGGGTTTTTATCGACTTTCCAATGTATACCATCTTTTGAATGTGCTAATAAGCCATCGCCAGCTGCTCCTGTAATTTTCCCTCTTTGGTCTTTCGCTAACATGTGGTAACCATTTTTATCTTTCCATAAACAAGCATCTTCAATTTCGCCAAACTTATCAACAGAAAATAAGGGCTCATTTCCAATTACTGTATATGGCCCTTTGTAAGATGGTGCGGTTGCTACACTTACGCTCATATCGCTATAGGTAATCCCATCATCCTTGTAGTTTCTACCTTTAAAAATCATCACTACCGAACCATCATCTTTAATTAATGGAGATGGGTTTGAAGTTAAAAAACTATAGAATGTATTTGGCTTCACATCTAAAATAGGTTGATCCATACGTTCCCAAGGGCCATAAAGACTCTTAGAAGTAGCAACGCCTATTCTTTTCCCCCATCTTCCAGCTATACACCATTTACTATCTAATGTTAATTGGTTAGCATTTTCTTTAGTAATATCTTCAAATGGATTTGTTGAACCCATATAGTACAATATATAAGTGTCTTTGTATTTTACAATTTTGGGATTATGGCAAGATCTCCCGTCCCAAAATTGAGCACCTCTTGCACCTAAAGCCAAATCATTAAATTTGTAAGGCCCTTCAGGTTTTTCGGCAATGGCATGTACAACTTCTGAGGCCACCATCCAACCCGGATGAAAAGGAATATAATTTGGCCACCTGGAAGCAAACATGTGGTATTTGCCATCATCGCCTTTTATTACAGCGCTTCCCCAAACCCAATAACCATCCATTTTAAAGCCACCGTTTATAGGCGCATCTTTTAAATTACTGATTATATTATTTTGCGAAAAACTAGAGGTGGTTAATCCCAAAAATAAAATAAATAAAAGTAGATTTTTCATACCTTTTAACCTTTACTATTTAAAAATAATTGGGTACATCGTATCGGCAATAAATTTATTACCTGTTGCATTCATGTGCACTCTATCTCTTGTTAAAACCCCTTTCTCAACGTCAGCCGTATTATTTTTTATTTCATACTCCACCATTGCTTTACGCAAGTCTACTAAATCGCATTCATATTTTAAAGCTAAATCTCTTACAATTTGACTATATTGGTTTAAACCTCCATCTTGAGGATTAACAAAATTTTTCTTTTCTCCAATTATGGAAGGCGTACACAAAATTACCCGTATGCCCTTACTTTTTAATATTTCGATCATTGACGAATAGAAGGAAATATAACGGCCCTCGTCCGTACCTGTGCCAAATTCAGCCTTATGCCAAACATCGTTTATACCAATATATATAACCACTACATCAGGTGCCTTATCTAAAATATCTTGTTTTAAACGAAAAAATAGATCGTACACTTTATTACCCGGAACACCTGCGCCAAAAAGTTCAAACTGATCCGTTTTTCTCTCATCTTTTAAACGTTTTTGCATTAAAGTAATAAAACCATCAGCATCAGGACCGTGGGAGGTAATAGAATCGCCAAAGAAAAACACTTTTTTTGGCTGTACTAATGCCATGCTAGAGAGCAATAGAACAGTACTAAACATTATTAATAATCTTGAATATTTAATCATATATTTCGTTTTTATAGAAGACCTTGTGTTAAAAGTGCGAAGTAAATAATACTTGGCTATAATTAATTAAATTTATTTCGTTTAACAAAAAACGAAAATCCAACTTAAACAAATAAATTTATTTGGCAACATAGCGATATTAATATTCATTGTTGTCCGATAAAAATAAATTGACTAACCGAAGCTAACCAGTTTTATTGTACTTTTAAGTTACCATACAAAAAAGTAGGCTTAAAGGTACAACTTTCTCCAGACAGTGACAGCCGGTATTCGCACGACTTACAGCAATGATAGATCGCCAGTCTGGTCAAAGAATATGATGCCCAATCAACCAGTAAAGAAAACTATACCAGCACTGTTAATTTCGCTGATCTATTTTTACAATCTTAAGGTAATTTAAAGCCTAAGGAGTAGTTCACCAATTTGAGTTAGGTTTTTCGTCTAACTCAAATTCTATTTTTGCCCCATCCATTAATTGCTGATAAGTGAAATAAGCTTTATGATAGGGCTTTCCATTCAGTTTTAGCGATTGAATATATTTTCCCTTTGCGCTATTGCCGTTCGTTTTAATTTCTACCTTTTTACCGTTTTCTAAAGTAATTACGGCATTTGTAAATAAAGGACTACTAATCATATATTCATTAGAAACAGGATTAACAGGATAGAAACCTAAGGAAGCAAAAACATACCAAGCGCTCATTTGCCCTGCATCATCATTACCACTTAATCCACCAATGCCATTGGTATATTCTTCTTCTAAAATTTGACGCACCACTTTTTGAGTTTTCCAGGCAGCATCGGTATAATTATACATAAACGGAATTTGATGCCCAGGTTCGTTGCCATGCCAGTATTCATTTTTATCAAACAAACTATCTAACTGCTTTTCTAAACCTTTAGCACCGCCAAACTGATTGGCTAAGCCTTTAACATCCTGCGGAACATAAAAAAGGTATTGTCTAGGGGTTCCTTCGGTTATAAAAGGCAGCTTTTTATCTGGATTAAATCCTTTAGAAAAAGTTCCATCAGCGTAACGTCCATTTACCGATTGCACATTTTTGTCAAATACATGCTGATAGTTTTTAGCTCTTCCGAAAAGAAGTTTGGCATCATCTGCTTTGCCTAATTTTTCGGCAACTTTAGCTACCCCATAATCATCAAAAGCATATTCTAAAGTTCTTGAAACCTGTTCATTGGTATGAAAAGCATCCAAAACATGGTTTTCTAAGGGGATATAACCGTATTTAATATAGTCTGTTAATGCCCTCCTGCCCTTTCCATCTTTATAAGCTGCTGAGTCTGGCGTTTCAAAAGCATTTTTACGCATTAAAAGGTAAGCTTCATTCTCATCAAAACCCTTAATATGCTTTACTATGGTAGATGCTAAAAATGCTGAGCCATGGTCGCCAATCATTGCACCTGTATAGTTATTCCAACATGGAAAAATAGGCAACCAACCACCTTGTTGTCCTTTTAAAACTATAGAATTAGCAAAAGCCCCCAATTTTCTTGGTTGTAAAATCTGGAACAAAGGCAATTGCGCCCTGTAAGTATCCCACATAGAAAAATCATCATAATAATCTGATTCTTTTATAATGGCATTTTCATACTGATGCGCATATTTAGGATATGTTCCATCTGCATCATTAAATAAACGAGGAACCTGCATACTATGATAAAATGCAGTATAAAATACATCCTTATATTTTTCAATTGGTGTTTCTACCTTTATTTGCCCTAAAGCTTTATTCCAAATTTCAGCAGCTTGTTGCCTTACCTTATCAAAATCCCAGTGCTTAATTTCTCCGTCTAAATTTTTCCGGGCATTTGCAATACTACTAAAAGAACTGCCAATTTTAATGGTGAGCTGCTCTCCTTTTTTCAAATCGAATTTTAAAAAAGCGCCTAAATCTTTTTTATCGCTAATGTTTTGATCATGAAGAATTTGATTACCGTAATAAACTCCAGAATTTTTAGACTTTTTCTCAAATTGAATAACAAAATAACCACTAAATCCAGCGGGATTTCCCGAACCTTGATAGATGCGATAAGCTGGATTATATCCTGTTACTTCACCTTTTTCATTATCGATATGAACAAAACCTTTGTCTTTATCGCTGTTAGGGCTAATTAACAAGTAAAAATCTTTATTATTTCCTGCAGTAAATCGCATCATCCCACTTCGGGCTAAAGCAGTGATTTCTGTAGTAATTTGATAATCATCCAAAAGAACTTTATAATAATTTGGAGAAGATTGCTCGTTCTGATGTTGATAACTAGAAGCGTAATCTACTGCCGAAGTTTTTAAATCTCCTGAGATTGGCATAATGCTTAAACTCCCATAATCTTGCGTACAAGAACCACTTAGCCAATGTGTTGCCCTAAAACCATTTATTTTTGGATCTTTATAATAATAAGGCGCCACACATTTTTTTTCGGTTAAACGGGTTTGGGGCGTAAACTGTGTCATGCCAAAAGGCACACCTACCGCCGGGATAACGTTCGCCAAAGCTTCTGTATAAGAACCTGTACTGTGTTTAATAGCCGAAACCGTAGTGCTGTTAGCCGTTCCGGTTAAGGGGTTTACATACTTTATAATATCATCGTTTTGTGCATAGGCCCGCACCAAAGAAAGACAAAAAACAAGTGCAATAATAGGGTATTTAATCATGATAAAATTATTTGGACGTTTTGCGGGCTATACATTCATACGCCTTCAGACCTTAGGCTCAAAAGCCGGTATCAATTTCTATTCCTAGCGCAAATAGTACTTCAACTAAAATATATGCTCGGCTTTAAAATCTATGAGATTTTTTTTAGAAGACGGTATAATTAATCCAATCCAAAAAGCAAAAAATCATTATTTAATGACGGAATGGCAAACATCCAGAACTCTTGTTTCTGTCTTTTAATTAAAGCTCCCTTGATGGTCTGTACATCTCCATTCTTATTTTTAGCCTTTAGCGCTCCATTACATTTATCCTTTAAAATAAATAAATTGGTGGCTTGCGCTGCATAAATACTCCATTCTCCATTTTCATGCGCTAGTGTAGCTGTAGTAGTATCTTCTTTTGCTTCTAAGCCAAACTCCTTATTAAAAAACAATTTTCCCTTAGCTAAAAACAAGTATTCCAACTGCTTTTCTTTTGTAGATGCCACTGCATAAGAACCCTTAAAAGCATAGTTTTTATATATATTATTTTGTTGGGCCAAAGCATCAGAAAAAATAAATTGCGCTGCTTGATTTTTATTAACCACCTGTACACCAACAAAATTTAAGTTTGGTGTACCTGGTTTAAATTCGTTTACTGATTCAATGTTAGATTCTTTATTTTCAGCGGGCTCGTAAATTGCAACAAAAGGTTTTGTCCATGCTTCTCCTTTTTGTCTGATAACTAAAGTTGGCACTGCGGCATCAGCAACATCCTTAGGTAAAATAGCCGCTACCGAATGTGCTTTGGGCGATAAAACTTTAAAGATTTCTCTTCCCTCATTGCCAAGCATCCACATATTCATGTTGATTTCCCTTTTTTTAGGAAGCTTTAAATCGAAACGAGCAGTAAAAGATGTGCTATAAATTGCTTTTGTTTTCTCTGTAAAATAATCGTAGCCCTTAATATCGCCGCTTTTTGTTGAAAGCTCTTCTGTTTTTGCAAAAGTTAACGGCTTTTTATCTTCACCAAAAACTTGAACCTCTTGTCCTAAATTATGGTATAAATATTCGTTCTTAATATCTTTTCCGTTTTCCTTTTTCGCTCTAAAAATATCTAAATAATATCCTGTTGAGTTTCCAGTTCTGATAGTACTCAATAACCTGTTTTGATTAGATTCCGTTTCAGGTTCCGTAAACGAAACATTACTATAGGTGATATTCTTAAAAAAATTATCTTTTTGTGCAATGGCAGGATAAAAACTATTGAGTTTAAAGGGATATTTACCACGCATAGATCCATAAGAAGATTGACCATCAACAATTACCGTATTATGTGCCGCAAATTGAGCATAAAATTCGCGGTGGTTGGCTTGCCAATAGCTATCCCCTTTACCCATATCCGGAGCTAAAGGATAACCTTTCCCATACAACTCCATAGAAATTCCATTGGCATGTGAATGGTTCCCTAGAGAACCTGTTGTAGAAATCATCATTCCGTGTAAAGGGTCAAAACCATTTCTTTGTACAAACCAACTTACATTTGGTGCATAAAAGGTAGGAGTTGCATAATCTTGAAGTTTAGTTGTTTTTGCAGGTAAAAGCTTATCGACATAAAAAAATAGTTCAAATAAATCTCCCTCATCAGGTTTTTGAACATTCGATTCTTCAAAAAAGGTAAACAACTGGGTGTACTTTTGCTCTAATGCAGTGTTTCCCTTTGCTCTATACCAAGAAATAAGGTATTGTAAACTTTCTGTAGGCAGGTGTTTGTATGCGCCATCGCCAAAAGAAACAGGTATTTTACTTGGATATAAATATTGGGTTGTTGCATCAACTGCATCAGCCAAAGCCGCTACCATATTATCTAAACAATTAGGCATGACATGGTTGGCTATTAATGCAATTTTTAAAAAATCCTTAGATACATTTACCGAATAACCTGGTGATTCGTTCCAAATATGCGTTTTAGCATCAAAATTTTGTAAAGATTCTGTTAAAGGGGCTTGTCTTCTATTGGTTTGATTAAATATGGCATCTAAATAAAAACTGGCTCCTTTACCGTCTTTATAATTTTTGTTATCCTCTAATCCTAAAGCTAAATAAGTCAAAAATCGGGCTTCAAAAATATTCCAGTTATTATCTACTACACCATGGTCTAGTAAGTTATTAGCCCATTTTTTAAATACCGGAACAACAAACTGTTTATCGTAATTAGGGTGCTTTTTTTGAAGATATGGATACAGGAAATCGTAACATAAAGCTGTTGAAATAATATCTCCTTGATGGATTACTTCAAAAGAGGTTAAACCAGAAATCTCGTTATCATCTAATGCTTTTGGCAAATTACGGTAGTATAAACCGGTGATATAGGTTACAAAAATATCTTCGGCAAACTTTGCATATCTTTCTTCTCCTGTTAACCAATATAAAAAGGCTGCATCTTGTGCAAATTCTAAAATACTTTGATTAATTTTCTCTATTGCCAAACCAGACTCTGATGGTTGAATCCAAACACCTTTACCATCTTTCATCATATATACTTTGCCATCTTTAGGGTCGGCAAAGGGAATAAGATCATCAATTTTTGGTGCTTTATAAGGTGTCGACCAATCTCTTGAACCACTAAACCTAACTGTTGGTACAGGTGCTTCACCTTCGGCTTTTATAAAAGAAGTTCCTTTAATGGTGACATCTGTATGATGGCTGTTCCAATACATTTGCAAACGAGAAAACATATAACTGCTATCCTGCTCAACCTTCAAAACATAGGGATCCAGTTTTGATTTTAATTTATCTACTAATTTTTGTGCCCATGGAGCACTCTTAAGTTTTTCTTTAAGCTCGGTTTGCCCATTTGATGTAGTGAGCATTCGTGGATGCGCAGAAGGTATAGATTGAGGAATATTGATGATTTGAGCGTGGCTGTTAAGGCTTATCATCAAACCAAACCCTATACTTAAAATTATAAAGTACCTTTTTATATTTTTTTCATTTAAAAATAAATAAGAAATTATTAATAGAACAGGTTTTAACACCGAAATAAATTTAATTGTAATTAATCCATAACCTGTTATATCAGATTATGGATGAAAAAAATTTATAGCTTAGGAATACTATTTAGAAATAATTTTAACATCTTTTCTTACCTGTTTTTCCCATGCATTTAATTTTTTTTAATTAATTGATTTACTAATTCAGACTGAGCTTTGCTTACATTAGTGCTTTCCTTTAAATCGGTGTTTAGAATATAAAGTTCTGTATTAATGCTTCTTTAGTTTAAGTTTTTGATAAACTTCACGCTCAACTTCTGATAATACTTCTATTACCATACACATAAAACACATCTCTAACAGGTATTTTAGTTGTTTAAGCAGATTATCTTTTATACTAATACCATCTAAATTTTTGCCGCTAGGTTTTTGTCTAATAAAATCTAAGAAAGTTGGCAATATATCCATGGTAAGAACTATTTCTTGGCTAATTGTACCAGCCTTAATCATTTTTTTTAAAAAAAAAGAGGCTGAGCTCTATGTCTATCAGCCGCTTTTATCTTATTTATTTTACCCGCTAAGGTTTAAATTGAGTTTTTATTTTTTGCTTAGCTATGGGTTAATTACAATAGTAAATTCCTTAAGCTTATCTTTTCTGCCTTCTGCTGATGCATTTACTGAGGCTATAGTACATTTGTATGTACCAGGCGTTGTATAAACATACTGGAAGGATGTTGGCATATATCCTGTAGTTAAGTTTTTAATTGTTTCAACACCAGTTGCATCTCCTACAGCGGTTTTTAAGTTAATTGCTTTGGATATTACCCAATCGTTATCATCAGGGTTACCTGCAGCTAAACCTAAGTGTGTTAATGTGGTTGAGTTAATTACCCATCTGGCAGAATCGCCCTTAAATTCTACATTGGCAAAAGCACCATCTGTAAATGAGGATGCATTGGTGTAAACCTCACCATCTGATTGCTTGGTTCTGAATTGAAATCCTCCTATTGTCCACGTTTTTTGCGTTACCGTAGCATTGTTTTGTCCTAAATATTTGTATGCTATGAAAATGGGTTTATCCGCCGCTTGATAAGGGGCTAAATTAATAATACCAGATGACACCAATGTTGTTCCAGTGCCTAATGTAACCTTGTCAGTGATATCTACCCAAGTGGCTTTTTTAACATTTGTAGTATCATAAACACTGTTAAAATCGTTGGAAACCAAAACATTTATATTATTTGTACTTGTACCCGTAGCGGCAACGCTACTGGTGAATTGGAATTCTGCACTACCATTTACCTCATTCTCGAAAACTGTTCGTTTGGTATATTCTTTGCCAAGCTCTCCGGAGAAGAAATAAACATAATCTGCATTGCCAGAAAATTTAAAATTTACGGTATCACCAACATTAAATGTTGATGACTCTAAGCTTGCTTCAAAAGTAGGTGTGTCTACTTCCAACTTACTACAAGCAGAAATTATTAAAGTTAATGCCAAAGCTGTATATATTATTCTTTTCATGTTCTTAAATTTATTTAAAAGCCTTTATTTTGTTTTGCTAGTCTATTATTTGCAATCTCACTATTGGGAATCGGCAAATAAACCCACTTATCACTAACATTTAATCCAGCCTCCATAATTATTACCCTTAAACTTGAAGATGTAGCTGCAGGTGGTATTATTTGAGTGTTGTTATAAAACCTTTCAATACTTCCATTTAATGCTAAATCCGAAATCTCCTTAACTTTAGGAACCAATATATTCCATCTTATCAAATCTTTTCTTCTGAAACCTTCATAACACAGTTCTTTCATTCTTTCTTGCATTATGGTTTCCATAAATGCACCAGTCGATATTTCTTCTGGTTTTAATAAACCAGTTGTTATAGTGGCAGTTGCAGTTGCAGCAGTACCTATATAGGTAAAAACTGCTCCTGTTGAAGCTGCTGAAGATGCTCCTGTTGTATTTGTTGGTGGTATATTTGTGGTTGTACCCGCAGTTGTTACCTTGTATAATAATCCGTTATTTGGATTAACAATATTTGTGTTAATTACTAAAGCTGTATTAGCCACCCATGGGGTACCTAAATATATTGTGCTAGGCAATGAAGCATATTCGCCAGGATTACTCATGATTAAAGAAGTGATCTTTCCTGCTGAAATGGTTGTACCAATAGTTGCTAATGTTGTACTACTACCTCCAATGGTTGCAATTGCTGTGGGTGCAATGGTATAACCGCTGCCTGTATTTGCTAAAGTAAGTTCGATACCGTTTTTAATTGGGCTGGTTAAGGATCCATAAGCTCTTGCCCTAAGCTGATTTATTGCAGCTATACTTTCGGAAGAAACCTGTCCAGTAGCTTTAAAATCGGCCTCTGCAAACATCAATAAAACATCAGCATACCTTAATATTGGCCAGTTTTGAGAAGAACCATTGGCTTGAGGATTAATCTCATCTGCTCTTAGCCATTTACCTGGCCACCTGGCCCACCATACATTCCAGGTAAACGGATTTATAATAGGTGGTGTACTAGTTGTTGATCCTGAAGGCGCTGCATATGTAAAATTCGCTACATTTCTATCTCTTCTCTTATCAGGCGACATATCTGTTAAGCTAATTGCATTATAATAAGAAGGATAGACCCTGTACAATTTTGCTGTGGGAGCGACAGAGCATAATGTTTTTCCAATTAAAGTATTTGCATTAATTTGTGGAGCAATCATATCGTTTGCATTTAAAGCTTCTCTTAGAACAGGGTTACTATTATCAACTGCAAATTCAGCCTCCCACATACTTTCTTTATAGGCTGGGTCGTAGGTTCCCGCAGATTGTTCTCTAAAAACCTGTGCATAATCAGGGTTTAATTTATGAATGCCAGATTTAATCACTTTTTCTGCCCAAACCTTTGCCTCAGCATATCGTTTTGTATCATTTACAGGGTTTCCAGCAGCATATAGACACACTCTAGCCAAAATACCTTGAACAATTGTATTTGTTACTCTACCATTTTGGTAAGGCACAATGGTAGAAGGGGTTTGCTTGCTCAATAAACCTTCTGCCTCTGTCATTTCTGCAATAACAAAATCATATACCTCTTTACTTGGCGTAAATGCGATATCGGTATCGTTAGGTGACTTCACAGAAGCAATTCTTAAAGGAACGTCTCCCCACCAGGAAGTGGCCATGAATAAATAATAAGCTCTAAGAAATTTTGTCTCACCTAAGAAAATATTCTTTCGCTCGGTGGTTAAATTTGGTACGTTATCAATGTTCTCTAAGATCGTATTAGCTCTATTTATTCCAATATATAAACTGCTCCATAAACCGGTAATTTGAGAGTCATTTGGTAATCCCTTATAGTTATTTGCACTGATGGAAGTTACACCGGTTCTTCGGTAAGATTCATCTGTACCTTGAGCTACCCAAGTTTGATAAGTAGCCTGATAAAAGTTACCTCCATTCATGGCGTCATAAACGGAGTTAAGCATATTATTCAGCTCGCTCTCATTTGTAAAATAAGTTTCTAAAGTAATTTTTGTAGGTGTAGTATCTAATATTTCCTTACAAGAACTCACACTTAAAATCCCAGTCAAAAGTGCGAAGACTATGATATTTTTTTTCATTTTTATCTATTTTATAATGAAACGTTTAAACCAAAAGTAATTGTGAGGGCTCTCGGATAGGCAGAGAAGTCATATCCTGCCGTAAGTCCATTACCTTTTGTTGAATTTTCTGGATCGGTAGAAGAATAGTTTGTTAAGGTTAAAAGGTTTTGTGCCGAAGAATAAATTCTAGCCGATCTTAGCTTAATTTTTCTAGCGAAGTTTATAGGCAAAGTATAACCTAACTGAACTGTTTTTAACCTTATGAAAGAAGCATCTTCAATAAATCTTGTTGAATAAACTCTTGTTCCTACTGCATTTGCCCTGTAAATAGTGTTACTTCTATTTTCTGGAGTCCATCTGTTTGCATAAGTTGCAAATTGATTGGTATTAAATCCAACAGAAGTACCACCTTCTAGGTATAAACGGTTTGCATTATAGGTTTCGTTACCATAAGACCATTGCATAAAAATATTCAAATCAAATTGTTTGTAAGTAAAGTTATTGTTCATCCCTCCAATATGAATTGGAAAAGGATTACCAATAACAGTTTGATCATTTTCATCAATTAAACCATCACCATTAGTATCTCTATATTTAGGGTCGCCCGGCTGTACTGTAGTGATTGTCTGTCCTCCGTTGGTATTAACAGGTATGTTGGGTTTTAGAACATAAGCTCCACTTGGTTGGATATTGAAATCTTCTATCTGGTAATTTCCATCATAAATGTAGCCATACATTGCTGTAATGGACTTACCTATTTGTGATATGTAACCATTTACTCCATTCATTGCATTTCCGGATCCACTTACAGCTCTCACCAAAAAATCAGAACCATTGCTTAAAGCTTCAATTCTATTTTTATTAAATGAGGTATTAAAGTTTGTTGTCCATGTAAAGTTCTTATTTCTGATGTTAGTGATGTTTAAAGTAAATTCAATACCTTGATTACTGGTTTCACCAATATTATCTATTATATTGGCAGGGCTCCCAACGCTTGGAGATAAAGCACTATTTAAAAGTAAATCATAGGTATTTTTCTTATAATAATCAATCTCTAACAAGAATTTATCTTTCAAAAAACCAAGCTCTAGTCCTAAATCTAATTGTTTTGTACTCTCCCATTTCACTTTCTCATTTCCTAACACGTTAATGAAATAGGCCAAATTTGCATCAGAAACCAATCCTCCAAAAGTGTAATATTGGGGCCCAACGCTGCTTGATTGTGTAATGGTAGATACATAAGCAAAATCATTTACCCTATTGTTTCCTACCACCCCATAACTTGCTCTTAACTTACCACTAGAAACTACTTTCTGTTTTTTCATAAAGGCCTCTTCTGTAAATCTCCATGCAGCAGAACCTGCTGGGAAGAAACCGTAACGGTTGTTAGGAGCAAATTTTGAGGATCCATCAGCTCTTATTGTAGCTCCGAAGATATAGCGCCCACCAAACATCTGGTAACTTGCTCTCGTAGCAAATGATTGAAGCCTGTAAGTAGAGTTGGATGAATTGGTGGATGAATAAGAGTTTAAAACCGCCCCAATGGCTGCTATGCCCAGATAATCATTTTGAATATGAGTAGTGTTGAAACCATAGTTTTGCGCTTTATTGCTTTGATAACTATAAACACCGGTTAACGTTAACCTATGGTTTTTACTAAATTGCTTATCGTAGGTTAAAACATTGTCAATAGAATAATCTTTTCTATCTGAAAAAGAAACTCCACCGGTAACCCCATTATCGCCAGATCCTTGTCTAGTTAAACTATTATATAAATTTTCATTTCTTCCATTAGCGATATTTGCTCCTCCAGTAACCCTAAATTTTAAAGCATTTGTAAACTGATATTCTGCATAAATATTTCCAGTAAAAGTATTGTCAAATGACGCTCTATACTCGTTTGTGAAAGATGTTGTAGGATTTACCAAGGTACGAGTAAGCGAACCTGGATCTAGAGCATCCTCATCATAAAAATCATTATAGATGTCATTTAAATCAAAAGATGCACCGCTAATCGGTCTGTAGGCCCAAATCTGGTACATCAAATTAAACTCAACGTTATTTCCTGTACCATTGTTATTTTGGTCTCTTGGTTTTTGACCAAAGGTTTGCGAGCCGGCATAATTAATATTTGTTCCTATTTTTAACTTTTTACCTACTGATTGATCTAAGGTAGCTCTACCCTGATAACGTTTGAATCCACTATTAATAATGACACCATTTTGATTAGTGACCGAAGTAGAAACAGAGTAACGAGTATCTTTTGAGCCACCTGTTAAAGAAATATAGTGATTTTGAAAAGGTGCAGGTTCAAATACTTTGGTCTGAAAATCCGCTCCTTCAGTGCCCCTATAAGATTCTAAAGTTTTCCCATCTTTAAAATAAGATGAGGCCGCTCTTGTTGGATCAACCTCTGTTTGAAGTTTAACAAACTCGTAAGGATTAAGCAAATCAACAGTTCTAATAATCTTATTTACACCATAATAACCGTTGTAACTTAATACCGCATCGCCCACCTTTCCTCGTTTTGTAGTAATAACTATTACTCCATTGGCCCCTCTCGAACCGTAAATAGAAGTTGCAGAAGCATCTTTCAAAACATCAATGGTTTCTATCTCAGCAGGGTTAATAGCATTGTTATTTGGATCTTCTATAGGGAATCCATCAATTACATATAAGGGCGAGTTGCTATTATTGATAGAGTTATTTCCTCTAATTACAATGTCGAGCGCTTCTCCTGGCTGGCCATCTCCTGCTATTACTTGCACACCGGCAACCCTACCAGCTAGTGCTTCCTCAAAAGATGTTACAGGGGCTTTTTGCAAATCCTTAACACTTACAGTACTTACAGAACCTGCCATATCCATTTTCTTAGTAGTGCCGTAACCAGTTTGAATAATTACCTCATTTAAACTGACAGCATCTTCTTCTAAAGTTACGTTCACGGAAAGTTTACCGCCTACCGTCACTTCTTGGCTCAAAAAGCCAACAAAAGAAAATTGAAGAATTGATTTACTGTCAGCATTTATGCTGTATTTACCCCCCACAGTAGTAGTGGTGGCGGTTTTTGTGTTTTTCACTTTTACATTTACCCCGACTATTCCTTCTCCAGTGTTATCCACAACTATGCCTGTTATCCTTTTAACCTGAGCAACTGATTGCTGAAAACTAACAATCAATAAAAATGCAAGGAAATAAAAGAATGTTTTGCGTGATTTAAATTCACCCAAAGTTTTCTTTACTGCAATATTAATATCTATAATCATGATTATTTCGCTATTTAATTACTTTAACAATTATATTAAAGACACCATTAGACCTTACTGTATTACTCGTACTTATTGCTCCAAAAGTTGAATTATTTGGCCCCATTGCCGCATAACCTGTTGTTGAATTATCAAAAAGGACAGCCGTACCATTGATGCTACTTAAGGTATAAGAACCAGCAGGATAAGAAGTAGAGTAGATAATCCCTTCAAAAATATGCTTACTCAACAAGCTTGATAATATTTCTACACTTGCAGCAGAAACCGCATCCACAGTGGCAAATCCTTCATCTTTAAATGCCTGATTGTTTGGTGCAAAAATGGTATAACTATCGGCAGAAGACAATAATCCAGCAAAATTAACCGATGAGGTACTTGCCTTTGTAATGGCTGCGACTAAAAATGTTAAATTTTGATCTGATTGAATAGTTTGCAATAAATTATTGGCACTTGGTATAGGGAAAATAGTGCTAATTCCATGAATTACACCATTAGATGCCATAGTATTGGCTGTCGCCTTTGCCAAAGCACTGCTATTGATTACAGTATTTGAGCCAGCACTGGCATTGGCAACATTAGCTATTGTTCTGCTATAACTAACAATTAATCTTTGTTGACTTAAATTTATGGAATTATGCGGTATTTGATATGCCAAATATCCACCATTCTCTATAATATGAGGACCAACCAATTCGGAGGCTACAACATCTGGCGCTATAGTATTGATTAAAGTGGAATTAAGGTATTTTCCGGAAAGGAAAGCCGCAAAAGATGTATTTAATGGTGCGAATACCGTGAATTTTTTGTTCGAAGAGAGCTCTTGTAAATAATTCCGGCTACCAGTACTAGCTCTTTTAATTGCAGCTAAAAATAAAGAATAATTAGGGCTGGAAGTTAAAACAGAGATAATATCAGCACCCTTAGGAGTAAGTATTCGATTAATAACTTGTAAATTTCCGTTGGTTGCTGAAACATCAGCACCTAATATATCAGCTCCATTTACAAAGCTAACAGTGCTTTTATTTGAATTTGGAAGAATGATCTCCTTTTTATCAAAATAAAGCTCGGCTCCATTCAAAGCCTTTAAGGTTTGACCACCAGCTAATGATTCTACATCAACTTTACCTTCGATAATGTGGTATTTTAAAATATTAGCAATGGTTGCAGAATCTGCAAGATTTATAGCTCTATAATCTGCAAAACCTGCATCAATAAAAGCCTGATCGATTGGCGCCAGCAGTGTATAATTGTCGCTACCGTCGAGCATTTGTCTAAATCCAGCCTTATCAATGGCTGCTTCTAAAATACTGAAATTAGAATTATCTTCTTTGGCAATTCTATAAATACTTACAGCGCTAGGCGTTTCATATTTATCTTTTTTGCATCCTACAAATATGGATGTAAAAAGAGTAAATACCATTAGCCGTGTAATTAATTTGAAATTAAACATACTAGTTAGGTATAATTGAGAAATAAATTAAATATTGATGAGTAGATCTGTACTCATCCTATAAGTTAAATGATTTGTAGGTAGAAGAATTTTACCTATAGGGTTTAAAATAGATTTCCATTCTCTTGAGTAAAAGAATGGACGTCATCACATTGGATGAAAGTAATTTTCTTTTCATACACTAAAATTAAATTTGGTTACAATTAGTTTTCTAAATCGGATTAGTAAAATAATGTATTTTTTTTATCATTTCAAAATTTAAATTAAAATATATTTTTGAAGCTGTTATACACAAAAAAGCAAAGAAGTTAAATTAATAATCTATTAACCTCATATAAAGAGAAAATATTTTTCTCGATGCCCGATATTACCTTACATAATAAGAAATTCATAGGCCTTTAATTTAATATAGGCTTCCAATTAAATTTAGAATTAATTACACTTGATAACCTTTAATAAAAAACATCCATTAAACAACGATGAGTAATGGAATGGCCGCTTCAAATACTTTAAAACCAAACATTGTTTATTGCCGGCCTCATGCTAAATTGATTTATTAAATGCCAAAAATAAAAAACTTACTATCTCTGATATCGCATCACTCTGTGAGGTTTCTAAGACTACAGTTTCATTTATTTTAAACTATAAAGCAGAGGAAAAGAGAATTAGTGCAGATGTTATAAAAAAAGCACCAGGTTATATTGCAGAAACATCATATCAACCAAACCAACTCGCATCCAGTTTCAGAATGGGGATCACCAAAATAATTGGATTGATTGTAGAAAACATCTCAGATAGGCTTGAGACAAATGGCTCCATTAGTAGTGGAGTATAGAGATATGAAAGTTTTCGAGATCTAATTTAAATATTACCGAAAAGCGCTTCTTACTATTTATAATGCCAACTTGTTATATCATTTGGTATCTCCAAAAATAGATGCTAAATATTGTGAGTTATGTACATGATGGTTTTGAATTGGAATAAAAAATCCTCCATTTTGATTAAAACAGAGGATTTTTTTGTTATGAACAACTGATATTCTTAAGGTAGTTTAAAATGATAACTTCAAAGCGCTAATGTTTCCCAATCTGTAAAACTAAACCATCTTTACTATAAACTGGTTTAGTCTTTTCGCCATTTAAAATCACTTGAGAAACTTTTGGAATTTTCAGGGTTACATTCATAATAGGTTGTCCCTGCAGGATAACTTCTTGCGTACCTTTATCCGCTTTAGTGTACATAAATACTTTAGAAAGTGAACTTAATACACTTGTGCCGTTTTTTCTTAAATAACTCCCATTGCTTACAAAATATGATTTCACATTATTTAAAGAAGGTGCTTTATCAGAAGAAGGATAGGTTAATGCCATCATGTAAGCATCAGTCTCCCATCCATTAATGGTATTATGGCTATTTCGGTGCATTAATCTGCCATCAGCAATGAGATTAAAATATACTTCTGTAGTTTGATCGTTTTGGGTAATTTTTACTCCTATATAATCACTACCCGTTAATCTTTCTATTTGAGGTAAATTTTCGCGAGCTTCTTTTGCCGTTGCCATACCCGATAGGGAGGGTCCCTCTTTGGGCTTGTTGTTTTCATTTAATAAAATGATGGCGTTTATAAACTTAGTTTGTTTATACTTTTCTGCCGGAGTTATGGCATAATAAGGCGCTTTTACATCTGGTTCGTGATCTTTAAGACCAATCCTTTCCTCCAATTTCATTTTGTCAGGAAAATCATGTGGATAACCATTTGGCAAGGTTTCAGGAAATAATGGACGTACAATTAAGTTTGCTTTACCTTCAGTAATATCTATATCTATTCCTTTTTTCTCGGCTTTATCTGCATAGTGCAACAACCATTCAAATTTTCCATAATCATATGCTTTTACATCATCTACTACTAAAATCACATTCCCTATCCACAAAAAATTACGATAGTTTCTTAGAAAATATTGAGAAGTCGGCCCTGTGGCATCTGAAAAAAGATATTTAAAATCACTTCCGTTGATTAAATTATATAAATGACCTACATTTTTAACAGCATAATACTGATCTTGTGGATTTTGAGCCTCACCATCAAATAGCATCACATTATGTGCTTTACTGGTTACGTAATAACTACTATACTCTGGTCTGCTGTAACTCGTATTTCCTCCATCAATCAATAAATTTTCGCCATTATGGTACAAAATAAATGAACCAGCATCAGCATGAGCATGGTTCCAGGTGAAACCGCTTTTTACGGCTAACATGGTTGCGTCTTTGGCCCAAGATGAGCGCATAGTAGCCCATCCCATATCACTATACAATGCAGCAGTAGGTAAACCAGGACTACTTGGTACAGGTTTAAAATTTGGCTGACCAATAAGGCTCAAGGCATCTATTTTACCTTTGTTGTTTCCCTTTAAATTTTTAGCTTCTGCCAAATACCAACGATAACTTTCTTTATCAAAACCTAATGATATCATCATTTCAACCGAGCGGGCACCAGTACTATGAGGACTGCTATCACCAAAAGTAACAGACAATAAATCATTTGAATTAGGATAACAATTTTGAATAAACCAATCCATTGTTTTAACTAAAACATCATCATAAGGCATTTTAATGTTTCCATATTTGTTAGTATAAGCAACACGGAAAGATAGATATTCGGAAACACCATAGCTGGCGTAACCTATGCTTTCATAAAAGCCGCCATCTTTATCAAAAGTACTCGGCTTGTTTTCTAAAACGCTACCCGTAAAGCTAAACCATTCACTACTAACTTGCATTACATCATCAGCCCATTTTTTAGCTTCAGGAACTTCATTCAATACCGCTAATGAGGCAGTACCTGCTTGGTACATTATTGCCGACCACCAATTATGTCCCATCGAGTTTAGCGAATGAATACGGGTAGGTTCGTAAAGCCAATCACCTAATGAAGGGTTAATTCCCAATTTCACTATTCGATCTGCCATATATTTACGCTCTGAAGCGCTGAGCATATCGTATATAGCATCGTAGGTGGGAGAAACTTCTTCTAATGTATGAGAGGTTTTTAGCGCTGCATTCCATCGTGGTGTACGGTCATCTAAACCGTCCCAAGCTTCCATTTTCAGAATAGGGATTAATAACGCTTTAGCCCTTTCAGCATACTTTTTATCCCCTGTCATTCTATAAGTTAAGGCCAATTCTCTTAAATCGCCACCCTTATTTTTTTCAACAGATTGGTCTGCTCTTGTTTTTAGTGCTAGCCAAGAGTCATTCATTTCCTTTTCTACACTTAATTTAGATTTCAAGCTTTTTACATTCTTATCGCTAAAAAATAAATAGGGGTGTTTAGTTTCCTGTGCGAAAAGTGGAACTATTAATATGCAGATGAGTGTTGTTAAAAGAAGTTTTTTTGCAGAAAAATAAAGATCATTGTTTATCATGATTTCTGATTTGATGTGATTGTAATGTTATTTAATTTGTACCTATGGTTTCCAAGTTAATGTATTAAATGATTTAGGTTTTAAAACAGCATTCATCATTTTTCCGTTAACTTCCACATTTATTGTTTGTGTATCGTTCTCTAAATTAGCTAGTATTAAAACAATGCTCCCATCTGGATTTTGAAATGCCAAATGGTCCTTCCCACCATTGGTTGCTAACAAATGTGCATCAGGCACCACGAAATGTGAAAGATGTTTCATTAAATAAAATTCAGGATTGTAAACCACATTTTTAGTTTCTTTATTGATAGAAATGAGCATATTTTGCGGCCAACCCCAACTGCTTTTACCGGCATGGTCTAAAACCATATTCCAATACAGATAAGAATTTGCACCATTATTAAAGTAATGTTTGATTAAAGACCAAGTGTACTCGGCTGATTTCCAATTATTTTCTCCCTCTCCACATTCAGATTCCGTTTGCATTAATTTCACATTTGGATATTCTTTATGAATGGTTCCTATGGCCTTTTTGCCACCCCATTGAAAGCCCACACCATCAATATATTTAGAAATCGTAGTATCCTTTAAAAAATAACGCACATAATCTGGATTACCATAATTAACAGTGCCTAACCATATTTCGCTTTTTACATCATCTTCCTTAAACTTAGGTGCCAGATATTTTTTAATAAAATAAGCCAAATCTTCAGGTCGCCAAGTGCAACTTGGCCATTGTGGCGCATACGCAATTTCATTTTGTACCTGGATTGAAGAAATATTAACACCTTCTTTTTGATAAGCCTTAACATATTTTGAAAAGTATAATGCATAAGCCTCTAGATAGGAATGCTGCATTTTAAATGCTGTTGCGTTATTTGCAATGTTTTTACTATCACCCATTTCATTACCCCTTTCTTTACCTCCTTTAACCGCCCCCGAAGTTAAAGTGTAATGGTTATTTACCTTCATCCAAGCCGGTGGACTCCAAGGTGAGCCCCATAAAGTAAGATTTGGTTTTACGCTTAATGCCGATTTTATATAAGGAATTAAAATATACCTATCTCTATCGATATTAAAATTACGCATGGTGAAATCTTCAAAAACATCGTTATAAGAATACCAACTCAACGCATAATCACTTGCAGCAATAGGCGTACGGCAGATATTGAAATTAGCCTCTTCTTTTGAAAACAAATTATGGATAATTGAATTCCTTATTTCAGGCGACAAAGCTGAAAGTGCCTCCCACCCTAACTCGTTAAAACATCCTCCAAATCCATCAATTTTTTGCAGTTGTTTGTTTGGGTAAATGATAATTTGAGATTGATCTTCATTCTTGGCAGTAAACTTTAAGTCTTTTTCGGCTTTCCACTTGTCAGTTTCGTTAGAACTGATTAATTTAATTGTTTGAGCTTTAGTGATCAAAGAAAAGGCTAAAAATAGCAATGAAACAAAATATTTCTTCATTAATAATTAAATTTAGTTAGCATTAAAATTCTAAATTGGTTATAAAATTTGGTTGGTGTTATTAATTTATTCAAAAATAAAAAAAGTAAATCGGTTTAGTGACATCAATTCCAAATTAATTATAATTTGGTTCCTTCAACTTTCGGCTTAGGTCCCATCGTATAAACAAGAGTCCCTCCTTCCGTAATTTCATGGTGGGATATATACAACCGATCAAGTAAACTACCATTTAAGGTCACCTTTTGCACATATACATTTTTATCACTCTGATTTTTAGCTTCTACTTTAAATATTTTACCATTTTCAAGCTGTATAGATGCAGAGTAAACAGCAGGACTTCCTAGCCAATACTGATCGGAAGCTGGTGCCACTGGATAAAAACCTAATGAACTAAATATATACCAGGCACTCATTTGTCCGCAGTCATCATTTCCACCTAATCCATCCGGACCGGTATGATATTGTTTTTTCAAGATCATCCTTACTTTTTCCTGAGTCTTCCAGGGCTGCCCTGTCCGGTTATATAAATAGGCCACATGGTGCGAAGGTTCATTACCATGCACATAGTTTCCAATAATCCCTTCTCTGGTAATATCCTCTGTTTCTGCAAAAAACTCATCAGGCAAATGCATACTGAACAAGGAATCAAGATGTACCGCAAACTTCTTTTTACCGCCCATCATTTCAATCATCTTATCCGGATCCTGTGGTACATACAAGCTATAATTCCAGGTATTCCCTTCAATAAAGCCCTGTCCATCGGTTTTCAAAACATCAAATTCCTTCCTGAAAGTCCCGTCAGTCATTCTAGGCCGCATGTAACCAATAGATGGATCGTATACGTTTTTCCAGTTTTCTGCCCGCTTAATAAATTCATTATACAGGTCTGTGCGTTTTAACTTATTTGCTACCTGCGCAATACACCAATCATCATAGGCATATTCCAATGTGGAGGAAACTGAGGTACCATTTTTATCCTGAGGAATATATCCCATGTCAATATAATAACCTATGCCTTCATAACTCCTGGTCCTCGCTGTAGTTACACAAGCTTCAAGCGCTTTTGCAGCATCTCCCTTAAAGGTTCCTTTTATAATGGCATCAGCAATAACGGATACACTATGATAACCACTCATGCACCAATTATCATTGGCATAGTGAGACCATATTGGTAACATTTTCTGAGCACTCTGATCATAATGAGCCAACATAGATTGCACCATATCTGCATTTCGGGATGGGTTTACAATGTTCAGATAAGGATGAAATGCCCGGTAAGTGTCCCATAAAGAAAAAGAAGTATAATTAACAAAGCCCTCTGCTTGATGCACATTCTGATCCAAACCCTTATACTCGCCGTTCACATCCATATAAACCGTAGGCATAATGGCAGCATGGTACATGGCGGTATAAAAGTTGATCATTTCTTCGGTTCCAGCGGCTTTAATTTTAATTTTGCTAAGCTCCTTTTCCCATTGCTGCTGTCCTTCTTCTTTCACCTTGTTGAAATCCCAATGTGGTATTTCCGCCTGCATATTTTCCAAGGCATTTTTTGTACTTACCGGCGACAAGGCAAACTTGATCTTAATCTTTTCCTTATCTGTTGTATTGAAATTAAAATACATCCGCAATTGCTTTCCTGCTATTTCAGGAAAGTTTTTACTCTGATCAAATTTTCTCCAAAAGCCCTTATAAACCTGTCCCTTGGAATAATCCTTGGTACCATATTCCTTAAACGGCTTCGAGAAAGACATCGCAAAATAGACTGTGCGGTTTTTTGCCCAACCGTTTGTCTGCCTATAACCCGTAACCAGCGAATCATTTTCAACCCGCACATGGGTCCACACTACTTTATCTTCATAATTATAGATCCCTGCCATCAAGTCCAGAATAATATGCGCCTCGTCTGATGCTGGAAAAGTATACTGATGAAAACCGGTACGTGTAGAGGTAGTCAGCTCTGCTAGGATTTGCTGGTCATCGAGTTTAACTTTATAATAATTTGCTTCGGCTACTTCATTTTTATGAGAGAAAGCAGATCGGTAACCATTTTCAGGATGGTCCGCAGTTCCTGGATTCAACTGCAACTTCCCTGCCGAAGGCATGATCAGAAAATCGCCTAAGTCTGAATGTCCCGTACCGCTGAAGTGCGTATGACTGAACCCTACAATGGTGGGATCGTCATATTGATAACCGGCACAATAACGGTACACATCCTTATTGTACTTGCCATCCTTTTCATAAGGAATAGTATCTGTATCCGGACTAAGCTGTACTGCCCCAAACGGTACAGTTGCACCCGGAAAGGTATGTCCCATCTTCTGTGTTCCAATAATGGGTTTCACATACTGAATCAATGATTGGTTTTGCTTACCTTGACCATAAGTATAAAGGCTTGAAAACAGAACGAACGCCGTTAGAAGTTTCTTCATTATATAAAATCACTTTTTAATATAAAATCATCAATTCGCAATCACCCGATTCACAGGCTTCCTTTCTGGAATTTCAATACTATTTGCCTCTTGAAAACATCAACCTGATTTTGAGTTTCAGTACTAATAATTCACTTAAAACATCAACCTACATTGGCGTTGCAGTATTATTTATCTGTAGAAAAGGAATACGGATAATCTTTTTTATCAGATCCCCTTTGCGTATTAGCTGTAGGGGTCATATTAAAATCAAGCACTGCACCTTTTAATAGTTCACTATGGCTTACCCAGTTTTTGCTATAAGGTTTTCCATTCCAGCTTAAAGATTTGACATATTTATTCTCTGCACTGTTCGCACCTGCATTGATAATCACTTTCTTTCCATTTTCCAGATTAAGAGTCACCTTTTTAAATAAAGGAGCGCCTAATACATACTGATCTACAGCAGGTGTAACCGGATAGAACCCCATCGCTGAGAATACATACCAGGCTGAAGTCTGTCCGTTATCCTCATCTCCACAATAACCATCAGGAGTTGCACGATACATTCTGTTCATCGTTTCACGTGCCCAGTACTGTGTCTTGTATGGGGCACCAGCATAGTTGTACAAATAAATCATATGCTGAATGGGCTGATTTCCATGTGCATACTGACCCATATTAGCAATTTGCATCTCTCTGATCTCATGAATTACACCTCCATAGGCACTCTCATCAAAAACAGGTGGCATTGAAAATACGGAATCCAGTTTAGTAACAAACTTCTGATCTCCTCCCATTAATGTTACAAGTCCATTCATATCATGAAAAACAGACCATGAATAATGCCAGCTGTTTCCCTCTGTAAAGGCTCCACCCCATTTAAAAGGACTAAAAGGAGATTGAAAGCTTCCGTCTTTATTCTTACCACGCATTAAACCACTTGAAGGGTCAAACAGGTTGCGGTAATTCTGACTTCGTTTGGCATAAATAGCAATCTCTGATTCCGGTTTATGAAGCGCTTTACCCAGTTGATAGATAGCAAAATCATCATAAGCATACTCTAGTGTTCTGGCTGCATTTTCATTAATATCCACATCATAAGGAATATAACCCAGCTCATTATAAAACTTCACGCCTTTACGGCCTACTGCTGATATAGGGCCTTCGTTATTCGCTCCGTGAGTAAGCGCCTTATATAGGGTGTTGATATCGTATCCTCGTAGTCCTTTAATATATGCATCTGATACCACTGAAGCTGAATTATTACCAACCATGATATCTGCATATCCCGGACTGGACCATTCAGGCAACCATCCTCCTTCTTTGTAATCATTTAATAAACCTTCCTGCATTTCCTTGTTTATTGAAGGATAAACCAGGTTTAAGAACGGATAGAGTGCTCTGAACGTATCCCAGAAGCCTGTACCAGCAAACATATACCCAGGCAATGTTTTACCATTGTAGGGGCTGTAATGAACGATTTTATTATTTGCATCATGCTCATACATCTTATGAGGAAAAAATAAAGTACGGTACATACAAGAATAAAAGGTACGCACCTGATCGACTGATCCACCTTCTACTGAAATGGCATTCAGCCGCTTGTTCCACAATGCTTTCGCTTTCTGAGCAGTAACATCAAAACTGTCGCCACCTAATTCGCGCTTCAGGTTCAACTCTGCCTGTTCAAAACTGATAAAGGAAGAGGCAATCTTCATGTTCACCTTCTCCCCTTTTGTTGTTTTGAAACCAATAACTGCCCCTGCATGGTTTGCTGTTAACTCTAATCCTTCTACAATTGATTTATCACTCCATACTTTTGAATCTGCAAAAGCTTTGTCTATATAGATCACAAAGTAATTCCTAAAATTAGGAAGAGGACCACGACTGTAACGGGTAGAATAACCGATAATCTTGCGTTCAGCAGGAATAACTTTTACATAAGAACCTTTATCGAAGGCATCAATAACAATATAGGAGCTGTCGCCCTTAGGAAAGGTAAAACGAAACTGTGCCGCCCTTTCAGTTGGCGTCAGCTCTGTAGTTACATTGGCATCAGCCAGGTAAACACTATAATAATAAGGTTTGGATACTTCTGCTTTATGAGAAAACCAACTAGCACGTTCATCTTGTTCAAACACCATTTTACCTGTTACCGGCATAACGGAGAACTGTCCGTAATCATTCATCCATGGTGATGGCTGATGCGTTTGTTTGAAACCGCGAATCTTATCTGCTGTATAGGTATAAGCCCAACCATCTCCCATTTTCCCTGTTTGCGGGGTCCAAAAGTTCATACCCCATGGTACTGCAATTGCAGGATACGTATTTCCATTGGATAAATCCGGTTTGGAATCCGTTCCCATAAGGGGATTGACGTACTCTACAGGGTCAGTTACCTGATTAACAGTCTGGCCCAATACGACAAAAGAGCTGATGGTAAGGGCGATGGTGAAAAACATTTTAGGCTTCATAGTTAATTTAGCTTATTCTCAAATGGTTTATACTAGCAAAGAGGTAATTATTCATCATATTCTTCTTAATAACAAATTTAATAATTAAAACGATTTAGCAAAATATTAGTTTTATTATTATAACTTAATAATGTAGCGGATGTAAACGGTGATTATATGTCAACAGATATGACAATTAAAAATGCTCCTGACAAAACACACTATTCCTCCTTTTCATTATGGGTTAAATAAGACAGCAGATTACGAACACTTTATGAGTCGCCCCGACTATTATATTATTGAAGGAGGAGCACTTGAATTTACTATGGATAGTAAACCAAACAAAAAGTGGGCCGTTACATTAGCATCAAAATCTCCGGACTTTGCAATGAAATAATTCACTCTTGGGATGGAATAAACGTAAGACT
>NZ_AQPN01000061.1 GCF_000403135.1 Arcticibacter svalbardensis MN12-7
TACTACAGAGGTTTTTTGTTTTTACCGTCAATATTACTGTCAATATTTTATTTAAAATAATGTATCCATTTGTAAGTTTTCGGGATAAATAACATCAATTACTTCCGTTATTTCATAATGGGGAGCATATATTTCTCCTTTATCTATAGTGCTATATGTTACTTTTAATCTAACCTTAAGTGAATCATTAGGCAGTAACGGAAAATCTCTTTGATAATATCTTCTTAACCAATTATGGTCGGTTATTCGAGCGTTTATAGATTTATTATTCAGCTTAAATGCCCACATTTTTTCACTGCTTAAAAAATCAGTTGATTTTATTTTCAAGATTTCCGTAGTTTCATTTGACAATGATTTATTTCCAAGATCACTAAAAATGTTGTCTCTGTTGAAGCTAATTCTATTATCTATTCTTACGGTACCAAATTCTGTCTTATATTCAAGCCTTTCGTCATCACTTAGTTTCTTTGCTGAACTAATTAATTTCTCTATTAAGTTTAGAAAGACAAAAAAACTCGCTTCATGTAACAAATAGTCTGACTTGCCTAAAATTAGTTTTTTGTCCACCTCTACTTCTTGCAATAGTGTTTCAATCGATAAAACGGTATTAACTTCTTGAGTTTCCTCCAAAAATCTCAATAATCGATATTTTACTTTTAATAAAAAATGCCCTAACAGTTTTTTCCAATCAAAGTCCCTAATTGCCTCATCGGGTATTTCTCGAATTATCTGAGCAATCTTTGATTTAATTGATGAGAACTCTAAATTAGTTAATTCATAACTAACAATAAGGCTGTTATCTGCTAGGGACAGATAATAGTCGTCAACCATATTTAAGCAATTAAAAGCGTCGCTAATTTTAAGAAAAGCATCTTTAGGATTCTTTTTTTTATCAAAAAGTAGATTTAATTCAAACTCATCTTCTGTAATAATCATAAATTGCATTATTGGATTTAAAAAATTACTAAATATTGTGGTAAAGAATTAAGCATATATTAAATTCCTTAAAGCTTCCCAAAAAACAATTTGGAAACTATTTAGTTGGCTCTTGATTCCCTATATTGCCCCTTAATATTAGCATGCCAAAATTTCCCCTGTGAGGACGCAGACATCATTTCGTGATACAAATACTCTGGAACATCCTCGTATTGCCATATCTGTCCGTTACCTTTAAACTCTATCTCTAATATAGAATCTTTAAAACCTATACTTATAATCATACTTGAATCAATATAATTTCTTTCCATCTAATTTTTTTGTTGGCGTATTTTATTTACAACTATTTTATAATTTTCAATATTTTCTGGGTGCACTTTATTCCAAGATTTAACTAAATCTGGATCATCACTTGTAGGACGAGGTTGATTTAGCTTAATTCTCACCCGCGAGGGTATCCTTATGGCTTCACCTACTATTATTGCCTCGCCAGTCCTTAAAGCTGGTAATAAATCAATTAAAGTGTTTAAATTGTCGGGTGCTGATGATTTTACGATCGATTGGTCTCCACTATTTGTTAATCTTAGAGCTACAAAAGTTCCTACTTGTGCTAATATAGTTTCAGAAATTTCAGATGGTCTTTGGGATATGACTAATGCCCCAATGCCGAATTTTCTTCCTTCTTTAAAAATCCTTTCAACTGCAACTTTTGAATACGAGTTATTATCGTTTTTATTTAAATATGTGTGGGCTTCTTCATATGCCATCAAAATTGGGCGCTGTTTTCCTGTATAAGTTTCATGCCGTCCCCAGTACATGCTATCATATATAAATCTCGTTATTAAACCGACAGTTATATCTAATACTTCAAAAGGAACACCACTTAGATCAAGTATTACTAGTTTACTCTCACTACCTATCCAATCATTTAACAAATCATTTAAATCTCGATTAGGAGCTAATCCGGTAATGTCACCTGGATTAAAAAGAAAGTCGTACCTACTATCTTTTAGTCTTGAAAGAATTTTTTTTTCGTATGAATAATACTCACCATGTCTAGACTTATGTGGTAATGCATTATTTGTAGCGTAAGGTAGAAAAGATGCAGGGATTAAATTTAAATAGTCCCCCTTACTGGTTTGAGTTGAGGTCGTTATGGTTTGACTATCTCTGTCTGAAGTAGTAAATGTAGCATTTAGCCACCAATTCATCTCCCACCACAATTCTCTTACATTAAAAGGAATAGGCGAGTCTGCTGTTATAAAATTTTGATCAATTGTTCCAGAAATTAGAATATTATTTTTCTTTTTAAAAGTTGTAATCAGTTCTCTTAATAGTCTATATTCAGGTTTTGAATCATCTATCGGTTTAGCATTTACTAAGAAGTAAGCCAATTCATCAAAATTCATCAACCAAAAAGGGATATACAACGGGCTGGTAGCATCGTTAATTTTAAAAACTTTTGCATCTGGAAATGCGGATGAATATTCTCCATGTGGATCTATAAGAACAACTCTAGAACCGTTGTAATCATTTATGATTGACTTAACTATACTTACTGTTGTATTAGACTTACCACTACCCGTTGATCCTAAAATTGCGCAGTGCCTGAGAACGAGTTTTTTTATGTCGGCATAAACAGATAGATTTTCAGATGAAGAATGTCTTCCTATTTCAATACATCCATCATCTTTTTTGCCGTAGATATCAAATAAATCTTGTTCTATAACTAGATGAACCTCATCGTTAATGGTAGGATATGTGCCAATTCCTTTTTCAAATTCCTCTTCGCCAATCTTTTCCCCCACCAATTGGACGCTTAAAAAACGAGACCCATAACCAAAATTAGATAGATCATCTGCTTTATTTGGAATATTGCTGACTGAGGACACAATACCGTAGATTAAAATATTACCGATTGGGATTTTAACAAAGGTGCCAATTTGACCAATTTTATAAAGTCTACCATTAATAATTGGAGCTGAGGAAGGAATATCATTGCAAACTTCCACTTCAACGACATTTGAATCAACTCTTATAATTTTACCTAGATAAGTGATATCAGTTTTCATCTGTTGTTGTTGTTGTTGTTGTTGCTAAATCTTGTTTACCAGAATTTATGACTAAAAAATTTACTAACGATACGAAGTCTCCGAGCATTAATTCACCGTTACTTTCATTCCAAAAATGATCGAATCTTTCAGCTTGTTTTAAACCAGTTTTAGAGAATTCCCAATCACCTAAAGCGCCATTAATTATGGCTTTTTTAGGCCCAAAAATATTTATATTTAAATAAGAAGCTGTTAAAGAATGTAATTGCTCAACCTCAGAATCTTTAAAGCAAAAAACAAGAATTGTTAATCTATTATTTTGCCTTAAACAATTAAAGATTATTTCGTTAATGTGTTGATCAGAGAAGGAATACCCTGTAAACACAAAAAGCAATTCTCCATTTAATAGATAATTCTTGAATCTATCAAAGTATGCTATGAATGGCTGTTTTTTAGACGAATCGTATTTATCTTTTGATGGATAAATAACCAGCTCATTTCCCATTGGTATTGTCTCAACCCTTCCTAAGCGAATAACTTTTTGCGTTTTAGCTTTATCATCGTTCTTCCAAAACCAACTTAATGAGCCATGAATTTTCCATAATCTTATCCAGTTTTGCGTCAAATCATTTTTCTTCACAAAAGTGTCTATACTTTCCTGCCAAAAGAATGGTTCAAATGCTCCTACGAAGCCATCAAAGTAAGGAATTTGACTTGCCTCTAAAGATTTTTCAATAATTAAGTCATAATTGGTTGTAAAAATTTCTTTTGAAAAATCTCGATTTAAAAGACTTAGCCACGCAAAGAACTGTCTAGTCGGAGTTATATCAGCATCAGCCTCCTTTTCAGAAATCACCGTGTAGATGATTTTACAAATTTCTAAATCTAGTTCCTTTGCATTAATTCCGCTTAATCCCACGTATTCTTTAGCAGAATCAGAAGTTATTTCACGAATTCTTCTAATTTGGTTAAGTATATCTTCTATTGTAGGCTTGTTTTCGTGTTGATCTTTTATGTCATTTTTGACAATTAGAAACAACGCTTTCTTGGGTTCAGTAAGTCTTTCTTCTATAGCTGAAGTTAGTTGTTCAATATTAGGAATTTTCAATGCGCAAGACGTACCTGCACCAAAAAAAAATCCAATGTTTTTTGAGTAAGAAAGCTGGCTCTTTAGCTCTCTTATCTCTTTAACGACATCAAGTGTAGTCATGAGAATTGATAGGTTTATTTATGTTTATTTAGAGATAGTTAAATGTATTAATTTTTATTCAACAACATGAAATTTTATAGTAAAGATTTTATTTGTAATTGCCAGTAAAAGTCTTAGCTAAGAGTGCTTATATTGCATTAATGAGCTTTCAACATACTTAGTTATCGCCCACAGGATTAAAAAATTTATTTTCCATGGTCTTGATTTGGTTTGAAAACCGACAATTATTCTATCATTCGTTGGCATTTCCACTACCTAATGTTACTTCTTTGTCTCAGAGCCAGTACTCTGAGCTTAGAATGGCCTAATTATTTATCATAAATGCAAATATCGGGCGAAGCCGATGAGCCACCCCTTGAGCAGAGGTTCTTATAGAATTCAAATCAATGTCACCATGCTGATTTTAATGGGCCATGACAGTATCAATAAAGTTTTATAACCTTGTGTTGCTTCTTTGTTCAA
>NZ_AQPN01000062.1 GCF_000403135.1 Arcticibacter svalbardensis MN12-7
GTCTTGATTTGAAACTGAACATAAGCTCCATTTTTAAACCTTAAGGTTTGCAGTTCGATATAATTTTTTAAATACCTGATTTCCCGATGCAGCGGCACAGTAGGTTCATTACTATCTTCCAGCATATACCGCATAATTTCGGATAGTTTCAATATAGCTTCAGGCGTTTTTTCGGATTGCTGATAAGCCAGTGAGTATATGTTATTTAAGGAATTGAATAAAAAATGTGGGTTAATTTGTGAGCGAAGGAAGGCCAACTCAGTACTGAGTTTTTCATTCTCGAGTGTCTTCCTGATCTTTTCATTCAGGAACCAATCCACAGTAAACTTATAAGCTGTACTTAAAAAAACAAAAAATGTCCCTGTAATGGTCGCTATAAAAAGATATTCCCAAAAATTAACATAATAATCCTGGTTATGTCCCTGAACCAGAATAATATCACTGAAGATACTGGCTATCGCATATTTAAAACATGCCGTAAAGAGGACGAGTAAAATGATGCTGACTGTACATCCCAAATACCTTCGACTATTCAAATAATTGGGTAAGATATAAAGGTAGTTGATGTAGAAAATCGCAATATTGACCAGCCCGAAATACAAAAAGATCACGATGGAGTCTTTTACTGCACCGTTTCTACTCGATACATAAATAAACAACAACAGGATAGCAAGCCATACGCAGATATGAAGGAATGCGGTTCGCAACTTATTCATCAGCCTAAAGTAGCTATAAACAAATTAAATAAGAGAAGCATTATACCAACAGGATAGGTTTATCTTCTAATGCTTCAAATTAGAGATAAACGCAGATTAAGGCACTTAAAAAAATAGCCAGGTATTCCTTAAAATAAAAGTTATTAAAAACTGGTTTACCCCAAGCCAAATTAAGGCCAGATTATTCTTGATGCTATGATGATGCCACAGTGAGGCCACAGTGACGCCACGTTTTTGCGGTAAAAGGTGGCCTCACTGTGGCATCACCGTGGCATCACCGTGGCCTCACCCTTAATCTGATCACTAGTTAGTAATAGGTTGTTCTCTTTTAGAATAAGGTTAGATTAAAGTGCACCTAGCCATACTCTTCTTTCAGAATTCGGTCAAGTTAATTTTATGATCGACAAAAATTTACAAATAACACTAATTACACCTCCCTGTTATATCTCAATTATCGCTTCCCGATTAAAAAAAAGGCAAAAAAGAAGGCCGTTCCCACTGAATGGAAACGACCTACGAACAACTAATTATTTAATCCTATTATGAATTTACTTTTCTAAGAGCTCAAAACACTCTTTTGCAATTTCCAATTCTTCATTGGTTGGAACGATTAGCACCTTCACTTTTGAATCAGGAAGATTTACTTCTCTTAGTCCTTTTGCACGTTTATGATTTTTTTCGGTATCCAGTTTAATGCCGGTAAAATCCATACCCGCACATACTGCTTCTCTCAGATAATCATCATTTTCGCCTACACCTGCAGTAAATATGATGGCATCAAGACCATTCATTGCAACAGCATAAGATCCGATATACTTCTTGATCCGGTATGCGTACATATCGTAAGCCAATTTAGCCTTCTCATCTCCAGCATCAATAGCTTTCAAAATATCGCGCATATCACTGAAACCGGTTAATCCCAGCATACCACTTTGTTTGTTGAACAAATTGTCAACCTGAGCAATATCATATCCTAATTGAGAAACCAGGAAAAATACTACTGAAGGGTCAATATTTCCACAACGGGTACCCATAATCAAACCGTCCAATGGACCTAAGCCCATACTGGTATCCACACAAACGCCAGCATCAACAGCTGCCATACTGCAACCGTTTCCAAGGTGAATGGTGATAATCTTGGCATCAGGTTTCTCCAAATAAGCAATAGCTTGTTCACTTACATATTTGTGACTGGTTCCATGGAATCCATAAACACGCACACCATAATCAGTATAGAAAGATTCAGGAATCGCATAACGGAATGCCTTTTCGGGCATAGTAGCATGGAATGCAGTATCAAAAACAACTACGTGAGTTGCTTTAGAAAAAATCTTCTGTGCTACATTAATACCTACATAGTGACCAGGATTATGAAGAGGAGCTAAAATAGCCAGTCTCTTAATTTCTTCCTTAACTTCTGGAGTAACAATGGTTGTTTGTACGAAAGACTCTCCACCATGAACAATACGGTGACCAACTGCTTCAATTTCTTCCGGATTTTGAATTACACCAATGCCAGGTTCAGTAAGCAACGCGCCTACTTCTTGCATTCCTGCTTCATGATCTGGTAAATCTAACACACGTTTGATAACCTGTTCGCCAGCTGAGGTATAAACCTTATGCGTAATAACGGAATTTTCGAGACCAATACGCTCTACCAATCCACTACAGATAGGTTCTTCCGAAGGCCATTTAAATAATTGGTATTTTATGGAACTGCTACCACAGTTAACAACAAATATATTCATGTGTCTATCTTATTAAAATTAATTCTGTTGACTTTGAATAGCTGTAATAATTACAGTATTAAAAATGTCATCAACAGTACAACCACGACTTAAATCATTAACAGGTTTATTTAAACCCTGAAGCATTGGTCCGATTGCCAAAGCACCAGTTTCTCTTTGAACTGCTTTATAAGTATTGTTACCTGTATTTAAATCAGGGAAAATCAACACACTTGCTTGTCCTGCTACTTCAGAATCAGGCATTTTTTGTTTACCAACAATAGGGTCAACAGCAGCATCATATTGAATAGGACCTTCAATTTTCAAATCAGGACGTTTTTGTTTCACAATTTCAGTAGCACGACGAACCTTTTCAACGTCTTCACCTTCACCGGAAGTTCCTGATGAATAAGAAAGCATTGCGATACGTGGTTCGATACCAAAACGGATACTACTTTCTGCAGAAGAGATGGCAATCTCAGCCAGTTGTTCGGCAGTTGGGTTTGGATTAACCGCACAGTCTCCGAATACAGATACACGATCTGGAAGACACATAAAGAATACGGAAGATACAACTGAAGTACCTGGTTTAGTTTTTACAAATTGTAAAGCTGGTTTGATTGTATGAGAAGTAGTATGAACTGCTCCGGAAACCATACCATCGGCATGTCCCTTGTATACCATCATTGTTCCAAAATAGGATACGTCGGTCATCAGGTCACGAGCCATTTCCATGTTCACATTTTTGTTTTTTCTCAACTCATATAATGTGGTCACGTAATCTTCAAAGTATTCAGACTTAACATGGTCAATAATTTTAACCTTACTAAAGTCAAGATCCAATCCTAGTCTTTTAACAGAAGCTGCAATAATTTCAGGATTACCAAGGATCGTTAAGTTCACAATACCCTGGTTGATTAAGCGGGTAGCTGCTTTAAGAATCCTGTCATCCTGACCTTCTGGTAAAACGATATTTTTGATGGTCCGCTTAGCCCATTGACCCAATTGATATTGGAACATATGAGGAGTGATACCTTCAGATTTAAAAGTAACGATCTTTTCTTCCAGAGACTTAATGTTCATGTACTTACTGAACGTATCAATAGCCAACTGAATTTTATTCACATTGTCTGTAGTAATTTTCGGTTTGATACCGTCAATTTGAGTGATCGTTTGGAAAGTACCGGTTTTAACTGCAATGACAGGAAAAACGGTTTGAGAACCATCAAGTAATTTTAGTATTGGTTGTTCAGGAATTAAACCACCTGTTAAAACAATACCTGCAATTTTAGGATAGTTGGTAGACAGGTTGGCCTGCATAGCACCAAGGATAATGTCGCCACGATCACCAGGAGTTACAATCAGTACGTTTTCTTTAATATGATTTAAAAAATTCGGCACGTTCATGGCTCCGGTAACGAAGTTATCTACCTGGTTACTTAGCTGATCTTTACCGAAAAGTAATTTACCACCTAAGTTCTCTAATATTTCCTTCATAGAAGGACTTTCTAAACCTCTATCATCAGGAATAATAGCTAATAAGATTCCCTTTGGAAGTTGAGCAGTTAAAAGCTCTTGAATATCGTCAACCTGATCAGCTATGGTCCGGTTAGCGACAACAGCTAAAACTTGAATTTCTCTGGCTTCAAAATTACGAAGCATAGTGAGAACCGAATTTACAACCTGTGCAGTTGTTTTATTCGCACCAGTAACAACAATGATAACCGGAGAACCTAAGTTCTTAGCTATAGCAATGTTTGCTTCAAATTCGAAAGCGGCACCTTCGCCTATAAAGTCACTGCCTTCAATTACATTGAAGTCGTATTTTGCTTCCAGTTGTTTGAACTTACTGATTACTAGATCCATCATCTGACCCTGACCTTCGCCTTCAATTTGGCGCATTGCTTCCTGACGGGTAACAGCGTAAGTTTCTTCGTAATTGATCTGAAGACCGAAATGCTCGATAATAGTTTGGACGTTTACATCCTTTTGTTCGGTAGGATCAAAGTTCACAATGGGTTTGAAATAACCAACACGCTGGGTTTTACCCAAAAGCATATTAACAAGACCCAATGCGACAACAGATTTACCGCTGTAGGGTTCTGCAGTGGCAATAAAAATATTCTTGGTCATGATTTTTTGATTGAAATAGTGTACGAAGGTATAATTAAAGCATTTTATATAGAGTGACTGCGATCACATTCTTGATTTATCGTCACATAAGACCTATTTTTTTTTCATTTATTCCTTAAAAATAGGACAAATTTTCTAACTCTTATAATTTATGGGTTAGCAAAGCTTGTGGAATATACAATTCTAAAACAAGGCAATTATGCAGCTAAACCGGAACTGTATATATAAGGTGTGCCCATTCCGGGTATAAAAGACTAATATGATGTTAGAACATTAAATGTTTAACATCATATTTTTCAATAAGGCAGGTCATTCCACAGGTGTTTAAACCGCTTTACATTTGTTCACACAAAAAATCACAACACCTATAGTTTATACATAATGAAAAAGGCAATTATCACACCATTAAGAAACAGGTATCAAAGTTTTATGGTTCTTTTCTTATCTACGCTTTGTGCAGTAAGTTTCACTCAACAAGCGAACGCACAAGTTTTTAAAGCAATAGCGGGATCTAAAATTGAAGTATTGGGTTCTTCTAATCTACATGACTGGACAATGGAAGCGACTAGTTTTACCGGAGATGCACAATTAGTTTTCAAAGCAGGCAACCTACAAGATGTTAGTTCATTCAACTTTTCACTACCTGTTAAAAATCTAAAAGGAAAAGAAGGCTTACTAAATACCAGAGCACACAAAGCATTGAAAGCAGACAAGTTTTCTACCGTCACTTTCAAACTGAGTGCTGCAACAGTAACTCCATTAGCAACAAACCAATATACCATCAAAGCTACCGGAGCATTAACAATTTCAGGAGTAACAAAAACGGTTATTCTACAAGCAAAAGGAGTTGAGAACACAGATGGTACAGTAAGCATATCAGGTTCAAGAAAGATTAAAATGAGCGAGTTTGAGGTTGAGCCACCATCTTTTATGCTGGGCGCATTAAAAGTAACTGACGACGTAACCGTTAACTTCAGCTTAAAACTTAAGAAATAACCCTAAATAAATATATACTATCCTTAAAAACTAAAAAATGAAGACATCTTTAAATAAAACATTAGCTAAAGCCGCTGTTGCGTTACTTATCGCCGGCACCCCTGTACTTGTAAAAGCTCAGTTGGTAACTGTAGGTGAAAAACTACAAAATATGCGTGCTGCTGATAAAAGCGGGATCAACGTATTTGAAGCTCCAAAAGAAGAGTCCACATTCGATGGACTTAGATTTAACATCGGTGCAGGCTTCACTCAGGGATACCAGTCTCTTAGTCATGAGAATGACAGACCGGGCGGCATTCCTTTATATCACATGAGCCCAGGCTTCAATAACGCCAGTGCAAACCTTACATACGATGCAGTATTGGCTAATGGTATCCGGTTAAATCTAACCACCTACCTGTCTTCCCGCCACCATAACGAAACATGGGTAAAGGCTGGTTACTTACAGTTTGACAAACTACCCTTCAAGGGCCAGTTCTGGGATGATCTAATGAAATTTACTACCATTAAAGTAGGTCATATGGAAGTGAATTACGGTGATGCTCATTTTCGCAGAAGCGATGGTGGATCAACCATATACAATCCATTTGTAGAAAACTACATTATGGATGCCTTCGCCACAGAAATCGGTGCTGAAATCTACTTGCATGGAAGTAATGGGTTTTTCGGTATGGTTGGCGCTACAGGCGGTACTATCAGAGGTACTATCGACAGTACCAACAGCCAAACATCTGCTGCGCCTGCAGGAGTAAGCAAGATGCCTTCTATCTTAGGAAAGCTTGGATTTGACAAGCAGATCGATGAAAATCTTCGTGTAAGACTAGCTGCTTCCATATATCATAATAATGCAGTAGCAGCAACAGGCAACACCTTATTTGGTGGCGACCGTACCGGTTCTAATTACTTTATGGTGCTGGAACCCGCTTACACAAGTGCTGCTGCTCCTGTTATAAGCAACGGTGCTGTAGTACCAGGCACAGTTAACACAACCGCAAGTTATTCTACTAACGCATTCTCAGGTCGTTTTAATCCTGGATTCACAAGAAAGATCACCACAGCCCAGATCAACGCGTTCATCAAATATTCTGGTTTGGAAATATTCGGTACTTATGAGCTTGCAAAAGGAAGATCATATACAGAAACAACCAAGAGAGATGCCAACCAGTTTGCAATTGATGGGGTGTACCGCTTCGGTCCAAATGAGAACCTTTTCGTAGGTGCGCGTTATAATGCCGTAAACGCTGACCTCGCTACCCAGCAAGACGAAGTTAAAATCGACCGTACTGCTTTTGCCGCAGGTTGGTTCTTAACCAAAAACATCATGGTAAAAGGTGAATACGTAACCCAGAAGTACAAAGACTTTGATACTACCGACATCCGTCACGGAGGCAAATTCGATGGCTTCGTAATGCAGGCTGTTATAGGATTCTAAATTATACTGATCTGTTTTTATTTTCAAAGTCAGGCTGAGTCATATTCAGCCTGACTTTTTTACTTATAATTGCTTGCATTCAGACAAAAGAGAACCGCTATGAAACGATTGTTTATTTTCTACATCACGCTTTCCTCTCTTTTGCTGTATAGTTTTACCGGCTATAAGTTAGCTGAGGCTCCCCCTGTTAGCACGAAATGGGTTGTGTTAAATGGAGGATCGCTCCGGGTAAAAGGGAGCACAAACGTGAATACTTTTGCATGTGAGATCACAGGATATAGCAGACCCGATACAATAAACGTATATAGAAAGATTGCAGGAAGAGAAGGAATTCCTTTAAAAGGCCGGTTAGGGTTGGATGTAAAACTGTTTGACTGTCACCATGCAATGATGACAGCTGATTTGCGCAAAACATTAAAAGCGAAGGAATACCCACAATTAAAAATCAGCTTTGTTAGTCTGGCTAAACTCCCTTCCTTAAACACGCAAGAAAGCAAAATAAAAGGGATCGTTGATATAGAGCTTGCAGGTCGGGCCAAAAGGTTTGATATTAATTACACTTTCAAATTAGATAATCAAGGGAATATTAGATTGCTGGGTGAGCAGGATGTAAACTTTTCTGATTTTGATTTAAAACCTCCCAGAAAACTAGGGGGCATGATACAGACGGACAATAAACTGAGCGTTGAGTTTCAGCTTACCATGAAGATTTTAAGAAACTAAGGATTAATACGGGATAGAATAACACCGGCTACTATAGCCTGCACAATTCCATAAAACAACCAGCTAAGCACCATTGGTACGGTGATATCCATTGTGCTGAATGTAATCCACATAACAGGAAGCAGGGCAACCATTCCATATACGAGTCCAAACTCCACTCCTCTTACAATAGACCCACCTTTAAACAGCGGTTTAAACCGTTCCCAAAACCAGGATAAAGCCATACTGATAATAAAGGCATGCATGTAAAATAATACGTCCCTGCTGCCATCGGAATTAAAGAGCGGGTTGTTGTAATCGACAAAAAGGGCAGGAAAGAACATGATGCTCAGGAAAAGCCCACCATAGCTGATTACAAACAATATAACACCTACTATTAATCCGGATTTAATAACTCTTTTCATCAATTTTTAGTTTGTTCTCTATATCAGTATCTTAAATGACATCCATCATTTTTATCAAGCAAATTAACCTCAATTTTATATCTGCAGTTAATATAATAATTAATACCATGAAAGCAGAAATATTAAAAACACCAATCATCTATGGTTCTGGGGCTACGATTCAAACCCTATACCTTTCTTCAAGAAATTGGCTTTCATATATTGATTTTTTTGAGGATGAGGTTAAGTTTTTAAAGAAACTGTTACTCAAATTCTTCACAGAAGACCTGAACGACGAAAATACAAACAATATTCAAGAAATTAACTGTGCAATCAATACCTTGGACAGAAAAAAAAACCTGGTACTTAATAAAATTTTCTGCCATCAATCACACCTTAAATCTACGATTGAAGAGCTGATGAATTTAAAAGAAGATTACCTTACTATTCAACATGAGCTGATTCAACAAGATGTAATGGATTTGCAAACTACATTAGACGGCATCAAGATCGACATATTTAAAATCACAGAACAGCAAATTAAACAAAGCCGCTGGGTAGAAAGTCCTGCTGTTAAAAATACACAAGCTAAGAATTAACAATTTGATACTTGACTGTTGAATTGATTGCCAGGGTACTACTTGCTTGCTCGGATACTTTTGCAATGGTCTCCCTAAATAATTACTTGCAGGTTTACTAGCTTAGTTAATCACTTGCCTGCTTGCTAAATAGAAGGAATATTTTTCAGTGTTTTGTACTCCTTTAAATCTTTAACAACGGTATATTTGAAATTATAAGGGAATTTACAAGCCTTTTTATCTAATGGCTTTTTATAGGTATCTGTAATGGTATATAAGGAATCGATGAGTTTAAACTGATCATTGTAATAGCCTATACTATTTTCCATTGCCGCTCCATGTGTACATTTGTTATTGAGAAAATTATTCAGGCGCTGAAAGGCAAATAATTTACCCTGTTCATCAAAGTAGCTTTTATAAGAGATAAACCATTCACTGGTTTCGTTATAGGGCATTTCTGATATAAAAACAATACGGTCATCTTTGTCCCTTAAGATGTTAAAGGTAGTCTCAATTTTTTGAGGATATTTTCTGTCTATAACAGGAACAAGCACACTTTTACCCTTTACTTTGACAAAAACGAGCAAGGTACTATCGGTGATTATCCGATCAATATTATTTTTCTTTTGAAAAAGTTCTTTAGATGCAGCATTTTCATTTGACTGTTTAGAATTAGTACAGGATGCTACGATAATGCTCAGTATAGTCAGAAATAAGATGTAAGGTTTCATGTCTTTTGCATTTCAAGGCCTTAAGATAGTGCTTTATCTGCTACATAAAGTATAATTTTCGTCACTATTTTGATCTGCGTATGAATTTAAATTTTTAACTTGGCAAATAATAAGAAATAAATATATTGACTTTCAACGATTTTAATTTCGAAGAGCCATTGCTTGACGGTATTCTAAGTATGGGCTATAAAGAGCCTACCCCTATTCAGCAACAAACAATACCCTTAATATTAGAAGGAAAAGATTTGATTGCCTGTGCACAAACTGGCACTGGTAAAACAGCTTCTTATCTTTTGCCAGTACTGAATAGCATATCAAAGACGGATAAGAAATTTACGCATACACTCATCTTAGCGCCAACACGGGAACTTGCACAGCAAATTGACCAACAGGTTGAAGGTTTGGGCTACTTTACAGGCATAAGTTCGGTAGCCGTCTATGGCGGGGGCGATGGAATTGTCTATGGACAACAACAAAGAGCTCTTAAAGATGGTGTGGATATTATCATCGCAACACCGGGAAGACTTATTGCGCATTTAAATGCTGGTACGTTTAAGGCTGAGCATTTAAAATGTTTGATCCTGGATGAAGCGGATAGGATGATGGACATGGGTTTTCTGGATGATATCATGCGGATCATCAGCTTTTTACCTCCTCATAGGCAGACGGTGATGTTCTCTGCTACGATGCCTCCTAAGATCCGTAAACTGGCTACTTCTATATTGAATAATCCGGAACAAGTAACCATGGCAGTATCAACACCTGCTGCAGGAATTGATCAACAGATCTATAAGGTTACGGATAGTCAGAAAATCCCTTTAATTACCTTGCTGCTTCAAAAGAATGAGTATTCGAGTGTGTTGATCTTTGCCTCTACGAAGGATAAGGTTAAGGCATTATATAAGTCGTTAAAGGCTATTAAGATCCAGGCTAAGGCTTTTCATTCGGATCTGGACCAGTCTGAACGGGAAGAAATTATGCTTTTGTTCAGGAACCGTAAGCTTAGGGTATTGATTGGAACGGATGTACTTTCGAGAGGAATTGATGTGGAAGGGATTAGTCTGGTACTGAATTTTGACGCACCGATTGATGCGGAAGATTACATACACCGGGTTGGACGTACAGCACGAGCTGAAACTACTGGTACTGCGATTACTTTTGTGAATGAGAAGGATCAGCGCAAGCTGCTTAATATAGAAGCATTAATAGGAAGACCTATTCCTCATACTCCTTTACCACCTGAAATTGGTGAAGAACCTGTTTTTAAAGCATCGACAAGTAGTAGTGCTCCTTTTAAAAGAAAAAAGAAGTTTGTGAAAAGGTAGGAAAGGTTAAAGGATTTATGTTTCATAAAGACTTATTCAGTGGAACTTTAGGAAAATAAATATTTATTTATACCCAAAGTATAGAATAATATTTGTTTTTTTTATTTTAGTTTAGAATATACATCATCAACCTATATACTAAACATAATCCTATGAGCATTGTAAAAGAATTTAAAGAGTTCGCAGTAAAGGGCAATGTAATTGATCTTGCTGTGGGTGTCATTATCGGTGCTGCCTTTGGCAAAATAGTAACCTCACTAGTGAGTGATATCATTATGCCTCCAATCGGCTACCTGACGGGCGGAATTGACTTTGCAGACAAGGTATTGCTTCTTCAAAAATCCGATCCGGCTCATTCTGTTGCCGAAGTTTCTATTAAATATGGCCTGTTTTTGAATACATTGATTCAGTTCCTTATTGTCGCTTTTTGTATTTTTTTAGTTGTAAAAGCTATTAATTCTTTGAAACGTAAAGAAGAAATAGCACCTACGGTGCCTGTTGTTCCAACTAAGGAAGAAATTTTACTGACTGAGATTCGGGATATTTTACAGGAAAAGAAAATCTGATCTTTATTATTGGTTAGATTTTCAATATTTTCAAGTTTAAAGGAAGAGTTCAGAAAGGACTCCTCCTTTTCAACCAGGCATCAGTAAAACATTATTAACTTTTATAGAACTTTCTGTTTCGGTCAACAGGAAATTCACTTTGTTTATTTAGTAAAAAACCTGCGACTACGGATACGTTTCTTTATTAACTTGCTTAAAGCCACAGTTGTTGTTGTATTTTCCAAAAATCATATACAGTCCTGCTGAGAGAAGGATTAAGGGGAATAAGAGTTGGTAGGTATTTAAAGCCGGATAAATTCGGTCTGCCAGGAATGCTGTTCCTATCCCGATGAGGTAATAGGCGCCTGGTTTAGAAAACCGATGTTTAATTCCGCTGATCACCCCTATAGCAATTACAATCACTGGCCAGCTAATTAACCAATCGGGAAACATATCAGTCAGTCCCCAAGTCTTTGCTAATAAAAGGACTCCGAAAACTATAAATAGTAAACCTGCTGAAATAGTTGAAAATCTTTTTGTGTTGTTTTCCATAACCTTGTTTGTTTGTTAGTTCAAAAGTACATTCAAGATGCTTATTTTGAAATAGTTATTAGGCAGGTGATTGGAAAATAACGGTAAATACAGTTTTTCAGGCGGTGAATGTAAGGAACCTCAAAAACCGTAGATGAAGCCATCTACGGTTTTGAGGTTCAAGAATTAAATTAAACCTAATTTGATTCAAATTAACTAAGCAATTTTGCTTCAGAAGATATTTCTGTCTTGAACAATTTACTAACAGGGCAGTTTTGCTCTGCATTTGTAACTAGTTCTTGAAATTTGTCTTCCTCAATTTCAGGAACTTTAGCTTCAACACTCAAATGAGATTTTGCTATTACTCCATTTTCGAAAGTAATTTTACAAACTGTTGTTAGTTGATCTATTGTAAAGCCAGCTTCAGTTATTACAGAACTTAACATCATAGTAAAACAGCCAGCATGTGCGGCCGCTATGAGCTCTTCAGGGTTTGTTCCAACACCTTCTGCAAAACGTGAGTTATATGAATATTGAGTATGATCAAGAACAGTACTTTCAGTAGTTAAGTTCCCTTTGCCTTCTTTGACTGTTCCAGTCCAGACAGCTGTCGCATTTCTTATCATAATATATTGAATTTGTGATTTGAAATTTAAACGAATAAGGAAGCACTTAGTTTTTAAGAATGAAATTTAGAAATAATAAGAAGTTAAAATATAAATCGTTTGAATTCTATATCAACCTTCGAATAAAGTGATATATAGGATTATTAAACTCTCAATAAGATCATTTATACAATTACTTAAATAATGAAATCAGCAAGCGAAAACGTTTCCTTTTGATATATTCGCAATAATTAAAAAGATTGATTAATATATTTGCAAGGAATAGATAAACGTATTATATTTGTATCAAGCAAAAGGGAATAAAGAACCTGAGCACACTGTAGCGTTTGGAACAGGTTAAAAACCTGAAGGTTCGATTCCTTCTCTAACAGCTCCTTTCAATAATTTAGGTTTATAATTGGTTAGTTTGAGCTCTCGCCCATCGAGAGCTTATTTTTTTGCCTAAATTTTCGATTTTGGGGGTAATAGAAAAAAACAAAACATTTCAGGGAGTAGAGAATCCAAGTGGGTAATTGATTTTTAACATAAATCGTTTCTTGATTAATTCAATCTGATCATTATTTCGGTTTTCCCGATTATGCTAAATCCTATAAATCCTCTAACATTCAATTCACCTTCTTCCGATATAGATATTTTACAATCGTAGGTTTTTCCTGATCTTGGATCATAAATTTTACCACCTGTCCACTCGTGATCCCGATTATAAGTGAAGTTTTTTAATATTTCGATACCTTTCAAATCCCTGTCGCGTAAAGATGTTTCCGGATTATTAAGGTCTTTCCTGACATTCCCATTTTTATCAAACGGATCTTTTAGCCAGTATAATTTTCCAAAAAACTGATTTCCTTGCTTATAGATTTCAATTTTAGCCTCTCCTTTTTGGTCAATCCACTTGCCGATAATAGTATCGTCATCAAGAGCGAAGATAGGGCATGTAGAAACAAGTAAAAGACAGGAAAGAAGGAGGTATCTCATTATGTGCATTTATGTTGTTTAAGATAGGGATAAATGTGAAGATACAGAAACAGGATTTTCATTGCGAAATGCGGAAAATAAATTTCAACTATAAAACACAGAAATGCCATTAAAAATGACACATTTCCAACGGCAATATAACAATCAAAACGTCTTTGAAAACAACTATTATGAGTGTAATCATGCGAAAAATTAGAAGGTGTAGGATTTGTCTTTATCTTTACGTTTCAATGGTACTTTAAGATTAATTTCAAAACTTCCACCGGTTGCTTCTCTTTGACCTGCTAGTTGACTACTATAAACTCCTTGAAGGGTACATTTATTGAGATAATTTATGGACAGGGCAATGGTGGAGCTTTGACTACTATGGTACATTGCCATCAAGGTTACTTTATCAGAGAAACTTAAATTCGATCCAAAGTCCCATAAGTTATCTATGCCTTGTGCCCCACGCAAACAAAACTTGGGTTCAAGTGATAAAACATCAGGATTTCTACCCATTTTATATGAAATAGCCACAAAGAAAGTCGATCCATCTACAGATACCGTATTATCCTTTCGAAGAAACTTCTTCAAATTTGGCACTGTACCCTGGAATGTCATCCGCTCATTCGTGTAAATCACACCAAAGTCGCCATCAACATATGTTTTACGTTGATTATAAAGATCAGCAAGAACATCATTTGGATCAGCAATGATACTTTCATTATCCAGACGTTCATTCATCATTCCTAGAGATAGACCAAAATGAATGACTTGAGTCCCACCATCAAGAGGTAAATGATAAGCATAACTACCCATTACTCTCGTTCTTTTAATCAAGCCAGCAATGTCACTGTAGATATTTAAACCAACACCGGCTTTACCTCCTTCATATGTAGGCAGGCGATAATCTCCTGTAAGGGATTGAGTAACCGGAGAGCCGGGAATAGCCCTCCACTGGTTGCGGTAAGCAATATTAACTCTTAATCCATTATCAAAACCCGCAAATGCAGGATTACCTAAATACTGATTCAAGTAATATTGAGCGGCTAAGGGTACTACTTGTGCGTTTGCCTGTTGGATAGCTACACTAAAACAGACAAAGAGTACGAATAGAAAAAGGATATATGTATATATTTTATTTTGCATTTTAGTATAGGCACAAAGTATTTTTACCATAGTATTTTGTGTTTATTGGCGTACAACTGATATAAAGCCTGTTAATTTACCTTTTCCAGAATCAAGGTATAAGACATAGTAATAGGTATCTTCAGATAGAGGAATTCCATTAAAGGTTCCGTCCCAGGTATTATTATAACCAGTCTGGCTAAACACGACTCTTCCAGCACGATCAAAAATTTTCAACTCATTATTAGGATATAAATCGATATTTTTGATAAGCCAAAAATCATTTATACCATCACCATTGGGTGTTATTAAATTATTTGCTTCCAACGTTTTATAATCATTCGCCACAACAACTTCTATTGTTTTAACCGTATTACAACCAAAGCTATTACTGATTATAACCTGATATGTGGTAGATTTTGTTGGCCTGACCACTAATGTATCGGAATTTAAACCATTGATAATTCCATCAGCACTCTCCCATTGATAAGATGTACCACCAGAAGCTGTTAATTTAGCTATAGCACCTAATGAAAGGTCAGTTTTTGTATCGGATAGTACACCTCCTTCAATTGGAGGACTCACGTTAACAGGAACAGGAAATGAAGTACTTGCTACTCCATTAGAAAATGTTGTTCGTACTGCATAATTTCCACTTTGGGAAATTACTAAAGTACGACGCTTGCTACCCGTTAGCGGGATACCATCACGATACCATTGCCATGCCATTGCTGCCACAGTACTTAAAGTAACTGAAGTACCTTCGCAAATTGTTGTTGCTTCTGATGGTGTAACAGGAGGAACAAGAAATCCAGGAGTTACTGCCGTTAGATCAGAGAAATTGATGGAGGTCCCAATAGTTTCAGCGATTATATTTTTATTTACGTTTACTGCACTTAAAGAAGAAAAAGTATAATTAGCATAATCTGTACTGGCTACCGTGCTGGTATAAGCTAAGGTAAGTTCTGCTGCCTTATTACCATTTAGTTCGGCCTCCATATAATTCAAAGCCAGATACCCACGATACATAACAGGACTGCTAAAATGATATATGCGCCTTATCCCGTTATACTGAGGCCAGTTAACAGGCAAAGACTCTCTTATAACACTCAAGTTATTTATATATAAATCGTCGGATGGTATAAGAGTAAGTCCATCAACGGAAAATGAGGTACCGCTTTTAATAAACAGGCCTTCTGTTCCAGCATTTAGTTGAGCCTTTAAACTATTCGGGAAAAACAATATACTAAACGCTATTGCTAAGAATATTACCGGTTTTTTCATTTCTGTATGTGTGTACTCCGTCCCTTCAACCTTATTTTATCTTTTTGATTGCTTCTTCAAGTTGTTCTGCTGAATCTGGAAGAGCTACTATTTTATTCGTTTTTGAATCAACAAGGATCATTACAGGTGTGGCAAGTACATAATATGCATTTGCTTCAGGACTGTTAATTCCCTCTTTGGGCCTGCTGTGTTTCCAGCCAACTAATTTTGATTTTGCATCTTCCCAAGCTTTAATTTCGACATCCGTAAAGTCAAGACTTAAAGCAAATACCTCCATCTTTTCCTTACCGCCAATTTGTTGATAGGTGGGGTACAATTTTTCCATTAGTTCCTTGCAATGCTGACAGTCTGCTGACCAGAATAAAACTAATTTGTAAGGTGAGTCCATTTTATAATTTAGGAACTGAACAGCCTTTCCCGCTTTATCTGTAGTAAGAAAATCGGGGGCAACAATCCCAGGCCTTATGGATTCTATCCCCTGAAGACGTTTTTCAATCTCGAGTCTTTTGCTTGTTAGACATCTGGGATCCTGCAAGTAGGGTTCCAGCATTTTGATGCCAGAAGGAATGTTGAATCCCTCATATCCTTTATAGAAGTAATCAACTACCCATCCGTATACAAGAGGATGGCCTGATTTAGCCTTTTCTATTGATCTTTTACCTGCAAGGGTAAATAAGGAATCTCTCAAAGCAATGGTTGTGGACATGGCTCCATAAAAATTAACATATTTATCCATCCATTCCTTAAGTTCTGCAGTTTTTACTAATAGAGGATCTTTAAAATCCATGTTGTCAAAATAATGTGCCATCAGACTATTCATTCTGTCGGCTTCTTTCCCTTTCCAATCGATAGGTTGAACATACTGAAAAGCAAAAGTAGAGCTTATAAATGCATCTTTATGCTGATTCATTTGTGACGTTACCCATTGATTGTATTCCACTCGTCGGGTTTCATATTCTTGAATTCCATTAGAATAAAAGTTTGACTGAGGTTTGTCATAAGCCATTAAGAAATTTTGAAGAAGCCCTATTTGTTGCTTACGTTTTGCATTTTCCGTTGAAAAGAATACAAATAGGTTATTTTCTTTTTCGTCTTTTTGGAAATAAGTACTGTCTGGAGTACTAATCGCCTTTGGATGTACCCATAATTCCAGATTTTGATTATTTATAAAGATGTATTTTTCTGATGGGTAAGGTGTACTGCTTTCCTTTTCTTTATAATCGAAGCGAAGGACAAAGGCTCCAGGTAAACGGTCTTTAGGAACGGTTATAATCGATATTCCTCCATTTTTAATACCTGTCTTTTCTACCAGGGGTTTCAAAGCATTTGCTCCAACTAAAGGTAATAAAGTAATCTTGCTATCATAAACACCCGAGATATGAACTTTTATAGTTACATCCTGTGCTTCTGAATGTACATTGAACGCAAAGACAAAAAGTAAGACAAATATTCCCGACTCACAAATTTTTATAAAACCTTTTCCCATTTTTTTAACATTATCCATCTTACTTAATTTCATATTATTAATCTTTTATACAACGAAGTGAAAAACCATAAGCCTTTCCTATATTACTGGTAATACTACCACTATAAAGATCTAAATAGTACCCATTGGGATTATTATATTGCGTATTGCTCCAGTATCGTCCGTAAACACCTCTACCATTTAATCCACCGTTACTTATGTCAAGATAACCTGCAGCATGAAGATTCAAATCAGAATTAAATGCATCATTTAACGATGTCCAGTTCTGAGGAGGAGCATCCGCATTATTCCATTCAGTGTATGTAGGTATACGCCATCCATTAGAAAGAAGTTGTCCACAAGCATCGTTTGCAACGGACCAACTAGCACTTTCGGATATACTAGCTACCCAAGCAGGAGATGGTGTGCGGGTTGTTCCATCATGGGAATAAGCCTGCAATCGATTAAATTGCCAATACCAACCTGCTGAATTCTCGCTTGCATCTGTTGCAGATGAAGCTTTCTGGGATGCTCCCAGATTTTGGCTAAGCCAGCATTTAGCGATTCCTGATATATTACTATTTACAGCATGATAGTTTATCGTTTTTGTTTCAGGGGCTCCATTCGTACCAGCGGTATGAGTAACCTGGAACACAGCAGGACAGATTTTAAAGCTAGTCACGTCCGGGCTATAGGTTATTCCCACACTATTAATAGCATAAGCTCTCACATAGTAGGTTGGACCCTCTCTCAAGCCGCTAATTGATGTAGTAAAGCTTCCTGTTCCAGTACCGTTAGGAATAGGGTTATCTTCTATAATTGGTGTACCAGTAGTGTTCCAACACAATCCACGGTCAGTAACAACCGTGCCGCCATCTGGTGTTACAGTTGTTATTCCTTCAGCAGAATTAGAAGTTAAGGAAGACGATGGAATGGTTACGTTACTTACCGAAGGCCTAGCTAAAACTACAGCATCACGGATACAGCGTAAGTTAGAGCCCTGAGCTTTAACTGGATAGATTAAACTACTACCATAGCCTAGGTTAAGCGCATAACCATTATTTACATTATACTGGTTACTGCTCCAATAGTAGCCACTAGTCCCTGGATTTATGAGGTTACCACTATCATAGGCCAAGTATCCAGCAGGATGGAGTTTCAGTACGGATGCATATGTGTTTACAGCAGATGTCCAGAATTGAGGCGCAGCATCAGCATTGCTCCATTCAGTAGAGGTTGGGATACGCCAGCCTGCAGAAAGCAGCAAAGTACATGGATCGCTTGCAGCTGCCCAATTGAGGCCCTCACTGATGCTGGTAGTCCATGCGGTCCAGGCATTGGATGGAGTACGTGTTGCACCGTCATTTTTGTATCCCTGTGCCCGGTTAAACTGCCAGTACCAACCTGCGGATGGTTCTGTATTATCATTTACTGAAGTTGCCTGACGATCTGCTCCAAGGTTTTGCGTAAGCCAGCAGGCTGCACTACCTGAGATGTTAGAACTCACTGAATGATAGACTACTGTTTTGGTTACAGGAGCGCCATTCAAGCCAGCTGTGTGAATTACAGTAAACGTAGTTGGACAGATCTTAAAGGTAGTAACATTAGGACTGTATACTGTTCCAGCACTGTTAGTGGCATAAGCTCGCACATAATATGTTGGGCCTTGTTTTAAACCAGTAAGTGTTCCTGTGAAAACTCCAGTTCCGGCAGCACATACAACTGGATTATCCTCAATAATAGGATTACCTGTTGTATTCCAACATAGACCGCGGTCCGTTACAGTTGCACCGCCATCTGGTGTTACTGTTGCTATTCCTTGTGCTGTAGTAGCGGTCATAGATGAAGTTGGCACCGTTACATTACTTACCGAAGGTTTGGTTACTGTCACCCCATCACGAATACAACGAACAGAGTAACCATACGTTTTTGTCGGAGCTGTAACACTACTATTACTACCTAAGTTGAGTACATAAGCTGCAACTGCTGAAGATTGCGTATTACTCCAGTAATTTCCACTAGAGCCTCTATTTGTTAACTCACCTGAATCATACGCCATAAATCCTGCAGGATGAAGCTTTAAAACAGATTCATAAGTATCTACTGCTGAGCTCCAATTTTGCGGTGGCGCATCTGCATTGAGCCATTCTGTATAGGATGGTATACGCCAGCTATTTCCTAAAAGCTGAACACATGGATCTGCTAATACAGCCCAGTTAATATTTTCGTTAATACCAGTTATCCAATCTGTCCAGGCATTGGACGGAGTATATGTAGCTCCGTCTGACTTATATCCTTGCAAACGATTAAACTGCCAGTACCAGCCAGCAGATGCTTCACTTGCGTCTGACGCGGATACGGCTTCCTGATCAGCTCCCAGATTCTGGGTAAGCCAGCAGGCTGCTGATCCGGAGATATTGGTGCTCACCGAATGGTAGATCACTGTTTTAGTTTCCGGTGCGCCGTTCAATCCTGCGGTATGGATCACCGTAAAGGTTGGCGGACATAGCTTGAATGTGGTGATATCAGGACTGTATACTGTACCTACGCTATTGGTAGCATAAGCGCGTACATAATACGTAATACCTTGTTTTAAGCCTGGTAAAGTTCCTGTAAAGATACCGGTACCTGTTCCGATCGAGATGGGATTATCCTCTATACTTGGATTCCCTGTAGCATTCCAGCACAGACCTCTGCTGGTTACGGCGGCTCCGCCATCGACAGTTACCGTAGCAGTGCCCTGAGCGGTACTTGCTGTCATTGTTGAAGTTGGTACGGTTACGTTACTAACAGAAGGTCTTCCAAGTACAATCGCATCACGGATACAGCGCAGGTTTGATCCCTGAGCTTTATTAGGTGCAACCACACTACTGCTGCTACCCAGGTTAAGTGCATAACCATTTCCTGCAATATACTGGATGCTGGCCCAGTAATTTCCACTGGAGCCCCGGTTGGTTAACACTCCTGTATCGTAAGCCAGGTAACCTGCAGGGTGCAGTTTCAGTACTGATGCATAGGTATCTACTGCCGTTGCCCAGTATTGTGGAGCTGCGTCTGCGTTGGACCACTCTGTTTGAGTAGGGATACGCCAGCCTCCTGATAGTAACAAGGTACATGGATCACTTGTGGTCCAGTTGATATTCTCACTGATACTGGTGGTCCAGCCGGTCCAGGCATTCGACGGGGTACGTGTTGTGCCGTCATTTTTATATCCCTGTACACGGTTGAACTGCCAGTACCAGCCTGCAGATGCTTCTGTATTATCATCTACCGCTAGCGCCTGACGGTCGGCACCCAGGTTCTGGGTTAGCCAGCAGGCGGCAGTACCGGATATATTGGTACTTACCGAATGGTAGGTTACCGTTTTGGTAATAGGAGCGCCGTTCAGTCCGGCGGTATGGATCACCGTAAATACAGGTGGACAAATTTTGAAACTGGTCACATCCGGACTATATGTAGTTCCGGCAGTGTTAGTAGCATAAGCGCGTACATAATAAGTCAGCCCCTCTGCTAACCCGCTAAGGGTTACGGTAAACTCACCTACACCGGTTCCGGCCTGAACAAGGTTATCCGCAACTGTTGGGGCACCGATTGCATTCCAGCACAGGCCACGGGCAGTTACTGCTGCTCCGCCGTCAGTAGCTACTGTTGCTGTACCGGCGGCTGTAGTAGCGGTCATGGTTGTGGTAGGCACTTTGACATTGCTTACAGAAGGTTTGCCTATCACAATGGCATCACGGATACAGCGCAAAGAGAAGGCATTTGCCTTATCAGGAACGGCCGTGTTGCTGCTGCTTATGCCTGCAGAAAAGGAATAAGCCAGTCCGGCAGTATAATAGCTATTGCTCCAGTAGTTGGCAATAGTACCACGAGTGGTCAGTACTCCGGTTGCCGCTGCAAGATAACCTGCCATGTGAACTTTAAGCACGGAGGCGTAAGCATCACTGGCGGTAGTCCAGTTTTGTGGCGGAGCATCTGCATTGTTCCATTCTGTATAAGTTGGGATACGCCAGCCGGTTGATAACAGCAAGGTACATGGATCACTTGCTACGGCCCAGCCGGTGTTTTCACTGATGCTGGTGGTCCAATCGGTCCAGGCATTATCCGGTATATAACTTGTGCCTGCAGGTTTATATCCCTGGGCACGGTTAAACTGCCAGTACCAGCCGGCTGATGCTTCGCTTGCATCTGATGCTGATGTAGCTTCCTGATCAGCCCCCAGGTTCTGGGTAAGCCAGCAGGCTGCTGATCCGGAGATATTGGTGCTCACCGAATGGTAGGTCACCGTTTTAGTTTCCGGTGCACCGTTCAATCCTGCGGTATGGATCACCGTAAAGGTTGGCGGACAAAGTTTGAATGTGGTGATATCAGGACTGTATACGGTACCTACACTATTGGTGGCATAAGCCCGTACATAATACGTAATACCTTGTTTTAAGCCTGGTAAAGTAGAAATAAAAATACCAGTACCAGTGCCTGATGCTATTGTGTTATCTTCAATTATCGGATTTCCAGTAGTGTTCCAACAGAATCCTCTACTAGTTACTGTAGCTCCGCCATCCAAGGATACTGTAGCAGTTCCTTCAGCTGTATTTGCGGTCATTGTTGAAGTTGGTACCGTTACATTACTAACAGAAGGTCTTCCTATTACAATCGCATCACGGATACAGCGCAGGTTAGAGCCCTGTGCTTTATTCGGAACGGTTACACTGCTGCTACTGCCCAAACTAAGTGCATAACCATTACCCGCTACATACTGGATACTGCCCCAATAAGAGCCACCAGTACCGCGGTTAGTTAACACTCCAGTATCGTAAGCCATATAACCTGCAGGATGTAATTTCAGAACAGAGTTATACGCATCGGTAGCCGATGCCCAATTCTGTGGAACGGCATCAGCGTTGGTCCATTCCGTAGGAGTTGGGATACGCCAGCCTCCTGATAGTAGCAAAGTACACGGATCGCTTGCAGCTCCCCAGTTGATGTTCTCACTGATACTGGTCACCCAGGCGGTCCAGGCATTGTATGGGGTACGTGTTGTTCCATTATGTTTATATCCCTGTGCCCGGTTAAACTGCCAGTACCAGCCTGCGGATGTTTCTGTATTATCATCCACTGCTGTTGCCTGACGGTCGGCACCCAGGTTCTGGGTAAGCCAGCAAGCAGCAGTACCGGATATATTGGTACTTACCGAATGGTAGGTTACTGTTTTGGTAACTGGAGCGCCGTTCAGTCCGGCGGTATGGATCACCGTAAAGGCTGGTGGACAAATTTTGAAACTGGTCACGTCAGGACTGTATGTCGTTCCGGCAGTGTTTGTTGCATAAGCCCGTACATAATAGGTCAGCCCTTCTGCTAACCCGCTAAGTGTAGCTGTAAACTCGCCTACACCTGTACCAGTAGGGACTATATTATTAATTATGGTTGGGGCACCTGTGGTATTCCAACATAATCCGCGTGTTGTAACTGGCGCACCTCCATCTAGAGTCACTGTAGCTGTTCCTTTAGCTGTGGTAGCGGTCATAGTAATAGTTGGGACCAAGACATTACTTACAGTAGGCTTAACTATTGTTACTGCATCACGAATACAGCGAAGTGGAAAGCCAAAAACTTTATTTGGAACACTGATACCACTTCCACCATTGAGATCGAGAGCATAGGCCAGCCCTGCAGTATAATAAGAACTGCTCCAATAGCTTCCACTTGTTCCACGGCTGCTTAATGATCCATCGGTGCTTAAAAGTATCCCAGCTAGATGAAGTTTGAGTACTGATCCATAGGTATCAATGGCAGAACCCCAGTTTTGTGGTGGAGCATCTGCATTGTTCCATTCTGTATAAGTTGGGATACGCCAGCCGGTTGATAACAGCAAAGTACATGGATCACTTGCTACGGCCCAGCCGGTGTTTTCACTGATGCTGGTGGTCCAGTCGGTCCAGGCATTATCCGGTATATAACTTGTGCCTACCGGTTTATATCCCTGAATACGGTTAAACTGCCAGTACCAGCCGGCTGCTGCTTCGGTTACATCTGTTACTGATGTAGCTTCCTGATCAGCTCCCAGGTTTTGGGTAAGCCAGCAAGCCGCTGATCCGGAGATATTGGTGCTTACCGAATGGTAGATCACTGTTTTGGTTTCTGGTGCACCATTTAGTCCTGCGGTATGGATTACTGTAAAGGTTGGCGGACAAAGTTTGAATGTCGTAATATCAGGACTGTATACGGTACCCACACTATTTGTGGCATATGCCCGTACGTAATAAGTAATACCTTCTTTTAAACCAGCAAGAGTAGAAGTAAATATTCCAGTGCCTGTATTAGCAGAAAGAGTATTGTCTTCAATTATTGGGTTTCCAGTAGTGTTCCAGCACAGGCCTCTGCTGGTTACTGTTGCTCCGCCATCCAAAGTTACTGTAGCAGTTCCTTCAGCTGTGTTTGCGGTCATTGTTGAAGTTGGTACAGTTACATTGCTAACAGAAGGTCTTCCTATTACAATCGCATCACGGATACAGCGCAGGTTAGAGCCCTGTGCTTTATTTGGTGCATTCACACTGCTGCTGGTACCTAAATTAAATGCATAACCATTACCCGCAGAATATTGGATATTACCCCAATAATTACCGCTAGTACCTGGGTTGGTAAGAAGTCCCGTATCATAAGCCAGGTAACCTGCAGGGTGCAGTTTCAGTACAGATGCGTAAGCATCGGTAGCTGTTCCCCAATTTTGTGGAACTGCATCAGCATTAGTCCATTCTGTAGAAGTTGGGATGCGCCAGCCTCCTGATAGTAATAAGGTACACGGATCGCTTCCTGCTCCCCAGTTGATGTTCTCACTGATACTGGTGATCCAGGCGGTCCAGGCATTTGATGGGGTACGTGTTGTACCGTCATGTTTATATCCCTGTGCCCGGTTAAACTGCCAATACCAGCCTGCAGATGCTTCTGTTTCATCATTTACTGCTATTGCCTGACGTTCGGCTCCCAGGTTTTGGGTAAGCCAGCAAGCAGCAGTACCAGATATATTAGTACTTACTGAGTGGTAAATTACCGTTTTGGTTACTGGAGCGCCGTTCAATCCGGCGGTATGGATCACCGTAAAGGCCGGTGGACAGATCTTGAAGCTAGTAACATCCGGACTGTATGTGGTTCCGGCAGTGTTTGTGGCATAAGCCCGTACATAATAGGTTAGCCCTTCGGTTAAGCCGCTAAGTGTTAAGGCAAACTCGCCCACACCGGTTCCGGCTGATATTGGACTATCCGCAATAGTTGGAGATCCTGTAGTATTCCAGCACAGGCCACGGGCAGAAACCATAGCTCCACCATCAAGTGAAACCGTTGCTGTTCCTTCAGCTGTGGTAGCTGTCATGGATGTGGTGGGCACTGTGACATTGCTCACATAAGGTCGACTTATCACAATAGCATCACGGATACAGCGCAAAGAGAAGGCATTTGCCTTATCCGGAATGGCCGTATTACTGCTGCTTATGCCTGCAGTAAAGGAGTAAGCCAGTCCTGCATTATAATAGTTATTGCTCCAGTAGTTGCCAATAGTACCACGGGTGGTTAGCACTCCGGTTGCGGCTGCAAGGTAACCAGCCATGTGAATTTTAAGCACAGAGGAGTAGGCATCACTCGATGAAGTCCAGTTTTGTGGTGGAGCATCCGCGTTGTTCCATTCTGTATAGGTTGGTATACGCCAGCCTCCTGAAAGAAGTAAGTTACATGGATCACTCGCTACTGCCCAACCGGTGTTCTCACTGATACTGGTGATCCAGGGTGTCCAGACATTTGATGGGGTCCGTGTAGTACCATCATGTTTATAACCTTGAGCTCTATTAAATTGCCAGTACCAGCCAATAGCTGTGTCGTTTGCATCATCCACTGCTACTGCTTCCTGATCGGCTCCCAGATTTTGGGTAAGCCAGCAGGCTGCAGATCCTGATACATTGGTACTTACCGAATGGTAGGTCACCGTTTTGGTTTCAGGTGCACCGTTCAATCCAGCGGTATGAATAATAGTAAATTCAGGGGGGCATATTTTAAAACTAGTGACAAGAGGACTATATACTGTGCCTACACTATTAGTGGCATAAGCCCTTACGTAATAAGTAACACCTTCTTTTAATCCAGCAAGAGGAGATGTAAACGCTCCTATTCCTGACCCACCTGATATTGGGTTATCTTCAATGGTTGGAGTACCAGTAGTATTCCAACATAGTCCTTTAGCTGTTACCATAGCTCCACCATCAGGAGTTACCGTTGCGGTGCCTTCAGCTGTACTTGCAGTCATGGTTGAAGTTGGAACCGTTACATTACTTACAGCTGGTTTTGTTGCCACAACAACATCCCTGATACAGCGAAGTGACATTGCTGCTGCCTTATTAGGATTAGTCACACTGCTAGCAGTTCCGACGTTCAATGCATAACCATTTCCTGCACCATATTGAATAGTACTCCAATAATAACCACTAGTACCCCTGTTAGTTAAAAGACCAGCATCGTAAGTCAAATAACCTGCGGGGTGCAATTTCAGAACAGAAGCAAAGGTGTTATCTGCTGAAGTCCAATTTTGAGGTGCACCATCAGCATTACTCCACTCTGTTTGAGTTGGGATACGCCAGCCTGCAGAAAGCAAGAGTGTACATGGGTCACTGGTAGCAACCCAATTAATGCTTTCACTGATACTGGAGGTCCATACGGTCCAGGCATTAGAAGGAGTGTAAGTAGAGCCTACATAACTGTATCCTTGAGATCTATTAAACTGCCAATACCAACCAGCTGAGGCTTCGGACGCATCATCAGCAGAAACAGCTTCATGATCAGCACCTAGATTTTGAGTAATCCAACAAGCTATTGTACCCGAAATATTAGTTCCAACTGATCCATAAGTAACCGTTTTTGTAACCGGAGCACCGTTAAGGCCTGCTATATGCATTGCCGTAAACGATGGACAGATCTTGAAAGTAGTAACTAAAGGACTATAGCCTGTTCCACCGCTATTTGTAGCGTAGGCCCTTGCATAATAAGTATACCCTTCAAGTAAGCCAGTAAGTTCACCTTCAAAATCTCCAATTCCAGCACCTCCTTCAAAGATATTATCGGTAGTAACAGGAGTACCTGTTGTGTTCCAGCAAATCCCTCTTGAAGTTACTTCAGCTCCACCATCGCTGGTTACTGTAGCTGATCCGGATGCAGTTGTATTCGTAAGCGTGGCTACCATAAGATTGGTCACTATCGGTGGTACCGGTAGTGTGGTGAATACCTCCAGGTTACCATAAGAAGTTCCTTGAGCACTGGTGGCATAGGCTCGAACATAATAAGTAGTAAATGGAGTTAAGCCTGTAAGCGCACTAGTGAAACTGTTGATGCCTGTACCATTAGTCGTTTTTGAAGTACCCGGCTGATCAATAATTGGTGGTATTGTAGTACTCCAACATACTCCACGAGCCGTTACTGACACCCCACCATCATTGGTAATATTACCACCACTTGTGGCAGTAGCACTTGCAATTAGTGTAGCAGGAGTAGTGGTAACTGTGGCTGTAGTAAGGGTAGATATACTGTCCAGATTTCCATAATCGACACCCATATTACTAACCGCATAAGCACGTATATAATATTTTGTGCCCTCCATTAAACTGGAAAGATCGGTAATAAAACTGCCAACTGAACCTGGCCCACTTGACACGCGAATATGGGAAATAGTAGGAGGAGCTGTAGTGCTCCAGCATACTCCCCTGTCAGTTATAGTAGCACCACCAGTGCTAATTATATTACCACCAGTCCTTGCTGTAGTGCGCGTAACCAATGTAGGTTTGGTTGTTGTAAGTGAGGATAAAGAAAGTGAGCTAAACACCGTTGGCTTACTGCTGTAGCCGGTACCTGCACTACTAGTAGCATAAGCCCATATATAATATTTTGTACTTTGTGTGAGAGCTGTTAGTATTCCACTTATCGTTGTGCCGGTAAATCCATTGGAAATGGAATTGTCTGTTGAAATTGAAAGAATTCCGGTAGTGTTCCAATACAAACCCCGATCAGTTAAGGCAGCACCACCATTATCAGTTACTGTAGCAGAAGCTTCAGCACTAGACATCGTAACATTTGTGACCGCAACCATACTGACTGAAGGCACAGCAGGTAATGTTGTAAAGGTTTGTAAATTACCATAAGCAGTACCAAGGCTATTAATAGCAAATGCTCGTACATAATAGGTAGTGGCAGGAGTTAAACCTGTAATGGCATTTGTAAAATTCCCGATGCCTCCAACACTATTATAAGTGGTGGTAGATAAGGCAGTAGTAGGAAGTACAGTACTATTTGTTGTCCAGCAGATCCCTCTTCCAGTTACTGGCATACCACCGTCATCTGTAATCAAACCACCAGTATTCACAGAGCTGCTAGTTATGGAAGTGACTGCATTGGTGGTAAGAGTTGGAAATAAAACAGCTTCTGTAGTAAACGAGATCTCACTACCATACGCAGTTCCAACAGCGTTGGTAGCGTAAGCCCTTACATAATAAAGTGTATTTGGTTTTAAACCTGTAATACTTCCGGTTATAATACCAATACCGCTACTTGCAACATCAACAGTTTTGGCATCTGAAATAGTAGGAGTACTGGTCATGCTCCAGCAAAGACCACGAGTAGTTATAGCAGACCTACCATCATCAGTAATTACACCTCCGCTTAATGCATGGGTAGCCGCAATTTCTGTAGCTGCAGTTGTTGCGGTAAGCGTAGGAAACGTTGCTGTTAAAAAGGCGATCTCTAAACCATATGCTGTTCCAATTTTATTTGTAGCATAGGCTCGTACATAATACTGCGTATTTTTGATTAACCTCATCATAGTACCAGTAAAGCTTCCAATACTTGCACTCGTGTTATCAACAGTTTTGGTATCAAGCGAAATAGTTGGATTGTGATTAATATCCCAAACTATTCCACGGCTTAATATAGGAGCCCCTCCATCTCTGCTGATATCACCTCCACTTTTGGCTGTGGTACCTAAAATAGCAGATATTTCTTTAGTAGTTAAAATAGGAGAAGTCGGGAATATAACCAGATCTACCTGATTACCGTAAGCTGTACCAACGCTGGTAGTTGCATAGGCTCTTACATAATACCTCACACTATTCTTTAATCCGGAAATTGAACTGGTAAAAATACCAATATCAGTTCCATCACTAGTTTTGCATGTACTTACTGTGTCGGGATTAAAATTCGGATCTATACTCCATTTAACTCCTCTTGCTGTAACCGGAGATCCCCCGTTATTAGTTATTTCACCACCACTTTCAGCGGTACTTTCTGATGTAATAGAAACAATACTGGTAGTAAGTGTGGCTAATGCCGCAGGTGTGGTAAAAGTCAATTCATTACCATAGGCTGTTCCCAATCCATTTACGGCATAGGCCCGAATGTAATAAAGGGTGCTTGGTGTTAAACCAACAAGCTTACTGGTAAAACCTGAACCACTACTGGCATCAGAACTAGTATGGGTATAAAGTCCGCTAGTCGGATTTGTACTCGTACTCCAACAAACTCCCTGATTAGTGATCCAGGCACCACCATCGCTAATAATAATTCCACCGCTGCTTGCTGAAGTACCTGATGAAGCAGTAATAGGTATAATTGTAGTAAGTGAAGGAATAGCCAGCGAAGTGAAACTTAATTCATTTCCATAGGCAGTACCTGTACTATTGATCGCATATGCCCTGATATAATAGGTAACGCCTTCAGATAATCCAGTCAAAGTGGAAGTAAAACTTCCGTTGCCTGTACCCGTCTGAGCAGTTTTGTCAACTACATCTGTTTCAGGATCAAAGTTCTTCACTGTACTCCAAACTACACCTCTTGTACTAACAGCAGCTCCACCACTAGCCGAAATATATCCCCCGCTCACAGCCGTAGTACCCGTTATACTACTTGCTGCTGAAGTAACCAAAGTTGCTAAACCAGAAGGATCTGTAATAAAACTCAACTGATTACCAAATTGAGTGCCTACCACATTGGTGGCATAAGCTCTTACATAGTAAGTAGTATTTCCCTGTAACCCTGATATATTGCTAATGAAAGTACCATTGCCATACCCATTAGAAGTGATATGACCCGAAATCATATCAGGGACGAAATTTGCTACAGTACTCCATATAATTCCTCTTACTGTAACAACAGCTCCACCATTACTAGTGATATTACCTCCAGTTACTGCAGTATTACTACTAATTGAAGATACAATTGTGGTAGAAATAACGGGTTGAAAAGGCATAACAAAACTTACTTCATTTCCATAGGAAATTCCTGCATTGTTTATAACATAAGCTCGTACATAATAGACAGTTCCTGGAGTTAAACCAGTCATCGTTGCTTCAAAATTTCCCTTATAATAACCAGTTTGTGCAGTTTTACTTGTAGTTGCATCTTCCGTATTAAAATTTGCAATACTACTCCAATAAATCCCTCTGGTAGTCACCATACCACCACCATCATCGGTAATATTTCCACCACTCACCGCTGTAGATGACGACATGACTACAGGAGCTTTGGTTGTTAAAGTAGCAGGAGCAGGAGGAAGTGTAGTGATTATTTCTACATTTCCATAGGCTGTACCCGCACTATTAGTAGCATAAGCTCTGACATTGTAAGTGGTACTTCCCAGTAATCCAGTGATCGTTTGAAGGAAACTTCCTATCCCTGTAGTTCCTGTGGATGTAAATTCATCATTCAATGTAGGGTTAGTAGTTGTACTACTCCAGCATATTCCACTACTTGTTATCTGTGTACCTCCATTATTTATTATTGATCCGCCACAAATAGCTGAATTCCTGGTTATGGAGGAAACTTCCGGAACAGTGGTAGTAATTGATGGAGTAGTAAATGTGGTAAAACTCACCTCATTGGTACCATACCCGGTACCTGCACTATTAGTTGCATAAGCTCGTACGTAGTAGGTCGTTCCAGGAATTAAGCCAGTAAGGGTACTGCTGAAACTAACAGCTGCGCTTTGGATAGTTTTGCCTACAGATTCTGTGGCAGGATTAAATCCAGCACTAATACCCCAACAAACCCCTGTTACGTTTATAACTGCTCCTCCATTACTTGATATCGTACCTCCACTTAAACCTGTGGTTCCGTTTATTCCACTTCTTACTGTAGCAGTGGTCAGTACCGGAATTTCAGCTGCTAGTGTAGTGAAAGACAATTCATTTCCATATGCTGTTCCTGCATTATTAGTGGCGTAGGCACGTACATAATATGTGGTATTTCCAAGCAAATTGGTAAGGAAATGAATAAAGCTACCTGTGCCCGTACCGCTAGTCGTTTTACTGCCGGTAATAACCGGAGATCCTGTAGTATTCCAGCAAATTCCACTGCTAGTTACTTTTGTTCCTCCATCACTGGTAATTGAACCACCACTAGTAGCTGAAATATTTTTAATAGCAGAAATAGCAGCTGTAGTAATTGTTGGAGTTGTATATGTGCTGAAGACCACTTCATTTCCATATACAATCCCCACACTGTTGATGGCATAAGCTCTTATATAATATTTAGTGCCAGGTATCAATCCAGTTATATTAACTGAGAATTCACCCTTCCCATCACCGCTGTCGATGTGAGGTCCCGTATTTACAGGTCCAGTAGTTGTACTCCAGCAAATTCCCCTCTTTGTTACAAGAGCACCACCATCAGATGGTATTGTACCTCCGCTTATAGCTGTCGTTCCACCGATGTCGCTAGCAGGACTAGTTATAAGTACTGGAAGACCTGCAGGAGCAGTATTAAAACTTATTTCATTGCCATAAACCGTGCCCGCACTATTAATGGCATAGGCTCTAATATAATATTTAGTACTTCCGGTAAGCCCTGATATGTCACTAACAAAAGTGCCAGATCCTGTTCCATCTGAAGTATGTGAATCTGTAATTAATGGAACAGGCGTGGTACTCCAGCATATTCCGCGATTGGTAATAAAGGCTCCTCCATCAAAAGTAATATTCCCGCCACTGGTCACTGATCCACCTGTTAAATTAGAGATTGTTGTAGTAGTCAGGGCTGGGTATCCAGGAGTAACCATACTGATTACATTACCATAAGCAGTACCATGTGCATTAATTGCATAAGCAACTACATAATATAAGGTAGCGGGTGATAAATCACGAATAGTGCTTACAAAGGTCCCAACACCATCACCATCAACAAGCTCTATGGTTTTAGACGTTAATGCAGTTGTTAGATTTTCCTGAGTAGTGCTCCAGATCACACCTCTTGAAGAGATCAATGCATCGCCATTATCACTGATATGACCTCCAGATATTGCAGTTATTCCTGTAATATTTGTGGCAGAACTGGTAGTAAGTGTCGCAAGCGAGGTATATGAGGTTGTAGTAAAAATCACTTGCTCACTATAAGTGGTACCAACGCTATTTAATGCGTAAGTCTGGGCATAATATGTTGTTCCAGGAGTTAAACTTTTAATGTTACATATAAAAGTACCAATATCTATACCTGTGGTATTTGGCGACACTGCATGCTCAAACGTTAACCCATCCACACTCCACCTAATGCCACATTCTGTTACTAAAGCACCTCCATTATTGAGTATGGAGACTGTACTTAAAGCAGTATTATTATTAATACCATAAATAACTGGTGGAGTTGAGCTCAGAACAGGCGCTATAGCCTGAAGCGTTGTAAATTGTTTTACACTTCCATATCCTGTACCATATGAATTTACGGCAAATGCCTGGATGTAATACACTGTATTTCCCAGCAATCCTGTTAAATTAGAGGTAAACGAACCTTCTCCTGTACCTTTATTGACAATGCGGGCATTCAAATCTGCAGCAGGATCAGGGAGGGTACTTAAACGAATTCCACGACTGGTAATTGATGCTCCACCATTGCCAGTTATATTTCCACCTGCTATTGCAGATATATTTGTAATGTCTGATATATCAGATGTAATAACTGTAGGGAGTTCTGTAGCTATAGTAAATATCAGGTCCTCTCCATAAGCTGTTCCTGTACTATTTGTGGCATAAGCTCTGATGTGATAAACAGTATTTGACTCTAGCCCTGTTAAATTACTGGTAAAAGGTCCGCTTCCTGTTCCATTACTGGTATGACTATCTCCAACAAGAGGATTTTCTTCCGTACTCCAGCATACGCCACGATAAGTAATCGCAGAACCTCCATCATTAAAGATATTTCCACCACTAATGGCCGTATTATCCATAAGTGAAGAAGGTACTGTAGTAGTCAGACCAGGGAGATCAAGAGTAGTGAAAATATATTCATCACCATAAGCAGTACCATGCGTATTGATCGCATAAGCCCTTACGTAATATTTTACACCAGGAGTTAATCCTGTCAAATTGCTTGAAAAACTACCAGTACCAGCACCGGTAACGGTCTGTGTTGTTTTGGTTGAAAGAGCAGTGGTTGGCTCTGTTTCAGTACCCCAACAGATCCCTTTTGAAGTAATCTGTGCCTGGCCTGTATTGGAAATCATACCTCCACTGATGGCACTTGTTCCTGTAATACTGGAAGGATTAGTTGTTATTAGCGTTACATAAGAAGCGGTAATAAAACTTGTTTCCGTACTGAAAGCTGTGCCTGCCTTATTTGTTGCATAAGCGCGCACATAGTAGGTAGTACCAGATGAGAGCCCTGCGAGTTGTGCAGTAAAACTTCCAATATTCGCTAGCGAACCAGAAATAGCATATTGAATATTAATATGATCCGTACTCCAGCTTATACCTCTTTCAGTTATCTCAGATCCACCGTTATTGAGTATTAACCCTTCACCAAGTGCTGAGATATCTGTAATATTAGTTATGTTAATTTCAGATGAGCTTAAAAGGGGTGCAACTGCAGGGGGAGAAGTAAATTGAACAATATTCCCATAATAAGTACCGCGGCTGTTTATTGCATAAGCTTGAACATAATAAGTAGTAAGTTCCATTAATCCGGTCAGGGTACTTGTATAAGGACCAACTCCAGATCCGTCATGAGTTACAATGGCACTAGCATTATTTTTAGGGTCAGGGTTTGTTCCCCATCGAATTCCTCTAGCTGTAATATCTGCACCTCCACTAAAAGTAATACTACCTCCACTGACCGCAGTGGTACTTAGAATTTCGGTTGCTTCAGATGTAATAATTGTTGGAGGATAATAATCTGTAGTAAATGACTTGTCCTCACCGTAAGATACACCTGTAGCTGTAACCGCATAAGCCCTTACATGATAAGTTGTATTCGGTGACAATCCAGTCATTTCTGAACTAAAACTACCCAGACCATCTCCTGATGGAAGCTGTATTGTTTTAGTGCTTAAGGTAACAACCGGATTAGCCGAAAGGCTCCAGCATATTCCCAAAGCAGTAATCGTAGATCCACCAGTGCTGCTTACATTACCACCACTAGTGGCTGTAGTGATTTTTATGTCAGTAAGATTAAGTGTGGTCAGAGTGGCACCACAACTTATTTCCTGCCAGCTTGCTCCATTATAAAAGCGAAGTGATTTTGTCAGCGTATTTATAAAAAAAGCTCCAGCATTTAATCCATCAGTAGCAGGATCAGGATCCACACTTAGCACAGGCAGCTTACATGTTTTAAGTCCGAAGCCTGTTGAGAAACCAGGACTTTCATTAAAACTTCCACTTCCCATTTCAGCTAATTTGGCCCAGATACTCCCGCTATAAATCATCATCGAACTGTTGACTGTAGAGAAATAAATAGAACCTGCATCTGGAGTGCCTGCCGGATAGTTATTATTGACAGGGATATAGGGAATACCACCTTTAACGACAAAGTAATCTTCAATAGTAGAACTACTGATGTTAGATGTACAAAAACTTTCCCATGCTGTACCGGTGTAAATTAGAGGTGTTTGAGCTACCGAACTAAAAATGACCATACCCGTTTCAGGAGAAGTTACCGAAGATGGATCTATAATTGGAAGATGCGGAATGCCAGAAATTATTCTAAAGTACGCCTGTCCGGAAACATTTCCAGTTCCGGCAAACAATAAAAGAAATACGATTTTTAATATTTGTATTAGTCTTTTCAATATCTTACTTTGAATATTTCCAATTTTTTATCCTAGTCATTTATTATAGGTTGACTATTGTAATTTTTTTAGAATGTTGTCTATTTGCAATTGCTGATTATTTATACGTTCCCTCAGGACGTTAATTTCTTCTTGCTGTTGTTTAATCTGTTGTTGCTGTTCTTTAACGGCCTGAATAAGTACACCTGTAAGTTGTGTATAATCAACTTTCAGAAAGCCATCACTTCCTTTCTTTACCATTTCAGGATAGACCCTTTGTAGTTCCTGAGCTATAACCCCAATCTTAGGACCAGCGGCATACTTCTTTTGATCGTTATACTCGAATCTAACCCCGCGAATGAGGTCAATGTCCTTCAATACCCGACTTAGTGTTTCTACTTTAGTTTTTAATCTTTGATCAGAAGGCGTATAAAAATTGCCGTTTAAAGTTAAATTTTGTTCAAAAGTGGCATTTCCTGCAGCATCGAAACTTAACCCTTTTCCTGCAGCGCCATCATTGCTTATATGATATGCGGCCATTTTTAAGTTTGCAGTGGCAGTATGATTTCCTAAATTATCGCCATGTGCATCAACATAAGCCTTTGTAGTAGCATCAGCATCAGACACGGGTGTTGCCAGATCCGTTAAATGTTTGCTCCCCATCGATATATCTGCAGTAGCAGTTCCGAAACCACTTATAGGAATAGCATTTTTTAAGGTTGCGGTAGCGACTCCTGAAGAGTTTCCAACATACAACTGACCGCTAGCTAAGACATTATCTACGGAAACCCAACTAGTGCCGTTGTAAACATACAGACGACCATCTGTTGTGGAGTAAAATGTATCTCCAACTTCTCCGGTTGAGGGTGTTGTTCCTCCGCTCTGAGTTGCTGCAACTTTTGTATCCACATATTTTTTAGTAGCGGCATCCTGATCGGTTGCTGGATCTAAAAGGTTACTGATTTTAAAATTTCCTAAGGAGATAGTTGCTGTTGCAGCTCCGAAACCGCTAAGAGGGATGATATTTTTTAAAGTTGCGGCGGCCTTACCAGAAGCGTCACCCACATAAAGCTGACCATAAGGAAGAGCATTATCTACAGGAACCCATTGAGTGCCATCATAGACATAATAGATCCTATCTGTTGTGTTATAAAAGTATTTCCAGCTGATGGACTAGATGGAGGTGTAGTACCACTTGGAACTGATCCTGATTTGCTATCTACATATTTTTTAGTGGTAGCATCCTGATCGTTTGTTGGATCTGAAAGGTTACTGAT
>NZ_AQPN01000063.1 GCF_000403135.1 Arcticibacter svalbardensis MN12-7
TAACGATCAAAAGAGGGCGGCATATGCATTGGATGTGTTTGGTCAGCTCTATGATATTGAGCGCGATATCAAGGACAAGAGCAGTGCTGAACGCAAAGAAGCAAGGCAGAAACTGGCTAAACCGATATGGGAAAACTTTGGCAGATGGCTTGAAGAGAACGCTGGCCTGATAAAAGAAAACAGTGCTATCTACAAGGCCTTTGCCTATACCATGAAACGGCACAAACGGTTGTCAGTTTATATGGAAAACGGTATGCTGAATATTGACAACAATCCTATTGAATCAAGTATCAGGCCTATCGCTTTGGGCAGGCGCAACTTTTTGTTCAGTGGTTCTCATGATGGGGCACAAAGAAGTGCCATGCTATACTCGTTTATGGGAACATGCAAACTGCATGGTATTAACCCAATGACCTGGATGGAAGATGTTCTGAAAAGAATAAATACACATCCATCAGATAAAATTCACGAACTTTTACCTCCAAACTGGAAGAAACTGCAAGAAGAAACATTGGAAGAAAAACAGGAAAACACTATCCTAAAAACCGCCTAATTGCCTTATTAACCCTAAAAACGGCTATTTTGCTGTAAATTCATACCTGTGCTGTAGTGTTAGCTTACTTTTAATCGACGAATAATTTTAGATCTAAATGGATAAACAAATAGCATTAATACAAATAAGGAAGCCTGAGATTAATAAGTGTTTTAATTTAATCATTAATGCAAGTAACATTTACCATTTGAATTTTTTGTTTTATTCCGACAGCGCAAACCCTTCTTGGTTGTCCCAGAGCATTGAACAGAAGTTGCAATTCTGTTAGTTTTCTGCTGTGCTGAGCTGACTCTTCGCTTGCTAACAGACTTACTACTACTGCTGGTTGAGGAACTTTTCCAGATCCATGCGGTAGTATTCAGGTTACTTTCGATAAGTTCTTCCTGCTTGTCAGGTAGTAATGGAAAGAAGTCAATTCCTGTGATTCTTTCTACCTGGTCAATGCTAACTGCATAATTTAGCAATGACTCGCTTGAGCCTTTATTGGGAATAATGAATCCTATCCCCTTAATGCCTGGAGCATTGTTATCAAGAATAACTTTATAAAAAAAATTCGGAACTGCTACTTTATCAGATCCAATAGTTTGAAGGCCTTTGGTCAGTACTGGTCCGGTAACGATATAAACCGACTTATAATCAACAGCCCAACTCCTTACTAGTTCTTCTGCCCGCTTCCAAACACCTCTATTGAAGCTTGGGTTTTGTGGAGACATGTTGCTATAATAAAACGATTCCCTTATAGCCGTAGATGACCAACCCATATCACCAGCAGGAGCCAGATGTCCCCTATCATATCCGCTTTTTAAATAATCCTGATTATCTGCTGATCCGGTTTTAACGAGTAAGTCAACAATGAACTTATTCGTTCTTTCGTATATGGAGTTAGTTTCTTTACTGGTTAGTTCATAGGCAACCCAATTTGCTTGCTCGTTTTGCTCGTTGTAAGAAAGCGAATAAGCGGCATGTGTGATCACATATTCATTGGGTTTTAATTTAGGGATTTCAAGTTTTCTAATTGTTGCGGACTTACTAATATCAAGCCGGTTATTCTTAGGAAATTTTAACGAGTTATCTTCAGAAATAACTGCTTTTCGTGCAGACAGATTAATTCGCTCTGATTTTGAATAGGTAACAATGCTTGTGATAAGTATAGCACAAAGTAAGGCATAGAATTTTTTCATTGTATTAAGGACTGGCAGATATAAAGGCTTATTTCTCCTTTAATTTCCACGAACGAATGTAGCGAATTAGCAAACAATAGACAAAATCATACATAATTGAGAAGATTTAGGAAGATTGGACTTGAGAATCGCTTCTTCTTTAAGGACATTTTACTTTTGTTCAACAGAGAGATTTAAATTTAGCATTCACCTTTCAGGATAGGAATTCAATTTTAAATCGAAAGCAGCTTAGTAATGAGTGTTGAATCGGGAGCGAGTAGAGTCGTCTACAACGCAGGTGCCTGGTTTAATAGGAATGAAAAAGTAACCCATTTTTGGTTTGGCACATAACGGAATTATTGTATCGGGATTGTAGAGATGGACAGGAATGTTCGGCCCGATACAAAATTAAATTAACGCTCTGCATACCATTGGTCGATTGGTTTGATTTTATCGGAAAATGGTATGCAGAGTTTGTATATTAGATCCTTAAATAAGCCAAACTTTAATCAATAGTTTTAAATCATCAAACCATGTTTAAAAACTCTTTTTCATTTGAAGGACGTATCAGAAGAATGGAATATGCAATTAGCATCTTACTATCTTTAATTGCAAATGGTATTATAACCGAAACTATGACCATTGGAAATGGAGCACAAATTGTCGGAGTATTATATCTTCCTTTACTTTGGTTTGTTTTGGCGCAAAACACGAAAAGATGTCATGACCTGGATAGTATCGGTTACTTTACCTACATTTCTATGTTTCCAAATAGAGCTTTATAACGAGCTTCATTCGTAATAAATCGCATTTACGAATGAATTGTTTTTCAAACAACCAAAAATTATCATATTAATGCCATTATCACTAAATAGTCATACCGCGAATACCCTTTGAAATTGGTTAAAGTATTGCTTATTTTTGATGTGGAAAGCAGGATCGAAAAATGTATATGTGTAAATAGCGTGCAAGACCACAATATAACAACCGCTAACCTACTTTATATTAATTAATTAACACAAAACACTATGTCATCAGTAGAGACAACTTACGTTCCTTATAAAGTTAAGGACATTACCCTTGCAGAATGGGGAAGAAAAGAAATCGGATTGGCTGAGGCTGAAATGCCTGGTTTAATGTCACTTCGTGCAGAATTTGGTCCAACACAGCCATTGAAGGGCGCTCGCATTGCGGGATGTCTTCATATGACGATCCAAACTGCTGTTTTAATTGAAACGCTAACTGCGCTGGGTGCTGAAGTAACCTGGTCATCATGTAACATTTTCTCCACTCAGGATCATGCTGCTGCTGCTATTGCTGCTACAGGTGTTGCTGTTTATGCCTGGAAGGGTATGAATGAGGAAGAATTTGAATGGTGTATTGAGCAAACGCTACATTTTGGCGAAGATCGCAAACCGCTAACATTGATTTTAGATGATGGTGGTGATTTGACCAATATGGTATTTGATAAGTTCCCTGAGTTGATTCCTGAAATCAAGGGATTGTCTGAAGAAACTACTACAGGCGTTCATCGTTTATACGAACGTATGAAAAATGGCACTTTACATTTACCTGCTATCAACGTAAATGATTCCGTTACTAAATCAAAGTTTGATAATAAATACGGTTGCCGTGAGTCATTAGTTGACGCAATTCGTCGTGCTACAGATGTAATGATGGCTGGTAAAGTTGCTGTTGTTGCTGGATACGGTGATGTAGGTAAAGGTTCTGCTGAATCTTTACGTAGTGCTGGTGTTCGCGTAATCGTTACTGAAATTGACCCTATATGTGCGCTTCAGGCTGCTATGGAAGGTTTTGAAGTGAAGAAATTCAGCACTGCAGTTAAAGAAGCTGACATTGTGGTTACTTGTACTGGAAATTGCAATATCGTTCGTGCTGAGCATTTCAAATCGTTAAAGGATAAGGCTATTGTTTGTAATATTGGCCACTTTGACAATGAAATTGACATGGCTTGGTTAAATGGCAACTATGGTCAGACTAAAATTGAGATCAAACCTCAGGTTGATAAGTATACCATTGATGGTAAAGATGTGATCGTTCTTGCTGAAGGTCGCCTTGTAAATTTAGGTTGTGCAACTGGTCACCCTTCTTTTGTAATGTCAAACTCTTTTACCAATCAAACATTGGCTCAGCTTGAATTGTGGACTAACACCGCTGCATATGAAAATAAGGTTTATACCTTGCCTAAGTACTTAGATGAGAAAGTTGCCCGTCTTCACCTGGCTAAGATTGGTGTTGAACTGGATGTACTTGATCCAGAACAAGCTGAATATATCGGCGTTACTGTTGATGGTCCTTATAAAGCAGAAACATACAGATACTAATTATCTGTTTTTATTTTCAAAAAGATGCTTACTTCTGGGTAAGCATCTTTACTCTTACCTATGACTGAATTACCACACACCAAACTTTCTATAAACGTTAATAAGATCGCTACGCTGCGTAATTCAAGAGGTGGCAATAATCCGGATCTTGTTCAGACGGCATTGAATTGTGAATCTTTTGGTGCACAGGGCATCACTGTTCACCCAAGACCTGATGAACGGCATATCCGGTATCAGGATGTTTTCGATTTAAAAGCAGCTATTGCTACTGAATTTAACATTGAAGGCAACTGTCAGGAAGAGAAGTTTATTCAGTTGGTACTAGCTAATAAGCCTACTCAGGTGACACTGGTTCCTGATGCCTTGGGACAGATTACATCCAACCATGGATGGGATACGATAAAAAACCAGGAATATCTGAAAGATATCGTTGCGGTATTTCAGGAAGCGGGTATTCGTGTATCTCTTTTTGTCGACCCTGATCCTAGAATGGTTGAAGCTGCTGCTACAACAGGCACTGACCGGATTGAGTTATATACCGAATCGTATGCTACTAATTATTTGTTAAATAAAGAATTGGCACTTACGCCTTATCTTCAAGCTGCTAAAGTGGCTCAACAAGCTTCACTGGGTTTAAATGCTGGTCATGACCTCGATTTACATAACTTACGCTATTTTGCACAAAATATTCCGGGATTACTGGAAGTTAGCATCGGGCACGCATTGATCTGTGATGCGCTATATTTGGGACTTGAAGTCACCATTCAACGATATTTAGATCAATTGAAGAGCTAAACGAGCCCTTTTAGAACGTATTTATACGCAAAATATCAGTTAATTATAATTTTCTCCATTAATTGAGTCTTATTTTCGAAAAATACAATCCAGTTCTTACCAAAGAATAGTATACATAATCCTTTATGAACCTATTATTGTTTTCTTTCTTTTGATTTTTATATAATATAATAATGTATAAGAGTTAAAAATATCAATTTGCTATTATTAACTCAAAAAACAGGAAGCTCTCTTACAAAACCTACCCTATCTCTTAATTCACGCCATTTTCTTATCTTTGCATTGTCTTTTATCCTTCATTTTCATGAATTTAAATACTGATTTTAAAGAAAAATTTGAATCGCGTCATATAGCTCCTGATGGTACAGGAACAGCGGAAATGCTTGCTATAATTGGTGTCAACTCGCTGGATGAGCTTATTCAGCAGACTGTACCAGAACAGATCAGGCTTAAAAGCCCGATGAACCTTCCGGCACCAAAGAGTGAGTTTGAGTATATCAATGATTTAAAGCAGACTGCATCAAAAAACAAAGTATTTAAGTCTTTTATAGGCAAAGGATATTACGATACCATCACCCCTCCTGTTATTCAACGGAACATATTTGAAAACCCGGGATGGTATACCCAATATACGCCTTATCAAGCAGAGGTATCTCAGGGACGCCTTCAGGCCTTATTGAATTTCCAAACTATGGTCGCTGACCTTACAGGTATGGAAATTGCAAATGCCTCTTTACTTGATGAAGGTACTGCGGCAGCTGAAGCAATGTTTATGCAATATGGTTTACGCAAAAATCCACAGGCTAATATCTTCTTTGTATCGGAAAATCTTTTCCCTCAAACTATAGATGTACTGAAGACCAGGTCTAAGCCATTTGGTATTGAGCTTTTGATTGGTAATCATGAAACTATTGAGCTGAACGATATGATATTTGGTGCAATTGTTCAGTATCCTGCAGGAAACGGTTGTATTTACGACTATACTAACTTCGCAACTGAGCTTCATGAAAGGAATATTAAACTTACTGTAGTTGCTGATATCATGAGTTTAGCAATCCTGACTCCTCCGGGAGAGTGGGGAGCTGATGTGGTAGTTGGTTCAACTCAACGTTTTGGTGTGCCAATGGGCTTCGGTGGTCCGCATGCTGCCTATTTTGCCACCAAGGAGGTATACAAAAGAAATATCCCTGGAAGAATAATTGGTGTAACGGTTGATAATACGGGTAATTATGCGCTCCGCATGGCTTTACAAACAAGGGAACAACATATCCGAAGAGATAAAGCGTCTTCCAATATTTGTACTGCACAGGCTTTACTTGCTATCATGGCAGGAATGTATGCGGTTTATCATGGCCCTACAGGAATTAAAAATATTGCGGTACGGATTCATAGTTTGACCACCCTACTTGCAGCATCACTTGAAAAGCTTGACTACAAACAGCTTAATACTTCCTTTTTCGACACTATACGTTTTGATCTGGGTCAGCTGAGTACTTCTATTCATGCTGAAGCGATTAATAATGAGTCGAACTTTTCTTACAATGGCACTGAAGCAACCATTTCTATTGATGAAACAACATCTCTTGAAGATGTAAAAATGATCGTCAAGTTCTTTGCTAAGGTGAAGGGGAAACATCTGAATGATGCGAATCCTGATCTTTTGAAAAAGGAGATTGTTTCAGCTATACCTTCTGCACTGCAAAGAAGTTCATCTTACCTGACTCATCCAATATTTAATTCACATCATGCAGAGCATGAAATGCTTCGTTATATCAAGTCGTTAGAAGCTAAGGATCTTTCCTTATGTCATTCCATGATTCCTTTGGGATCATGTACAATGAAATTGAATGCGACTACTGAAATGCTTCCTGTAACGTGGGCAGAATTTAGTAAAATTCATCCCTTTGCTCCCACTGATCAGGTTGGTGGTTATATGCAAGTGATTTCTGAACTAAATGAATGGTTATGTGCGATTACCGGTTTTGCTGAAATGAGTCTTCAGCCTAATTCAGGTGCTCAGGGCGAATATTCGGGATTGATGGTGATCAGAGCTTACCATGCTGGTAGAAATGAAAGTCACCGTAATATTGTATTAATTCCAGCTTCTGCGCATGGAACCAATCCTGCTTCTGCTTCTATGGCAGGATCAAAAGTAGTGGTAATTAAGTGCGATGCGAACGGAAATATTGATGTCGAAGATTTGAATGCCAAAGCAATTCAATATAAAGAGAATCTTTGCGCACTGATGGTTACTTATCCTTCTACTCATGGTGTTTTTGAAGAGGCAATTATAGAGATCTGTAGTATTATTCATCAGAATGGTGGTCAGGTTTATATGGATGGTGCAAATATGAATGCTCAGGTAGGACTTACTAGTCCGGCTACTATTGGTGCAGACGTTTGCCATCTGAATCTGCATAAAACCTTCTGTATTCCTCATGGTGGAGGTGGTCCTGGTGTAGGTCCAATTGGTGTGGCAAAACATCTTGTTCCTTATTTACCCGGCCATTCGGTAGTAAACATCAACAACGAACATTCCATTTCAGCTGTTTCTTCAGCGCCTTGGGGATCTGCTTCAATCCTTCTGATCTCGCATGCCTACATTGCGATGATGGGTCCTGAGGGGTTAACAAATGCAACAAAATATGCCATATTAAATGCCAACTATGTTAAATCACGATTGGAAAACCATTACCCTGTTCTTTACTCAGGTAGCCAGGGAAGATGTGCGCATGAAATGATTTTAGATTGCAGGGCGTTTAAGCATGATGGTGTTGAGGTGACTGATATAGCGAAAAGATTGATGGATTATGGATTTCATGCACCAACGGTCTCCTTTCCTGTAGCTGGAACGTTGATGGTTGAACCTACAGAATCGGAACCCAAACATGAGCTTGATCGTTTTTGTGATGCCATGATTGCCATTCGCACTGAAGTAGATGAGGTGATGAACGGTGATGATAAACACGATAACATCTTAAAAAATGCTCCTCATACTGCATCGGTTGTTACAGCGGATGTTTGGGAGAAAGCATATAGTCGCAATAAAGCGGCATTTCCACTCCATTATGTGGCCGAACATAAATTCTGGCCTGCTGTAGGTAGAGTGAATGATACACAGGGTGACAGAACTTTGATCTGCTCATGCCCTCCTATTGAGGCCTATGCTGAGTTTACTGTTTAAACAACTTTAAAACATAAAGGCCGGTATGATGGTACCGGCCTTCTTTATATTATTCTTGAGTTTCTTTTACTTTATCTACCTTATTAAGAGCGAATACCTTACCCAGATTATCCGCATTACTGCAACTTACGTGCATGTCTTTAACTTTCCCGGTACTAATGTCTATAACCCAACCATGTACCTCAAGATCATCTCTTTCGCGCCAGGCATTCTGTACAATCGTAGTTTTACACAAATTAAAAACCTGTTCAATCACGTTTAATTCTACCAGACGGTTTGAACGTCGCTTATCATCTGTAATTAAGTCGAGTTCATGAGAATGAAGCCTGTACACATCTTTTATATGTCTTAGCCAGTTGTCTATTAAGCCAAACTGTTGATTCGTCATGGCCGCAGCCACTCCACCACAACCGTAATGACCGGCTACAATAACATGCTTTATCTTTAATACATTTACTGCATAATCCAGCACACTAAGCATGTTCATATCTGAATGCACACAAACATTTGCTATGTTACGGTGAACAAATATGTCACCTGGTTTGGTATTGGTAACCTGATTTGCAGGAACACGGCTATCGGAACAACCTATCCACAGTACATTTGGATTCTGACCTGCAGCCAGCTTTTTAAAATAATCAGGATCTTGTTTCAATTCATTTTCCACAAATATCCTATTTCCCTCAAGCAATTGTTGGTATGTGTATTTTTGTGTATCCTGCAGCTCTTTAACTGATACTGCATTCATATTTTCTTTTGTCATTTTTTTTAATTTTAGAGTTTGAATATTAATTCTTCTAATTGTGGAATGTCATACTGTTTTTTGACATTTACGAGCCTTACAATAATTGCTCTGGAATAAGCTGAATGCTTAAAGTTATGTATTACTTCGAGTACATCAGGATCGATATATCTGGAATTTGTGCCGTCAATAATAACGTCTGATTCTTGTGGTAAATTATTTAAAGTGTACGAGATTGCCGCTTTATTTAGAAAAGATACCTCCTCAGAAAGCTTCATATGGATAACTTTTTTGTCTCCTTCCCTATTTATGGTATAGAAATATGGGTTCCGCATATTATTCCGAAGAATATAAAATATACCGATAACCATCCCTACCGCTACGCCTTTAAGCAAATCAGTGAATACAACGGCTAATATGGTTACAATAAAGGGTATAAACTGAGACTTTCCCTCGCCCCACATTTTCTTGAAAAGATGAACGTTTGCTAATTTGTAACCGGTGAACAATAGGACTGCTGCCAGGCAGGATAGCGGAATACTATTGATTATTCCAGGGATCAAAAGCAGGGACGCCAGTAACCAAACTCCATGAAATACACTACTCATTTTGGTTTTACCTCCAGAATTCACGTTTGCTGAAGAGCGAACGATTACTGCTGTAAGAGGTAATCCACCTATTAATCCAGAAGTCAGGTTTCCTATTCCCTGTGCCACAAGTTCACGGTTGGTTGGGGAAACCCTTTTATAAGGGTCAATTTTGTCAACAGCCTCTAAACTCAGCAACGACTCTAAACTGGCGACTATCGCAATAGTGAAAGCTACTGTCCATACAGCGGGATTAGTAATCTGACTAAAATCAGGCGTAACAAACAGGCTTGTAAATTGACCAAATGACTCAACAACAGGAACCTGAACCAAATGTTCAGCATTGATTGCCAACGGAGTTCCATGGAATACGATATTTAGAGCAATCCCAACTAGCACAACAATTAAAGGGGCTGGAATACTATTTATCTTTTTAATCTTAGGCCAGTAAATCAATACAGCTAAAGAAATAAGACTAATAACGACAGCACCATAACTAATCCGGCTTAAAGCCTCAGTTAGCGCAGAGAAGGTATTGTTAGCCCCAGCTACAAAACTTTCATTTCCTTCAAAATCAGCATCATATCCTACTGCGTGGGGAAGTTGTTTTAGGATAAGAATAATACCGATAGCAGCTAGCATCCCTTCAATTACAGAAGAGGGGAAATAGTTCGCAATTGTACCGGCTTTTAGAAAACCTAATATGATTTGAATAATTCCTGCCAGAACTACTGCCAGCAAGAAAATGTCGAAACTTTGCAACTGGGCTATTGCAGTGAATACAATTACAGTAAGGCCGGCAGCCGGTCCACTCACGCTTAATTGAGATCCACTTACCGTAGAAACAATAATTCCACCTATAATACCGGTTAATAAACCGGCAAATAGTGGTGCTCCGGATGCAAGGGCAATACCCAGACACAAAGGCAATGCTACCAGAAAGACAACTAAGCTTGCAGGAAGGTCTTTTTTTAAATTTTTAGGCGATAAATATCTCGCAAAAATCTTTGATGCAGGCATAATTTGATCTGCTTAAGTTTAAGAAGGTAAATTTGTATTTATAAACAATATTATATCAGAAAGGCTGATACGTAGATAAACTCAAAAATCAGACGTTTGGAGGAGGGGTAGGTACTACAGGATAGAAGGACCTAATATGTTTATCATGATCAGAGATCACAATAACAGGCATTAAAATCAATAAAGGATTTAATGGTGCTATGTTAAAAGTGTTAAGATTTAAAAACTCTTTTATTGCAGTGTCCTTAACATCAACTGATTTAGGATGCTCTATTTCCAGTTGCATGATCACACTATTCACGCTTCTTGAATCCAGATGAGCAATAATCAGGGGTGCGATAGAAATCACCATCTTACTTAGAAAGATAGACAAGAAAAATATGCTGAAGAGTCTTTTAGCAAGTGCTTTTCTCATGTGTGTGATAACATCTATGACAAAACTAACAAAATAGCTTTTAGTTTTATGTTTATCAACGAGGAAATTACACTTAAATTATATATATGATTTAGATCCCTAGTTCGACCTGAAACAAGGCTCCCCAGTAATTATTCGTACTGTGTATGTTCCAATTACCTTCTTCCGTATTATAATTCAGGTTAAATTGAGCTTTGATTCGATGATTTCTAAAATATTTAGATAAACCTGCTTCAACAACTTCCTTTCTGTTTTCGTATAAAGTGGTTTGATGTTCGGGTTGAACAATAGAATATCGGAATGCGGTTTCAATATTATTCTTAAACAAGTAGGAGATTTGATTATTGTTTCCCCAACCTGCATATACATAACGAACATCGCCTGCTGCATTAAAGGTAAGGGGGTTAACTGATCTGCGTTTAAGGAATTCGGATTCGTAGGCCCAGCCACTATATTTGAAGATTAAATCGAATATAGCCGTTCCCATATCTCTTTGAGCATATAATTCTTTGCCTAACTGCCCACCTGTACGATTTGTTTTTACATTATAACTATACCCTCCTCCTATTGCTAGTTTAAGAGTTTCCTCTCTTTCGAGGTCGCCTTCAGAATAATCACCATCATTTTTAAACAGGCCAAAAGGAAGAATTTCTACTCTTCCGGTATAAGCTAATCCATTGTCTGTACCATTTACGCTTCGACCTTCGCCTGTAGTAACTGCCGCCTTGAAACGGTATGGCATATCGGCAATCGTATTGTTGTAATAGGCTTTTAGACCGAAATCACGATCGACTGTGAAAATTCCGTTTACGATTGATCTTTCAACAAACTGTAGCTGTCCGGATGAATTGACTCTCTGGCGGTTTCCGGGAAGCTTATTCTGCCCAAAAGCAATATAGAATTTATCGGTAAAGTGGTAAAAGACTACTGCATCGCGAACAATATTGGCAATTCCGGTATTGTCAAAGTCCTGATCACTTCGTGTAAATGCCAGCTGAATGCTATAGCCAATTTTAGGACTTAGTACATATCCATCTACCCGAAGCCGAAGTCGTCTTACCCGTGCATCCCACTCTGAGATTCCCAAATCATCACCACCATTTGTATAAAAACCCATTCTGTTTTGCATTCTGAAACGAAAGTTAGCATAGAAAGAGGAATCTTTGGTTGCAACTTCTAGTCCTTTCATTTTAAAAATCATTGGGCGTTCATCTACTTCACCTTGCGCAAATACATTAAGGATAATAAAAAAAATAACAGGGATAAAAAGGTGTGCTTAATCTGTGGCATTATTAGTTAATCTTAAAAAAGTAAAATTATTAAGATTACTTAACATTATTGGCCTGAAGATTAAATTAATGTTAAGTAATTAATTTTATGTTTAAAAACGTTAATTATTAAATCCTATAATAATACAAAAGCTGTATATCTATATTAAGGCGAGATAATACCGTATCTGATATATAACTAAAGTGCAATTCTATTCACCTAAACCGTAGCTTCTCCTCTCGGTTATGAGTTAATTGGGGAGTAGGTGAGGTCAATTCCTATTTTTCTACACATCAATTAAAAAGCTATGCTTATTTACTTATGCTATTTTCTATTATAAACTAGAAAACTAGAATTTTTATTTTAATTCCTAATAGCCTTAATACAGTGTTGACTCTAAAAATCGTAATTTTGTAGCGAAAGAATTGATCGATGGCGAAGATTAGCGGAAAAGCTTATGATATAAACTTATTAAAACGGATATACCTCTATATCAAACCTTACCATAAGATGTTCGTATGGAGTGTGGTACTAACTATACTGCTAGCCATAGTAGCTCCACTCCGCCCCTTTCTGATTCAATATGCACTCGATCATTATGTATTTGAAAATGATTCGCAGGGATTAGTTTTCATGACCATCGTTCTGTTCATTTTACTTATTCTGCAAACGATCATTCAATATTTCCATACGTATCTAACCAATGTACTTGGCCAGTCAACTATCCGCGACTTAAGAATCCATGTATTTAATCATATCACTAAATTAAAACTTCGTTTTTTTGACCGTACACCTATCGGGCAGCTCATCACACGTACCGTTTCTGATCTGGAAACGATTGCTGATATATTTTCCGAAGGACTGATTGTAATTGTTGGTGATATATTGCAAGTATTTGCCATCATTGGAGTAATGCTTTATGTGGACTGGAAACTGACACTCATTGTGTTGGCCCCGATGCCTCTGCTGATGTTAGCTACCTATGTATTTAAAGAAGCCATTAAATCGGCGTTTCAGGATGTCCGCAGTCAGGTAAGCAACCTGAATACTTTTTTGCAGGAGCATATTACCGGGATGAGCATTATAAAATATTTTGCGCGTGAGAACCAGGAGATGCACAAGTTTAAAAAGATTAACGCCAAACATAGAGATGCAAACATCAGGTCGAACTGGTATTATTCTATATTTTTCCCTGTTGTAGAAGTTATATCGTCACTATCCATTGGTTTGCTGGTATGGTACGGATCGAAGTCTATCATAGAAAACGACCTGTCACCAGGTGTGATCGTCTCTTTTATCATGTATATCAACCTATTATACCGTCCTATACGTGAATTGGCAGATAAATTTAACACCCTTCAGATGGGTATGGTTGGGGCCGAACGTGTATTTACTTTATTGGACAGCAAAGAAGAGGAAGTGAATACAGGCGACTACAGTCCGGAGATCTTTACCGGCTCTATATCCTTTGAACATGTCTGGTTTGCCTATACCGAAGAGAAATGGGTTTTAAAAGACGTCAGTTTCAAAGTAAAACCAGGTGAAACACTGGCTATTGTGGGTGCTACCGGGGCAGGCAAATCCTCCATTATCAACATACTGAATAGGTTTTACAGCATTGGGAAAGGCAGTATTAAAATTGACGACCGTGATATCAGAGATTACTCCTTACCTTATCTCCGTTCCAAAATTGCCACAGTGATTCAGGATGTTTTCCTTTTTACCGATACGATTGAAAACAATATTACTCTAGGGAACCCAAACATTCTTAAAGCAGATGTAGTTGCTGCTGCTAAAGAGGCAGGTGCCCATGAATTTATTGAGCGACTACCCGGTGGGTACGATTATAACGTAATGGAACGGGGATCAACTCTATCTGCTGGTCAGGCGCAGCTCATCTCTTTTATCCGTGCATTAATTTACAACCCTAAAATACTGGTATTAGATGAAGCAACATCATCAGTGGATACAGAAACCGAATTATTAATTCAATCTACGCTACAGCGGCTTGTAAAGGGTCGTACCTCTATTGTGATTGCGCATAGGCTGTCTACAATACAAAATGCCGATAAAATAATCGTGCTGGATCTGGGAGAGATTCAGGAAATCGGGTCCCATCAGGAACTTCTGCAGCTCAACGGATTCTATAAACGTTTGTTCGATCTGCAGTTTAATTCGGCTGGAATTAAAAAATCTACGGTAAGCTGACAAAAAGGTTTGGCTTATTAAGCTAATCTCTTAGTTTTGCATATCTTAAAATCCGACCAATGAGTGTATTAGTTAATAAAAATTCCAAAGTTATTGTTCAGGGCTTCACCGGAAATGAAGGTACTTATCATGCGACCCAAATGATTGAGTACGGAACACAGGTTGTAGGTGGTGTTACTCCAGGAAAAGGAGGACAAACCCATCTAGACCGACCTGTCTTCAACACTGTTAAAGAGGCAGTTGAAAAAACTGGTGCTGATGTTTCTATCATATTTGTACCTCCTGCTTTTGCGGGCGATGCTATTTTAGAAGCAGCTGAAGCTGGTATTAAAGTTATAGTTTGTATAACTGAGGGTATTCCAACGAAAGATATGATCCTTGTTAAGGAATATATATCAGGTAAAGATTGTCGCCTTATTGGTCCAAACTGCCCGGGAATAATAACAGCTGATGAAGCAAAGATTGGTATTATGCCAGGATTTATCTTTAAAAAGGGCTCAATAGGCATTGTTTCTAAATCAGGGACGTTGACTTATGAAGCAGTAGATCAGGTTGTAAAAGCAGGATTAGGAATCACCACTGCCATTGGTATTGGTGGAGATCCGATCATTGGAACACCAACTGTTGAAGCGGTTAAACTGCTCATGGAAGATCCTGAAACAAAAGGAATCGTCATGATTGGTGAAATTGGTGGCGGAATGGAAGCTGAAGCGGCTCTGTGGATTAAAGAAAATGGCACTAAACCTGTAGTTGGCTTTATTGCTGGCCAGACTGCTCCTGCGGGACGTAGAATGGGCCATGCGGGTGCAATAGTAGGTGGTGCTGATGACACTGCAGCTGCTAAAATGCGTATTATGACAGAATGTGGAATCCGTGTAGTGGAATCACCTGCTGAAATAGGTGCTGCAATGGCTGAAGAACTTGCTAAGCTAGGTTAAGGAAATTTTTAAATAGCTAGATAATATTCTTCATTTATCTATATCATAACAAAGTCCCGGTTGATTGACCGGGACTTTGTTGTTATTAGATTAACTGAATCGTCTAAAACTCTTGTTTCATCCTTATGATATTCAGAGCTGCTCCAGCTTTAAACCATTCAATCTGTTGTTGATTGTAAGTATGGTTAACAGCAAAAGACTCTGACTTTCCATCTTCATGATGAAGAACAACGTGAAGCTGTTTTCCAGGAGCAAAAGAAGTCAATCCTTCAATATCAATTATATCATTTTCCTGAACCTTATTGTAGTCAGTAGGATCGTCAAAGGTGACACCCAGCATTCCTTGTTTTTTAAGATTCGTTTCATGGATACGGGCAAAAGATTTAACCAATATAACCCGAACGCCTAAATGACGAGGTTCCATAGCAGCATGTTCGCGTGAAGATCCTTCTCCATAGTTTTCATCACCCACTACGATTGTTCCGATACCCGCTGCTTTATATGCACGCTGAGTAGCTGGAACAGGGCCATATATACCCGTCAACTGATTCTTCACTGAATCGGTCTGATCAGTAAAGTAATTCATCGCACCTATTAACATATTATTAGAAATATTGTCAATATGGCCTCTGAATTTCAACCAAGGTCCTGCCATAGAAATATGGTCGGTAGTACACTTGCCTTTTGCTTTAATTAATAATTTCAGCCCTTTAATATCAACGCCTTCCCAAGCAGGGAAAGGTGCAAGAAGTTGCAGTCTGCTGGATTTTTCATCAACAAGTACTTCAACAGCAGTACCATCTTCAGCTGGTTCCTGGTAACCTGCATCTTCTACAGCAAACCCTTTAATCGGCATTTCTATACCTTGAGGTTCTTCCAATTTAACCGATTCGCCATTTTCATTGATTAGAAAATCTGTTAGCGGATTAAATGTTAAGTCGCCGGCAATAGCTAAAGCGGTTACAATCTCAGGAGACGCTACAAAAGCATGTGTATTTGGATTACCATCATTTCGTTTGGCAAAGTTCCTGTTGAACGAGGTTATAATAGAGTTTCTGCGGGTAGGATCATCAGTATGACGAGCCCATTGGCCAATACAAGGACCACAAGCATTCGCTAGTACCACACCACCAATCTTTTCAAATGTATCCAGGTAACCATCGCGTTCTACGGTATATCTCACTAATTCCGATCCCGGAGTTACTGTATATTCTGCTTTTGCGATCAGGTTTTTATCTACTGCTTGCTGAGCCAGAGATGCTGCTCTTGTAATATCTTCGTATGAAGAGTTGGTACAAGAACCGATTAAACCAACTTCAAGTTTTGCCGGCCAGTTATGTTCTTTAACTGCTGCTGCAAACTGAGAAATAGGCCATGCTAAATCTGGAGTAAAGGGACCATTAATATGAGGTTCAAGTGTGTCAAGGTCAATTTCTATTACCTGATCGAAATAAAGTTCAGGGTTAGCATATACTTCATCATCACCTGTTAAATGAACACTTACCTGGTTAGCAAGATCGGCAATTTCGGCTCTTCCTGTTCCACGTAAATAGATTTCCGCTTTTTCATCGTAGCCAAAAACAGATGTAGTAGCACCAATTTCAGCGCCCATATTACAGATAGTAGCTTTACCGGTTGCAGATAAAGAACGTGCTCCTTCACCAAAGTATTCCACGATACAACCTGTACCACCTTTAACGGTTAGCACACCCGCCACCTTCAGGATAACATCTTTAGCAGATGTCCAGCCTGACAACTTACCAGTTAATTTAACACCGATTAGTTTAGGAAACTTTAATTCCCAAGCGAAACCAGCCATAACATCACAAGCATCAGCACCACCAACACCTATAGCAATCATGCCTAATCCACCTGCATTAGGGGTATGCGAATCGGTACCAATCATCAATCCACCGGGGAAAGCGTAATTTTCTAATACTACCTGATGAATGATCCCTGCTCCTGGCTTCCAAAAACCAAGTCCGTATTTATTACAAACCGAAGAAAGGAAGTCGTATACTTCTTTATTCGTGTTGTTCGCAATTTCTAAATCTTCAGTAGCTCCTATTTTTGCCTGGATCAAATGGTCGCAATGCACTGTAGAAGGAACTGCAACCTGAGGCCTGCCCGCTTGCATAAATTGCAACAAAGCCATTTGAGCCGTTGCGTCTTGCATAGCTACACGGTCAGGTGCAAAATCAACATAAGAAGTTCCACGACAGTAAGCTTCTTCGGCATTACCATTCCATAGATGCGAATAAAGAATTTTTTCTGTTAGGGTAAGAGGTTTTCCAACAACTTTTTTGGCAGCTTCAATACGGCTTTCCAAATTGCTGTAAACCTTCTGGATCATTTCTATATCAAATGCCATTATGAGTTTATTATTAAGGGGTTTACATTTAAAACTCAACCCTATTGAGGTGAGTTCTTGCGAAATTACAAAAAATGGATGACAGGTCACCCATCAAGATAGGACAATTATTATTTGGAAAAGTTCTTGTTAACAGAAATATTTAGAGCCGATTTTTTAAGTTATATGGTAATAAGTCCTCGTTTTAGAGTTTTTCAAATTGATACCCTTTTTGGGTCCAATATTCTAATGCTCTTGGAAGTACATATTGCAGTCGCTCTAAAGCTTTCAAACTATCATGAAAAACGATAATTGCCCCCGGTTTTGTAGCATGTAGCACTCTTTTGAGGCAGGTTTCAGGACTTAGACTCTGATCAAAATCACCCGTTAATATATCCCACATTACAATGTTTAAATCGGGATACTCCTTTTTCAAAAGCCCAATCTGCGACCTTTTTATCTTCCCGTAAGGAGGTCTGAACAGGTTAGATTTCACTAATAGATTGCATTTTTTTACATTTTGAAGATAAACCTCATCATCTGTTATCCAACCTTTTAAATGATTAAAGGTATGATTTCCAATACGATGACCTTGATTTATCAACTGCTGAAATACTTCAGGATGCTTACGTATATTATCACCTATACAGAAAAACGTAGCGGGCGCATTATATAATTTTAGCGTTTTTATGACAAAGGGTGTAACAATGGGAATAGGACCATCGTCAAAGGTGATATATATTGTATTTGAATCGTTTAACTTCCTCCATATTAAAGAAGGATAGATTAATCTTAGCCAGGCAGGAGTTTTTACGAGATACATATTATGTTAGGATACGTGCAATACTACAAATTTATTAGTTGAGGAATGACCATCAAAAAAAAATCCTATAACCATCCTATAGCTACACTTGCAATTGCATGTTGTTTGCTTATTTCAGGTATTGCCAACGCCCAGGAAAAGATTACACTGGAACAGGCTGTAGACCTTACATTAAAAAACAATTTACAAATTAAACAAGCTCAGCTCAGTGAATCTTTATCAAAAGAGGATTTGATTGAATCAAAATTATACTTTTATCCTACTTTAAATGGAGGAGCAAATCTGAATTTTAACTTTGGACGAAATGTAGATCCTTTGACTTATCAGTTTGTCAATCAAAAAACCACCAATTCAAATGGATCACTAAGTACTTCGGTACCCATTTTCCAGGGGTTCAGACTATGGCATCAAATATCACAATTTAAATATCAGTTAGAGGCCGATAAAAGCAATACGAGGAAGATAAAGAATGACCTTTCACTTACCGTTGTTACCACTTACCTGCAGGTATTGAGCTATGAAGATTTACTTAAGGCATCAATGCAACAATTGCAGCTATCACAGTTGCAACTGGACAGAGAAGACAAACAATTTAAGGTAGGCAGTAAAACGCTGGCAGATTTATCGCAGGCTAAGGCTCAATTTGCTACAGCAGAATTGAATGTAACCAATGCAAAAAATCAACTGGATATAGCCAAGCTTAATCTTGCCCAACTAATGGAAAGAGATCCTGCACAAGATTTCAGTGTTGAAAAGCCTGTAATCGATCAAATAGGAGATATTAATTCTAATTATGCTGCCGCGGAAATTTACACTAAAGCGGCTGACAATTATCCTGATATTCAACTGGCAAAGAATCGCACTCTTGCTTCTTTAAAAGCTGTTGATGTTGCCAAATCGTCCTTATATCCCCGACTTACCTTTCAGGGAAGTATTGGATCAGGCTATTCAAACAACCGGCAGCACTTGGTAGGCACTGAGCTTACCGGCCAAAATACAGTAATCGGCTTTTTGGAAGGAACGAATCAAAGTGTACTAACTCCGGAATACAATAATACATATGAGCCAACAAATTTTAAAGATCAGTTGAATGAGAATTTTAATCAAGCGCTTGGATTTACACTCAGTATTCCAATTTTCAACAGCTATTCTGCTCGTATAAACGTACGGAGGGCAAAAATTACGTATCAGAATGCACAGGTAACAGAGCAGCTTGCCAGGAATAATTTCAATAAGATCATTTATCAGGCAGTAACTGATCTTAGGGCTGCAGATAGCAGGTTTAGATCAGCAAACAGTGCCTTCGAATCTTCTAAAGCAGCTTTTGATGCGATAAGTAAAAGATATGATGTAGGTTTGGTTAATTCTTTAGACTTCAATCAGGCTCAAACAGATCTCAATCAAAAAGAATTTGATGTCATTCAGGCACGATATGATCTTATCTTTAGAAATAAAATTATAGATTTTTACCTGGGTAAACCACTAACATTTTAAGATAGAAACGCCATAAAAATGGAACAGAAAAAAAAGAAAAAAAGCACCCTTAAGTTTGTAATTATTGGCGTTGTCCTATTAATCGTTGTGTTAGGAATTGCTTTTAAAATGGGGTGGATAGGATCTGGTAATAAGACAATGGTTGCAACTGAAAAGGTGCAGAAAAGGAATATTACCGAAACAGTATCAGCGAGTGGTAAAGTACAAGCAGAAATTGAAGTCAAGTTAAGCTCTGAAGTATCGGGTGAAATCGTGGAACTTGAAGTAAAGGAAGGTGATGTGGTAAAGAAGGGCCAGCTTTTATGTAAGATCAGACCTGATATTTTGCAATCAGGTTATAATCGGGCAGTTGCATCGCTTAATACACAGCGTGCCTCTCTAGCAGGTGCCCAACAACAACTTTTACAAGCTGAAGCTACTTTCAGAAACACTCAGGCGAGTTATAAAAGAAGTGTTGAGTTATATAAACAAAAAGTTCTCTCTGCGGCTGAAAATGATGTGGCATTAGCTGAATATCAAAGTGCTAAAGCTAATCTGGAAGCATTAAAACAAAATATTATTGGATCCAAATATGGTGTTGAACAATCTCAGGCTGTGGTTAAAGAGGCTGCTGATAATCTGGATCGTACCATTATTTATGCTCCGGTAGATGGTGTGGTATCGAAACTATCTGTAGAACTTGGGGAAAGAGTTGTTGGTACTGCGCAAATGGCGGGTACAGAAATCATGCGCATTTCTAATCTCAACTCCATGGAAGTGAACGTGAATGTGAACGAAAACGATATTAATCGTGTCGCCATTGGCAACCTTGCAGATATTGAAGTCGACGCTTTTCAGGAAAAGAAATTTCAGGGAAAGGTAACTGAAATTGCAAGTTCAGCAAATATTGTTGGTGAAAGCACAGATCAGGTGACTAACTTCAGTGTTAAAATCAGGATACTGCCCGAATCTTATGCTTCATACATGAAAAACAGGGATAAAGAAAAATCTCCTTTTCTTCCAGGTCTTTCAGCTACGGTTGATATCCAAACCAAAAAAGCTTCAGGGATTGCCGTACCAATCCAATCGGTTACTACCAGGGAAGATCTAAATATGAATGTTAACAAAGCGCCTAAAAAAGACAAAGACAAACCTGATGTGAAAGAATATGTGTTTGTTTATAAAAATGGACTGGTAAGACAGATTGCTGTTACTACAGGCATTCAGAACGACACCTACATACAGGTATTGTCAGGACTTAAAGAAAATGAAGAAATTGTCTCTGCACCTTTTAGTGCTATCTCAAAAACATTAAAGGATAGTTTAGTTGTGGAAAAGGTAGGTAAGGATAAATTATTTGAAGGTGAGGCTAAAAAGTAGTTTTATCATCCATAAATAATTAATTACCTGAACTTTCGGGTAATCAACAAGAAAAAGGTACTGTTTCCAACGAAACAGTACCTTTTTCTTTAACACTAGAGTTTACAGTTATACCTAATAATTCGTAAACTTGCGTGTATATCAATTATGGATCAAATTATAAAAATAGCAGTTATCGGAGGAGGAAGCTGGGCAACAGCAAACATTAAAATGCTATCCGATAATCACAGTCCAAAAGAAATATTCTGGTGGATGCGGGACAAGGAAAATATCCAGTATATAAAAACGTACAAGCATAATGCGAGTTATTTAAGCTCGGTTGAAATCAAAGTTCCAACTGAAAATATCAGCAATGATTTAAATGACATTGTATCTAAATGTGAGATCATCCTGTTAAATATCCCCGCTGCCTTTTTAAAAAATGCGCTATCCTGTTTATCGCCATCCAGCTTCAAAGGGAAAAAGGTTATCTCAGCAATAAAAGGTTTTGTTCCCGAATATAATATGATTGTCGGGGAATACATTAACAAAACATTTGAAGTTCCTTTTGAGGATATTATTGTTCTAAGCGGTCCCTGTCATGCAGAAGAAGTGGCACTAGAGAAGTTATCCTATTTAACTGTCGCCTCGCCTAATTGTGAATTAGCTACTCAATTTGCAGCGCTTATAAATACACGGTACATTAAAACGAATATATCTGACGACATTTATGGAACAGAGTATGCAGCTGTACTAAAAAACATTTATGCTGTTGCTAGTGGAATTTGTCATGGTGTAGGTTACGGTGATAATTTTCAATCTGTTCTTATCTCAAACGCAATAAGGGAAATCAGTCGTTTTGTAGATATTGTGCATCCCATTGACCGTGACATTAAAGAATCAGCATATTTGGGCGACTTATTAGTTACTGCCTATTCTCAGTTCAGTAGAAATAGAACATTCGGAAATATGATAGGCAAAGGATATAATGTACGATCGGCCCAGTTAGAGATGAACATGGTTGCTGAAGGCTATTATGCATCTAAGTCATTACACTATATCAACAAGCAATTTAAAGTAAAAATGCCTATTTGCAGAGCAGTTTATGCTATTTTATACGAGGGCCACTCTCCATCTATTGAGATGAAATTGCTGGCAGATCAACTTTCCTGATTTTTTATCAAACTTACAAGGGACTGTATTGTTAATTCAAAAAATAATACAGCCATGAAAAATATGATCATTTGGGGAGTAGTTGCAGGAGCAGCAGCTGCTACAATAGTTGCTCTTATTCTCAAAAAAGACGAGGCCGACGAATTGCTAAATTCAGCTAAGGGAATAGGGAACCGTCTCATTAAATACGGCAATAGACTCAAAGACAACCTCTTGAACAACGCCAAAGGACCGAATGGCGAAGACCTTTACATCGATATGTACGATCGTCAGTTCTATGAAGACCCTGCTGGCAAACGTATTTATCTGACGGATTAGTCAAAAATTATTAAACATAAAAAAAGACCGCTGATTAAATCAACGGTCTTTTTTTAAATATATGATTAGTAACGTTTACGACGTTCACGATCGCCACCACTGGAGGATCTGCCGCTACCACCACGATCTTCCTTGCGTTTGCCAGAAAAATCACGGTAACCACCGCCACCACCACTGCGTTCACGACTTCCACCGCTATGTTCGCGACTTCCGCTATGTTCACGACTTCCACCATCACGATCACCAGCAAGTTCGATACGAACTGTGCGTCCCTTAAAGTCTACTGACTTAAAGTTTTGTTGAACAGTTTCTGCAACTGCATTTTCTACTTCAAAGAATGTATACACACCCTTCAAGTCGATTTTACCAATTGACTTACCACTTATCTTAGCGTTATTACAAATAAAACCAAGCATATCGCCTCTTGTAAATTCATCTACAGATCCAAGATTGATAAACAATCTGGTGAAGTCAGCACTAGGCGGACGACTTGATCTTTCACCACGTTCGCCTCTTTCGGGACGATCACCACGATCACTTGAACGATCATCGTGAAGAGGAGCATTCAAATCAGGTGCATTCTTGTAATAATCAAGGAAACGATTAAATTCAAGAGAAGCAAAACGTTTGATAATTTCCTCTTTATCCATCTCCTTAAGATCATCCATAATTCGTGTAATGTACCCTTCCATTTGGGTTTCATTCACTTCAACGTTATGAACACGATGAATTAAAGCAAAAAGTTGTTTCTCACAAACATCAAATCCACTTGGAACTTCAATCTTAGTGAACTTCTTACCTAATGTACGTTCAATCTGTCTGATTTTACCAACTTCCTTTGCATTGATAATGGCAATTGAAATACCCGATTTACCGGCACGTCCTGTACGTCCGCTTCTATGCGTGTAATTTTCAATTTCATCAGGAAGAGAGTAATTTATAACGTGAGTAACGTCATTTACGTCAATTCCGCGAGCAGCTACATCCGTTGCAATCAACAACTGAAGTCCTCTTTCACGATAACGTTTCATTACTTTATCACGTTGTTGTTGAGAAAGGTCACCATGTAAAGAATCGGCATTATAACCGTCTTTAATAAGTGCTTCTGCAATATCCTGTGTTTCAAGCTTTGTTCGACAAAATACAATACCAAAGATCTCTGGATTAAAGTCTACAATACGTTTAAAGGCCGCATATTTATCACGGGCACGAATAATAATGTATTCATGTTCGATATTTACGTTACCAGTATTTTGTTTACCCATAGTTAATTCATGCGGATCTTTCATGTATTTCTTAGCGATCCGACGAACCTCTGCAGGCATAGTTGCAGAGAATAACCATGTTTTTTTGTCGTTAGGGGTAGTTGAAAGTATACTATCTATATCTTCCTGGAAACCCATATTGAGCATCTCATCTGCTTCATCCAATACGACGAAACGTACTTGTGAGAAGTCAATGGCCTTACGATTGATAATATCAAGCATACGGCCTGGGGTAGCGACAACGATCTGTACACCACGTTTAATCTGACGAAGCTGATCAGTAATACTCGCACCACCGTATACGGCAACTACATTAACATTACTTAAATTCTTCGCGTAGTTTTTTACATCGTTGGTAATCTGAAGACATAGTTCTCTTGTAGGACACAAAATAAGTGCCTGAGGATAATTTTTGTCAAAGTCTAATAATTCTAATAAGGGGAGGCCGAACGCGGCAGTTTTCCCCGTGCCGGTTTGGGCTAATCCGACAAAATCGTTGCTGCCTGAAAGTAAAACCGGGATTGATTGTTCCTGGATTGGGGTGGGAGTTTCAAATCCCAGATCAGTTATGGCATTAACAATATCATGACGGATACCCAGTGTACTAAATGGGTTCATGATAACAATAAAAAACCGACTGTATTGACGGTATTCTGCAAAGGTAACAAAATTTTCGGCAAAACCGGCTTAAACATCCGAATGAATGCTATCTTAAGCGTTCAGCGGACTTTAAAAGCCTAATATCGCTCCTAATTCCTTTTATAGCCATAATAATAAAGAAAATAGATAGAGGCAAAAAGATGATTCCTAAGCCATAATTTTGAAACTGCAACCTCAAATCGCCTAAAACCTGCTGTGCAGTTGAAGCCAGCCAGAAACTATAAGCCACAATTAAGGCAATGGTAATGTACCCTAATGTAATTTGCCGCTTCCTTTCTTTATACAGAAAAATAGTTACAAATGGTAGCAGGGCTAATAAAACTGTAACAATCGTGATTAATGTAAAATCGTCAGTTTTAACAATCTGCCCACCAACGTTCTCAAAAACACCAGTCACTTTTATAACTTTAGGCGTTCCCATCGCATTGAAAATTTGCAGATAAGGGAATAAAAATAAGGCGAAGATCATGGTAGTTGACAAAAACAACCATAGGGTTTGTATCCGTTGAAGCATATAATTAATTATCTAACCAAAATTACATATTTATTTTTTCAGGATGAAGAGCCGGATTTATTAATTTTGAAATTGAATATGCGTTACTTTGTTCAACTAGCCTATAATGGCAACCCCTTTCATGGATGGCAAACCCAGCCAAATGCTATTACGGTGCAAGAAATACTGGATAAGGCATTGTCCATCATACTTCGCCAAAAAATTGACACACTGGGATGCGGTCGTACAGATGCAGGCGTTCATGCCAGAGAGTTTTATGCTCATTTTGATGTAATCGACAACTCGCACCAGCATGACCTGCTGAGTGCCCGCTTTATTAAAAGCTTAAACTCCCTTTTGCCCTATGAAATCGCCATAAAAAAAATTATTCCAGTGGAGGATCGGGCACACGCCCGTTATGATGCTACCCTGCGCTCTTACGAATACCTGATCCATCACCACAAAGATCCTTTTTTGCATAACCGATCATGGCTCCTATTTGACCGGCTCGATATCAACCTGATGAATCAAGCGGCTGCAGAGCTGATGCATTATACCGATTTCACCTCCTTTAGCAAATCGAATACGCAGGTATTCACCAATAACTGCAAAATAGTCAGGGCCGAATGGACAGAAAATCAAACCGGATTAAAATTCACCATTTCAGCAGATCGCTTTTTAAGAAACATGGTCAGAGCCATTGTGGGCACCTTAGTACCAATTGGTAAAGGATTGAATAGCCCTGAGAGCATCCATGAGGTCATTAAAAGTAAGGATCGTTCTAACGCCGGCAGTTCTGTTCCAGCCTGCGGACTGTATCTTACTGAAGTAAAATATCCCTATATCGTGAATTTTTGACCAATTGCTAATACCCTTAAGAATGATTATTAAAGAAATCGATATAGAAAAAGTGCTTCCCATCAGGCAAATAGTCATGTATCCTGATCAGACACTAGAAGAGCTCACTTTACCAAATGACCGGAAAGGTATTCATCTGGGAGCATTTGACCAGGCCAATCAGCTTGTATCTGTTGTTTCATTATTTAAAAAAAACAATGAAATCCAGTTCCGAAAATTCGCTACCCTTCAAAAGGAGCAAGGCAAAGGGTATGGGAAAAAGCTACTAAGTTATATCCTCGAATATAGTAAAACTCAACAGATCAACCGGGTATGGTGCAATGCCCGCGTAAATGCACTAGGCTTTTACACCCAGTTTGGATTCAAAGAAACCAATCAAACGTATCATCAGGATGGTTACGACTTTGTAATAGCAGAGTTGTTTTTATAGAAAAATCTGCTGCCTAATTTCAATTAACTAATTTTACCAGCAATAAAAACATGATTATGGATGAAGATAAAAAGATAACACATATTCCAGTGGTGACCGAGCAGTCACTACAATTTTTAGAACCCTATATCAACAATCCCTCTCCTACAGGATTTGAGTGGGAAGGACAGCGCCTGTGGTTAGATTACATCAAACCCTATACCGACACCCATTTTGTCGACAACTATGGCACAGCAGTTGCTATAATCAATCCAGACGCAAAATTTAAAGTAGTCATTGAGGCCCACGCAGATGAAATCTCCTGGTTTGTCAACTACATCAGTAAAGAAGGATTAATATATGTGATCCGCAATGGAGGGTCTGATCATCAGATAGCCCCTTCAAAACGCGTCAATATTCATACAGAAAAAGGATTGGTAAAAGCCATATTTGGCTGGCCCGCTATCCATACCCGCAGTGGAGAAAAAGAAGAAGCACCTACTTTAAAAAATATATTCCTGGATTGCGGATGTATCTCCGATCAGGAAGTGGAAGCTTTAGGAATCCATGTCGGTTGCGTCATTACCTATGAAGACGAATTCATGGTGCTGAACGACCGCTATTATTTAGGCAGAGCATTAGACAACCGCGTAGGTGGTTTTATGATTGCTGAGGTTGCAAGACTCCTGAAAGAAAATAAAAAAGAACTTTCCTTTGGACTGTATATCGTGAATGCGGTACAGGAAGAAGTAGGTCTGCGAGGTGCAGAAATGATTGCTAACCGCATCAAACCACAACTGGCTATTGTCACTGACGTAACCCATGATACACAAACACCGATGATCAGCAAGGCTGCTCAAGGTGATCTGGCTTGCGGAAAGGGACCTGTTTTATCCTATGCTCCTTCTGTTCAAATCAACTTCAACAAGCTGTTAGTTAAAACCGCTCAAGATAATAACATCCCTTTTCAGCGACAAGCATCTTCGCGCTGGACAGGAACTGATACTGACGCTTTTGCCTATTCAAATAATGGAGTGGTATCTGCTTTAATATCCTTACCACTTCGGTACATGCACACCACAGTCGAAATGGTACATAAAGAAGATGTCGATAATGTCATTAGCCTGATTTACAACACACTTTTGGCTATTGATCCAGAGCATGATTTTCGCACATTAAAATAAATTGATTGTGGAATCGTTATAATTTACTCATAGGACAAATAAAAAGGGCAGCTGATGTTATATCGGCTGCCCTTTTTTTATATAAAATTCTTTGAGATTATAAAATGCGCTATGGAGCTACAGTTGTAACCTGTACATCGAAATCAAGTGGTGCAAAAGGAGGAATTGAAACTTGGCCAACTGTAGTAGCTGCAGATCCTGTAATTCCATATGAATAGGAAGAAGGAGCAATAAAACGGATGGATCCACCCTCTTTTATCAAAGGTATCATCGTTTGCCATGAAGGAATATAAGAACCTAAAATAGTAGTAATAGCTTCATTGGTTTCGAATACGGTCCCATTTAAGAGCCTCCCAGTATAATTAAAGGTAATTGAAGAATCCAGTCCTATTGGAGTCGTACCTGTACCTGCTTCACTTATCTTATAATAGATCCCTGTAGTATCATATTCTGTAAATCCTGTAAGGCCGTTAGCACTCAGATAGGTCTTAATCACCGATTTTTCATACTGCTTTAGCTTAGACCGCTCCAATACCTTCACTGTATACTCTAAACTTGCATTTCCAGGAATCGGACCACTGCCATTTCTACCATAAGCCAAATGTGAAGGAACAATAACACGTATAGTGCCACCCTCCTTTATCAAATTAGCCATGATTGTCTTTTTCAAGACTTCCGGAGTAAAATAACCAAAATAGGAAGCATAATGATTAACGAAAGTATCCTGACTAGTATAAGATCCATCTAAAGATTTCACAGAATAAACCAATGGAATCTGCTTAGTATAGTCAAGATCGGGACCTGTTCCCACTTGCGTAACCGAATAGTAAACACCAGTAGTATCATATTTCTGCATCACTAATCCATTTGTGCTTATATAAGCCTGGATATTCTGTTCATCCTCTTCAGCAATAGTAGCATACTCTTTTGTACACGCTGCTGTTAATATTATGAACAAGAGTACTATGAAGTAAGGGTATTTTTTATTTAAATTCATCAATATTTTTTTAATTATATATATTACTCTGCCACTAATTCAACATCGAAATCTAATACTGAATTCGCTGGAATAGAGCCAATCGCGTTTTGTCCATATCCTAAGTAAGATGGTATGAGTAACCTGATCTTTCCACCTTTTTGAATCAAGGGAATACCTAACTGCCATCCATAGATTAATCCTCCAAGAGTTAAAGTGGTACCTGTGGTATTAGAATCAAAGACAGCACCGTTAAGTAAGCGTCCTGAATATTTCACATTTACCGCAGTATTTGCATTATACACCACACTACCAGTGCCCGGCTCTATAATAACGTAATATAGACCATCATCTGTCCGCTTTACATTCTCTATTTTATTTGCAGCAACAAATTCGTTTATAAGCTTTTCGTCAGTCGCTAGCTGTTTTGCCTGATCATACTCATCCTTTTTACAAGATGTAATAATCACCATGAATAACAATGCAACCGTAAGTATTTTTCTCATTTATATTAATTAGTCCCTTTTATAAATCAACGACTTCCTGCCGCAAATTTATATTATTAAATTTCAAATTCTATTATCTTAATTTTTATTACTTAGAAAGCACTAATAAATTTTATTTTTCTATTCATGCAACCTCTGTCATTAGCACTTCGTCTCATAATTTACACTTACAATACGTTGATTAATAAAAAACTGATACTTTTGCACCCACATATTATGCTGTCAACCAAACAAACGGACAGTACTATTGTCATTGTAATATAATTTAATGAGTTTATGAAAAAGTTTTTATTATTATTTTTAGCTAGTGGAGCCCTTTTATTAGCAGGAACTACCGCTCAGGCACAGTACAAAAATGCATTAGGTGTACGCGTTGGCAATGCCTATGGAATCACATACAAAACCTTTATTGAACAAGATAAAGCACTTGATTTCATCCTGAACTTTAGAGATAGAAATGAAGTTTCATCTTTTCGCTTAACTGGTTTATACGAAGTACATAATCCAATCAATGACCTTGCTGGCTTGAAATGGTTTTATGGTGGTGGTGCTACAATCGGTAACTATAATTACAAACATACAGATCATAACGACTTTCTTTTCAGTGTAGATGGAGTTTTAGGTCTGGATTATAAGTTCAGCGATGCTCCTATCAATCTTTCATTGGATTGGAAACCAGCTATTGAGTTTACCCCGAATACAGAATTCGATCCAGAAGGATTTGGTTTATCTGTAAGAATAACATTCTAAATAAAAAGCAATAAAAAAAGCTGAATCTTTCACAAGGTTCAGCTTTTTTTATTTAACAGATTATTTACAGAAACGCTTAACAGGCTATTTTACCCACCCGGGTAGCATGCCGTCCTCCTTCAAATTCCGTATTCAAAAACGTGGTCACAATAGCCATTGCTTCCTCCGAAGATATAAACCTTGCAGGAATACATAGCACATTCGCGTCATTATGTAACCGGGCCAGTTCAGCAATTTCCTTCGTCCAGCAAATCGCCGCCCGAATACCCTGATGTTTATTTGCAGTAATCGCTACTCCATTAGCACTCCCACAGATCAAAATACCCTTCGGATAAGCACCCTGCTCCACAGCAGAAGCTACAGCATGAGCGAAATCAGGATAGTCTGCAGATGCAGCACTATAGGTCCCAAAATCCTTTACCTCGTACTCCTTTAAAAATTCTTTTACCAATTCTTTATATTCGAACCCTGCGTGGTCCGATCCGATTGCTATAGTCATTTTATATATTGCCTTTCAAAAATATTATCTCAAAATAAATCCGTACCGTTATACGCCGATTGCTTTTCTCCTCTTTTTGTCTACCCGTGCTGAAACACCTATACTGATTTCATAAAGCAAAAACAGTGGAAAACTTACAGTAAGCATGGTCAGTATATCCGGTGTAGGCGTTACAACCGCAGCAATGATCAGAATCACAATCACGGCATACCGCCTTGTCGCCCGCATAAACGTGGGAGTCATGATCCCCAACTTAGATAACACAAATATAACGATTGGCAATTCAAACGTGATTCCTGCTCCTAAAGTTAGTGTAGCCACAGATGACAGGTACGAATCAATTGTAATCTGATTCTGAATGATCGAACTGATGGTATAATTGGCTAAAAAATTTATCGATAATGGCGCTATAATATAATAGCCAAAAAGGATTCCTAATATAAAAAGCAGACTGGCATAAAACACAAACCCACTTGCCGAATTCTTCTCATTCGGGTTTAACCCCGGTTTAATAAACCGCCAGATCTCATATAACAAATAAGGAAATCCGAATATCAACCCAATGAGTAAGGAAGAGTTCATCTGGAGAGTAAACTGTCCCGCCATATCCGTATTGATGATATTAAAGGGAATATCCTTAATACAAAAATCAGGACCAAGGTCAAATTTCTGCCCAACAATACACATCATCCGATACGTCCAGAACTGTGGGTTCTTAGGCCCCATAATGATCGTATCGAAAATGAAGTCGTAATAAATGAAAGAGAGTGAAGTAAAAATGACGATGGCAATAGCTGACCGGATCAGGTGCCATCTTAAAACCTCTAAATGATCAAAGAAAGACATCTCAGCCTCTATAGTTTTACCTTTATCTTTTATAGACTCAATTAAACTCTTCCTTTTATTTTCGCTCATTACCTTTTAAACATGAAACCTGGCATCATTGATAATTGTGATCGAATTCTAATCCTCTTCTTCCTCTTCTACATATTCGAAGGTTTCCATAAACTTAGTAGTAAAATTACCAGCCCTGAAATTTGGATCCCGCATTAGTTGACAATGAAAGGGGATAGTTGTTTTAACTCCTTCAATAACAAATTCACTTAACGCTCTTTCCATCGTAGAAATCGCCTCTTCCCTCGTCTGGCCTGTACAAATTAACTTTGCAATAAGCGAGTCATAATTTGGTGGAATCTGGTAACCGGCATAAACATGGGTATCCACACGAACTCCATGTCCACCTGGTGAATGGAAAATAGTAATCCGTCCCGGTGATGGTCTAAAGTCTTTTGCCGGATCTTCCGCATTAATGCGGCACTCAATAGCATGCATGGCAGGATAGTAATTACGCCCCGAAATAGGCACTCCTGCAGCTACACGAATTTGCTCTTTAATCAAATCGTAGTTAATCACTTCTTCCGTAACCGGATGCTCCACCTGAATACGGGTGTTCATTTCCATGAAATAGAAATTGCGATGCTTGTCCACTAAAAACTCAATAGTTCCAGCACCTTCATATTGTACCGCTACAGCACCCTTTACCGCTGCATCTCCCATTTTTTCACGAAGTGCCTCTGTCATAAAAGGCGAAGGAGATTCCTCCACTAATTTCTGATGGCGGCGCTGAATAGAACAATCACGCTCTGATAAATGAGATACCGTTCCATACTGGTCTCCTATAATCTGGATCTCAATATGACGGGGATCTTCCACATATTTCTCTAAATATAAACCGTCATTACCAAATGCTGCACCCGATTCCATACGTGCCGAATCCCATGCCGCTTCAAAATCTTCATCTTTCCAAACCACACGCATTCCTCTTCCACCGCCACCTGCAGTTGCTTTCAGGATAATCGGATAACCAATTCTATTTGCAATCTCGATACCTTCCTTCACACTCTCCAGTAATCCTTCAGAACCCGGTATCGTTGGAACACCCGCCTTTTTCATACTTTCCTTAGCTGAGGCTTTATCCCCCATCGCATTGATCTGCTCTGAAGTCGCTCCAATAAATTTAATATGATACTCCCGGCATATCGCCGAAAACTTGGCATTCTCAGACAGGAATCCATATCCCGGATGGATAGCATCCGCATTGGTTAACTCCGCTGCAGAGATAATATTTGGAATGTTAAGATAAGAATCTTTACTCGCCGGGGGACCAATACATACTGCCTCATCAGCAAATCGTACATGCAAACTTTCTCTGTCTGCAGTCGAATATACAGCCACGGTCTTAATACCCATCTCCTTACACGTACGAATAATACGTAAAGCAATTTCTCCGCGATTGGCAATCAATATCTTTTTAAACATAATCTACTCAAATGTACAAATATGAAAACGTGCAAATGTGCAGATGATTTACATACATCTGCACATTTGCACGTTTTATAATATAATTAAGCTGGTTCTACCAGGAATAACGGTTGGTCATATTCTACCGGACTTGAATTATCCACAAGAATTTTCACGATCCTTCCGGTAACTTCTGATTCGATTTCATTAAACAACTTCATCGCCTCTATGATACAAACCACTTGTCCGGCTTTCACTTCATCACCTACATTTACAAAGTAAGTTTTGTCTGGACCTGCAGAACGATAGAAAGTACCGATCATAGGCGACTTGACAGTGACATAATTAGCCATATCTTCTGCTGCTGCAATTGCTTTCGCATCAGCTGCTGAAATAACAGGTGCTACCGGAGCAGCGGGTACAGGTTGAGCAACGGCAACAGGAGCCTGTTGTGCTACAGCAGTTACATAAGTAGGTTGCTGATTTGTCTTTATAGTGATTTTAAAATCCTTCTCTTCAATCGAAACTTCATTAACACCCGACTTTGCTACAAATCTGATGAGTTCCTGAACCTGTTTAATATCCATTTTTACCGGTTAAGTTTTTATTATTCAAGCTTTTCGTCATTAATATGCCCATTTTAAATAAATAGAGCCCCATGTAAAACCACCTCCAAAAGCAGCAATAATTAAATTATCACCCTTTTTAAGCTTACTTTCCCAATCCCACAAGCACAAAGGAATTGTTCCATTTGTTGTATTACCATACCGCTCGATGTTAATCATTACCTTTTCAGGAGAAACACCTGCACGACTGGCCGTAGCATCAATTATCCGCTTATTTGCCTGATGAGGAACTAGCCAGGCTATATCCTCGGGTTTTAAATGGTTTCGTTCTACAATCTCACCTGCTACATCAGCCATACTTCTAACAGCGGCCTTAAAAACAGTCTGCCCTTCCTGATACGCATAATGCTCTTTGGCATCAACTGTTTCATGAGATGCAGGTCTTAAAGATCCGCCAGCTTTCAGATATAAAGAATGAGCACCCGATCCATCACTTTTAAGAATTGAATCAATTAATCCATTTCCTTCGTAATTAGGTTCAAGTAACACAGCTCCACAACCATCACCAAAAAGGATACAGGTAGAGCGGTCTTCATAATTAGTAATTGACGACATCTTATCGCCTCCAACAACTAAAACCTTTTTGTGTTTTCCCGATTCTATAAACTGAGCACCGGTTGTTAACCCAAAGAGAAAACCTGAGCAAGCTGCTTGCAGATCATATCCCCAAGCATTCACAGCCCCAATTTTATGAGCCAGAATATTTGCTGTAGCGGGAATATGCATATCAGGAGTAGATGTACAGAAAATGATTAGTTCAATTTCATCTGCACCTATTCCTCTCTTTTCCAGAAGTCCCAATACAGCAGGCACTGCAAGATCAGAAGTAGCAAGACCCTCACCCTTCAATATTCTTCTTTCTTTGATACCGGTACGAGATGTTATCCATTCATCGTTGGTATTCACCATCGTTTCCAATTCATGGTTTGTCAATATGTAATCAGGTACATATCCATGAACCGCTGTAATTGCAGCGTTAATTTTTTGCATAATCCTCTATGAATTATTTAAATGCAGCTTTGATTTTATCAATTAGCTTCGTTGTGATCATACTTCTCGATAAGAGAACCATGTTTTTTATAGCTTCTGGTGTTGATATCCCATGTCCAATAATTACTGGTGCATTTACACCAAGAATAGGACTTCCACCATATTGTTCGTAATTAAACTTGGCAAAAAATTCATTCTCAAACCCGCTATTCCTGGTAAGATCATAAAATGTTTCCGCAAGTTTCAAAATCACATTGCCAGTGAACCCGTCACAAACTATTACATCAGCCTTATCATAAAACATGTCTCTGCCCTCCACATTTCCGACAAAATTAAACAGATTCGTTTCCTTCATCAGTGAATGTGTAGCAATCATTAACATATTGCCTTTCCCTTCTTCTTCTCCAATATTGATTAATCCAACTCGCGGATTAGCAACCCCATGGATATTTTCAACGAAAAGACTCCCCAACACACCAAATTGCAATAGTGTATCCGGTTTACAATCAGCATTGGCACCCACATCCAGCATAATTCCATATCCCTTTTTTACCTTAGGGACAACAGATGATATTGCCGGACGTATCACGCCAGGAACAGTCTTAACACTAAACATTGCACCTACCAGCATCGCACCTGTATTACCTGCTGAAGAGAAAGAATCAATCTCTCCTGCTTTTAGCATACTGAAACCTATTCCAATACTGGAGTTAGGTTTCTGTGTTATTGCTTTTGTAGGATGTTCACCCATACCAATCGTTTCCGTAGTATGAATGAACTCAATAAGATCAGGACTAAAATTTTGTTCAGCAAAAACACGCTGAGCAAGGTTTTTATCACCGATAAGTACGAGCTTTTGTTGTGGTTCTAAGGCTTTATAAGCTGCAATTGCACCCAACACTGTCGCGTCAGGAGCAAAATCTCCGCCCATTATATCTAAGCCAATTCTCATTTCTCGAAAATTACCTTAAGCAATAGAGGTATTTTCAATAACTAATTTACCGTTATAGTACAAGTTACCATCTACATTGTATGCATGATGTGGTAAATGAACCGCTCCTGTAACTTTACAGGTGTACAAGGTAGGGGCCTCAGCTTTGTAATGAGTTCTTCTTTTATCTCTTCTTGATTTAGAAATTTTCCGTTTTGGATGTGCCATCTTCCTGGTTTGTTTATTTTATGTGTTATTTATCTTCTTCAAAGCTTCCCACCGCGGGTCAGCCTCACTCTTTTGTTCTTCTTTTTCTTCTGGTAACTGGTTAGAAAGTTTTTCTAACTTATCCAGCATATCTTTATCGCACCATTCTGTCTTGCCCGGTTCATCACAGCGATTAAAATACGGTACACCTAAATTAATATACTCATATATCAACGGTGCTACATCCAGCTCATGCTCGTTTTTACCTAAAAGAACGATATCGTCTGTATTATCTTCCAGATTCTCATCTCCGGTAAACTTGACGATCTGCCTTTCTTTAATATTCACTTCTATCGGAAAATCAGACACACATCTGTCGCAGCTCAGAAAGATATTCCCTTTCCCAACAAACTCCAGTATGAGCATCGTTTCCAGCTTATTAAGAGTCAGGTCAACCTTTATTTTCCCAGTCTTAACAAGAGAATACTCGAACTCATTGAAAAATCGCTCATCAATTTCATAACTGAATTGATGCTCTCCAATTTTCAATCCTACAAAGGGTATTCTATATTCGTTTAACAAATTCAAAGCACGGCAATTGAGCCTGCAAAGCTACTGAAATTAATGACTTGGAAAAAGTTTTTTTAATATAGAGTTTCTCCAGACCCTTTTAGTCCCTGTCTTTCGTCAGTTTATTTATTTTTAATGGATTAGAAGATAACTCAGCAATCTCTCTGCGGCGTTTTACAATATGTATGGCACTGAACATCGCTTCCCTGAATGAGCTCTCTGACGCCTGATTTTTACCTGCAATGTCATACCCTGTCCCATGATCAGGAGAAGTTCGTACTACCGTAAGCCCCGCCGTAAAGTTGATTCCGTTATGAAATTCGATGTATTTAAAAGGGATCAAACCCTGATCATGATACATAGCCAAAACCGCGTCAAATTTTAAGTGTGCTCCTGTAGCAAAAAATCCATCTGCCGAATAAGGCCCGAATGCAAAAATGCCCTTTTCCTGCGCTTCTTCAATAGCTGGTGTGATTATTTCTAATTCCTCCTTGCCAATTAGACCGTTATCTCCAGCATGTGGATTGAGCCCTAATACAGCAATTTTTGGCTTTTGCACCCAAAAATCTTTTTTCAAACTATCCCGCATCAACTCCAGTTTAGACAAGATCACCTCTTTGGTGATATGATTGGCAATTTCAGCAACCGGTACATGTCCCGTAACCACACCCACTTTTAAATCTTCTCCAATAAGAAACATCAATGAATCCTTTGACCCTGTCTTATGCTGGATATATTCGGTATGCCCCGGAAAATCAAAATCCGGGTTTTGTATCGTATGTTTATTAATCGGAGCAGTTACTAAAGCATCAATATTTCCTGCTATAAGGTCATTGGTAGCCTTGTCCAGTGAAAGAAAAGCGTACTTGCCTCCTATTTCATTTGCTACTCCAGGCTCAATTTTAACTTCCTCTTCCCAGCAGTTAATCATATTCGCACGCTTAGGATTTGCCTGATCCGGCTGATTGATTACATTAAAATTAAAATCTCCTAATGAAAGTGTCTTGCGGTAAAATGAGGCAACTTTGGTAGTACCGTACACAATGGGAGTACAATAGTCATATATGGAAGGATCAACCAATGTTTTCAAAATTATCTCAAGCCCTATTCCGTTAACATCTCCAATTGAAATTCCTATTTTTATTTTCTCACTCATATAGTTCATTACATTCTATTACTTAAACGTAATCATACAAATTAAACACTTTACAGACAAATTCTCTTACAATATCTACCTTTTAATTCCTTAATTTGCAAATAAGGATTGTATACTGCCATCAGCGCTTATTTATAGCGGGTTTTGTTGCCTTCTTTTAATTCCAATATTCATGAGTTCCGTACGCGCAAAAAAACATCTTGGTCAACACTTTCTAACTGACAAAAATATAGCACTAAAAATCGTTGACAGTTTAAAACCGGAAAACCGCTTTTCGCAAGTTTTAGAAGTAGGTCCGGGAATGGGCATACTGTCGGATGTATTGCTTCAAAACAAGCAATACGAGACCTATATGATTGATCTGGATGGCGAATCTGTCGAATTCTTAAATAAAAAATACCCTGATCTTGGCACTAAATTAATAAAAGGCGACTTTTTGGAGCTCGATTTCCAGGCTATATTTCCTGGAAATGTAGCGGTCATAGGAAACTTTCCATATAATATATCCTCACAAATCCTGTTTAAAATCTTAGATAACCGCGATCAGATTCCTGAGATGGTAGGCATGTTTCAAAAGGAAGTAGCAGAGCGCTGCAATGCACACCCCGGTACGAAAGAATATGGAATCCTGAGCGTATTTGTGCAGGCCTATTACACGGTACAGTATTTATTCACCGTTAAACCAGGCGTTTTCAACCCCCCGCCTAAAGTAATGTCTGCCGTCATCCGGCTAAACAGGAACGAGGTGAAAACGCTGGACTGTGATGAAAAACTCTTTTGGAAAGTGGTAAAAGCAGGTTTTAATCAACGCAGAAAAACACTCCGAAACTCCTTATCCTCGCTGGTAAGCAAAGACAGAATGCCTGAAGACCCAGTCTTTGAACTTCGGGCAGAGCGCCTAAGCGTAGCCGATTTTGTCCGCTTAACGAACATGATCACAACTGGAATTCATCAACCGGCTAGTTCACCTGAATGATTGATCAGGTCTCAGACCAGGTCCATTCAACAAATACCCTAAAATGAAGAAATTACTGATTGCCGATAAACTGCATCCTATATTTAAAGAAGAAGCACAAAAGTTTGGCTACCATGTGGATGACCGGCCCGAAATTACCCGGGCAGAGACGCTTGCCATCATTCACGAATATACCGGTATCGCTATTCGTACCAAATTCAATATAGATCAGGAACTTATTGATGCTGCTACCTCAATCCAATTTATCGCTCGAGCTGGGGCAGGAATGGACAATATCAATCTTCTTGCAGCCGAAGCAAGAAACATCGTCTGTATCAATGCTCCCGAAGGAAATCAGGATGCAGTAGGTGAACATGCCATTGGCATGCTTCTTTCCTTATACGCCAATTTACGAAAGGCCGATATCGAAGTGCGTGATGGAATTTGGGACCGTGAAGGAAACAGAGGACTGGAGCTTAAAAACAAAACAGTGGGGATTATAGGATTCGGCCACATGGGACAAAGCTTTGCACATAAGCTGAGCGGTTTCGAAGTAGAGGTAATTGCCTATGATAAATATAAAAGCGGCTTTTCTAACCGCTATGCAAAGGAAGTAAGCATGGAACAAATTGTCAAACATGCCGATATCCTGAGCTTACATATTCCCTTAACCCGCGAAACACAACAAATGGTGGACGACGAATACTTGTTTCATTTTAAAAAGCCCATCATTCTACTAAACACCGCAAGAGGCGAAATTGTCAATACCGCTGCACTGCTGCGCGCTATTAAACAAGGTAAAGTACGTGGTGCTGGTTTAGATGTGTTAGAAGTAGAAAAGTTCCCGGCATTGGATGAAATAGAATGGTTTAATGAATTGAAGAAAAGCGAAAAAGTACTGCTTAGTCCTCATGTTGCCGGTTGGACGGTCGAGTCATATCGTAAAATATCTGAAGTACTCGCCGAAAAATTAAAATTGATCCGTTAATCAATTTCCTTTTTTGCAATATAAAACTAGACTGTTAATAAATTAGGGTTGTATTTTTCAAAATCCTCATAAGCCAGCCAAAGATCTTTAACCGAATTTACCTCTATGTTTTCTCCCCAGGGAGTCCAGCTTGTAAACTTCATTTTACTGTTTAGTTTACTGCCAAGCAATGTGGTTTGTTCGTAAACTCCAAAATTTCCCAGCGTGTAGTACTTGATCTTTCTTCTATGATGATCCAGACTATGAGATTTGGTTAATTTAAATCCCATTGTTTTAATCCATTCTTTTATTAGTAACGCTTTATTCTGTGTCATAAAAGGCATTTTAGAAGATTGAGAAACAATTTAATATTCTACACAAGATATTCATTATCTTCCTAAAAATCAACACCTTTTAATGGAAAAGTGTGAATAAGTTTTGTTAACAACTCACTTTACAAATTAATTTATACTATCTTACCGTCAAAGCATTTTTTATATATTCGTAACAAAAGGCAATTTTTCGTCTTAATAAACAGAGGAACATAAGTAATGAAGACTATTATTGTATCGAACCGATTGCCCGTAAAAATCACAGAAAATGACGGGCAGTTAGAGTTCAGGCAAAGTGAAGGAGGATTGGCTACAGGCCTTGGTTCTATCTATCAACAAGGAGATAATATGTGGCTGGGTTGGCCAGGTCTTGAAGTCAATTCCGCAGAAAAACAAGATGAAATTAAGGATAAATTAAAAGATTTAAGTCTATTCCCTGTGTTTCTGACACAAGATGAAATCAATCTATATTATGAAGGCTTTTCAAATGAAACACTTTGGCCTATTTTTCATTACCACCCTACCTATGCACATTATGAACAAAGCTACTGGGACAGCTATCTAGCCGTCAACCATAAATTTAAAGAAGCTATATTTAAAGTGGCAGAAGCCGGGGATATTATTTGGATTCACGACTATCAACTCTTACTCCTTGCCGGATTAATCAGGGACGAACAACCCGATATTACAATCGGGTTCTTTCTGCATATTCCTTTCCCCTCGTATGAACTCTTCAGACTCATACCATGGAGAGCGGAGCTGTTGGAAAATATGCTGGGAGCAGATTTGATTGGGTTCCATACTTTCGATGATGCAAGGCACTTTATTAGTTCCACAACCCGGCTCCTACCCGTTCATGCAACAGCCAACCAGATTAACTATAACGACCGTCAAATAGTAGTTGAGGCCTTCCCTATGGGCATTGATGCAGAGAAGTTTGAGTCCCTGACAGTCAATCCTACAGTGCTGGAAAATGTCGCATTATTAAAAGAGAGCTTTCAGGATTTGAAGATGATCCTGTCCATTGACCGCCTTGATTATAGCAAAGGAATTTTACAGCGTTTACAGGCATTCGACATCCTGCTGCAAAAGAATCCCGAATATATAGATCATGTGGTCATGTATATGATTGTGGTACCCTCCAGAGATACCGTACCACAATATAAAGAACTTCGCGATGAAATAGATAAACTAGTGGGTAATATCAATGCCCGTTACAGAACTTTAAACTGGATCCCAGTACATTATTATTACCGGTCTTTTGAGATCGAAATGTTATCTGCTTTGTATCATGTAGCAGAAGTTTGTTTGGTTACACCTATGCGCGACGGAATGAATCTGGTGAGTAAAGAATACGTGGCAAGTCGCACAGCCAATACAGGAGTTCTCATTTTAAGCGAAATGGCAGGTGCTGTAAAAGAGCTCATTGATGCTGTAATTGTAAATCCAAACAACGTTGGAGAACTATACAGGGCAATGATTGAAGCACTGAGTATGCCAATAGAAGAACAAAAACGCCGAATGATCCCAATGCGTGAGGTGGTTGCCAAATTTAATGTCAGACATTGGGTAAAAATATATATGAATCAACTCAAAGAAGTAAAAGAATTACAAGCCTCTATGCAAGCTAAACACGTAGGACCTATAACCATGACCTATTTAGAAACCGAATACAGAAAAGCATCACAACGATTGATCTTCCTGGATTACGATGGAACATTAGTAGGTTTTAAGACCAATATAAATCAGGCCTTTCCGGATGATGACCTGTATGAAATTCTTAACGAACTGATTGCAGACCCTTTAAATCATGTCGTTATTGTGAGTGGTAGAAGCCACGATACCCTTGAAGATTGGTTTGGGCACATGCAGATTGATATTATTGCTGAACATGGTGCATGGCAGAAATATGCAAATGAAGAATGGGCCAAGCTACCAGGTTTGAATGATCAGTGGAAACAAGACCTGATGCCGGTACTCGAAATGTATGTGGATCGCACACCGGGATCCTTTATCGAAGAAAAAAGCTTTTCCCTGGTTTGGCATTATCGCAAGGTAGAAGAAGGTTTAGGCGAATTAAGAGCCAATGAGCTCATGAACAACCTGCGTTTTTTAACTGATGATAAGAATTTGCAGATGATGTCCGGAAATAAGGTGATCGAAATTAAAAACTATGAAGTAAACAAAGGAAAGGTGATCTCATGGCTGGACAAATATGATTATGATTATATTCTAGCCCTTGGTGATGATCAGACCGATGAAGATATGTTTAAAGTTTTACCTGAGGATGCTTACACTATTAAAATAGGAAGTAATATTTCAGCTGCACGCTTTTATCTGCAGGATTATAAGGAGGTACGCAAGTTTCTACGTACGCTTGCTGCCAAAAGCGAGTAATAATTTTCTTCCTATAGAGATTGAATACAATAGGGTTCTGCCGCCCAACAAGAAGGTATCAGCTAGGAGAAGCCTGTACGCTTTGGTTGCATCTCCCGGCTTCCTTGTTCGCTGGTTGTCCCTTGCTTGCTCGCTATGTGCCGAACAAGCAAGGGACAACCAGCGAACAAACAAGGGAAAGCCACGCCATCAGAGCCTTTCTTCTCTTATTCCATTATCCTACTATACACGTTCATGTTGAATCGTCAAGGATAGTGTTCTTTTAAGATCTGAAGCTGTAATCTACAGAAATATTGGCTTATCTAATTTCATAGAGATCCGGTAGGCCGCATTCATTAAACCAACGTGGCTATAGGCCTGAGGGAAATTCCCCCACTGGCTTCCGGTAGCCTCATCCACATCCTCACTGAATAACATCAGATGATTAGCGTATTGCATTAGTTTTTCAAACTCGGTTACAGCTTCCTCTATTCTACCCACACAGGCCAGCGCTTCTACATACCAGAAAGCACAGATCAGAAAGGTCGTTTTTGGTTTACCAAAATCATCTTCGTGCACATAACGGTAAATTAATCCTTTGTCGGTCTTAAGCTCTGCTTCCAATGCCTTTAGATGATCTTTAGCCTTGTCGGATGCAGGATCAAGATAGTTCATCATAATTAATTGCAGCGTGCTGGCGTCTAAATGGCTACTTCCGGCTGCATTGGTATATACTTTCCGTACTGGGTCGTAACAACTTTCAATATGTGCTGCCGCCTTATCTTTCAGCATTAAGGCCTTAGCTTCCAATTCTTTATCCCCGATAGTGACTGCCGTTTTTGCTGCCGCTGAACAACCTGCCCATTGGAATAAATTACTATAGCAATGTACGTTGGCGAAGTTTCGAAACTCCCAAATCCCGGCATCCTTCTCATCAATAGTTCTCTCTATTTTATCCAGGATCGATGAGATCCACATCCTTGAATCCTTACGCTCACTGAACACAAACCGGTGATCGGTATATAAGGGCATGATCGAAATCATTACCTGTCCGTAGATATCATTCTGAATATGTTCATTGGCTTGGTTACCGATTCGGACGGGTTTGTTTCCTTTGTACCCGTCGAGATAATCCAATATTGACTCATCTAGTTTTTTATTGCCATCAATCCGGTATAGAGGTTGATAGCGCGACTTTTCGGACACCGAAATATCTGCTACATAGTTAAAATAGCGTTCCATTTCTTGAAAATGGCCGATGTGGTTTAGTGATGAGATGACATAAAAAGTATCGCGCAACCAACAATAGCGGTAATCCCAGTTACGTCCGCTACCGTCAAATTCTGGCAGACTGGTGGTACTTGCTGCGATAATGGCTCCTGTATCTTCGTATTGATGAATTTTTAAAACCAGGGCTGAACGGATTACATATTGCTGAAAAAAGCCGGCTATAGAAGAAAACTTGATCCAGGTCTGCCAGTAATTGATTGTTTCCCTCAAAAAGGTTTCACTGGTGCTGACTAGAGGAGCTTCAAGAGGAGCGCCATAGGTGAGTACTAAATATTTAGCCTCATTTAATACAAAGTAGCTTTCATCAACTATATAGGTGATGGGAATATCAGTAGTTAAACGCATGTCACTTTCAGCACCTGCATACTCAATGTGGTTACTTCCCCTTTGAGCCTCTAATTGACGTTTTCCATATTCGGCAACGGGGCGACATTTCACTTTTATGCGTGCCGTGCCAGTTATAGGCTCTATTTTCCTGATCAGCATCAGTGGCTTAAAATAGCGGTCATACTTACTAAAGCGAGGTGCAAAATCAGTAATTCGATAAATCCCACTTTCAGAGGTCACTTCGGTAACCAGGACATTCGTATTTTCAATATAGTGCTGTGTGGTAGTAAATTCTTCCTCAGGACGGATAGTAAATTCGCCACCTTTTTCTTCATCAAGCAGCGATCCGAAGACGAATGTGCTATCAAAACGAGGCCAGCATAACCAGGAAATGTCGGTGTTTTTGTGTACATGGGCAAGAAAAGCGCAATTACCGATCAGTCCGGTTTGATATGTATGTTTATTCATTATAAAGGTTTTGTTAAATTATAAAGATGACCTTAATATTAAAGAGAACGGAACTTCAACGTGTTTGTTGGAATTTTCGATTATCATCTTTGCGGCGATGGATCCCATCTCCTGAAAATCAGTTGATATAGTGGTAATTCCATCCAATATAATTCGCTTTAAAGGGGTCTCATTATAGGAGATTACACCTACCTGACTTCCAATTTTAAGATCGAGACAGATGAGGCGTTCTACTAAGGCTACCAGGTCACTTTCCATCAGATTAATAAAGACTTCCCCTTCCTGGATGGGCTCATTAACAATATCGCTTATTATTTTATGATTAAAGGCGTATTGCTGACAAAAGCGAAGAAATCCTTTTTTAATTTCTTTTGGAAAATAACTCCGTGCCGGGAAGATCAGTTTAAGGGTATGATATTTACTTAGGGATTCCCTGGCTTGTTCAAGTGAATTATATATGTCTTTTTCGAAATTTTCATATACGGCAGCATACTCCCCTGTAATACCAGGGACTTTTTTATCCAGAATGATCAGCTTTGATTTAGGGATAGAATTGATCATCTGGCAGGCGCTTTCTTCGCCCTCAAAAAAATGAGGAATAATTACATAGTGCGAATATCCTTCGAGTTTATTGCTGAGCAATTTCTTGAATAAAGTACAATCGCTATTATAAATATAAAAATCTACGGCTATCTGTTCTCCCAGTGTGGAAATAAACGCATCGTAAAGGATTTTTTTGTGGCTACTCAGTTTATTGAAAAACAAACAAATGCGCAGGGTTTGTCTAAACTCTGTACTGGCTATATAATAGCCTTTGCCGGGAATGGAAGCCAGCACTCCTATCTTTTTTAAATACTTATAGCCCTTTTCCGCGGTGTCCCGAGAGATTTCTAACGCATAGCTTAACTCGTTGATAGATGGGAGCATTTCATTTTTATCGAGCTTTCTAGCTTCAATGGCAATGAGAATTGCATTGGTAAGTTGTAGATATTTTGGAGTTGCGGAGAACTCATCAATCCGGACATGATCAAAGAATCGGATGGGTTTCATTCGTTATAAAAGCTGTCGATGGAGAGGCTAAGTTAAATTTTTGTTTTTAATCAGCCTAATGTTCTATACGAATTGTTTTTAAACCTGATCGATGATATTGTGCATATATGACCGGGATCAATTTTTTATAGGCAGGTGGTATATACCTTTGTCTCATAATATCATTTTCATCAATATGAATTCAAAGAATAAATGGCTAATGGCATTAGCCGGAATGACTTTACAATTATCAATTGGGTCTATCTACGCTTACAGTGTGTGGATTAAACCTATCGGATCTTTAAACGGCTGGGATGCCCATCAGTTAAAGTTCGCTTTTAGTCTTGCAATTTGCTTTTTAGGACTTACCGCAGCCTTTATGGGTAGCTTTGTGAATAAGGTAGGACCGAAAAAAGCAGGAATAATCGGAGCTCTATTTTTTGGTACAGGGCTAGCAGTTGCCGGTTATGCAAATAGTATCGGCTCATTACCTCTTTTTTACTTATCTTACGGAGTGATAAGTGGTATTGGATTAGGCTTTGGCTATATCACACCGGTTTCGGTTGTGATTAAGTGGTTTCCTGATAAACCGGGATTCGCTTCAGGATTGGTAATTATGTCGTTTGCTGTCGGATCAGTGATTGCATCTCAGATTATCAATCCTATATCTACTAGTATAGGTGTACCCAATACTTTTTACACTTTAGCAATGACGTATTTCTTTTTCATGGTGATTGCATCTTTGTATTTGGAAAATCCAGCATTACCAACAAGGGTCGAATTGGAAGATCCAACAATACCAACAGCTGTGGTCGATTATCATAGTGGTGGTTCTTCCGTACCAGCGTTTATTTTATTAAAAGATGTCCGGTTTTATGGTTTGTGGTTTATGTTATTTTTGAATACCACATGCGGAATTGCATTGATAGCAGTAGCGGCTCCAATGGCTAAAGACATCATTCATATCAGTGAAGCAGCGGCCATTGTGTTTGTCGGTTTCATCGGTTTATTCAATGGTTTAGGCAGGTTAATATGGTCCAGCGTATCCGATAAAATGGGTAGATGGAATACCTTTATGAGCTTCTTTGTTATAGGAACTATTTGCTTTCTTATACTCAGCCAGACTCCTGGAGCAACCGTATTTTATATTGCAGTACTCGTAATTATCAGTTGTTATGGTGGGGCTTTTTCTACAATTCCAGCATTTATTAAAGATATTTATGGATCAGATAAAATGGGTTCAGTGCTTGGATATGTATTGATTGCATGGTCGGCAGCTGCCTTTGTAGGCCCTTGGTTAATTACTTTAAGTGATGATTATACCCGGATCTTCTATCTGTTTGCAGGTATTTTATTCACAACTTGTATCATGTCAATTGTTTTGAAAAATAAGATGGTGTCAAGGGATGACGAAGAAACAATTTGCGATACTGACAATAAAAACACTATATTGTTTGAAAATTAAGCAAAATATTACTCACTTATTTATGAATATAGAATCATATTAATATGTGACCCGTATCATATTTATAAGTTGAAACATTAGTTAAATTTGTTGTATCTAATAAGAACAACAGTAATTTTAAAAAATTATGAAAACAGATGTCACAGCAATTCCATTTGAACAAGGAGAATGGAACTCAACATTAAACGTGTACAGTTTTGTTGTAAAAAACATTACTCCGTACACCGGAAATTCTTCCTTCCTATCCGGTCCTTCTGCAAAAACCATCAATGTATGGAATGCAACTAAGGAAGCACTTGCAATTGAAAGAGCTAACAATGGGGTTCTGGGAATAGACACAGAAGTAATTTCTAACATCACAGCCTTCAGGCCAGGATATATTAAAAAAGAAGATGAAGTAATTGTTGGTCTTCAAACTGACGTATTACTTAAAAGAGCATTGAAACCGTTTGGTGGTATCAAATTGGTTGAGTCTGCAGCAAGAGAACACGGAGTTGAAGTTTCAGACAGAATCAAGGATATCTTCAATTATGCAAAGAGTCACAATGAAGGTGTATTTAACGCATACGATCCTGAAATTCGCGCATACCGTTCAAAACACGTATTAACAGGCTTACCTGATAATTACGCACGTGGACGTATCATTGGTGACTTCCGCCGTTTGGCCTTATATGGTGTAGATGCGTTAATCGCTTTCAAGAAAGCCGATTTCAAACAGGTTAGTGGAGAAATGACAGAACATAAAGTTCGGTTACGTGAAGAAATAAACTCTCAGATCGCTGCATTAAAGGATATCGTTTTAATGGCTGCTGAATATGGTTTAGATCTTTCTAAACCAGCAACTACTGGATTAGAAGCTGTTCAATGGGTATATTTCGGTTATCTTGCTGCTGTAAAGGAACAAGATGGTGCTGCAATGTCATTAGGTAATGTATCTTCATTCCTTGATATTTACATTGAAAGAGATTTAAAGAGCGGTTTAATTACTGAAGAAGAAGCTCAGGAAATGATAGATCAGTTTGTGATGAAACTAAGAATAGTTCGTCATTTACGTCCAAATTCTTATGATGAAATCTTCGGTGGAGATCCAACATGGGTTACTGAATCTTTAGGTGGTCAGTTAAACGACGGACGTACTAAGGTAACTAAGAACTCTTTCCGTTTCTTACAAACATTATACAACTTAGGATCATCTCCAGAACCAAATATAACTATCTTATGGTCTGAAGAATTACCAGAAGACTTTAAGAGGTTCTGTGCACAGGTATCTATCGATACTTCATCAATTCAATATGAAAATGATGACTTGATGCGTCCTAATAGAGGTTCTGATGATTATGGTATTGCATGTTGTGTATCTTACCAGGAAATTGGTAAAGCAATTCAACACTTTGGAGCAAGAGCAAATCTTCCTAAGGCATTATTAATCTCTTTGAACGCAGGTAGAGAAGAACATGAAGGAACTGTAATGGTTAAGGGAATTCCTGAATTACCAGAAGGACCTTTAGATTATGATTTAGTATTGGATGTATTCAAGAGAACTTTAAGTGATCTTGCCCGTGTATATTCAAAAGCAATGTTTATCATTCACTACATGCATGATAAATACTACTACGAAAGAGCACAGATGTCATTAATTGATTCTGATCCCCGTGTAGATATCGCTTATGGTGCTGCTGGTATTTCTATTATTGCCGATTCATTAGCTGCAATTAAGTATGCTAAGGTTACTCCAGTAAGAAATGAAAAAGGCTTAACAGTTGATTTTAAGATTGAAGGAGAATATCCACAATATGGTAATGATGATGACCGTCCAGATACTATTGCTCAGGAAATCACTCATTTCTTTATCAATGAATTGCGTAAACATGAGACTTACAAAAACTCAACACCTACACTTTCATTGTTAACCATTACATCAAATGTAATGTACGGAACATACACTGGTGCTACTCCTGATGGACGTAAATCTGGCGAACCATTTGCTCCAGGTGCAAATCCAATGCATGGACGTGATAGCAGTGGTGCTATTGCATCATTAAACTCTGTAGCTAAGCTTAGATATACAGATGCTCAGGATGGTATTTCAAATACCTTCTCTATGATTCCAAAATCATTGGGAGATAATAAGGAAGAACAAACTACAAACTTGGTGAACACTATTGAAGGATACTTCAAACATATGGCTCATCACTTAAATGTGAATGTTTTAAACCGTGAAACTTTGATGGATGCTTACAATCATCCAGAACAATATCCACAGTTAACCATTCGTGTTTCTGGATACGCTGTAAACTTTGTTCGTTTATCTCGTGCACATCAATTAGAGGTTATTTCTCGTACATTCCACGAAAGAATGTAAGTAATAATCAGTTTAAATATTGAAAGGGTCAGGTATTTTTACGCCTGACCCTTTTTTTTCATTTATTTTTCACATCTTACAACATGTTGTATTTACCCTTACAGGATATCGAAGCTTCAAAATTGAATATTGATGATCCTGAACATCTCCGCATCCACTCTCTTGAAACATTTGGAACACATGATGGTCCGGGAATACGGATGGTTATATTCGTTCAGGGCTGCCAGTTCCGCTGCCTGTATTGTCAGAATCCGGATACGCTTGATGTAAAAGCTGGAGAACTGATTGCCATTGATGAACTGGTACAAAGGGCTGTGAGGCAAAAAGCTTACTTCGGTAAATTTGGGGGAGTAACGGTATCAGGTGGTGAACCGCTTTTACAAAGAAGTAAACTCTCAACATTATTTCAGCGCCTGCATAAGGAAGGAATTAATACCTGTCTGGATACAAATGGACGGCTGAATGATGCGCTGGTACATGAATTACTGGTACATACCGACGTGGTGATGCTGGATGTGAAACACATCAATGATGAGATCCACCATAAGCTGACTGGGTTGACTAATAAAAATACGCTGGCATTGGCTGATTACTGCGAATCGATTGGAAAGAGATTGTGGCTGCGCTATGTTCTGGTTCCGGGATGGACCGATCAGGAAGAATATATTGAAGAATGGGGACAGCGTTTTACTAATTTTAAGACGGTAGAACGGGTAGAAATTATTCCATTCCATCAGCTTGGTTTGCATAAATGGGAGTTATTAAAAATGGAATATCCTTTGAAAGATACGCCCACTCCTACGGAGGAAAGTAAGCAGAAAACGCTCGCTATTTTTAATAAGTACTTTGATAATGTGATATTAAAATAGGGTTTCTTTGCAGAGGAGTATTTACTTGGTATATTGATTACACCTTGCCATTCATTTGTGGGGGTTTACTCTTATCAGGGAAGAAAGTTGCGTCTTCAAGCGCTTCCCTTACAGATTGACTCGTCCTCATGCCTTTGCTATCGAAAATAGAAAGTACCCTTTATTGGATACTGTTTGATATTTTTTAATATCTCGGCAATAAAGGGATTTAGCTCATTATAAAAACGGTCATACTTCTTGGACCATGTGCCCCAAGAACCAGGGATTGTTCAATATCAGCTGTTTTAGATGGCCCGGCAATGAATGCACCAAAACCTGTATTACTATTACCTAAAACCTGATAAGCTTCGTGCATATTAGAAACAATATCTTTTTTATATACAACCAAAGCAAGGTGCTGACAAATAAAGGGCAGCACACGTTGCATCATATTGAGTTCAGGTACCCATAAGGACCCATTCTCGGCAACACCTAGCTGTGCTTTAAGAACAGCAAGTTCAGTATCTTCCAGAAGATGTGGGTTGATGACTTTGATATCTGTCTCAGCTATGGCAGCTAATTCTTCAAAGGATGAAATAATGCGTGCTGGTGCGGGAAACTGTTTCATTATTACTTCTTTGATCTGATCAAAGGTAATGACTTCAAAAATCTTGCTACCAATAGCAGTTGCAAGCGTCTTGAATTTTTCAACTGGATCAGCCTCTACAGATATAGGGCCCGCAAGAGAGGGCAATACGCTTAACTCCGGTTGATTTTCTCTTAACGCTGCTAATATTGAATTCCTGCTCGACATTTTTTAAAGTATTATATATTGAATAATTCTAATTTAAGAAATAAATAAAATTTATCTCTCCAAATGATCTAACGAAGTATAGTTTGAATCCTGGTAATTGAGGAAACAATTTAGACCTTTTCTTAATGTATCATCTAACGAAGTATATTTTATATTCCTATTAATTCAGGAAAGAAATTAGATCTTTTCCCTGCTATTAATTAAGGTTTTTTTCTATTTTTTGAATACCATTCTCTAAAAGACTCCTTTGGAGGTTCTGGCATCTCTCGTTCTTTGTACCAGGGGTTTAACTTATTACTTACCATGGAAGGGAAGTTTTTCATAAACCAACGTCCTGATTTCCCAGCTACCTCAAATACGGTAGGATTAGCAAAGGTAAAAGCCATGGCTTTCATGCTTATAGCTTTAACGGGACTCACATAACCATCCTTCACCAATACCTGACGCCATTTATAGAGCTGCTCATGGATATCAATTTTCACAGGGCATACATTGGAGCAAGAACCGCATAATGTAGAGGCAAATGGAAGATCTGCGTAATCTTTCATGTCCAGGTTGGGTGCTAGGATCGCTCCTATCGGTCCGCTAATAGCGGTATGGTAACTGTGACCGCCACTACGGCGATATACAGGACAGGTATTCATACAAGATCCGCAACGGATACATTTCAACGAATTACGAAAGTCTGCGCGCCCTAACTGACGGCTTCGTCCATTATCTACCAGGATAATGTGCATCTCCTGGCCTTCGCGTGGTTTCATGAAATGACTGGAGTAAGTTGTAATAGGCTGTCCGGTTGCACTTCGTGTGAGCAGGCGTAAAAAGACACCCAGGTGTTGACGTTCAGGGATAATCTTTTCTATACCCATAGAGGCAATATGCACCTCAGATAGATGGGCACCCATGTCCGCATTACCTTCATTGGTACAAACAACAAATTCCCCTGTTTCAGCTACTGCAAAATTAACTCCTGTAAGTGCTACTTTACGGGTCATGAAAGTTTCACGTAAATGTTGACGTGCCGCTTCAGTAAGTACCTGAGGATCGGATTCACCAGCTGCTGTACCTAAGAACTCATGAAATAAGTCGCCTATTTCTTCCTTCTTTTTATGGATACAAGGCAGCACAATATGACTTGGCGCTTCATTGGCAAGCTGAACAATGCGCTCCCCTAAATCAGAATCAATTACTTCAATTCCATTGCCAGTGAGGAAATCATTTAAATGACATTCCTCGGTCAGCATCGATTTACTCTTCACCATGCGATCTACCTGATGTTTTTTCAAGATAGATAACACGATGTCATTATGCTCCGCAGCGTTGGCAGCCCAATGGACTTTAACACCGTTTGCTTGTGCATTTAATTCAAATTGCTCCAGGTAAACACTAAGATTGGAAAGTACATTATTCTTAATCTGTGATCCTGTTTCCCTCAACCACTCCCATTCAGGAATGGTATGAACAGCCTTATCGCGTTTCTCTCTGATGAACCATAGCGTTTCATCATGCCAATCCACACGGGGTTCATCCTTATTAAATTCTTCAGATAGTTCAGCGTGATCCTTCATATTCCATTTAAAATCTCTGCGATATGCACAACTTTAACATTACTTTTTTGCCTATGCAGTATACCTTCCATATGCATAAGACAGGATAAATCGGCACTTGTAATATACTCGGCACCATGTTTAATATGATCGGCAACACGATCTTTGCCCATTTTAGAGGAAACCGCTTCTTCAGCCACGCAAAAGGTGCCGCCGAAACCACAGCATTCATCTGTACGATCGAGATCTACCAGTTCCAACCCATCAACCATACTTAATAGCTGATTGGGCTTAGAGAATGCCGGAGCAACTAGTTCTGTCATCTGGGATAGATGAAGGCCCCTCAGTCCATGACAGCTCTGATGAACACCTACCCGGTAAGGAAACTTCGCATTCAGCTTTTTAACCTGTAAGATGTCAGTTAAAACTCAACTAATTCATATACCTTTTTACGTAAGCCTTTTGCAGATTCAGGGTGTTTATCTGAATGCAGATGTTCTTTCAAATGCAAAGTACAACTGCCGGAGGGAACAACGACGTAATCGAACTCTTCAAAGAGCTCAGTAAATAAATCGTCACATCCTCCAGTGAGATGCGAAAACCCTGAATTGGCCATTGGCTGACCGCAACAAGTCTGCTTTTTAGGATACACGACATCCACGCCCAATTTCTCCAGCAACTGTAATGTTGCAATGGCTGCATTGGGGTAGAATTGATCTACGTAACAAGGAATGAATAATCCTACGGTCATAATACGAGTTCTGAGGCTGAATAAAAATTTAAATCAATAATATTGGTAGCTAAAGATTTACTGTTCCAATGTTTATGTATAGCCAGCGCTGCTCCGATCGAGGTAGCCTGAGCTACGGATGCGGCAAAAACTTCCATTTCAGGAAAAGCTGATGCCAGCAATTGCATATATATCGGGTTTTTACTAAACCCTCCGTCTACAAAAATACGTTTCACATTTGTGCCTTCAAGTACCAGTTTACTGGCCTGAGTTTGCATATCATCAAATCAATAATCAATTGATGATATGCATCTTCGGCAGAAACAAAGGTCTTCAAATCTCTGGACTCAAATCCTGAAGCTAAAAGATCTCCTGATTGTGTCGTGATATGAACATCTTGCTGTTGTTTATGTAGGCGATTTAAGCTCTCCATATTGTATTTTAATTTCTTATAAAAGTCTGCTGGTTTATTAAAGTGCTAAGATATCTTTTTTGTTTGTTGTTCATGTTCGTTTCCAGCAAAAAGCCTTGAGGCCTTAACGGGATTACCCTTATAACTGATATAACACAAACAATCTTTTTTTAATTCATCCTCTGTGAGTGGCAATTGGTTGAAAGGATTCAGACTTACACACCATGTGCCTGTAGAAAGCAGCATAAAGGGTTCCTGAAAACTGGCAAGAAAAGGAATTAACGCAGCAGAACTGTCATGTAATCCAATGCCTGCATAACGGATTTTCCATTTTTCAGGCAGGGCTGCATAAACTTTCTGTAAACTTTCTAATGTATTTTCGAATGCTCTTTTAAAGCTTAGCTGTCCGGGGAAACAAGATCCATCAGCCAACCATACAGTTAGTGATTCAGAACCCAGATCAACACCGTACTTGATCGCTTCAATATTATGCTCAATGGCCTGACGGCGAACTGCTTTATCCACATGTTGCATAGAGTCAAACTTATAGCTCTTTTTCTGACCGGGTTGATCTTGAAAAGTATTGGAATTCATGGCGTCGAAACGCCGGCCATGTTGAGCAGCAAGCACTTTGGTAGCCTGAATATTTTCGGGGATATCCCAGGGACTATGAAGTGAGATAGCACCACTTGATTGATTTAACTGCTGAAGTACGCCAATATCTTCAATCTTTTCTTCCAGACTTCTTGGTTCGCCACCTCCTGAGAAACGCGCGAAACGTGTTCCTCCTGTACCAAGAGCCCAACTTGGAATAGCAATTCGAAACTTCATCAGCTTCGCTATGATATTCTCTGTACCCTCGAGATCCTGAGATAAAAATTCAGATTTTCTTTGGTGCAATTGAGCCAATTTACTATTGTGTTCCTCAATCTGATACCTCTCAATTTTCATATACTATGGTTTTAAAGAGGGCTTCAGCATACATATAAATGAATGAACCAACTGAAGCCCTTAATATATTTGGTTTTTATCTCACAAATGCCATTGCAACACCCCCATCAACATTAAGCACGTTCCCTGTTGACTTGTTTAATAAACCACCTACCAGTACAAAACATGCGTTAGCAATGTCGTCAGGTAAAATGATTTTATTAAGCAGTGTACGTTTAGCATAATACGCTGGTAATTCGGCAACTGTAACACCGTATGCTTTCGCACGGCCTTCAGCCCATCCGCTTTCCCAGATTTTACTATCAGAAATAACAGCATCAGGATTAACGACGTTAACACGGATACCATCACCTCCTAATTCAGCAGCATTTAATCTGCTAAGGTGTAACTGTGCTGCTTTAGCAGATCCATAACCGGCATTGTTCGGTCCGGATACCAACGCATTTTTACTTACTATATTGATTACATCGCCACCTAAAGCTTGCTTACGCATTACTTCAAGTCCTTTTTGAGTAACCAGGAACTGACCTTTAACCAATACATCATATAAAATGTCCCAATCTTTTTCAGTATGATCTTCAATAGGTTTTGAAATGGATAATCCAGCACAATTTACGATAATATCTACACCTCCAAAAGCTAAAGCAGCCTCATTATAGGCATTTACTATTTTTTCTGAATCGGTTACATCTAATAATACCGCAGCAAAAGCATCTTTACCAAACTGGGTATTAAATTCTGTTCTTGCCGATTCTAATCTGTTTGAATCATTATCATTAATTACCACTACACCGCCTTCATCAATAAAGCGTTTTGCAGTTGCCTTTCCGATACCTCCCGCACTACCAGTGATCAAAGCGATACGACCGGATAGAGGTTTTGGTTTAGGCTGTCGGGAAAGCTTTGCTTCCTCCAATAACCAATATTCAATATCAAATGCTTCCTGACGGGGCAAAGAGGTATATTCTGATACCGCTTCAGCACCTTTCATCACATTTATAGCATTGGTATAAAACTCAGCCGCTACACGAGCAGTTTGTTTATCCTTAGAAAAAGTAAACATTCCTACACCCGGATATAAAACTACTACCGGATTAGAATCGCGGATAGCAGGACTATTTTCATGTTTACAGTTATCGTAATATGCCTTATACATATGACGGTAAGCTTCAAATGCCGGAGTCAACTTTTCTTTTAAATCGTCTATATCAGCAAGATTGGCATTCGCTTCCAGTTCTAATACAAGAGGGCTGATTTTGGTACGAAGAAAATGATCAGGACAGCTTGTTCCCATAGGGGCTAAGCGATCTAAATCCTTTGAGTTAATAAACTCAAGTACGCGTGCATCATCGGTAAAGTGACCGATCATATGGCGTTCGCTTGAACAGAATCCTCTTAAAACAGGGGCAATTGCTGCGGCTTGTCTTTTACGGCCATTAGCGTCAAGGCTTTCAATATGCTGTCCACCAAATACAGGACCCTTTTTACCGTAATTCTGGTCCAAATATTCAGCTGAAGCTTCAATAATTTCAAGACTATTGATATAACAGTCGTATGCGGTATCTCCCCAGGTAAATAATCCATGAGAACCTAACATGATTCCACGGATACCCGGGTTTTCTGCCAGACATTGTTTTAACTGTAATCCCAGATCAAAACCTGGTTTCTGCCAATCAACCCAACCAATAGTTCCTTTAAATAACTCTTGTGTGATTTTCCTACCATCTTTTGCTGCTGCAATTGAAATAGCCGCATCTGGATGAAGATGATCAATATGTTTAAAAGGGAGGAATCCATGCAGAGGAGTGTCGATAGAAGGGGCCTTCGACTTTAAGTCAAAGATACAATGATTGAACAATTCAACCATTTCATCTTCCTGTTCAATTCCTTTGTATACGTTTTCAAGACTTCTTAAACGATCTACATAAAGGCCGGCAAGTCCGCTACGTTTTAAAGTACCGATGTCACCACCAGATCCTTTAATCCACATCACTTCGGTTTTACCACCTGTTATTGGATCTTTTTCAATTGTCTTGCAAGAGGTATTACCCCCTCCATAATTAGTTAGTCGCAGGTCTGCACCAAGCAAATTTGACCTGTAAATGAGTAATGCTACTTCATCGCCTGCGAGCTTTGCCGCTACACTATCTTCCCATAGATAGTTGACGTGTTTAAATTCTTTTACGATAGACATATGTATTTTTTATTTAATTTATTTTAAGGAGTTCCCATGCCCCACTACCAATACTGATATTACAATTACCAAAATTCCAGAAAGCACCGTAGCATATGTTTTCTTACTTACAAACTTCCATTCTTTTAACACAATACTCCAAACATTGGCAACCAAAATAATGAATGCCATGTGTAAAATCCAAGAACTTGGTCCTTTACCTAATCTACTTTCACCCATTCCGTAAAAGAAGAACTGAAGAAACCAGGTTAATCCAACCAAGGCAGAGCATATTATATTACGAAGAATAGGCGTATTTTTATTGGTATAATCTCCAAAATTCTTATTCCTCGCATTTAATATCATACACCAAATAAAGTTAGTTGTTAATCCACCTCAAAGTATAACAACATAGGTTACATTATTCTGAAACAGGAATTCACCCTGACCAGGATTAGCACTTTCCAAATTTCATTAGCCGCTTCGGCCATTGGCTTTCCAGCTTCTAATGCGAAATTAAAACAGGCACTTAATACCCCCGAAATAATGGCTACTGTAAGGCAAGTCCTATATTTAGGGTTAAAAAATTAGTTTAGCTAAAACTAACTATAACGGACAGTACATCTGTCATGCACTGTCATGTAGAAAATACACTTTTCTTTTCAATACAGTACATGAACTAATAACTATGAGTCAAATTCAGAATACCGATTGATTGAAATTTCCTGCATGCTTGCTCCAATACAGAACTGTTGTGATAAATTTAGAACTAGTAGTATCCTATAGAAATTTTTTGCGCTACTGTCTAAATCCAGTTAATGCACATTGCTTGAATTTAAGCAAAGGCGAATATCTATAGTATAAACCGAAACTTCTAGTTTATTTCTTCCTCCACGCTTCCGCAAGAGCTCATTTGATCGCCATAGTAGGGGTTTTTGATAGTTGATTCGCTTGCCAACCAGTAGCCTCCCTCTCCATTGTTTGCCATAGGGCAAAATTGCTTATATACAATTCCGGATGAGAGTTTCGATGCTTTAATAATCTTCTCAACCTCTGCACTTAGAGGAGTTAGTAAGCCACGCTGTACTTCCAAAGAAGGTGCATTTGCCATTTTATTTGAGAGGTCTATGCCTTTTGGACTAGCTACTGCAGTCAATGCTGTCTTTAGTGTCTGTGCTGCCAATTTCACCTGTCTCACATTGGCGTTAAACACTGCATTCTTTAACAGAATATAACTGCTGTAAACCTGTTTAACTTTTGAATCGCTGAATACAGGCTGAACACTCTGGATCGATTTGCTGTTACTGGTTTCTGCAGCAGGAGTACTTTGATTTGTTTTAGTATCTGAAGAACAGGCTACCAGAGTAATAAATACCATAAAAGCCAAAGACATCAGCGTTTTTACAAAATAATTTCTTTTCATGTTTGTTTATTTTATTCGATATAAATTGAAAGCATAGGAATCAGCTTAATCTTATTAGGTTTATCACCCAGTGATTGCCCCGGCAAATTAGGTTAATTCGTATTTTAGAAAGGATAAAAGAGTATCATTTTTACTTAGGAAATAAATTAGCGGTTCAAAATTTACGGATAAGCTTTAAGAACAAAAAACAGATCCATTAAAAAGCAAATTGATTGCTTAGTGACAACCAGCTTCTTATGACCACATGAAGTGTTTTCGTCTTTTTCAAAACATCCTTTGAAATCGCTAACTAATATAGAAACGGGAATTCTATATTTTAAATTGTCGGAAGAGTATATTAAGTGGTTCTTGATACCAAAGAATGGTGTAAGGTTTTACTTTAACTTCAACATGTTCGGAAGAGCCGAACCAATTATTAAACAGGGATTGAATTAAATAAAGAACAGGCATCGATTGGCTGCGTATAGGCATCTTTTCTCCAGAACTCTGCATATTAGCAGGATTGGAGATTTTCTGATTGTAACAGCAGCTCTTACTGGTTACAGAAGAAGCGGGTACATTATTCTGAGTGTGGCCTTTTGCGCTTTTTTTGTGTATTTGACACCCTTTAGATTCGGCAAAAAAATTGATCCCTTTTATTTTACCACAGCAATGGTGAACAGAAATAGTAAATCCACTAGCTGAGATAATAATTATCAGAGCCAAAATTTGAAAACCAATTCTTTTAATTAATTGCATTTGGATACAAAAATAATAATATACATTAGTTTATAGTATAATATATGCCAGTTATTTATCTTTTAAATGGTGCGAAAGCTTTGTGATATTATTAATTTATTACTTTTGATGAGAATCAAGGTATATTTTTTCAAATGAATGATGCAACCCTTTTACATGCTATTATAGAAAATGCCATTGATGGCATTATTACGATTGACAAAAAAGGGATTGTTGAATCCATTAACCCATCTGCTTGCCGACTATTTGGATATATTCCAGATGAAGTAATAGGCAATAATATATCCATGCTCATGGCGGAACCTGATCATTCCCGACATGATCAGTACCTACATCGTTACAATACAACAAGGGAGCGGCACATCATTGGGATAGGCAGAGAAGTAAAGGGGTTACGAAAAAACGGCACTCAGTTTCCCTTCCGCTTAGGTGTAAGCGAAGTGATTCTGTCAGACCGAACCATCTATACCGGTTTTGTTAATGATCTTAGCCGTGAAAAAGCAGCAGAGGAAAGGATTAAAAACCATGCCGCACAATTAGAAGAATTGGTAGAAGAGCGTACTGCGTCATTAAGAAAGACGGTTCGTGCATTACAGGAAGCGAAGGAAGAAGTGAGTTTATCTTTGGAAAAAGAAAAGGAATTAAGTCAGCTTAAAAGCAGGTTTGTTTCGATGGCTTCACATGAGTTCCGGACTCCATTGAGTTCGGTTCAACTATCAGCATCCCTGATAGAGAAATATTCGCAGCAGGAAGATCCAACCAATATTACCAAGCATGTAAATAAGATCAAAAATGCTGTAGGTAATTTAACCGCCATATTGAATGATTTCCTTTCCCTCGAAAAACTCGAGGCCGGACGAGTTGAACCGACTTACACACACTTTGACGTAGTCAAATTATCGGAAGAGATTACTGAAGAGATGCAAATGATAACTAAGCAAAACCAAAATATCATTTATGAACATACGGGACTGACCAGTATGGTTATCCTGGACCAGAATCTACTTAAAAATTGCATCATCAACTTAATTACCAATGCAATTAAATACTCCGGAGAGAACACCTTTATAGAATTTAATTCAGAAGTAACAGAAGAAGAATACATATTAACCGTTAGGGATAATGGTATTGGCATCCCCGATGCAGATCAAAAACACTTGTTTCAACCATTTTTCCGTGCTCATAATACAGGAAATATTCCAGGTACTGGATTAGGACTTAATATTGTAAGGCGCTATGCCGGTTTAATGAACGGCAAGGTTGAGTTTGAAAGTATTATAAATAAAGGAACTACATTTACTATATCTTTTTCTTCAAATAATGAAAAAAACATCCATTCTTATAATTGAGGATAATGATGATATCCGTGAAAGCACTACGGAGATTTTAGAACTAGCAAACTATACTGTATTTCATGCAAACAATGGGAAAACCGGCGTGGAATTAGCTGTTAAGCACCTGCCTGATATCATTTTATGTGATATCATGATGCCGGAGCTAGACGGATACGGAGTACTGTTTATGCTAAATAAAACACCGGAAACATCAACTATCCCCTTCATATTTTTAACAGCAAAAGCAGAAAGAATTGACATGCGAAAAGGCATGGAAATGGGCGCTGATGACTATCTTACTAAACCATTTGATGACGTTGAATTACTTAACGCCATTGAAAGCAGGCTAAATAAAAGAGATAAACAAGAAGCTTTCTATAACAAATCTTTAGAAAAACTTGACAATCTGGTTGGACGGGGCGATGGTCTTGCAGAACTGCAAAAACTTGTAGCCGATCGTAAAATCAGGACTGTAAAGAAAAAACAAGTCATCTATTATGAAGGAGATAGTCCCTCAGGCCTTTATTTAATTTTAAATGGCAAGGTAAAGACATTCAAATTAAGTAATGATGGCAGAGAGCTACTCACATCCATTTATGGGCCAGATGAGTATATTGGTGTCAATGCACTGCTTTCCAATGATGTTTATCATGAAACATCAGAAGCAGTAGAGGATACTTCCATATGCATGCTTCCAAAAGAAATGATCGATCAGCTGGTTAATCATTATCCGCAAGTAGGACGCGCCTTTATAAAAATCCTTTCAAACAATTTGAAAGAAAAGGAAGATCAGTTACTGCAACTGGCATACCATTCCGTTAGAAAAAGAATGGCTCAGGTTCTTCTCCGTCTGGCAGGAACTGACCCGGAAAAAGGTGTATTACGGATTTCCAGAGATGACCTCGCTGCGATGGCAGGAATGGCTACTGAAACAGTAAGTCGTACTTTAAGTGATTTTAAAGATGAAGGCCTGATAGAAAAAAAAGGCAGCCAGATAATCATTTTAAACGCAACAAAATTAATAAACATGAAAAACTGACCAAAGTCATTTTCTTGCCTGATTTCCCTCATTCCAAGTTACAACTCTCATTCTTATCTTTGAAATAGTATTGTCAATTTACATTATCTATTTAAGAATGAGAGCCGTAGCATACAGTATAAGGTCCTTTGAAAAGGAGCCACTGGCAAAAGCCAATCATAAGAAACACGAAATCACATTGATATCAAATGAACTTGGTATTGAAACAGCCGAATATGCTACTGGAAAAGAGGTTGTTATAATCTCTGACAAAGATAAAGTTACATTAGACGTTATAGAAAAACTTGCTGCTTTAGGAATTAAATTTATTACAAGCAGATCTTTAACCCTTGAACATATAGATGAAAAAGCTGCTGCTTTACATGATATAAAACTTGCTTCAATATCTGTATCCAATGCAGATTCAGCGACAATGGATGCTAAATCATTCTATTCTAAGATCGCTAATGACACCATTCACAATCTGGATTATTGGCAAAACACAAAATGCAACGGAGATAGTTGTACCATTTCACAGGATTGCGAAAGTCATATCATTGCAGGTGAGTTTCAGAGCCGAATAGATCAAAATCCTGCATAATGAACGTTGAAGACGATTTAATTAATAAATATCATGTTCCAGCACCCCGTTATACCAGTTATCCAACTGTTCCTTATTGGAATGCGGAATTTATGGGTAATGACGAATGGATTAAATCTGTCCGGTTTTCATTCGAAGAAAGCAACACACGCGATGGAATAAGCTTGTATGTCCACTTACCATTCTGCGAAAACCTATGTACTTATTGTGGTTGCAACACCCGTATTACTAAAAATCATACTGTTGAAGAACCTTATATTCAAACCTTACTTAAAGAATGGGATTTATATAAATCTTTATTTAAGGAGAAGCCTGTAATTAAAGAAATACATTTAGGTGGAGGTACACCTACATTTTTCAGTCCCGACAATTTAGAGCTCCTGATAAAGGGACTATTTAAAGATGCCATTATACACCAGCAAGCAGAATTTTCATTCGAAGGGCATCCTGCTAACACCACAGAGGAACATCTTAAAACATTATATAAACTTGGATTCAGAAGGGTAAGCCTGGGGATTCAGGATTTTGATCCACTGGTACAAGTTGTGATCAACCGCATGCAATCTTATGAAGACGTAAAATCAGTGACTGACCAAGCCAGGAAAATTGGCTATTTGTCGGTTAATTATGATTTAATTTATGGCCTTCCAATTCAAACACTGGAAGGTTTGGAAAAAACAATTCATAAAACGCTTTTATTAATGCCTGATAGGATTGCGTTTTATAGTTACGCTCACGTACCATGGGTTAAACCAGGACAAAGGCGTTACACAGAAAAAGATCTTCCTTCTGTTGAATTAAAGCAGAAATTATATGAGCTAGGTCGCGAAATGCTAATCAATGCAGGGTACCTGGAAATTGGCATGGATCATTTTGCATTACCTTCCGATTCCTTATATAAAGCTCAGATAGAAGGTCTTTTGCACCGAAACTTTATGGGTTATACCCATCAGTATACCCAACTGATGATTGGTCTGGGTGTGTCATCTATCAGTGATACACTTTATGCTTTCGCTCAGAATGAGAAAAAAGTAGAAGATTACAGAGCCCGTGTAGAGGCAGGACAAATACCTGTATTCAAAGGCCACCTGCTCACAAAAGAAGATTTGATCATACGTCAGCATATTCAAAACATCATGTGTAATGGCAGTACCTCCTGGCAAGATCCTAATCTTCAATGCAAGGCATTCATGGACGGATTAAAGCGTCTTAAATCGCTTGAAGAAGACGGGTTAATTACATTAGAGCCATTCAAGCTGCTTGTACTTCCTCAGGGGCAACGGTTCCTTCGTAATATATGTATGGCGCTGGATGCAAGACTATGGGCTAACCAGCCCAAAACTGTCATGTTTAGTATGGCCGGATAAGGTTTATTCGCAGACTTCCGTATTATCTACGGCAGCAGGACTCAGGTAAGGGATACTTAATTCAGATCCCCTTAATATAAACCACAATCCCAAACAAATCATAAAATAGGGAACTACCCGATTGATCTTTTGCTTAAAGAAGGAACCTACCATTCCCATACCGAAGGTTGCAATCAGCATCAGCGGTAAAGTACCTAATCCAAAAAGAGCCATATATAGTGCTGAATCAATCACATTACCTGTATTTACTGCTCCTGCAAGAGCCAGGTATACAAATCCGCAAGGTAAAAACCCATTCAACACTCCTGTAATTAAGTGATTTGCTTTATGCTGCAGTGCATAAGAAAACAATTTATTATAGTACTTTATAACTACTGAAGATTGATTTCTTAAAAAATGTCTTTTATTTAATTGAGATAAAGCGGCTAAAATAATAAAAATACCACTTAAGATACTTACCGATTGCTGTAATCCGGATAGCCAAAGCTGCTTTCCAAGAACCCCTATGATTATGCCAAGAATACTATAAGATATAATTCTCCCTACCTGATAAATTAATTTATCAAGCAACACCAACCAGCGGTTTGCATGTTTCGAAGGAATAGCAAAGGCTAATGGACCGCACATCCCTAAACAATGCACACTACCGAAGAGTCCGGTGAAAAATGCTAGTGCCCAAAGACTCATTGTATATGCAATTTTTTCTTGAACAGATAGCTTGTCGTATCACTTTTCCACTCTAATATAGCATGCCAATATCCATTCGATAAGTCTTTAAGAGACAACTCGGCATTCCCTGCTGCGTCACTATTCACCTGGTATAAACGATCCAGTTTTTTGTTACTGGCATGCAAAAACTTAATCGTTCCGGTTGCCTGCTTCTTAAACTGTATCTCGATACTTTTATTGATCCCTAAGGTTATTGTAGGCTCAGCATGATAAATAACTACATTTTTGGCTCTATTATAATCTAAATCATAACTTAAACCCTTTTCATAATAGTCACTTTCCACTAAATCATCCTTATCACTAAAGATCATCTTTGCACTCAGCACTACTATAAAAGAAATAAATAATCCTAATGCTATCACTAATTTTGTTCCCCAGTTCATCTCTTCTTAATTAGGTGGTGCAATAAAAGTTGTTTCTATATTTTCAAGTACCTTACCGGCAGACAGCACTTGCAGTTTGATGTCTGATTTATACGATTTTATATTTTTGATATCCTGTATAATGAAAAAGGTAATCTTCATACTAGCACCCTTTTTCAGCTCTTCCGGCTTGGTAATATACTGAATTTGTGTACCAGGGCCATGTGGTACTACCTGAAATTTGATCGACTGACTTGTCCGGTTATAAAACTCCGCATTATATAAATTACTTACCGTGCCATCATCCCTCATTTGATACAAGGTACCAGAAGCTCTTAATATAGTCGTTTCAATGTCTGTCCTCCTCAGTATTAAAAAAGAAAGTATCGCACTCAGAATTAATATAATAGCAGCATACGAATAGATCCTGCGGCCTACAGTAAACTGTTTTCTATTTGTGATATGCTCATCGGAGAAAAATCCAATCAAACGCTTCGGTCTATTGATCTTTTCCATTACCATATCGCAGGCGTCAATACACAGGGTGCAATTAATACACTCCATTTGAGTACCGTTACGAATGTCAATACCCGTTGGACAAACATCTACACATAAACCACAATCCACACAATCGCCTTTTACATCAGCCCCAGCTTCACGTTTTCTTTTACCCCTTGGTTCTCCACGGACATAATCATAAGCCACAATCATCGAATTACTATCCAGTAATACACCTTGCAAACGACCATAAGGACAAACTACTGTACAAACAAGTTCTCTAATTTTTGAGAATACAATATAAAACACGAAGGTAAAAATACAGATAGAGATAAACCCGGTGACATGACCAGCAAGTGGCTCTGTAATAATTTGGATCAGTTGATCAGAGCCGATAATATAAGATAGAAATATATTCGAAATCAAAAAAGAGATCAGAAGAAACAGAAAGTGCTTACTTGCCTTCTTTAAAATCTTTTCGGTAGTCATTGGCCCACTATCCAGCTTCTTTTGCTGTTTAGCATCCCCTTCTATCCATCTTTCTATCCTTCGGAATACCATTTCCATGAAAATAGTTTGAGGACAAGCCCAACCGCAGAAGACCCTTCCAAACAGAGAAGTAAAGAGCACAATGAATACAATAAAAATCAATGTGCCTAATACAAAGAGATAAAAGTCCTGAGGGGAGAATATAACCCCAAAAAAAGCAAAACGTCTTTCCAGGATATTCAGCAGAATGAGCTGTTCGCCATTTACTTTAATAAATGGACCAGCGAATAGTAAGGTCAGAAGTGCTCCCGCAAAGATATTCCTAAGCATATAAAGTTTTCCCTTTATAAGTTTAGGATACATCCATTTACGGCCTTTCCCATCTTCAGTAATAGTACTTACGTGATCTTTATAAGATGATGTTTTATCAATCATGAATAATCTCCTTATTTAAAGGATGAATAGATTCAGGAAACCTTAAACTTCCTTATCTCCCTGAGAGGCCTTCGCTCCTGCAGGATTAGTTCCTTTTAAAGATAAAATGTAATTTGCGACTTCAGCTATTTGTTTGGGAGTTAGTGTCTTTTCCCATGAAATCATACCCTTTTCAGGAATTCCATACTTAATAGTCTTAAATACATTATTAACCTTTCCACCGTGCAGCCAATACTCATCCGTAAGATTTGGCCCAACTGATCCCTGTCCCTTATCTCCATGACAAGCCACACAATTGCTAGTAAAGACTGCTTTTCCTAATGAAATAGTTGAAGCCTCTTTATCCACCTTTACGGTATTCTCATCAATAAGGTTCGCTGCGGTTGCCAGGTATTCAGCTTTCGAAACTTTAGCTTCCTCCATTTCTACCATATACTCTTCATCCTGAAGTTTACCCCATTTAAATACATGGTAGTTTAACATATAACCAACACCAAATGCGATAGATGCATAAAACAGCCACATAAACCAAGGAGGCGTAGGATTATCAAGCTCCGAAATACCATCGAACTGATGTTCCATCACAATATCCTTTTCTTCCTCTATCGGTCTTAAACTTAGCAATTTAGTAAAAATAGAAGGTTTGCTTTTTTTCAACGTAAGCCAATCCTCAAACTCAAGTTTAACGACAGGCTCTTGAGCCACATATGCAGTTGGATTGGTAAGTTCTTTGGCTAAAATCTTAAAAGTACGGAGCAACACAAAGGATACAATAAGCATCACTAAGGCTGCAAGTATAAAAACAGCGATAACAATATTCATCATCATATCCCCTGATGATGCAGGAGCAGCCGTCACAGCTTCAACCGTCTGTTCCTGAGCAGAAGCCGGAATACTGATCACAAGCATGAGTAGTATTTTATAAATGTGTTTCATTGTATTCGGGTTCTTGGTTATCTGTTTTATTTGTATCACTTTCAATTGGCATTTCACTCATATACTTGATATGGTCTTTTTTCATAAAAAAAAGCATGATAGAAACCACAATAAAAAATACGAGGAATATGCCAAAAGAGGTTATCAGGTAAACCTGACTCCCATCAACTGAACTTATAAATTGTCTGAACATGGCTTTAAAATTTATAGAATTAATTAGTTACTGCAGTCTTATTCGCTTTAATATCGATACCTAAGCGTTGGAGGTAACTAATAACAGCAATAATCTCTTTATCACTTTTAACTTTAATATTATCCTTAGCAAGGTTAGCAGAAATTGAAGCAGCCTGTTTTTTCAGATCAGCATTCGCTTCATTTTCAAAGCCCACTGGATATGGAACACCCAAAGACCGCATTGCATTGATCTTAGCGAAGGTTGTGGTAATATCCAGATCCTGCTCAGTTAACCAGGGATATGGAGGCATAATACTTCCCGGAGACATTGTTGTAGGGTCAAAAAGGTGGTTAAAATGCCATGCATTGGAGTACTTGCCCCCAACCCGATGCAAATCAGGACCTATTCGTTTAGATCCCCAAAGGAATGGATGATCGTAAACATATTCACCAGCCTTGCTGTATTCGCCGTAACGTTCCGTTTCTGAACGGAAAGGACGGACCGTTTGAGTATGACAGTTCACACATCCTTCACGAATATAAATATCACGTCCTTGAAGTTCTAAAGGAGAGTAAGGCTTTACACTAGCGATTGTAGGCACATTTGAGGAGATCATAAATGTTGGCATCATCTCCACCATTCCACCAATCAATATCGCAATAAGTGACAGCACAAGGAATTGCATTGGCCGGCGTTCAAGCTTACGGTGCCAACCTTTATCAGTTCCTTCCGGAACAAAAGCTACAGTTAAAGGCATTGCTTCTGCTGGTTCATTGGCTAAAAGTTTACCCTGAGCCATCGTTTTCCAAAGATTCCAAGTCATCACAATTACTCCCGTCAGGTATAATGTTCCTCCTACAGCTCGCAAAACATGCATTGGAATAATTGCTAAAGTAGTCTCAAGAAAATTTGGATATTTTAACATCCCTTCGGGAGTAAATTCTTTCCACATCAAGCCCTGGGTAAATCCGGACCAATACATAGGAACAGCATAGAATAAAATCCCCAGGGTTCCGATCCAGAAATGGAAACTTGCCGCTTTTTTAGAATATAATGTAGTTTGATAAATCCTTGGAATTAACCAGTATAAGATTGCGAAGGTCAAGAAACCATTCCATCCCAAAGCACCTACATGCACGTGTGCTACAATCCAATCCGTAAAGTGAGCAATACCATTAATTTGCTTTAAAGCTAGCATAGGGCCTTCAAAAGTAGCCATACCATAGGCTGTGATACCTACAACCATAAATTTCAGAATAGCATCATCTCGCACTTTATCCCAGGCACCTCTAAGGGTAAGAAGTCCGTTGATCATCCCTCCCCAACTTGGAGCAATCAACATAATGGAAAAGGCTACACCTAATGATTGTGCCCATGAAGGTAATGAGGTATATAATAAATGATGGGGACCAGCCCATATATAAATAAAGATCAGCGCCCAAAAATGCAGGATACTTAGTTTGTACGAGTATATCGGACGATTGGCCATTTTAGGAAGGAAGTAATACATCATCCCTAAAAAAGGCGTAGTTAAGAAAAACGCGACTGCATTATGACCATACCACCATTGCACTAATGCATCCTGTACACCAGCGTAAACATAATAGCTTTTGAAAAACGAAACAGGCAGCTCAAATGAATTAACCAAATGAAGAACAGCAACCGTTACAAACGTCGCGATGTAAAACCAAATGGCCACATACATATGCCTTTCCCGCCGTTTAATGATGGTTCCAAACATATTGACCCCAAATGTTACCCAGATCAGGGTAATCGCAATATCTATTGGCCACTCCAGTTCGGCATATTCATGTGAAGTTGTTAAGCCCAAAGGCAAGGTAATTACCGCAGAAACGATGATCAACTGCCATCCCCAGAAATGTATATTACTGAGCAGGTCGCTAAACATTCGCGCTTTAAGAAGCCTTTGTAAAGAGTAGTAAACCCCCATAAAAATCGCATTCCCCACAAATGCGAAAATTACTGCGTTGGTATGTAAAGGCCTTATACGTCCAAACGAAGTATATTGCGATGACATATTCATAGCAGGCTGAAATAACTGTGAAGCGATTAAAAGCCCCACTGTCATTCCTATTAAACCCCAAACAATTGTTGCAATTGCAAAGTTTCGAACGGTTTTGTTGTCGTATTCAAATTTCTCAAGCTGCATATTCAAAAAATAGGTTATGTATTCCTAATGTCAAAAATAGTTTGTTATAACTTCTATTAGAATGACATCAGTTTCTTAATAAAATGACATCAGTCACTTTTCTAATTTTTACGAATTAAGAAAACAATTTACAAGATCCTTTTATTAACAGTTTAATCATTGATTAACTGAATTATTAACAAATGAAATCGCCACTATTAAAAAGCAATGTCATCTCTATCGATTTTGGTTTATTATTATTAAGACTAGCAGCTGGAGGAACAATATTAAGCCATGGCTGGCCCAAGTTACAAAAGGCTCTTGCTGGAGTTACTGAATTCGCAAACCCAATAGGCATTGGACCTGAGTTATCGCTATATCTGGCTATTTTTGCAGAGTTTTTTTGCGGGATACTAATCATCATTGGATTTGCACACAGATTGGCCTTAATCCCTTTAATAATCACTATGCTGGTTGCCTTTTTTGTCGTTCACGCAGCAGACCCTTTTGGAACGAAAGAACTTGCATTCCTTAACCTGAGTATTTTTGTGACGTTGTTCTTTACCGGTCCCGGAAAATATGCAATAGATCGCTTGTTTAAATAAGCAACATTACTCCTTTACCTCCGCCTTCTCTTCTTCCGGTTTATCATCGTCAAAAAGCATGCGTACGGCAGGAGTATACATATCATCATGCTGACCATTTTTTAAAGCCCAAAAAAAGGCAGCTAAAAAAAGGAGTGCCATAATTACGCTCGTTCCAATGAGAAAGTATAATATATTCATCGTAGTCTGTATTTCTTAGCAAAATAGCGGTTCGCTAAATTAGTCAATATGATAATAGTAATGGTACTCATAGGCATTAATATAGCTGCTGTGAGCGGATAAAGCCTCCCCTGAACAGCAAAAAAAACACCTATCAAATTATAAATTGTCGCTATCATAAAACTACACTTTATAATTAACACTGCACTTTTTGCCTGACTTATAAACTGAGGCAACTTACCCATAGCACTTCCTTTCAAAATAGCATCACTGCCTGGGGTGAAATTATTTATATTGTCGGTAACCGCAACACCAAGGTCACTCTGGCGCAGTGCCCCTGCATCATTCAACCCATCGCCGAGCATCATCACCACATTTTGATCAACCTGAAGTTTTTGTACATACTCCAGTTTATCCTGCGGACTTTGGTTAAAAAGCATAGGTACATATTCTGGGAATACTTCCATCAGATCCTTTTTTTCATCTGAATGATCTCCTGAAATTACATGCAACCTATATTGAACTTTCAATGAAACAATAAGGTCTTTCAAACTCGTCCGCCATTTCTGATTGATCTTGAAATAACCTTTATACTGCCCATCAATACGCACATGAACAGTTGAAGCATTACTTAAGGACAAGGCTTGAGGAGATACAAATGAACGGCTTCCCATAAGCACTTCATGACGATCAAAAAATGCAGAAATACCTTTACCTGGAATCTCGCGATAGCTATCTGCCTTTAAATAATCTTTACCATCTAACCATTTCGTAATCTGACGACTTAAAGGATGAGATGAATTTCTCGCAACAGAGGAAACCAGCGAACCTTCAAAAAGGGTCAATTCTCCTGAAAAGGTTAAGTTATTAGTTTCAGGACAACTTATTGTTCCCGTCTTATCAAATACTACCGTATCAATACGGGCCAGCTGTTCAACCACATCGGTATTTTTAAGATAAAAATCATTCCGATCAAATATCCCCAGCACCGTAGATAAAGTTAAGGGAGTACTCAACGCAAGCACACAGGGACATGCCACAATAAGCACAGAAGAAAATGCATCCCAACCCTTACTTGTATCACCCATATACCACCAAAAACCCGCAGACACTAAAGCAATAGCAATAACTGCTAGGCTAAAATATTGAGCAATAGTATCATTAAAATTCTTGATCTTACTTTGATCACTTCTCTTGAAAGCTTCATTATTCCAAAGGCGGGTCAGATAACTTTGAGAGACCGGTTTCACAACTTCCAGTTCTATAGCTTCACCAATTTGCCTCCCCCCTGCATATATAATTTCACCAAGCACTTTTGATTGAGGTTGAGACTCTCCGGTAACGAAGCTAAAATCAAAACAGCCCGTTCCTTTCATCAAAATTGAATCGGCAGGTACGATCTCATTGTTACGCACTAAAATTCTTGCGCCAATCTCCAGATCGTTAATCGGAACAGGAACCTCTATCCCTTCTTCATTCAATAGCGTTACAGCCACTGGAAAATACGATCGATAATCACGATTAAAGGAAATATGGTTGTACGTGCGCTGTTTTACCCATCTTCCCATTAACAGTAGAAAAACAAGTCCGGTTAAGGTATCTGAAAAACCAGGACCCGCACCACTTATGATCTCATAGGCCGAGCGCATAAATAACACCGCTACAATCAGAGCTAGAGGTGTATCCAGGTTAATTACTTTATTTTTCAAACTTCCCCAAGCCGATACAAAGAAATCGCGACTACAGTAAAAAGTAGCTACACTGGCAAAAGCTAAATTCAGCCAACCAAATAAGGTTTGAAACTGATGCTCTAAAGAAGACAGTCCCAAATACTCAGGAAAGCTGAATAGCATTACATTTCCCATGCAAAATCCAGAGACTGCGATCTTAAGAATCAATTCACGATTTACAGCGTTGCTTTTGTCTTTAACAATATCCTGTAAACTGATAAGCGGTTCGTACCCAATTGAAATCAGAATTTCAACCAGGCTTTTCAGCGGAAGTTCATGATGATCAAAGGTAATTTCAACCTGCTTCTTTAAAAAGTCAACTCTTGAATGCGCTACAGCTGGATGAATTTTATGAAGATGCTCCAGTAACCATAGACAAGAACTGCAATGAATTGCTGGAATATAAAAGGTAATAAGCGTTCGTTTTTCATCCGTATAATCAACCAGTTTAGAAAATATACCAGGTTCATTTAAATACTCCAGATGTTGTTCAGTATAACTTTTCTTCTCTCCCGGCGAGCTATTATAATTATAATAACTACATAGATTATTTTGAGCTAATATTTGATAAACCCCCTTGCATCCTGCACAACAGAATAATTTATCATCAACTATTAAAGGTTCTGTGACAATATTATCCCCACAATGAAAGCATAATGTTTTGATCGATGTATCAGATGATGTCATAATACTTCTATAAGAGATCAAAGATGCAATATGCGTTTAAACATCCTAATGACAGACATTAATATTAAATGTGACCTTTATCACTTCTCTAGCACACGCTACATTGATTACAATCAAATTTAACAATGACCACCATCACTAACATTTTAAACTTGTAGTGCTTTATTTGTATATAACGAGACCTCCCCTTTACGTTACTAATTATGAATAAGGAGCAATTTAACTGTTTGATAAGTAAGCATATTCGGTATCTGAAGCCTCATGCAATGAAATTCACCCAGAATGAAGATGATGCAAAAGACTTGATTCAGGATACACTAATTAAAGCAATTGTAAATTGGGACAAATTCAGAGACGACACCAACATAAAGGGATGGTTATTTATCATTATGCGGAATTTATTCGTGAACCAGTATCGAAAGAAAAAATATATAACCTGCCCAATAGAGCAGGCAGAAGACTTTCAACTTCGGGTGAACAATGCAGCTGAATCGAACATGAATATTCAATATATTAATTCTTTATTGAACAAGCTGCCTTGCCAATATCAGCAACCACTTCAAATGTTCATTGATGGTTATAAATATCAAGAAATCAATGATAAGCTTAAAGGACCCATCGGAACCACGAAGAATAGAATTTACAAAGCCAGAAAGATTTTAATTAAAGCCCTTTTACCCGAAGAAAATTAAAATAAGGTCCTTGGAACAGATACATCTCATCCATTTCAAGAACCCTATTTGTGGATGCCACAATTAGAAAGCACTTATTTCATTAAATAAAGCTCATTAAACAAGAGTTTAAATGTACTATGGGACTGTGCCCTGAAAGTAATTTCAGGCCCAAAAGCATAAAACATTCCAGAACCTACCGGGGAACTGAAGGCAGCAACGCCATCTTTTAAATAGGCTTGTCCCCATGCCCAACCACTTCGCAATGGCTTATCTGTAGTAAACCACGCTAGAGGTTTCAGCCCTTTTGCCTCAGCTCCTTCATTAAGTTTAAATACAGGACTATTATCAAAATTAACATCACCCTCCTTAGGCATACCCCATGCTGCAGGTTGCTCATTGTCAAAAGATGCTCGTAATAAACTACCCGGAACATAAAACTTAGTTCCAGGCAAAGGTTTTTCAACTCCTAAACTATCCTTTTCTGCCAATGCATTACTTACAGGTAGTCCCAAATGATAAGCAAGATTTGTGCTTGTACCGATAGTAACTACACTCCCTCCGGCTTTCAGGAACTTCAACAGCTGTGGAATAGATTTTTCAGCAGTAATTTTCCCTAACATTCTCCTGTATTCTACAGGAATCTCTTCAGCTAAAGGAGGTTTGTTCATCATGGCATAACGATCGTTTTCTACCCCTTTATATGGAGGTATTGCTCGTGTAACAAACACAATCACATCATATTTTTTATTCAAATTTCCAGCATCAATCTGCTGAGGGTAGATCACTTCAAAAGGAAAGTGGTATTGCTCCATGATCCAACGCACCCAGCCTGATGGAATTGAACCACCATATGTATCCCAAAGAGCAATCCGCATAGGAGATACTTTTTTGAGCCCATCTGGCCGTTGTGCCGCTACCATAACTTTAATACCCAGATTTATTACTGATTTTTCAAGTACTGATTTCGCTTTAGCACTACCTGCAACATAGAAAGTTCCTGCAGTAATATCCGGCAATCCATCAATACCTTTTGGCAAACGATATACCACCAAACCAGCTTTCAATAGATCATTCACAGCAATGAACGAATTATTCACTTTTGCATCAAGATAATAACCTGATGCAGCAGTAGCAGCCAATGTTTGCTTCAAAGGTTCCTGCAATTCGCCATAAGGCACTTGCTGAAAGGGCCCATCAAAATCATCAAGGATCCGGTCGAAGTCTACACCCATTTGAAAAGCCAAGGTCCAGCCTGCCGCATCATAAGGCCGTATCGGTGGTCCTCCCGGATACTGAAAATCATTAGGATGATCCTGAGGCTCAAACATATCCAAAACATGCGGACGAAAAGCCTGATTAGTTTTCACAATATAGGATCCCGCTAAATACGATTTACCTTTTACTGTAAAACCAGCAGTTGCCTTTTCAACAGATATACCCGTTTTAATAAGTGCATTAATAAACTTTACTGCAGTTGGAAAGTCAGTCTGGTCTGCAGAAATAATATATCCTCTGGGATCCCTCAATTCAGGATTCTTCAGTACATCATTATAATATTTGATTGGAATTTCATTACCGCGTGTCATCCATCCCATCGGATCATTCGGATCCACTTTAACCTCTTTGCCCAGAGCTTTCTGGTCAGCAGCATACGATGTTGAAATCTTGTTTGATTTATTGGGCGACAAGGTCCAATTATCCTTATTACCTCTATCTATACCATTCTTGCCCATTTTGTAAATATTGAACAAGACTTCATCCCGCTGCCGTGCGGCATAATCTAAAACAGCATAGTTTAATGATACTGAATAATCTATAGATTGTCTGAAATGCCATTCATCCTGTGGTAAAACAGGATTTGGTGTTGCCCCATTAGGTATCAGCCTTGCAGGAACTAACGGAACTTTTTCAGGTGTAGGATTGCCTATGATCTCAGTAAGCAGACCAATCATATTATGATATTGTGTAGTGGTACGCAATCCCCCGTTATACCAGGTAGAAAAACTTGATCCGTTTAAACGGGTATACCCTGGTTTGTCCTCAACATTTAGCCTGTTATACATGGCTGCCCCTAATGCATCAATACCGGTTATCATGAGTGGATCAAAAAAGTAATTAAAGGGATCCCTATATGGCGGACCTGCAAGAACTGAACCTTCCGGACCTCTTTGATGATGATTATACATAATTTGAGGCATCCACTCCAGGAAGAGCTGGCGTCCCATATTCCAAGACTCCTTCATATTCATGATATAAAAATCACGGTTATTATCATGCCCGATATACTTTTGGTATAATACTGGCAACTGATTAACCGTACGCTTTTTAACATCAGCATTGCGCATATACCAGTTGGAAACAAGCTCTTGCCCATCCGGATTAGCATGCGTAAACAAAATCACCACATTTTTAAGGATTCGCATAGTTTCAGCGTCATTCCTACTTACAAAATTGTAAATAGTTTCTATGAGCTGATGGGAACCAACAACTTCATTAGCATGAAGCCCGCCATCAATCCAAACCACTGCTTTGCCCTCTTCCGACAGAGAAAGTGCTTGTGCATCTGTCAACCCCTCAGCCCGCGCCAGCCTCTGGGAAATCTCCTTATACTTCGCTATATTTTTTATGTTTTCAGGCGATGAAACCACAAGCATATATTGGTGCCTTCCTTCTTCTGTTAGCCCAATGTCGGTTAATTTTACGCGATCTGACGTCTCCGCAATTTTTTTTAAATACGCTTCTATTTTTGTGTAGTTCGTTAACTTATAATCATCACCTATATTAAACCCGAAAAATTCTTTAGGAGATGGAACAGTTTGCGACTGGCTCATAAAGGATGAAGCAACTAATGCCGCAGTAAGGATACTGATAATTTTGATTTTCATTTTTAAGGGATGAATTTTAGTACTCGTTCGTTATGCGCAATTATTTCCTGTAGTCAAGAGCAGGTTTTCTATCCCCCAGCATCGATTCATATTTAAAATCAGCCCCTCTTCTTTCTGCAAATTCCTTTTTAGCAGCTGTTAGCACGTCCGGACTATTAAACAAATCGTAGGCAGATAACGCAATTGTTTTTGCCGCTACCATCATACCTTTTGCTCCTATTGTGTTCCCTGCAGCGGCCACATTTTGCCAGCTATGTCCCGAAGATCCAGGAACAAACGTTGCAGTCATAATTCCAGCAGTTGGCGTATTCCAGCTTACATCACCTACATCAGATGAAGCACCACCAGTACCTCCTTTTTCAATTACTTCAAACGGAACTACCGAATCTGTTGTCTCTAACGGCGGGTTTTTACCCCCATGAAAAGTAGACTGTATCTTTTCTGCGAAAGCCTTTTCCGCCGGGGTATAAGCAAAACCACCCACTATTTTCAGATTTTCGTACATGATCTTCGAAAGAGGAACATTAGGCAACATATTATAGGTACCACCAATCACCTCATAATCCATAGTTGTGCCTGCTCCCATGGCAGCACCTTGTGCAGCCTTAACTACCCGGTCCCACACATCTTTTAACACCTGAATATCCGGATTTCGCACATAATAATATACCTCAGCAAAGGCAGGCACTACATTTGGAGCCTCACCACCATGCGTAATCACATAGTGAATCCGGGTATCTGAAGGAATATGTTCACGCATCATATTCACCATATTATCCATTCCTTCTACAGCATCAAGTGCCGACCTTCCTTTTTCTGGTGCTGCAGATGCATGAGCCGCAATGCCATGAAATCTGAATTTTGCACTTTTATTTGCCAACCAAGGAAAGACACTTGCAGTGTTGTCGTTACCCGGATGCCAGTGTAATACGGCATCCACATCATTGAACAGACCTGCACGCACCAGGTAAACCTTACCTGATCCTCCTTCTTCAGCCGGACAGCCATACACCTTTAGTGTACCTTTCCCTCCTGAACTTTTCATCCAATCTTTTACAGCAATAGCCGCTGCTACAGAAGCGGTACCAAACAAATTATGACCACAACCATGTCCCGCAGCACCCTGTACCAACGCTTTTTGCACAGGCTCATCTGTTTGTGACAGACCAGGCAAAGCATCAAATTCAGCTAAGATTCCAATAACAGGTTTCCCTGATCCGTATGTAGCCACAAATGCAGTTGGAATTTCTGCCACCCCCTTAGTTACCATAAAACCAGCCTGCTTTAACTTATCTTCCAGCAATGCCGAACTTTTTACTTCCAAGTATCCTGGCTCTGCATACTCCCAGATTTGTTTCGCAATTTTAGCATACTCCACTTCGTGACTCTGTATCGAAGTAATCATCTTTTCTTTATCGGCATTCTGAGCCATTGCAGCAAGAGAGATGTTGAAGGCAATACTTAGCACTATAAATCTTCTATTCATTACAATGATTTAACATTAAATTATAGGTTTCTATAAAACTCATGCGAAGCAATCGCATGAGTTTTAGTATTTACATTCGTATTATTCGTTATATAACAGGTTATATAACATCTTAAAGGTACTGTGAGACTGACCTCTAAAGGTTATTTCCGGACCAAATGCGTAAAATTTACCCTTACCTACTGGAGCTACAAAAGCAGCTACACCATCCTTCAAATAAGCTTGTCCCCATGCCCATCCACTATGAAGAGGTTTATCTGTCGTAAACCAAGCCAAAGGTTTAATGCCTTTTGCTGCAGCCCCAGCTTCCAGTTTAAATACCGGACTTCGATCAAAATAAACGTCATTTTCTCCCGGCATACCCCAGTTAGCCATTTCTAAAGTATCCAGACTAACCTTTAATAAACTTCCTGGAATATAGTATTTGGTAGCCGACAAGGGTTTGTCCTTGCCATCTTTACCCGGTTCAACCAATGCATTTTTCACCGGCAATTGCAAATGATACGCCAGGTTTGTACTCGTACCTATAGTCACAACATGACCACCCGATTCCAAAAACTTCTTTAACTGTGGTATAGATTTTTCAGGAGTGATTGTTCCAATCCATGGACGAAACGCAACAGGTATTTCTTCTGCTTTAGGCTGACGTCCAGCATAACGATTCACTTCAGGTTTCCCCACCGGAGGTATAATTCCTGTCACCAATATAATAGCATCATATTTTTTATTCAAATTACCTGCATCAATATCCTGAGGATAGATCAACTGATAACCAAAATGATACTGCTCCATTAACCAACGAACCCATCCGGCAGGAATTGAACCTCCATACATATTTACGATGGCAATCCGGGATGCTCCAATTTTGGTTAATACTGCAGGCTTCTCTGTTGCCGACTTAATAGTAAGCCCATATTGCGCCTCACTTTTAGTAAGAATTGCCTGAGCTTTCGCATTTCCGGCAATGTAAAAAAATCCAAGTGTAGCTCCTGAAGTGGACCTATATACCTCAACTCCCGCTTTCAGCAGGTCATTAACAGCAATAAATGCATTATTTTCCTTCGGATCTATTAAATATCCGGCTTTAACAATTGCAATAGTTTGTTTAGGTGGCGACTGTAACGCTCCATAAGCTACTTGTTCAAATGGACCTTTGTAATCTTCCAGGATCCGATCAAACTTAACTCCCATCTGAAAAGCTAGTGTCCAACCCGCAGCATCATAAGGACGTATTGGTGGACCTCCCTCATATTGGAAATCATTTGGATGATCCTGAGGCTCAAACATATCAATTACATGCGGACGAAAAGCTTGTGCCGTTGACACAATAAATGACCCTGCCGGATATTCTTTACCACCTACATTAAAACTTCCAGTAGCCTTTTCTACCGAAATTCCCGAAAGCAGTAAAGCATTAATAAACCGTACAGCTGTTGGAAAATCAGCCTGATCGGAAGGAATAATATAAGCTCGAGCATCACGGAGTGCTTTATCCTTAAATATAGCATCGTAGTACTTGGTCGGAATATCACCTTCTCCTCCAAAGGAAAATTCTTTCGAAGCATCACTTTCAGCCTTTACATCTTTTTGATCTTTTTGATAAGCATCTTTTATCGCCTGAATATATTTAGGATAATAAGTCCAATTATCCCCTTTACCTTTTTCTATAGCATTATGCCCCATCTGGTAGATGTTGTACAAAAGCTCAGATCTACTGCGCGATGCATAATCAAGTACAGCATAATTTAACGAAACTGAATAGTCTATCGACTGACGGAAATGCCATATTTGAGGCTTCACAGGATTTGGAGTTGCCCCAGTAGGAATCAAACGATCTGGAACTAAAGGAATAGTTTCGGGTGTTGGACTTCCAATTATTTCTGTCAGCAAGCCTACCATATTATGAAAATAAGGAGTGGTACGCAATCCGCCGTTCCACCATGTAGAGAATTGTGATCCATTACGCTGTGTATACCCTGGTTTGCCCTCCACATTAAGGCGGTTATTCATTGCTGCACCTACGGCATCAATACTGGTTACAATAAGTGGATCGTAAACATAATTAAAAGGGTCGCGATACGGTGGCCCAGCCAATACAGATCCTGCAGGTCCCCTTTGATGATGATTATACATGATTTGAGGAATCCACTCAACAAACAGCTGTTTGCTGATGTTCTGACTTTCCTTCATGTTCATCATATAAAAATCACGGTTATTATCATGACCTACATACTTTTCGTATAAGCGTGGAATGTCCATCTTGCGCTTCAACGTATCTGCTTCCCGCATATACCAATTGGTAACCAGCTCCTGACCATCCGGATTTGCATGTGCAAGCAGAACAATGTCGTTATTTAAAATCGTCAACGTTTCCTCATCCGTGCGGGTAACCAGCTGATACATCGTTTCCAGAAGCTGATGTGCCCCCACAACTTCTGTAGCATGCAACCCTCCATCTATCCAAATGACAGACTTGCCCTCATCTGCTAATTTATGTGCTTCCGCTGGAGTTAGCCCCTCTGCCCTTGCCAGCTTTTGTGAAATCTCTTTATAATGATCCAGTTTCTTAATATTTTCTGGTGAAGAGACAATAAGCATATATTGATGCCGCCCCTCTTCAGTCATCCCGATATCAACTAATTTCGTTCGGTTAGAAGTAGCCAGCTTTTTAATGTAAGCCTCCGCTTGCGTATAAGTCGTTAGTTTGTAATCGTCACCAATGTTAAATCCGAAGAACTCCTTTGGTGAGGGAATAGATTGCGATTTAGCTATTGTTATGGTAAACAACAGTACAGTCAGGGTAAATATCCTATAGGTTTTATTGACCATTTTTAAAAGTTTATGAATGAGTAATGAATTATTTTGCAATGCCCGCTTCTGCCAGTAAAACCAGCAATGCCTGATGAATACCTAAATATCCCTTTTCGTTTAAATACCATTCGTCCAAAGAATGAGCGTTACCTCCTGCACCTCCACGTCCGATAGTTACTGCCGGCACTCCCTTTGAAATTGGAATATTTGAATTAGTAGATCCTACTCCTAATTTCGGTTCTGCTCCCAGGTATTGAATAGTAGCCATGGTGCGCTGAACCAAAGGAAGATTTGGATCATTTCCACCCGAAGGACGGTCGCCTATAAGTTTCATATCTACTGTTAGATCTTTACCTAACGTTTTCATTTGGTTTTCTTCCAGTAAAGCTTTCTGAACAGCATCCTGAAGTAATTTATCAATACCGGCTAACCGCTCCGGACTCTCTGAACGCATATCCACCTCCATCCACGATTCAAATGGAATTGAATTAACCGAAGTTCCACCACCTATCACACCCACATTATAGGTAACCCGAACACCTTTCTCCTTTGTAAATTTATCCGCTTCAACAGCCCAGTAATGAATTGCCCGACCTAATGCATTGTGCGGATTTGCCAGTCCAAACGCACCTGAAGAATGACCTCCCGGACCTTTAAACATAATGCGATAACGGTGAGAACCTAAACCACGATGCGTAATTCCCCCAACTGCACCACCATCAATAGCGATATAAGAATCTATTATACCGGGTCCACTGGCACTAAAAAGGTTTTTCACTCCCCTAAGATCACCTTGCCCTTCTTCACCTACTGTGCCAACTATTAACACATCCGCATCTGTACGAATTCCAGTTTTATCAATAGCCTTCATTACAGTAAGCAAAACAGCCAGCGCACGGGTATCATCCCCTACTCCTGGAGCATAAAGTGTATCTCCTTTATGTACCACTTTAACATCTGTTCCTTCAGGAAAAACAGTGTCCATATGTCCTTCGAGTATAACTCTTTTCTTTCCTGTTCGCCCTTTACGAAGAGCAATCACGTTTCCTGCAGTGTCCGTCCACACCGAATCAGCTCCTGCCTCCTTAATCATTTCCGCGAATTTCTTAGCCCTTACCGCCTCCTTATAAGGAGGGGCAGGGATTTCTGTAAGCAAAATATGATTACTCATCGTCTCAGGTTCCAGATCCACAATAAGCTGAAATGCTTTTTTTACCTGTGGGTTGCCTGTTAATTTTTTTATTTCTGCTGTATACTTTTTTGCTACAGGAACACTTTCAGGCTTATCCTGCGCCTGGAGCTTTTCTGCATTGCTCATCATCATGATCAGCGTAAAAAAAAGTGATGCATATACAACTCGTGTACTTTTTCTCATAAGGGTTTTAATTTAAATTCAACTCTACTTATTGATTCTTAAACCGTACTCCAACTCTGCAATCTCCTGGTTCTCCACGCGATTCATCACACACATTATTAAAGAATGTAATGATCCTTCTTCCATCCGAAAGGTTCAAAATGAACTTAAAGAGAAAATAGTCATTCACCTCCACAGTACTCAAATTTGCGCCTGTTAATGTGGCCAGTTCATTTGCCGTGAAAGAATATGTTTTGGGAAAAGTAGTTGCTGTATCGTATAATTTCTCTGTAGATTTAACAACACTCGGAATAGGAAACTGATAAATATTCGGATATTGATTTCCCGGATAGTTAATCACAATAGGATACCCCGGTACACTCGCTTCTGCTTTATTATAGCTTGCATACACTTCAATAGACGAAACGGTAACCAGTCCAAATCCTTCCCAATTGAGGCTGAAGCCAAATTGCTGACTACCAACATCTGCACTTTTTAAATTAAAGAATGAAACCTTCGCAGCCTGCCTGGTAGCTAATGCAGATTTTGCGGTATCTAAAGTCACTATGGGAACTGCCGTATATTTATAATTCTCCCAATCGTAATCCACTGTCTTACAAGCGCTAATTCCTATTAAACCGATTAGCATGGCAAATATGATTCTTTTCATCAGATGTTTTTTAAATGATTATTGTGATTATCCTTTTGCTTTATTTATCCCAAAATACCGGTGTGATCTGCTGTGCAGTTTGTATCGCACTCGCATTATCCATTATTGTACTATTCGTCGTTAATTCGGTGTCAGAATAATACATTCTTAATGGAAATACATTTAAAGGAGATGCCAGACCTCTTAATACCGGAAGCGCAGTTCTTCTATAGTCAGTATACGATTCCATTCCATTACCATAAGAGGCAATGTACTTTTGAGTCATAACCAGATTAAGCTTTTCGGCAGCATTTGCAGCATCATATTGTGCAGCAAGCTTAGCCGTAAATCCTGAAATTGTTGTGGCAGGCATCGCTATCCCACTTATCGTTCCGATGCTGTTTAAACTTGCGGTAACTCCATCAATAAAATGTTGTCTGGCTGCTGCAGGACTTTCCGTATTGAGCGTCAACGCCGCTTCCGCACGAATAAACTTAACCATGAAATTAGTGATCAATGGCAACACACCAGCACCTGATCCATCATTTACACCAACTACTTTCACAGCACCAGGACTTGCCGGATTAGTTAAAAACACATTTGTAGCAGGTAAGTTATTGATAGTGGCATTATCGTAAAGACCCCCGGCCGGATAAATACCAAATGTTGCTCTTCTTGATAAATCTGCTGGTACTGCTGTAGGATCACCAGGTTCTCGTCCGTAATAACCATTACTATTCGTTGAGTTGTTTAAGCCAGCAGTTGCATTCTGTCTGAAAATATAATAACGGAGCCTTGGGTCATCATTACTGAATAAGGTACTGATCAGCGACTGGCTCATATAGAACGTTTTGCTCGCCTGGTATTCAATGCGGTGCCAAGGGTGTCGGTTATTCGGACTTATTGATGATCCGAATTTAAATATAAAATCAGTTGTATTCGCATTTGTTGTACCACCTATTAAAGTCGCAGGCGTACTTACTAATGCAGTAATTGCAGCAGCTGACCTTGCAGGATCTACCAATCTGATCTGATTATATAACTTCAACTTAAGCGAATTAGCCATGCTGATCCATGAAGTTTTTGTGCCTCCGTAAAAAACATCTACTCCTCCTGATGTTAGTAAAGTTGTACCAGAAACTTTATTTGCATCTGCAATAGCCTCATCAATAAGTACAAAAACTTTCTCATAGATTTCAGCGCCTTCTTCAAATGCAGGACTATCATACACCTGACCCTGATTAGACTCTGAAAAAGGAATCTTTCCCCACATATCTACCATTATACTATACAAATAGGCCTTTTCTAATTTTGCAATCGCTACATAACCCCATTGCTCTTGTTGAGTTCCTGTACTAATAATTGTTTCAATATCATTTAGTGATTGACTATAAAACCCATTCCAGGAATCATTAAAACTAGTCCCGGATTGTTGAAAACGGCCTAAGTTAGATGAAAATATGGCATGTTGGATGAAAGTTGAAGCCCCACTGTTAACCAGATACATATTACTTGCCATTGATATTTCAGAAGAAGGAAGCAACAAGCTTAATTGAGCAACAGTTGGATTATTGGGATCATCATTAATATCCACAAACTTTTTACAAGAGCTGTTTAGGAGTAAAATACCAGCTACCAGAAATGTATATTTTTTATATCTGAATTTCATAATTATACCTTTAAATTAATTAGTTCGAATCTTAGAAGCTGAATCTTAAGTTAACTCCAAATCTTTTGGTCGTCGGTACGGCAAGGTTATCATACCCTTGCGAGTTACCAACACCTAATGAACTTACTTCAGGGTCAAAATTCATATACTTAGGGAAGTTTGGTGCCTTATACCATAAGTTTCGTCCGCTTAGAGATATAAATGCCGAGCCAAAAGGTGTCTTTTTCAGAAAAGATTTAGGTATTTGATATCCAAAAGATATTTCCCTTAAGCGGAACACCGTTGCATCCAGAACAGATCCTTCATTTACTCCTCCAGGTCCCATACCATTACTAAAGAAATGATCTTCATATGAAATGGCCGTACTATTTGGAATTTTGTTGCCGTTTGCATCTAACAATGGAAGCAGTGTATTGATGTCGCCATATACACCAGGCGATACGATCGTAAATTCTCTGTTTTCAGTATCGCGGGTAACACCACGTGAAAACATATTACCTACGGTGCTGGAATAAAGATCGCCACCTTGTTTCCAGTCAAAAAGAACACTTAGACTGAAGCTTTTATAAGTAAATGAATTGTTAATCGCCAAAATGAAATCAGGATTAGGATCTCCTATAGGCATTAAACTTCCAGATACTAACGGTTTACCTGTGTTAGGGTCAATCAACACATTTCCTTCATCATCTCTGGCATAAGCGGTTCCTTGTATGAGGCCAAAAGGCTGACCCACCATATGCACACTACTCGTACCATCAGTTCCTCCATAACTAAACCGGGAATATCCTCCCAGATCATTTATTATATTTCTGTTTCGTGTAAAGTTTGAAGAAATATCCCAGTTAAAGCCTTGTTGTGAAGATTGAATAGGAGATAAAGTAAGTCCTACTTCGATACCTTGATTGGTTGCTTTCCCGAGATTAAGAATCTTTTGAGTATAACCCGATGAAGGTGCAGCGGTTACAGTAAAAATTTGCGAAGTACTCTTTTTATTGTAATAAGTAAAATCCAATCCAATTCTACCGTTTAAGAATCGAAGCTCTGTACCCAATTCAAGTTCTGTTATAAACTCAGGTTTTAAACCTGCATTCGATAAAAGATCTATTTGTGTTAAAACATTCGTTGTTACTGAATTTGTACTCCCAATTGGTGTATAAGAGAAAGGATTTCCTAAGGCCCCTACACCTGTATTAGTACCCAGAGCCGTATTACTTAAATATACAGTGTTCACCTGGTAAGGAGATGCTTCATTACCAACACGTGTATAACCCGCTCTGATCTTACCAAAAGAAAGAATTTTCTTAGGGATTTTTAATGCCTCCGAAAATATTAATGATCCATTTACACCCCCATAAAAATAACTACTGTTATCTGATGGCAAAGTGGAGGATACATCGTTCCTTCCTACTAAGTTTAAAGAAGCAAATGTTTTGTAATCTAAGGTAATATCTGTGAAGAAAGCATAAAAACGTTGCTGAATTTCATTCCGATTATTTGATAATTTTACCGGAACAATAGTCGAGGTATTAGTCATTGTATTTAGATCAGGAACAATAATTCCGTCTCCATAAAATGCATCCCTCTTTGTAAGACGCTGATTTATATTATTTCCAAGAATCCACCGTAAAGAAATATCACTATTAATTGCTTTAGTAACTGTCGCAAGAAATGTATTATCTAACTCCTGACGATAAATATTATCACTTGTGATACTTCCGTTGGCATAAGAAGAACTGCCTTTTCCACGAACACTTAACCGGCGATCCGTGTAAGCATTGAAACCAGCAGAATTCTGAAGATTTAACCAGGAATAAGGATCAACACCTATGATCAGGTTTCCGTAATAACGATCTACATCACTGGTTGTGGGACTGTGTTTGACAGACCAATATGGATTATCTACTCCTGTATAATCGTATACATTACTCCCATCAACAGGATTTTCATACGGATAGTTTGTCAGATCATAACTGGTAGGGGTATACATCAGCGCCGACATGATAGACCCTGTTGCTCCACCTATCGGAGGAGTCTTTTGACTGGTAATGACATAATTGATACTACCACTTGCATAAAACTTATTATCCAGTTTTACATTTCCTCCAACATTTATTGATGTCCGGTTTATAGTATTTTCAGGAACCACCCCTGTATTATCAGTCCGGGATACACCTGCAGTGAAATTACCTTTTTCACTCCCTGACGAGATAGAAAGGGCATTTTCAAATACACTTCCTGTTTGGAAGAAGTTCTTTGCATTTTCCTTCGCATATGACTGATAAGGCACTTGAATAGGCGTTATTCCATCTGCCTGATATATTTCGGGAAATACAGCAGAACTAAATTGTCGGGTTAATTGATGAGGTATTGTAGTACGTGTTGGCAAGATACTATTTACACCAGCAAAAGGTTGTCCCCATGATCCATATACACCCTGACGATAGTCATTATTAGTCCCTTGTCCATATTTCGTTTGATAGTCTGGGAGACCTGATACATTTTCAACAGCATAAGAAGTATTGTATGTTATTTCTGTACCCTTTTTGCTTTGTTTCTTCCCCGATTTGGTTGTAACGATAACCGCACCGTTTGCTGCTCTGGAACCATATAGGGCGGCAGCTGCTGCACCCTTTAACACTGTCATGCTCTGAATATTATTCGGGTCAAGGTCAAACGCCCTGTTAGTTGTTCCCGCTCCCCCAACTGTAGACCCTACGTTGGCAAAACTTGAATTATCAAACGGGATTCCATCTACAACAAACAAAGGCTGATTGTTATTTCCCAGAGAAGAGTTTCCGCGGATGGTGATATTAGTACCACCACCTGCAACACCTCCGGAGCTTTGTATATTAACCCCGGCCACTTTACCTGTTAATGCTCTTAGTGGATCAGGCTCCGATTTTTGAGTGAGACTCTCAGAGTTTACTGTAGTTACAGAATAACCCAATGTACTCTTATCCCTTTTAATACCTGCTGCTGTTACCACTACTTCATTTAGTGCAGCAGAGGATTCTTCTAATTTAACGTTCAAAATATTGCTAGCTAATACAGCAACCTCAATTGGATTAAATCCGATATAGGTAAACACCAATACTTGCGATGGCCCACTTACTAATATCTGGTATTTACCATTTAAATCAGTACTTGTACCTTTAGTGGTGCCTTTGATTTTTATACTAACGCCAGGCAATCCTGTAGCATCTGAGAGTGCCGTTACTGTTCCTGAAATTGATCGCTCTTGCGCTTGTGCCTTACTGAAAAGAACAAAAAGAATAATAAATGCAGATAAAAATTTTTTCATATGCGTGCTAATTCATGATTAATAATGAAAATTAAAGGGAGTGAATCGATTAACCTATTGTTACATTTATCATTCTTGATATATTTTGAATAAATATTTCAAGAAACAACTCGTTTTTACACGCATTTCGGTCTTTTGCGTGCCATTTACAATTAAAAAGGGTAGATGTGACATAAAAATTTTGTTTATTTCAAGTAAACATAGAAATTTATTGTAATAAATCATAATAAATACTGTTTTATTGAAGGTATTTGAATTTTTATGCAAGTTTTTGATATAATTTATAATCTATTAATACTATTTATATAATTAACCATATATATACTACATATATTTCCGTTATCATACAGAAATTGACATTATTATCACTTCAACTAATGATTAGTTTATAAAAAATTAACTAATAATCCTTTTTTAATAAAGATTTGATGAATTTCGTATGCACATTTACCCTTTAAGCTAATAGATAACGATTTAACAATCAAAAAAGCTTAAAAAATATTTAAGAAAAGACAATACGTAAATTTGAGGTAATTCAGATAAGCACTACCTATATTCTTGAACTAACTACTATATCCGACAATGTGATACGGTTATTGTTCTTTTTTGGCTTATATCTCCATCATAATTAAAGCGCACATTCCGCGCACCTCCTCCGCACCTTGTCCGCACCTTGTTCGCTCGCAATGCGAGCCAGCTCAGAATGAGGTCAGAATTATATCCCTTTTAAGTATAATCATCATAGCCTTATTATACTGTTTAATTTACCATTCCCAAGTTATTTCAGAATGGATAAAAATCCGGCTTTTTTATACAGATGTCCTTTATTTCCTAAACATGAATATTAAACCGTCCTATTTAATATTCATGTCTATAACCCCCTGAAAATAATATTATTTCATCTTAAGCTAAACTCCTCAAATGCAACAATAAATGCATAAAAAAAGCTATCATGGCTTAAATTTTGCCTACTAATAAGTAGATAAAATTTAAGCCATGATAGCTAAATCATTTAATGAAAATTCTTACAAAACTAAGCTGAGCGACGCAGAAAAAAGAAGATCTGATCTGATCATTTACATCTTTCTGGCAACCCTGGTTTTAGTCATTTCAGTAATCACCGCTATTTAATTAAACTTCGCTATATTCCTGTATGGCTATCATTTTCAATTGAACTTCGATCTCCTGAAGTTCTTGTATAAATTTATTCAAATATTGTTCAGTCTGGTTGGTAATACTTCCTGCTAGTTTTTTATAATATTCGATACCAATCAACAATTGCTCTTTAAATTTCTCTAGTTGTTTGATCTTTTTAGCATCTAATGTTTTTAGATGATTGGATATGTCATTCTTAAGATAATCAACATATAAATTAAGCTCATTTACAAAGAAAGATGACCGGGTTACACCTTGTAGCAAATTTATTTTACCATAGATGTGTTTAACCATTTCATCCAAAGAAAACGCTCTGGAGAAATAAGCTAGGTTTGGACCAGGACATATTGCAACTGCTGGCTCTTCTTTCGGATTAAGAATTCCGTCTTTGATATAAGTTGCAGCAGAAAGACCCTCGCATAAACATAACTTTTCAGTGATCTTTGTATACTGCGTCTGATAATCATCAGGTGCAAGACCAAGCGTATCCAATTGCTTTAGCTTTAGATTTTGATATTCCCTTGAAGCAAGACATATAGGTAGCGCAGTAAATTCGGTATTCGATACCAGGTATTTCTTTTTACAAGGACTTCCCGGACGACCTTTTTCAATTCGGGCAACCCGTTGTTTTTCAGCACTACTCAAACGATAGTTATTGAAAGGAACTCCTAATGGAGATGACCCACTGATATAAAAATCTGCCGCAGTAGATTTTGTTAAATTTTCAAGCGTTTCAGCATCAACATTAGTGGCTTCAGCTACTAATAGAAATGGACTTCCCCATCCTGTGCCATCTACCTGGTAATAATCTAATATAAAATTATTTTCTTCAACAGTACCGATTCCACCTTGTACAGTGATCCGCATTGCAGGTGGATTACTGATGGTAATTCCTTTTGTAAGTAAAGCATTCTGATAGATAGCAAAAATATCGACTATCATATCCTGACGCTTAGTTTTAAATTCTTCCAGAATAGGGCCAATTAAATACCCTTCGGTAGCAAAAGCATGACCTCCGCAATTAAGTCCTGATTCTACTCTGAATTCAGATACCCAAATTCCTTTTTTGGCAAGGAATTTAGCTTGTATGAAAGCTGAACGAAAATCACTCACTTTTAAGATCACTTTCTTTTTAAGCTTTTCAGTCTGATCTGGGAAAAAGTCTGGAAAACTCTCCAAATAGCCATACAAACGAGGATTCATTCCCGCCGACAGTACGATTGATGAATCAAGATCACTCATTGCAAAGCCTCTTAAACCAGCAAGAGCGTCAGAATTATCTTCCCCTGTATTTTCGCCGTTTGCTCTAAAATTAGTTTTATCAATTTTAGCCATGATGTTTACATCAATAGCTCCCTTATTCATTTCCTGGCGTAATGCAGCACCGATACGGTCCTTTTCAACCTGATCTGCTTCTACAAGCATTTGATTGTATTTTATTTTAAGGAATGAAGTTTCAGGTAACAGTTGGAAATAACGTGTAAGATCAGACTCAGCAGTAAACAATTGTGATTTCAATTGTTCAAACTGTTCGTTAAGCTTGCGGTTAACCATGTTTAAATAATCACAAATACGTTTTGCTCTATGATCTTCATCTTTTATATCAATAGCAACGTACTCTTCCTCATGTTTCTTAGCATAGAACTTTCTCATTCGTTCTATCAACATATCGTCAACGATGGAAATCACAGATGAAATCCCGTAACGTCCTACTTTTAATGGTGTATCTACTGTAAACCCCAGCCCCAATACAGGTATATGAAATGTATGACTCATCAATTTGGTATAAAATGTTTTACAAAAGACAAGATATTTCATTTATTAAAACATGACTTAGGTCACATAAAGCCATAATCTTGATTATACCTGAACGATTATTGGTCATTTAATACTTTTTTTTGCAAACATTTTATATTTTTTAAGCTTAAAAAGCAATGAATACGACTGTATATCCTGGATCACCTTTCCCTCTTGGTGCAACATGGGATGGAAATGGAATTAATTTTGCACTACATGCAGAAAATGCAGAAGGAGTCGATCTGTGCTTATTTAATTCGACAGACGACCTTGCCGAGGACATAAAAATCAGACTTAAAGAGCGTTCCCATCATGTATGGCATGTCTACATTCCCGATCTGAAACCAGGCCAATTATACGGCTATCGGGTTTATGGTCCTTACGACCCACAGAACGGACATCGCTTTAATCCTAACAAATTGCTCATTGATCCTTACGCCAAAGCAATTGCAGGTACAATCCAATGGCATAACTCTTTGTTTGGTTATGAAATGGGACACCCGGACGCCGATTTAAGTTTCAGCTCAGAAGACAGTGCCGCTTATATTCCTAAATCAGTAGTTATTGACCCGCACTTCAATTGGGAGGATGATAAGGCACCCAACATCCCTTACCATAAGTCCATTATTTATGAGACGCATGTAAAGGGTTTTACCAAACTTCATCCGGACATTCCTGAAAATATCCGTGGAACCTATGCCGCATTAGGGCATCCGGTAACCATTAAATATCTGATTGACTTAGGCATTACCGCCATTGAACTAATGCCTGTACATCATTTTGTAAGTGACGCTTATTTAGCTGATAAGGGATTATACAATTATTGGGGCTATAATTCGATCGGCTTCTTTGCACCCGATGTACGCTATTCGGGCAGTGGGGTACTTGGCGAACAGGTCACTGAATTTAAACAAATGGTTAAGGAATTTCACAAAGCAGGCATAGAGGTTATACTCGATGTGGTGTACAATCATACCGCAGAGGGAAATCAACTGGGCCCAACCTTATCATTTAAAGGAATTGACAATGCATCCTATTATCGCCTTATGGAGGATGATGCACGGTATTATAAAGATTATACAGGAACAGGTAACACTTTGAATGCCCGGCTCCCTGTAGTCCTCCGGTTGATGATGGATAGTCTTCGTTACTGGATTACTGAAATGCATATAGATGGGTTCCGTTTTGACCTGGCGTCGACATTAGCCCGTGAACTTCATGATGTAGATCGTTTAGGTTCATTCTTTGACATTATCCATCAGGACCCGCTTATCTCGCAGGTAAAGTTAATTGCCGAGCCCTGGGACATTGGAGAAGGTGGATATCAAGTAGGAAAATTTCCTGCCGGTTGGGGGGAGTGGAATGGGAAATACAGAGACTGCCTGCGTGACTATTGGCGTGGTGCGGAAAGTATGCTGGCAGAATTTGCGGAGCGCTTTACTGGAAGTTCCGATTTATACAAAGATGATTATCGCCGACCTACAGCTAGTATTAATTTCATTACTGCCCATGATGGTTTTACATTGAACGACCTGGTTTCTTATAATGAAAAGCATAATGAGGCGAATGGAGAAGATAATAATGATGGAGAAAGTAACAATAGCTCCTGGAACTGTGGAGTAGAGGGTCCTACAGATGATGTACTTATAAATGAGCTTCGTGAAAGGCAGAAGAGAAACCTTTTAACTTCGCTTTTTCTTTCTCAAGGTGTTCCTATGTTAGTAGCGGGCGACGAAATGAGCAGAACGCAGGGCGGAAATAATAATGCTTATTGTCAGGATAATGAAGTTTCCTGGTTAAACTGGCCGCAGGCAGATCAGAGTTTGCTGAATTTTACTAAAAAGTTAATTCATTTAAGAAAAAATCACCCTGTTTTTCGTAGGCGTCGCTGGTTCACAGGACTTCCATTTAAAGGCATTGGTCTTGAAGATATAGCCTGGTTCCTTCCTAAAGGAATTGAAATGCCGGATGAAAACTGGGGGCATGACTTTGCAAAATCATTAGGCGTATTTTTAAACGGAAATGCAATACGATCGGTGGGACCTAAAGGTGAAAAAATAATAGATGACAGTTTCTATGTCATTTTCAATGCGCATTATGAACCTTTAAACTTTGTATTGCCAGAAGAAAAGTATGGTAAAGAGTGGACGAAAGTGTTGGATACACATGAAAACTTCTTTGAAACAGAAGGTGATCGCTTTAAATCTTCCGAATCCTTACTGGTTGAAAGTCGCAGTATTGTACTTTTAAGATTGGTTAAACCTTAAAATCAGATGATGCTTGACGCAAACGACCGAATGAGACCCGGACTTCATTTCGATGAACAAGGGCTTGCCCAATTTTCAGTGTGGGCACCTAAAGCAACCTTTGTAGAAATCAGTCTGGTTGACAAAAAATTACGTTTACCTCTTACAGAAACGGCTTATGGTTACTGGACCATCCAAACGAATCAGATTAAAGAGGGCGACCTGTATCAATTAATTTTAGACAGGAAAACCGAGCGGCCTGATCCGGCCTCTTTATCACAACCTGAAGGAGTGCATGGATCATCACAAGCTCTCAATCTGAATGACTATAGCTGGACGGATACCAACTGGCAAAATACAGCTCTCGAATCCTATATTATTTATGAGCTGCATACCGGAACATTTACACCTGAAGGTACATTTGCAGCGATTGAAGACAAACTTGAGCATCTTAAACAATTAGGCATCACAGCAATAGAAATAATGCCGGTAGCTCAGTTTCCAGGCGAACGCAACTGGGGTTATGATGGCGTTGCCCCTTATGCCGTTCAGCATTCTTATGGAGGTGCTTTAGGGCTGCAGCATCTGGTTGATCGCTGTCATGAAAATGGAATTGCGGTAATTCTTGATGTGGTTTACAATCATATCGGTCCCGAAGGTAACTATTTCAATGACTTCGGCTATTATTTCACCTCAAAATACAATACCCCATGGGGGGAAGCATTAAATTTTGATGATGCCTATTGTGATGCGGTAAGAAGCTACTTTAAACAAAATGCATTGATGTGGTTCAAAGACTTCCATATTGATGCACTTAGGCTGGATGCTGTACATGCTATAAAAGATTTTAGTCCGGTACATATTTTACGGGAAATTAAAATAGCTGTTGATCAGTTAAACCAGGAAACAGGAAGAAATCATTTTCTGATTGCTGAAGTAGACCTGAATGACACCCGCTTTATAGATCCATTAGCAAAACAAGGGTATGGAATGGATGCGCAATGGATTGATGAGTTTCATCATGCTTTACGTATTACAGCAGGAGAACCAGCAACAGGCTATTTTGCCGATTTTAAAGGCATTTCAGATCTCGCAAAATCATATACCGATGCTTATGTATATGATGGACAGTATTCGCCTCACCGTAAAAAACACTTTGGGGTTAAAGCAGAGGAGAACGAGGGAAAGCAATTTGTGGTGTTTTCGCAAAACCATGATCAAACTGGTAACCGCATGTTAGGAGAGCGTACCAGTCAGTTGCATACCCCTGAAATGCAAAGATTACTTGCAGGCGCTGTTTTAACTGCTCCATACTTGCCCCTACTCTTTATGGGAGAGGAATGGAGCGAAACTAACCCCTTCCAGTACTTTGTGAGTCACACCGATCCACAGCTTGCTGAAGCAGTGCGAAAAGGCCGTAAAAAGGAGTTCGCAGATTTTCATTTGCAGGGTGAAGCTCCTGATCCAATGTCCATGGAAACATTTGAAAACTCTAAATTGCAATGGAACTTGCTGGAAGATCCTTTGCATCAAAACATGTTTAGATACTATCAGAAGCTTATTCATCTGCGGAAGCATCATCCCGCTTTGAGTTCCTTGAATAGGAAGCAGATTGAAGTAACGGTTGACGAACAAAACAACACCTTATTGGTACACCGGTGGCAGGAAGAAAGGCATGTCCTTTGCCTGATGAACTTCTCTTCTACGAATCAAGAAATTCAATTACCATTTCTTCATAAAAATTGGAACATTTTAATTTTCTCCGGAGATAGCCAATGGAATGGTCATTTAAAAATTGCCGAAAACTATACGGATCAAACGATGGTAGTATTACCAGGGCAGTCGCTATTAATTTTAGAATAAGATTAGAACTCTTCAAAAACTCATTTCATGAATCCCATTTCCACGTACCGAATTCAGTTTCATAAAGAATTTACCTTCAAGCATTTTAAAAAAATCATTCCTTACCTTAAAAAACTTGGAGTCAGTACCATTTATGCCTCCCCTATATTCGAGTCCACACCAGGCAGTACACATGGATATGACGGTTTAAATCCCGGTCGGATTAATCCTGAAATAGGAACTGAAGAAGATTTGCGGAGCATTCATGTTATGCTGGAGGAAAGTAAGATCCAATGGCTTCAGGATATTGTACCCAACCACATGGCATTCGACCACCGGAACCCCTGGTTAATGGATGTATTGGAAAAAGGTAAAGAATCTGAATATGCTGAATTTTTTGATACGGCATTCAGTAGTGATTTCTTTCAGGGGAAACTGATGGTACCTTTTTTAGGAAGTACGCTAAAAAAGGCAATAGAAAAGCAGGAGTTAAAGCTGGATTACAGGGATGAAAAGTTTGTATTAAACTATTTCGATGCATACTATCCTGTGAACGCGGCATCTTATGCATTGATATTTAATGATGACAATATTACGCCTGAAGAAGATGATTCCATTCATTCCCGTCTGGATCATATTAATGCAAGTCCTGATCTGCTGGAACACATTGCAGATGAACAGTTTTATGAACTTTGCCATTGGCAGGAGACCGATAACAGGATCAATTTTCGCCGTTTTTTTACGGTTAACGGACTGATATGCATTAATATTCAGGATCAAAACGTATTTAACGTATATCATGAATATTTAAAGAAGCTAGTGGATGACCGGGTGTTTCAGGGACTGCGAATAGATCATATCGATGGTTTGTTTAATCCGGAAGAGTACTTAAATCGGTTAAGAACTTTAGCAGGGCCTGAGCCTTATATCATTGTAGAAAAGATATTGGAAGAAGGAGAATCGATACCTAGCTCCTGGCCTATACAAGGAAACTCCGGATATGATTTTCTTGGAATCGTAAACAATGTATTTAGTCTGGAGAAGAGTAAAAAGCGCTTTACCAATTTCTACAATGACCTGGTGCCTTTGGGAGAAGATATTGAAGATCAGATTCATGAAAAAAAAGCAGCCATTCTATTTCAAAATATGACGGGTGAGCTTGAAAACCTATATCAGCTTTTTATCAGTTCAAATCTCTCTCCAAGGGCGGTATATCCAGAGATTGATTTTAAAACGGCAATTGCTTATTTCCTTATTTACACACCTGTTTATCGTTATTATGGAAATGCGCTACCATTAAAGAAAGCCGAAAAGAAAAGTCTTAAGAGTATCTTCCAAAAGATTAGAGATAAAAAGCCCCACTTAACTAGTGCTGTCGATATACTGGAAGAAACTATTTTACCGAAATCAGGTACACAAGATGAGGAATGCAGTGCACAGGCACTGTATTTTTATCAACGCTGTATGCAGTTCAGCGGGCCAATAATGGCTAAAGGAGTGGAAGATACGTTGATGTATACCTACAATCGTTTTATTGGTCATAACGAAGTAGGAGATTCGCCTGATTCCTTTGGAATTTCAGTAGCGAATTTCCACTCTAAAATGGAGGAGAGGCAACAATCGGGACCATTATCGATGAATGGAACATCGACACACGACACCAAAAGAGGGGAAGATGTGAGAGCTCGTTTAAACGTATTGACCGATATTCCTGAACTTTGGTTTAAGAAGGTAGATAAATGGATCAAAATAAATGAGCCATTGAAAACTTTAACAAGGCCCGATGCCAATGACGAATACCTGATCTACCAGACTATTATCGGCGCTTACCCAATGCCGGGACAAGATGAAGATAATTTTCCTGAAAGGCTTCAGGAATACCTGACTAAAGCGCTAAGGGAGGCAAAAGTTCAGACTAGCTGGTCGGAGCCCAATGCGCAATATGAAGAAGCAACGAAATCATTTGCTTTAAAATTACTTCAACGCGATGGTCCATTTTGGGAAAGCTTTGAAAAAATACGTACAAAAGTAGCCGATTTTGGAATACTAAATTCATTGGCTCAGACTATACTTAAGTTCACTTGTCCGGGTGTACCTGATGTTTATCAGGGTTGTGAATTATGGGATTTGAGTCTTGTTGATCCCGATAACCGAAGGCCTGTTAATTATTTTCAAAGAGAACAAATTTTAAAGGAACAATTATTTGATGAAGAGATTCTTGATCAGGAAAACCTTTTTGAGCATTTATGGAATAATCGTTACTCCGGAGAAATCAAATTGGTGTTGACCCATCAACTATTTGATTTAAGGCAGCAGTCTCCGGAGCTATATGAAAAGGGAGATTATTTACCTTTGACAGTAAAGGGAAGATATAAGGATAACATTCTTGCATTTGCACGGAAACACCATAACAATTGGGTAGTTACCGTAGTCCCTCTACATCTTGCAGAGATTTGTGAAGAACAAGATTGTGAACCATTGGAAATTGACTGGCATAAAACCCGCCTGTTGCTACCTTCATCAGTTCCTTCGGAATGGACAAATATTTTTAATGATGCAACAGGAAAAGCAGAAGAGGAACTGTTGATTGGATCCATCTTTAGTTCGTTTCCATTCGCTGTTTTGAAGCTTAAGCCATCTGAGAATAAACGATCAGCAGGTGTGTTATTACATATCAGTTCATTGCCTTCCCTTTTTGGAATAGGCGATTTTGGTCCTGAAGCTTATAAATTCGCTGATATTTTAGCTTCCGCTAAACAAAAGTATTGGCAGATTCTTCCTCTAAATCCTACAGAAGAAGCCAGTATGCATTCCCCTTATAGTTCGTGTTCAAGCATGGCGGGTAATCCATTGCTTATTAGTCCGGAGTACTTGCTTAAAGAGGGATTCCTACGTGATAGAGATTTAAAGAAGCAATACGTGATCCCTACGGATCGGATTGACTTTAAGTTTGTGCAAGAATTAAAATCGGCATTAATCAAAAAAGCATATCGCAGGTTCAAAGACGAGTATCTACCCTCAGATGATTTCATGTTATTTTGTGAAAGGGAAGCCTCATGGCTTGATAACTATGCGTTATATAGGGCTCTTAAGGATGAATTTGGCCAGTTAGCTTGGTATGAATGGTCTGATGCCTTTAAACTTAGAGACCCGAAAGCTATAGAAACCTTTAGGTTTTCTAAAATTGAGCAAATTGAAGAGATAAAATGGATCCAGTTTATCTTTAACAAACAATGGAGCGCATTGAAAAGTTACTGCAATGGTTTAGGAATTAGCCTGTTTGGCGATATGCCTTTTTATACGAGTTACGACTCTGCAGACGTATGGGCGAACCCTGAGCTATTTTGTCTGGATGAATCAGGCCGAATATTAGGCGTTGCAGGAGTTCCTCCCGATTACTTTAATAACAACGGGCAACTGTGGGGTATGCCCGTATTTCGATGGGATGTATTAAAAAAGCTAAATTATGACTGGTGGATCAACAGGATAAAAAAGAATACCGAACTTTTTGACCTGATACGTTTTGATCATTTCAGAGCATTTTCTTCCTATTGGGAAGTACCAGCACAAGAGCTTACTGCTAGAAACGGACAGTGGAAGCCAGGGCCAGGTCGTGCATTTTTCGATGCAGTGGAACAGACACTTGGCAAGGTTCCTTTTATTGCAGAGGATCTGGGCGACATTGACCAACCGGTTTACGAACTTCGGGATGCGTTTAATTTGCCCGGCATGAAAGTGCTTCAATTTGCTTTTGGAGATGATATGCCTCAATCGCTTAACAGCCCCCACTTGTTTGAAGAAAACTTTTTTGTATATACCGGCACACACGATAACAATACCATGGTTGGCTGGTACAAGGAAAATGCCGATAAGACTATCAAGCAAAATTTAAATAGCTACTTAGGGAAAAAGATCGGCAGCAAAAAATGTGCACACTGAACTGAGTCGCTTAGCGTACTCCAGTGTTGCAGTAACGGTGATACTGCCTGTACAGGATATTATTGGTTTAGGTGAGCATGCCCGAATGAATAGTCCGGCAACAATAGAAAAGAACTGGGAATGGCGTTTACTGCCTGATCAGCTGAATGCAAAACATGCAAAAACTTTAAGGAATTGGGTTTTAACTTATGGAAGGGGTTGATGGATTATAAAATAAGGGGCCTTTAGCCCCTTATTTTTAGATTTTTTTAACAGCCTGACGTGCCAGCATCAGCCATTTACCATGTGTCTTTTGCCAAACAGTAAGGATATGCAAGTTTGCAGTACCGGGTTCTTTACCCTTATCATTCGTTGAAGCGACTAGATCATGACGAACGATCGCTGTTTTACCAGATACGAGAATAGTCTGGTTTTTAAACTCAAGCGTAACAAAGTCTGACATCCCGCTAACTATTGCATCTACAAACTCTACTTTATTCTGCAGCACACCGTTGGAATGCCCATAGGTTAAATTATTATCTGCTATTGCTTCCAATTCACTTTTCGTTCCATCTACCATGGCTTTCCTAAGTGCTTCTACAGCTATTGCAACTTGTTTTTCACTTTTACTTTGGGCATGTACCACCACGCTTAAAAACATAGACAGTACAAGAAATAAGCTAATTTTTTTCATATTTTATTATAATTATAGGCTGCTGCTAAACTAAGAATTTTATTTCCTTTCTTCATCTATAAACAGTTCAGAAGCGATGTGATCGCTGAATAACATCCCGGCATCGGTTAAGACCAGCGTATTCGGATCCTTTTTTATAATCCATCCTTTGTCAAAAAACTCTTCTGCACTCTTTTCTATTTCAGTACTGTAACCTGAGCCAAAGTCACGATCAATTTTAGAAAGATCCATTCCCCACATCGTTCTTAAGGAGGTCATGATATATTCATTGACCCGATTATTCTGCGTAAGAATTTCCATTTCTGCAGGAATCTTGTCCAGCAATAAAGACTCGAGATACTTTGCATTGTTGGCTATATTCCACTTCCTGGCCTCGCCGTTAAAAGAATGTGCCGATGGGCCAATACCAAGGTAGGATACCCCTCTCCAGTAATTCGTATTGTGCCGGGAATATTGATCAGGCTTTGCAAAGTTAGAGGTTTCATAATGCTCATATCCCCATTCTTTAAGCTGCCCGATGAGGAATAAAAATTGCTCCGCACTCTGATTGTCATTCATTTCCGGCTGCTTTCCTTTTTTAATAAAATGAGCTAAGGCAGTTTTAGATTCTACCGTCATCGAATAAGCAGAGATATGGGGAACGTTTAACTCATGTGTTTTATCCAGATTTGCTTTCCACTTTTGATCTGTAAGCAAAGGGTAACCATAGATCAGATCAAGTGTGATGTTCTCAAAACCGGCATCCTGTACTCGTTTCACGGCACTATCTGCTTCCTTTGCATTATGTGCCCTGTTCATCCATTTCAAATCCTCTTCAAAGAATGATTGGATGCCAATACTGAAACGGTTAATGTCTGTGGTTTTAGCTCTTTAACCTGCTGCGGAGTTAAGTCATCCGGATTGGCCTCCATACTAATCTCTGCACCTGAAGCAACGGGATGCAAATGTATAACCCGATCTATAAACGTCTGTATTTCCTGAGCAGTTAAAATGGACGGAGTTCCTCCTCCAAAATAAATAGTCTCAATAGTTTGCCGGCCGAGGTATTCTTTCTGCAGTTCAAGCTCTTTGAGCATTGAATTAATAATCTCGGTTTTATATTTTTTAGAAGTTGAAAAGTGAAAATCACAATAATGACAAGCTTGCTTGCAAAATGGGATATGTATATAGATGCCGGCCATGGTTTTAAGAGTGTATAATCCCTGATAAAATCGGACAGATAAATACCATTAACTTGTTGATTATTAGCATAAATAATATTTTTTATCTTTTTTGATCTGTTGATTTTTATTCTGTTTTATTTTTGTTACCCTTTGTTTTATCAAAATAAACGAGTGACAAAAATAACAAAAGAAAAGCAACTGATATATCTTGGCAACGATCAGATATAAAAAGCTAAGACCCGGAAAACTTATTGCTTATTTGGATGTGTATTCATATACTGGCGAGGGTAACAGCAAACGCAACTACGAGTTCCTTATGATTTATGTTGATAAAGACTATTTAGAAGCCTCATCCCATATCAGCTAGCCTGATAAAGATTATTAAAGCACTTCGTAACAAAAGAGAGGATGAATAGATTTTTTTTAAAAATAGCTTTAAATTCCCATGCAGGTCATAAAAAAGTTTAAAACAGCTTTAGTCGATGTAAGGATGTGGAATTCAATATAAACAGTGGTGCCCACCTTATCTAACTGTAAGAATATTTTTCAAACAATCGGCAACAAAGAATCATTTTTGCCGATTGTTTGGATGCTCACTTAAATCTACCTAAAAAACAGCAATAAATTAAGAGTTAAACAACTATTGACTAAAAAATTAATTTTTTAATACACTTGAACCACTTACATTATTTTTAAAAATAAATATCTTTTCAAAATGAAAAGATATTTGTTAAATTTGGATATGATTAATATAGTAAAAAGGCCTACCATTAATCATTATCAAAAAAAGTATCCTGAGTCTGCTACCGCTTTAAGTGAGTGGTATGATCATTTCAGTAGATGTTCTTTTCAAACGCCTCAAGAATTGAAAATAGTATATGGCAATGCGAGTATAATAGGAAACAACAGAGTAGTTTTTAATATACATGGCAATAAATATCGTTTAGTTATAAAATTCAACTACAAAGCATCAATGTGCTTTGTTATATGGTTCGGAACTCATAAGGAATATGATTCGATTGATGTAGAAACGATAAGATTTGAATTATAACCTTCTAAACAATACAATATGAAATGGAAGATATTAAAAACACAAGAAGAGTATAATAAGGCGGTTAATCGATTAGAACAAATTTTTGATTCAGAGCCTGGTACAGATGACTTTGATGAATTAGAATTACTAGGACTTTTGATTAAGGATTATGAGGATAAATACTATCCTATGCCAATCCATGATCCTATCCAATTTATTAAGTTACGAATGGAACAAAGAGGATTGAGAAACAGGGATCTTATTGGAATTATTGGTTCTGAAGGTCATATATCATCAGTTCTTAAAGGTAAAAGGCAATTAACCTTATCAATGGCTAAATCATTGGCAAGTTTTCTAAGTATACCAGCTAGAGTATTTATCAATGAACAATATGGCTTTGAGCACTACAGTAGTCAGGAAGATATACCTGATATAATAGACGAGCAATTAAAAAAATCCAGGGAAAGGATATTAAGATTAAAGGATCTTTCGGACTTATTAAGAAGCGAGACTTCGATAATTAGTGTTTCGAAGTCATCTAATTTGCCTGACATCATACTTATTGGAGAAGAAAAGAAGCCATACATTTTAGCAAAAGAGGGTAATTTCAGCAAAAGTGCACCAGAATTTGAATTAGTTCCCAAACGATATAAATCCAATAATAAATAATTACTTAATTGGTCATCTACTAGAGTTAATGTTAACGAACACGATCTAAAGTAGCATATTATATTCCTTAAAATGGCTATTTATAGCTATTTTAAAATTGATGAATTGTGGGTTAATTAGTATTACAACTCAATAATATGAAAATACAGCATGATCTTCTATTTGCCGATAATGGCAAACAAGTTCCGTTTAAGGCCACCCCTAACATGGGTGGCACATATAATCCACAATATCTTATTCTGCACTATACAGCTGCAACCACTACCGAGTCTACGTTAAATTGGTTCCCCAACCCGATAGCGCAGGCATCTGCACATTTACTCATAGGTCGTGATGGCGCAATTACACAGTTTTTGCCATTTAATAGGATTGCATGGCATGCAGGCAAAAGCGAATGGGCAGGATTGGTGGGCATGAATAAGTTTTCAATCGGGATTGAGTTAGTTAACGGTGGGCGTCTGACAAGAAGCGGGGATAAATGGGTTTGCTCAGTTGATATGAGAAAAGTCCCTGACCAGGAAGTAATCATGGCTGTTCATAAAAATGAAACCCATATTGCGGCTTGGCAAGAATATACAGAAAATCAGCTTGAAGTATCTACAGAAATAGCAGCATTACTTATAAGCACTTACAATTTAAAGGATGTATTGGGACATGAAGACATATCTCCAATCAGGAAATCAGATCCAGGACCTGCATTCCCAATGGCTAGTTTCCGATCCAAAACAATGGGTAGAGAAGATGAGACCATCGACGAGTTTATTACTGCAACGGCACTTAATATTCGCTCCGGTCCTGCAACTACTTTTCCTACTTTAACTGACCCTTTACCTCCTGGAGTAAAAGTGAATGTATTGAAGACTGAAACCACATGGAGCTTTGTTGAAGTCTTAGAAAATGTTAATGGTATTATGGATCTCGAAGGGTGGGTATCATCAAAGTTCCTAAGAAGAAATTAAACCACGCTGCCAATGGTCCTTTACCCGCATTCTTTTCTAATAGCAGGTAAAGGGTGATAGTTGTGATGGTGTTATCGAACAGGAATCAGACTAATTGCTGCACCTCCCCCTTTGGCTAAATTAAGTTTTAACGTAGAAGAACTGGTTACAATTCTTTTTTCAATAGTATACGCCTCCGGGTTAGTTTTCCAATCGGCATCCTTTCCGTCCTTATAGATGATTGTCGCATATTTTTTCCCTTTATCAAGGAAGCTTAAAGAAATCAAAGACTGGCGACTATTTTCATCTGTTATAGCCCCGATAAACCAGTTCGCTTTACCTTTCTCTTTACGAGCGATAGTGATATAATCGCCAGGTTCTGCTTCTAAGATCTTGGTATCATCCCAATCCACACCTACATCTTTTATAAATTGAAAAGCATCCTGATGTGCTTCATAGTTTTCAGGTAGATCAGCTGCCATTTGTAAAGGACTGTACATGGTCACATATAAGGCTAACTGTTTAACAAGTGTGGTGTGCATTTGTCTGTCAGGCGCGTTTTCAGCATAGTGTCTAAGTTTAAAAATACCGGGAGTGTAAATCCATTGGACCTCCCATTAATCGGGTAAATGGCATAATAGTTTCATGCTCAGGTGTGTTACCATCACTAAAAGCATTCCATTCATTCCCCCTTCCGGCTTCATTAGCAATCCAATTAGGATATGTACGATTCAGACCAATAGGTCGCACTGATTCATGCATATTAACCATCACTTGATACTGAGCAGCCTTCTCTGCCACTCGTACAAAGTGTTCAATCATCCACTGCCCGTCATGATGCTCTCCACGAGGAGTAATTTGGCCTACATAGCCTGTTTTAACTGCATTATAGGAATACTTATTCATGAAACGAAATGCGGTATCTAAATGCCGGTCATAATTGGTAGCGCTTCCGCCAGTTTCATTATGCATGATCATCTCTACACCTTTCTGCTTGGCATAATTTGTTATTTCTTCCATATTGAAATCAGGATAAGGAGTTACATATTTAGATTAGCAGATTCCAAAAATCTTTAATATATTCAATACTTACATCATCTGTTGTAGCATAAAAACAAATTTCTACGTTTCACTACTATGAAGAAAACAATTCTCTTATTGATTATAATCTCCACAATAATCAGTTGTAAAACTGTTAAACCATCTGCAGAAAATAACGTTCTCGTACTTAAAGGAACAGTAGAAAAAATGGGCATGTCGACTTTTCAGTATGGAACGCATCTTTTAAAAACAGAGAGCAAAACATATGCATTAAAAACCGCTATTGTAAAACTAGACGATTATGTGGGTAAAGAAGTAAGCATAACAGGAAGCAAAGTAGAAGGATACCCTGTAGAAAACGGCCCTGATTTAATTGATGTAAAAAAAATTGTAATTAAGTAAATTTGTAATATTTACTCTTTCTTAAAGATTAACGTTTTAAAAATGTAAGAAAATGAAAGCAGTCATCATCAGTAAATTTGGACCCCCAGAAGAATTACACCTGGCAGAAATGGAAAAACCCATCGCAAACGACGACCAGGTAGTTATTAAAGTGATGGCTGCAGGAATTAATCCTGTAGATACCAAGATCAGATCAGGAAATCATATCAGCTCTAAAAATCTTCACTTACCTGCTATTTTAGGAAAAGATGTAAGTGGTATAATTGATTCTGTAGGCAAAAACATAACCTATTTCAAACCAGGCAATGCCGTTTTTGGATGCAATAGTACAGGTAAAACGTATGCCGAATTTACACTGGCAGACCCTGATTCAATTGTTAAAAAACCCGAAGAGATGAGTTTTGAAGAAGCTGCCGCTGCTCCCTTAGCATCATTAACAGCTTACCAGGCCATCAATGATCATTTGAAATTAAAACCTGACCAAAAAGTTTTGATTCAGGCTGCTGCTGGAGGTGTAGGACACCTGGCAGTGCAATTCGCCAAAATAAATGGAGCTTATGTATATGGAACAGCCTCAGCAAAAAACACAGAATTCTTAAAACAACTGGGTATTGATGAGGTGATCGATTATAAAAATGAAAGATTTGAAGATAAAGTTCCCCCTCTTGATGCTGTACTCGACGCTATAGGGGGCGAAGTATTATACCGTTCAATCGCTTGCGTCAAACCCGGAGGCACTATTGTTTGCCTTCCCTCTTCCACTAAGGATGACCCAAAAGCTTTAGCACTTGCCATCAAACATAGGGTTAAATTAATCTGGCCTATGATGTACCTGAACAAAGATCAGTTGCAGCTAATCGCAGACCTGTTGGAACACGATAAATTGAAAGTTGAAATAGATAGCGTGTTCCCTTTAGAAGACATTATACAGGCTCACAAGGCCATAGAATCTCATGATACCAAAGGGAAAATAGTGGTGAGAATATAAAATTCATCTATGGGCTCTAACAGCTTATACAACCCTTAATTTCTTAAAAAAAATATCCTCGAAGTTTTTCATAACCTTCAAGTGTTACAAGTATGTCAACACACCTCAGTTAATCACTTCCTCTAAGTGAACACTTCTGCTCTTTTCTTAATAAAACACCATTTTATTTCCATTTTAACAAATTGTCAATAATCATTCTAAATAATTTGGAATATTCAAATATCCTTCTACTTTTGCAATCTATTTATAATTGATCTAAATATGCATAAAGCAATTACGTTAATCAGTCTACTTATACTCAACTTTTCAGTACTGGCTCAAACCGGTGAAATTGAAGGTCAGGTTATCAATAAAAATAAAGAAGCCATTCAGGATGTGAGTGTCAAAATAGTCAATCATAGTGCAGGAGCAAGCACAAATATTGACGGCATATTCCATATCTCATCCATTAAGGAAGGAAATTATACTTTAAGCGTATCCCGTTTGGGCTATGCATCTACAACTATCAGTATCAAAGTCTCCGCAAATTCAACCACTACTGTTCCTCCAATTATTTTACAACAAGCTGGTTCTAACTTGGATGAGGTAACCATCAATGACTTAACACCCAACAAATTCAACAGGGGGCAAAGCATAACAGTTTCAAAAATGCCTTTGAAAGATATTGAAAACCCCCAGGTATATAATTCCATCTCCAACATCTTATTAAAGGAACAAAACGTAACCAATTTTGATGATGCATTAAAAAATGCACCAGGAATAGATAAATTATGGGAATCTACAGGAAGAGGGGGCGATGGTGCAGGCTATTTCTCTATAAGAGGGTTTGCAGTGCAACCCACAATGGTTAACGGTTTGCCTGCTTTAACTAATGGCTCTCCGGACATTGCTAATGTTGAAAGCATTGAAGTGATCAAAGGCCCGTCAGGGACATTATATGGAAGCAGCTTAATCTCTTATGGTGGATTAATCAACATCAATACCAAACGCCCATACAATGGTTTTGGTGGAAACATCTCTTATACAACCGCATCGTATGGTTTAAACAGGATCACTGCCGACGTCAACACCATGTTGAGTACGGAAAGGAATATTGCTTTCCGTTTAAATACAGCATATCATACACAAGGCAGCTTTCAAGACGCCGGATTTAAAAAGTCCCTTTTTGTAGCGCCTTCTTTATCTTACGAAGTAAACGATAAACTTTCATTTTTTGTGAACACCGAATTTTATCAAGGCAAAAGCACCAATCAGCCTATGCTTTTTGTAGATAGAGGTTCTCCATTACGCGTTCATAATATTGAAGAACTAGGATATGACAAGAAGCGTTCTTATACAGGAAATGATCTATACATGGAAACGCCAACATTTAGTCTTCAAGGCCAGATGCATTATAAATTCAGTGATAACTGGACATCCCAAACCGTATTTTCCAGTACGTCAGCAAAATCTGATGGCTATTATTCCTATTTATATGAAATAACCACTCCTGCAGAAAGACTTACAGGAACAACTTTAACTAGCGGTATTATTTTATCAAGATCTACCAGTAAGCAAAACTCAGAGACTACGGGTTCTGATATTCAGCAAAATTTCTTAGGCAATTTCAACATTGGCAAAATCAAAAATAAGGTTCTAATTGGACTGGATTACTTTAACCGAAATGAGACTGGAAATAGTACCGGTTATGGTAATCAAGGATTTGTTTATTTAGGAAACAATTTAGCACAGTTTCAAGCCATAGCTCCAGCATTACATGCTTATTATAATTCTCCATCAAACAACAACACATTAGATCCAACTAAAACAACAGATGATACAGGAATTTTGACTCAGGCAGGTGCAGACGCAGGCATTGCAGGCCTTGATATCCCTGGTTCAAGCTACAGCAAATCCAAACAGGAAATTTACAGTGCCTATGTTTCCGACGTAATCACGCTTTTCCCTCAGCTATCTGCCATGGCCAGTTTAAGAATTGACCACTTTGATAATAATAGTTACACGCAAACTACTTTATCTCCTAAATTCGGCTTAGTTTATCAGCCAATTTTAGATAAGGTATCCATTTTTGGTAATTACATGAACGGATTCCAAAATGTAGCTCCAATTACTATTGCTACTACCGGGACTGTATTAAACTTCGATCCTGAGCAAGCCAATCAATATGAATTTGGTACTAAACTTAATTTATTGAATGACAAGCTTTCCGCAACCTTCAGCTACTACAACATTAAAGTTTCCGATATCGTGCTTAATGTTGCTCAAGATGTTTACTCCCAGGGTGGCAAACAATTAAGCAAAGGTTTTGAGGGTAGCGTTATTGCCAGTCCGGTTAGTGGATTAAACCTGATCACTGGATACAGTTATAACGATAGCAAACTTACAGCAGGAGATGCTGACTTTGAAGGTAAAAGACCCGAAAGTGCCGGCCCTAAACACATGGTTAATTTATGGACAAGCTATAAATTCTTAAAAGGCGATTTAAATGGTATCGGTGTAGGTTTTGGAGGCAATTATGCAAGTGAGAATGAAATATTTAATAGAACCGTTGGAGGAACATTCACATTACCCAAATACACCCTCATCAATGCTTCCACTTTTTACGAAGCAAGTAGCTTTCGGATAGCTTTAAAGCTGGATAACATTACCAATAAGGATTACTACAAGGGATGGTCAACGATCAGTCCTCAGGCAGCTAGAACTTTCTCAGCGAATTTCACTTATAATTTTTAGTATTAAATCCCTCTCTTTATCGAGAGGGATTTGTTCTTTAATACCATAAAGAATCTCAAATAGCCAAAGTAAAATCCGTATGACATCTCTTATCTCCTTGCTTTTCTTTCTAGGGTTTTACCTGTTATATAGCACTTCCGAAAAGGCAGACTTAAATCTGTCATCAAAATTACAAGCATCATTTCACCGTAAACCCATTCTTTCTAAAAGTATGGGTTTACTGCTTTTGTTAATTGTATTCGTACTCTTAGTACTATTAAAAGGTTTAGCCGCAGGCTTGTTAACCGGTTTCATTATTTTAATGATTGCCAGCGGACTCATTATCATCCTTTCCCCATTAAAATTAATGAATATCCGGATCGTATCGATCATTTTATTCTTTTCTATATTTCTGGAAACCGTTATCAGCTAACCTAACATGCCTGCAAATCCTAAATACCTCAGCAAATCTACCCCGCAACGTATTGCCAAAATATCTGCTGCTATCTTGGGCGGTTATCTGGTATCCTCTACCTTCCACATGGCCCTTGCATTATGGCTTCCTGATCATAAAATCGTCCTCATTACCTCTGTATTTACTTTATTTATTCTTTGGATGGTATTAATGATCATTCCCTTCCTGGCAAAAAATGGCTGGAAGGTCTGGGGAATTTATCTCCTGACCACCCTACTATTTAGTGTTGCTGTACATTACGGTCAAATTATTCATCCCATTTAAAGCTCGTATGAACAAGCGGAACTATAATATCTTTTTTCATCTGCATACCGTTAGTGGGATTACCATTAGTGTATTCTTGTTTATCATCTTCTTTGCAGGAGCATTCGCTTTAATTAAAGGTGATATCGCTGTTTGGGAAAAAGGGGAACCTGTGACTGTAAACAATCCGCGCAACATCGACTACGACCGTGCAATTCGTACCATTCAGCAAAAAGGATATACACTTGCCGGCAGAGATGTACGCATACTGATGCCCGATGAGCGGAATGAAATGCTAGTCGTACTTAGTGCCTCTAAATATGAAAAGGCCAGTAAGCAGGACAAAACAGGTGCTTATTTCTATCTCAATACCGTCACCTTTAAAATTACCGATTACTACGCCTTTTACAGTTTTGGCGAATTAATCTACCGGTTTCATTTCCTTACCCCTATTCCTTTTGGCCTGTATATTGCAGGTTTCGTCGCCTTATTTTTTCTATTTGCCATCGTCACGGGAGTTATAGTCCACTGGGATAAGATCATTAGCAACTTCTACATTTTCAGGCCAACATCAAAGCTAAAAACGATCTGGACGGATGCCCATACTGCTTTAGGAATGATTGGCCTTCCATTTCAATTTGTATACGCCCTCACCAGTTGCTTTTTATGCTTATCTATTTTAGTATTGATTCCTGCGAATTACCTATATCATTCTAACCAGGCTAAGCTTTTAGAGGAACTACGTCCAATGACCAAATCCTCTCCACTACTCCACAAATCTGAAAAAGTCACCTCTTTCAACACATTCATTAAGCAAAACAGTGACCGATGCAAGTCATTTGAACCGCTACAAGTTTATATCAAAAACTATGGCGACCGCAGCATGAAATACCAGGTTGATGGCGCATTAGCTCCCGATAAAAGATTACTTGGTTATGGAAGGCTGGTTTATGATGTTCATTCAGGTCAAATAATTTCTTCTGTAAACCCAAATAATACGAATTACTTAGAAAATGTGGAGTTAGCCATTCGCAAACTTCATTTCGGAGATTATGGTGGCTATTGGTTAAAGTTCGCTTATTTCGTAATGGCTATAATTACCTGTTTTGTCATCATTTCAGGTGTCCTGATCTGGCTCGAAGCAAGGAATAAAAAAAGTATCCCCGAATATAAAAGACGGTTTAACCGCCGTGTGAGTAATATCTATCTCTCCATTTGTCTAACCATGTATCCAATAACTGCAATCTCCTTCATCGTATCAAAGCTCATCCCCAGAGACATGGACGTCATGAGGCAACCCATCCTGTATAGTGTATTTTTTGTTGGATGGATAGTAATGGCACTACTTTTCGGCCTTAAGAAAAACAATTACTTCACAAATAAATACACCCTGCTAATTGCTGCTATTGTTGGGTTGCTGATACCGATAGTAAACGGACTAAGCTCAGGAAACTGGATCTGGAAAACCCTGCCTCATCATCAAACCAGTATTTTTGTAATTGATACATTTTGGTTGATTGCCTCTGTCGTTACTTTCTTTGCGTTTAGCTTGTTGGCCAAAAGGAAAGAACCGAAAGGATAATCTTTTAAAAGCTGTTTACTTCTATAGTAGCCTTTTAAAAATCAATATACTACCTGATCTATCCCTCTTCAGTTTGCTTTCATTTTTTACAAAACTAGAACCTTTTTTAAAGCTTCTTTGATCTCATTAAGTATAGAACCATCAATATAACCAAGTTTTTTAATCAATCTTTCTTGAAAGAGAGACCTAATTTGAAAGCAATCTGCAGAGGAAGCTTTAGAAAGTCCGTTTGTAGCATCAGGCTCTATTTTTACCATCCAAGGGGCAATAGCATAGCGATCTTTCCAGTCGGTAATCGGTACAATAATTTTCAAAGGGAGCTTGCCCAATCTATCATCATTGACAATTATGGCAGGTCTTCTTTTTTGTATTTCAGCGCCTTTTGTAGGATCAAGGTCAATCAGCCAAATCTCACTTTGTTTCATAAAAATGTTCCAGATCAATGGCGGTGAAAGCTGTCAACTCTTGATCATTTTTGTAATCTTCATAGAGTTCATGGACTGCAAGTTCCATCTGTTGGCTCATCTTTTCCATTTTAATTGACTTAATAATTTCTTCGATAATATAAAACCGTTTATTAAGTGGTAAGTCTTGAATTGCCTGTATTAAATCGATTGTTTGCATATTTTAATTTCAATAATAATTATACTGCCCAACTCTTCTTCTTTCCTATTCCTGCCGGTTGTGATCAACATCATGAAGTAACAATTCAATGGCCGTCTCTTTGGAAATACCTCCCAAGAAGTCAGAAAGTTTCCTTTTTTGACTGAGATGCTTTTTGAAAAATTACACCCAATTCTTTTAGAATGTGCTTTAATATTACATTCTTCTTTTCAGGAATATTTATAATCAGCGTTTCCATATTACAAATTTAAAGAATCAGTAAACAAATAACTATTCCTTAAAACTAGTCATTTCCTTCAAACTTTTCGCCAAAACAGCTCTATTGTTTACCCCCTTGGTGCTTTTACATGCAACCCCTTTCTAAACCTTTACAGTTCTTACCAAAAAACGCCTCTTCAACCATTCCCGCACAGGCTCATCATAAGCATATGCAACAACGAAACCCGACAAAAGGAAAAAGAAGTCGACAGCCAAATAACCATGATTAAGAATCTGGTTAAAGCGGTTACCGTCGGCATAAGCCTCAAAACAGTGAAAAGCAACCACAACAAGAGCAGCTACACCACGTAAGCCATCCAAAATTTGGTAATGGCTTTTTAGATTCCAGAAAGGTAGAATTTTTAGTTACTGTAGCAGTATCGCTTGATGATGGCTTTGGTTGGTTCATATACTTTGGAAATGCACAAATTACTAAAGTAAAATTGCAATCCGTATAGTAGTTGCAAATTAATTACATACTACCTAACATTATAAGCCTGAATTCATTTCAACGAAAACTGATGTATTCTTCCCAGAATAGGTAAATTACCGTTTGAAAAAATCTTATACATTTGACCTGTCACAAAAAACCTTACCAATCCTGTATTAAATTTATAGTTCAAATGAAAAACCTTAAAACATTTAGCTTAGTTATAGGCGGTATCCTCTGTTTTATTGCATTAATTTTTCTTGATCTTCATGTAATAGAGCAAAAAGCAAGCTGGTCAGCATTCGATCGCTTCCGAGTGAAAGTCTACCTCAAAACTTGCTTCATAGCTGGTAAATGCATACCTCCATTAGGCTCTTTAAAAACTATTCGTGGTATCAATACGCTTACTGAATCATTTGTAAACAAAGAGCTTCCTCCTATTTCTTCAATGGCGTTCTACCGCAACCTTCTATCTGATAATCCCTCTTTTACGGATGAACTAAAAAAATTCAACCTACAAAATTTAAAAACTAATCGGATAACCGGACAGATCCAATTTGTAAAAGAGATCAAGCAACGAGTATATTTTGGCGATTACGAAGACTCCATGCATGATGATTGGATGATTTTGCTTTGCACAAATATTATTGCTGGCCAGTGCAAAACATCTTATCTGGTATGGGGAATGGGCGTTACCACAGATGAGAAATCTTATACATTCTTCAGCAAACAATCCAGCATTATTGGTACGGTTGTACCTCTAAAATGGCTTAACCAACTAGAGCGTGAGGATATGGCAAAAGGCTACTGGGTTTTACTAACAGAATCAGACTCTACTTCACAATTCAGCTACTCAGCCCGTTATTTAGAGCCGGCCGTAAGGAAGGAGAATTGGCTTAATAGTATAAATTTGTAACCGTTAGCTGTCTTGCAAAAAAAGCGCACATCATACCAAACACAACTTGACACATAATGGAAAATGACATTTTACTACAAGAAATTGATCATGCTCATCTTTTAGCGAAGGAAGCGTTGAAGAAAAAAGATTTTAAATCCTATGCTGAGAATTTTTCAAATGATTTAAAATATAAGCAGCTTAACGGTCTAACGATCAATAAAACAAAATTGGTAAATGACATTGCAGTCTATTTTAAACGGGTAATAAGTTCATCTAGCGACTATAAAAGAATTACTTTCCAGGTTGTAGATGATAAGATAATTGAAAGACTTGTACAAAAGTCTCAAATCTCTTTAAAGATTTTTATTTTCTTTTCAAAAAAGTGGACTATTGAGAGAGAAGGAATATATGAGTGGGAAAAGAACAATGGAAAGTGGGAAATAATCCGAGTAGAAATAATTAAAGAAAAGGTGTACTAAAAAGGAAGAACCATCTTGAAGTATATCTCTGTATCAGGAATAATTAGGAAAAAACGTATCATTCAAACTAACCCCTAACTAAGCGAATAAGGCAACTCCTCACAATAATATCCATTAGCTTTCAAAGTCGCCGTTACATTCCCTTTACACTGTCTCGGACTTACCACTCTCAAGATCTTATCACAATCATCCAGATCAATTGTCCAGGACTGTATTTCTATTTTTAGATCGAGTAGTGGCTTAATCTGTAAAAAATCCCTTACAGTAGCAATTGAAGTTTTAAAAATTGTGATATACATAACTCTTAATTATTTAATTAAAATTTTCACCCAATCCATATGCTTCAACTGCGAAAGTTGAATTCGTTTCTTGCATAATCATATTAACATTTACTATTTAGCACCGTCTTCTCCATTCTTCACGATTTTTCCATTCTTCACGGAACTTTTGCCGCTCCTCATCATTCATGCCAGCCAGTCTTTCTCTCAGAAAGGAGTTCCGTTGCCCGTGCTCGTGATGACGATGCGGGCCAAAGCTTCCAAATAAGATCTTACACATAACCAGCAAGCCTAACGACTGCCAATAACCTATCACCTTTACACCCAGCAAATCGGGCAGAATGGCATTCCATAAATACATAATAACGCCTCCAAGGGCAAATGCCAGCGTAATCATTAGGGGGATAAATAGTATGAACCACCCTTTTCTATGATCTTTAAATTTCCTATACATGTTATTTTAGTTTAAATCGTTATACAAATCTTGTAATCTATTGCGCAAATGCTTCACTGCGTAGCCTTTGCGACTTATAATCGTTTTGATGTTATCACCCTGTATGTCAGCGATCTCCTGCAATGTTTTCCCATCTATTTCGTTGAGAACATAAACCTGCTTTTGCTTTTCAGGCAACTCTTCTAGTGCAGCCATCATTTCTATCCAGAATGCATCTTTAAATAAACCCAGCTCCGGATCACTGTTTTCATCCAACAACAAAATATATTTTATACACAGCTCCCCATCCTCCGTTTCATACGTGTAATCCTCCAGCGAATCATTCGTTTCTTTCCTGTACAAATCAGTGATCTTATTTTTAGCCACCTTATACAACCAGGCGCTTGTATTTTCCAAGTCACTGATATTTGTGAGCCGGCTAAACTGATACCAGACATCCTGAAGCACATCTTCGGCATCCTCAAGCCGCACCACCTTTTTTGTTATAAATCCTAACAATTGGGCACTGTACTTTTTGATGATGTCTGCTGTGGAGCCTGTTTCTTTTTTTGGCATTTACGTGCTGTTAGTATCTAAGACGGTCAACTGCCTTTTTTACTTTAAACTATTTGAATTTTGTTTTTTAGGTTTGATATGATTGTAGATATTAGCTAAATATTTATATTTATCATAAATGGAATATATTCTCTGTTCCAGCTACCATCTTTATAGAATTTGATATCTTCAATTGTATTTACTTATGCATAATAAACTTGCAAATATGAGTATACCAATGATTATTAGCATTTTACCTAATATTTTTACTTTTTATTTTGCTGCAGTTACATACTTGCAATCGAAGTACTTTATTTCAAAATCAATAAGGTTATAAATGCAGAGTCTAATTGCGATTCAGTAAGCTTCATTTTATATCCCAGCTAAATCTGCAATTAACTACCCATTGGACCACCTTTTAGACCACCTTTTATAGTCCTATCCACTAATAGTTAATCGCTATTATATTAACAACCAAACTTGTAATACTGCTAAAACACAACCCTTTTCCCGATTACCATTTCCAGTTCATTATGATCCGGAAATGTAGAGAACGTATCCAATTGTACCTTTCCATTTACTTGTTTATTCCCAGAATTAGTTCCCTTTCTCGCTTGCTGAATAATCTTGTTCGGCAACTCTGCCAGTAACCAGTTGCCAGTGTATTCCATGCAAGTTCTTATAGCGGTGTCGACTACTTCCAGTATTGGCTGCCCAAGCGGGATGACGGCTTCCGCTTGCCAACTGCCAATAATAGCACAAGGACTACATTCTACACTGTTTAATAGCACCAGTTCCTGATCCATATCACTGAAACTGTAAAAGCTCAGCGACATACTCAAAACTAACATACAACCTGAAGGAACCGTCCCCTTCATTTCAATGATCCGCTCTGCGGTCTTTTCATCACGATCATAGCTAATCTCCTGATTGTCGACATACTCGTAATAGTTCTCCCTGAAGTTAAAACCAGTAAGCAGGAAACGTACCTTAATCCTATACGCTTTACCTTTAAGCGATGTAGGAATTTTCATGTCTTTTGACAGATTCATTGCCGGCATCAGAACCTTTATTGTGCCTGAAAAATCCTGCTCCACCTGCGGTTTAACCAACAATACCGCAGATAAGGGGTTGTTTAAATTAAACTCCAGTCCGTTCAGATGGCTCAGTTCCCCATCATGCAAATCGCGCTCTCCGGCTACTGTTCCAGCAGCCCCACGGATACATTTGGATACCGCAGAAGTAACCCGTCCTACAGCCGGCCCATCGTAATAGCGGTAAGCGGGTAGAAAAGCCTTGCGGATAGCTAAAGCAGCCGAACTGATCAGTCCAAATTCGGAAGAACTGGTGATACTTGCTGCCGTTAGTGGATATGCTTTGGGTTTACCCTGCACAATGTTCTTTTTCCCGTAGCCTCTAAAAATGACGGAGCCTGCAATGCCCCTAATATTGCCTTTGTGGTCTATAACAGCCATAATAATTCAGTTTAGTTTTACAGGTAAACTTAATACAATCCTATGAAAAATAACCTCATCAAGGAGTTGTAAAGAAAGCATGCAAGATTGTGGTAATTCTTGAAATCAAAAGCAAAAAAGCATAAAAAGAAAAGACTATAAACTCAGCTAAAACGACCCCAAATGAAATATAACTACAGCAAGAATATGCTATTTCAGTCATACAAAAGCTAAAAAGCAGCAAAACCAAACAGTCTATCCAAACTTTTGATCAATCAAATAATAAACCTTATTAAAACAAGAATGTGCTAATTCATCCAAATAAGAGTCAAAAAGCATAAAAACAAAATACATGGAAAGAGTGACTATCTAGTAATCATGATAGTAATAATTCCAAATTTAAACTAGGTTCAAACCATGATAAGTCCATGTTTTAAAGCCAAAACATGGACTTATCGTGGACTCAACATAGTATCATTATGCCATCATTAATTCGAAAGTCACAGCATCATATCACCCTATTCCATTTTTATTCTATTTTTAACTTCAACACCCTCATTGACTGACCCTCTAAACAAACTTCTCAACCCATAAAAACTTTACATTAATTCACATGTTTGTTACATAATAATCAGGTCTCAAACCTGTAAAAAATTAAAACAAATAATAATGAAAAACCTTAACTCAATAAAAACAGGCACTTTCTTAACCAGCCTGTTATTATCCGGCAGTTTGCTGGCTCAGACTCCTTCCACTGGATCATCTGAATACGTAAAACCTTTCGAACCCAACGCATTCCGGACCTGGTCTATCGGAGTAAACGGTGGAGCCATGTATTTAGGATCCTTCTTTGGCAATGACGACTATGCCGGCAGAAAAACTGAACTAGGTTATGGTGGATATATCAAAAAACAAATTCTCCCTTCATTTGGCTTACAAGCGGATTATTTGCGCGGTAAACTTTCCGCCAACAGAAGCAACCTGATCAATCATGACGAGAATGGCCCCATCGCTTCCTTCTCAACAGACCTGCATTGGGCTGCTAGCTTAAGTGGTAATTTCACACTGGCAAATATCAACTTCAGAAAGCGTCAGAACTTTATTCAACCTTATGCTACCGTGGGTGCTGGTTTGGCAGAATATAAACCTTCTACTACCAATACTGCTGGTGCAACTACTGAAATTCATAATATTGGAGAGGTGATTATTCCTGTTGGTGCAGGTGTAAAATTCAACCTGACTAAAAGTTTAAACCTTGATTTAGGTTATACGGTAACTTTTGTTAATTCTGATAATATTGACGGTTACACAAGAGGAACTAATGATAAATATTCTTACGGTCACGCCGGTTTAGAATTTGCTTTTGGAAATGGTAAGAAACCACAATTAGCTGCACATAATGTAGTTGCCGATCTGGAAAACGACTATGTTGGCCGGTATGATGATTTGGTTAAACAACTGGATGCTGAAAAAGATAAAAATGCACGTTTAGAGGAACGTTTTAATAAAGCGTTGGCAGATGAGGATAAGGATGGCGTTGCCGATCTTTTCGACAAATGTCCGGGAACTCCTGAAAAAACTGTAGTGGACGGTTCTGGCTGTCCTCTTGCTGAACGTAAACCTGATGTGAAAGTATACATCACTGAAGAAGACAAAAAGGTAGTAGCTGATGCGATTAAAAATCTGGAGTTTGACTTTGGGAAAACAACAATTCGCGAGACTTCTTTCGCTAGCTTAACTCGTGTTGCCAGTCTATTGATTAATAAGAACTTCAGTCTGAAACTTGCCGGCCATACCGATAATGTAGGTAGTTCTGCAAGTAATACTAAGTTATCAAAGGCAAGAGCTGAATCCGTAAGACAGTTTTTAGTAAGCAGAGGTGCAAATGCATCTCGTATTGAAGCAACCGGATATGGTGAAGATCAACCTATTGCTTCTAATGACACTGATGCTGGAAGACAACAGAATCGTCGTGTAGAGTTTACTTTATACTAGATAAGATCTATTTAAACAGTTTTTTTAAGGCGTTCTCAAAGAGGACGCCTTTTTTGTGGTCAAAAATATCAAAACAATAAAAAACACCATGAGTTATGCATTTTTACATAACAAAAACATCTTAATCGGGTCAAACTTTTAATTTAGGTTTTACGTTTACCATTTAAGCAAAGGCGATATGCGGGGATACTCTTTTTCTAAATTTATACCTGAAAAAGTTCAGGACGGCGGGTTTGATGGCTTGATGAATATTTTTACTCAGCTGCTAAATTTCACAGCGGGTGATCCGAATGAGGCATTGGCCTGGATGAATGAACTGGATAAACAGCACCATTTTACCAACAATGACTATGGGATGGGCGACTTTATCGAAGATCTGAAAGATAAAGGCTTCATTGATCAGGATAGGGACAAAAAGGACGGTTTTCAAATTACGTCCAAAACGGAACAGACCATTCGTAAATCAGCTTTAGAAGAGATTTTTGGTAAACTTAAAAAGTCGGGCAAAGGAAGTCATAACTCGAACAAGTCCGGACAGGGTGAAGAGAAAAATGCGGATCGACGTGAGTTTGAGTTTGGCGACAGTTTGGATCAGATTGACATGACTGCCTCCATTCATAATGCACAGTTAAATCATGGTATTGGGGATTTCACGATGACTGAACGCGATTTGGAGGTGGAGGAGATGGACTACCGGACGCTTACTTCTACCGTGCTGATGATCGACATTTCGCATTCCATGATCTTATATGGTGAGGATCGGATTACACTTGCTAAGAAGGTAGCCATGGCTCTGGCTGAACTCATCAGTACCAAGTACCCTAAGGATACACTGGATATTGTGGTTTTTGGTAATGATGCCTGGCCGATTACGGTTAAAGACCTTCCCTATTTGCAGGTTGGCCCCTATCATACAAATACGTATTCCGGTTTGGAGCTCGCAACAGATATCCTGAGAAGGAGAAAAACAACGAATAAACAGATCTTTATGATCACCGACGGAAAACCTACTTGTTTGAAAGAGGGGAACCGTTATTATAAAAATAGTATTGGGCTCGACCGCAAAGTGATCAATAAAACGCTCAATATGGCGGCACAGTGTAAACGTCTGCATATTCCGATTACGACGTTTATGATTGCGCGCGACCCTTATCTGCAACAATTTGTACGCCAGTTTACCGAGGTAAATGGCGGAAAAGCATTCTACAGTTCTCTTAAAGGATTAGGGGAATATATTTTCGAAGATTATATAAAAAACAGAAGAAAGACGTACCGATAGGATCAACGTCTGCACACTTATGGAGAATTTGTTAAACATCAAAACTTTCGGAGAGTTAAAGGCCTTCGGTTATACTTCACGATCATTAAAACAGGAATTACGGGAAAATCTGATCCTTCAGCTCAAAAATAAAGATGCTGGATTTGAGGGCATCATCGGGTATGAAGATACGGTGATTCCTGACCTGCAAACGGCCATTCTTTCGCAACATAACATTCTTCTACTGGGTTTACGCGGACAGGCTAAAACCAGGATTGCACGTTTAATGGTGAACCTGCTGGATGAGTATGTGCCTTATATTGCAGGATCGGAGCTTTTTGATGATCCTTTTACACCGATTTCCTGGTTTGGACATCAGAAACTGGAGGAGTCTGGTGATGATACACCAATAGCATGGCTTCACCGTTCAGATCGCTATACGGAGAAACTGGCTACTCCTGATGTAACAGTATCGGATTTAATTGGCGACGTAGATCCGATTAAGGCGGCTACTTTAAAGTTGACCTATTCGGATGAAAGGGTGATTCATTTTGGGTTAATTCCCCGTGCGCACCGAAGTATTTTCGTAATCAATGAGCTACCAGATCTTCAGGCAAGGATTCAGGTGGCACTCTTTAATATTTTACAGGAAAGGGATATTCAAATTCGTGGTTTCAAGCTTCGTCTGCCGATTGATGTACAATTTGTATTTACCGCTAATCCGGAAGATTATACCAACCGTGGATCTATTGTGACGCCATTGAAGGACCGGATTGAGAGTCAGATTCTGACGCATTACCCGAGGAGCATTGAAATTTCCAGGAAGATTACGCAACAGGAGGCTTCGATCAGTAAGGATCAGCGTGAAAAGATTGAGGCAGACGGCCTGGTAAAAGATTTGATTGAGCAGATTGCTTTTGAGGCGCGTAATTCGGAATATGTAGATCAAAAATCGGGAGTTTCTGCTCGACTGACGATATCTGCGTATGAAAACCTGATCAGCACAGCTGAAAGAAGGATGCTCATTAATGGGGAGTCGAGCACATTTGTGCGGATGTCTGATTTTGCAGGTGTCATTCCTGCAATTACAGGAAAGATAGAGCTGGTATACGAAGGAGAACAGGAAGGCTCGGGCAAGGTGGCCAGCATTCTAATGGGCAAGGCCATCAAATCATTGATGATTAACTATTTTCCTGATCCGGAGAAACAAAAACGTGCCAAAACGCCTAATCCCTATGCTCCTATTATCAACTGGTTTGATAATGGAAATACTGTTAATCTGCTTGATGGATACCTTTTAGATGAATACAAAGCCGTTTTAAATGGCGTTCCTGAATTAAAAAATGTAATAAAGAAGTTTCACCCTACTCTAAGTAAGAATCAACAGTTACTTTTGATGGAATTCTTATTACACGGCTTATCGGAGTTTTCTCAGGTGAGTAAGTCTGCCCTGGATAACGGTTATGCATTTAAAGATATGTTAGGCAGCTTATTCAACACTGGTTTTGAAGATGAAGAGGACGATTTGAATGAGGATAACCGCTATTAATATTTAAATTCAACATGTCCGATCGTATTATTCCTTTACTTATAATTAGTTTTTTACTCCTTATAATCGACTATTACATTTTTAATGCCGTTAAATCTATTAGCAAAAAAGCATCTGCCCGACGGGTAACTTTATTTAGTTGCATCTGGTGGGGTTACTCCATATTGTTGATCCTGGGCGTTTTCTCTGCTATATTTTTAAATCTTTTTCTCTCGTTAAGGGCGGTCATCCTGGTGGCATTCTTTTTAACGTTTGTGACTAAAGTATTTTTCATCCTCTTTCTGTTTGTGGATGATATCCGCAGGGGGATTACATGGGTAATTAGAAAAGTTAGTCCTGCAAAGGATCCTGAGCTAAAAGTTGATTCCATTTCGGCGCCTATTACTCGTTCAGAGTTTCTGGTGAAGGCTGGAATTGTAGTGGCTGCAGTGCCTTTTGCATCGCTCACCTGGGGCATTGCCAAGGGTGGATACGATTACCAGATCAAGAGACAAACTCTGATTCTGCCGAATCTGCCGAAGGCTTTTGACGGGATTAAGCTGGGACAGATTTCAGATATTCACTCTGGAAGTTTCTATAATAAAAAGGCGGTTACCAGAGGTGTGGACATGCTGTTGGCGGAGAAGCCTGACTTTATATTTTTCACCGGTGACCTTGTGAATGATCTGGCCACAGAAATGAAGGATTATCAGGATATTTTCTCAAAGGTTAAAGCACCTTTGGGCGTATTTTCTGTATTGGGAAATCATGACTATGGCGATTATCATTTCGGAAGAGAAGCCTCGCCTGCTAAAGCGAAGAACCTGGCCGATGTAAAAAAGATTCATCAGTTAATGGGTTATGATTTGCTATTGAATGAAAACAGGAGACTGCGCGTAGATGGTGAAGAAATTGCTATTCTGGGCGTGGAAAACTGGGGTGCAGGTCGGTTTATGAAATATGGTAAGCTTGACCTGGCTATGCTAAATACCGATGATGCACCTGTAAAATTACTCATGTCGCATGACCCTTCTCATTGGCGTGCGCAGGTATTGGATCATCCGGATATTGATGTGATGTTTAGCGGACATACCCATGGCATGCAGTTTGGTGTGCGTACAAAAGAGTATCAATGGAGCCCGATTGAGTATATTTATAAGGAATGGGCCGGACTATATAAAGAAAAGCAACAACAATTATATGTAAATGTGGGATATGGCTTTTTAGGCTATCCGGGACGTGTTGGAATATTACCTGAAATTACGATATTTGAATTAAAGAGAGCATAGCGTTTCACCCTGTTTAATCCTTATTACATGGCCGATAGGCAGTCCCCATCGTTAAGTAATACCCTTAGATCAATCCTGGATTTTATTCTTTTCAGCAATATTTTTATTGCACTTTGTGCGGTTGCACAGGGCCTGGTCACCTACCACCTACTCAAGGTTAAGCCGGATCAGTATGTTTTGGCACTCTTGTTCTGCTCTACGCTCGCTTTGTATAATTTCAGTATGCTGCTGTCAAAGCCTAAACATCCATTGAAGTCATCTTTCAGACGGGTAAGGTGGATTTTCAGTCATTATAGGCTGACGGTAACGATGACAATTATCGTAGTGGTCGCTATCGTTCCGCTTATCCTGTTTCTTTCCATGCCTTCGCTGCTATTGCTTGCATTTTTAGGGGTGGTATCGATCGCGTATAACCTTCCACTATTCACTTTGAATGAGCATAAGTTCGGTTTAAGAAACATTCCGGGGTTGAAGCTTTTTCTAATTGCTATGATCTGGTCATTTAGCAGTGTGCTGCTTCCGATAGTGGAAAGCTCGGCAAATCAAGCTATTCATATTTCTTTAGCCTCCACGATTTTACTGGTGGGCAAACGCTTTCTTTTTGTTGCTGCGATTACGGTTCCTTTTGATATCCGCGATCTGTTTCAGGACAAACGTTATAATCTGAAGACCATTCCGGTCATGCTTGGAGAGAAAAAGGCTTACCTGTTTTGCCAATTTCTGCTCCTGACCAACATTGGCCTGCTCTTATTGTTTACGCAGCATTTTAATGCGGACTTCTTCGCCCTAACGCTAACCACTATTTTAGCAGGATGGCTGATATTGAAATCCGGGTTCAACAAGGATGAATACTATTATTTCGGGTACCTGGATGGTACCATGCTCTTACAGTTCGTCCTTCTGGTCCTTTTTAGCCTTATTTAAGACTATTCAGCCACGAAACGGTAACCAATTCCGCGTACTGTTTGCATGTAATGAGGTGTATCGGGATTGTCTTCAATCTTTTTACGCAATCTGACAATATGCATATCCAGTGTGCGGGTGTTGACGTCGGAATTGTATCCCCATACCACCATCATCAGTTCCTCGCGTTTGATCACCTTATTCATATTCTGAAGGAAGTATAGAAGGATCCTGTTTTCCAATATAGTCAACTCTACTTTCTTTCCATTCTTTACCAGGGAATGGGTGTTTGGTGTGTGTTCCATATCGCCAAAGCGATTCACATCTGAGTTGCCGGCGTTGACAATAAACTTGACCTTATTTTCAATCAAGGCAACCAATACATCCATATTAAACGGCTTGGTTACATAATCGGAAACGCCAAAATGGTAAGCATCTATTTTATCTACGTCCTGTGCTTTGGCAGTCATCATGATAATGAACTTTTCGAAGCCTTCATCACGCACAATCTTACAGATTTCAGGTCCTTGTTTACCAGGGAGCATCCAATCTAACAAGACGATATCTGGTTGTTCAGACATAATTAAGGCTTCAGCGTCTTCACCACTGGCGCATTCAACTACAGCATACCCTTCTCCCTTTAGTCGGTGTGCAACTAAAAAGCGTAGATTTTCATCATCTTCAATTACTGCAACTTTTATTTTTTTTGTCATAATTTAGTTTTCAAATGGTAAAACAACAGTAAATTCGGAACCTTCACCTTGTTTACTTTTAAGGGCAATACTGCCACTCATAAAATTAACCAGTTCTTTGCAAAAAGCGAGGCCTAGCCCTACACTCCCCTGCTGATTATATCGGCTCTGTATGCGGTAGAATTTTTTAAATACATTCTCCGATTCGGCCTTTTCAATTCCTATACCCTGATCTATAAATTTAAAAACAATATTCCCTTTTTCAAGAAAAACCTTAATGTCAAGGACCTTTTTTTGTGGTAATGAGTATTTATAAGCATTGTCCATCAGGTTCTGGAAAATACTCGATAGCAGTACAGGGTCCGTTTTAAAACTAGTGACCGCCCCGGTTGAATGTGTGATTTTAAAATCAGGATATTTGATCTGATAAGCGTCAACCATGTTCTGAATGAAAACCAGAAGATCTATCTTCTCTTTTTTAATGGTGATAGAGTGATTTTCTATTTGAGTGAAAGACAGCAGCTTATTCATCAGATCATTAAGTTTGTCTGCCTCCTCATCTAATATTTTTCCATAGTGGAACCGCTCCCTGTCGGAGAGTTCTTTTGCACTTTTAATGTTGTTACCTGCTATTTTGATAACGCTTACTGGTGTTTTAAACTCATGAGTAAGGTTGTTGATAAAATCGTACTGCAGACTGAACATTTTCCGGTTTACATTCAGATTGCTATATATGAGATAGGCAATAAAGACCAACACACTATATACCAAAATAATAGCAAATGCTACAGGGATCAATCGATGGTTGATCTCTTTGTTAAGATGACTTCGGGACGAGCTAAAATGGAGTTTATAATCAGCAAATGCTCCTGTTAATGGAAGATCAGTACTGAGGATATCAGGATCCGTATTCAGTGACTCATAGACAATGGGCGTGATATGTATATATTGATAGAGTTCCTTATTTGTATTTTTAATAATCAGCTTTCCCGGATCAAGAATAAAAGACACAATATCCTGTTGAAAGACCGGGGAGAGTGCTTGTTCCTTCAGCATGAGCGCTTTGAATGTCTGCATATCCTCATCCCTTGGGATATTCATAAATGTAATGCGGTTATGCGTTATATGGTAGAAAATGCTGATAAAATCAGCCGACTGAAGTGGCTTTTCGGGATCTGCAGATTCAATATACAAAGCAAATTTAACAGCCATGTGGTTAAACTCTTCCATGGTTGCAGAAGCGGTGTTAGTGGGGTTTGTCCGTTGACGAGACACCACGTTACCTTGCTTATTTGGTCTATAATCATAGACAGCTTTGGGGTTCATGGAAAAATGATTGATCCGGAAAGCTTTTTGAATCGCGTGATTACTAATTTCAGTGTCATAAAATTCAATGCCTTTTACAAAAGCATATTCATGAAATACCGAATCGGCATACTTCAACGCGGAAGCGGAATCAAGATAACCCTGGTAAAAGGAAATTTCGGGCACTTTATTTTGAAAAAACTCATTGTAGGGTTTGAGCGTTTCTTCTAAAACATCTATTTTACGCTGGTTAAATTCATTTTCAATATACTTATCGGTTAACCGATGCGCCAGAAACATGGCCCCAATAAAGGAAATTGTAATGAGAAGCAGGAAAATAACATTTAGTGCGCTGGTACGGCGATATTGAAATCTTGCCTTAGGCATATGATGTTATTTGTTTAAATTGTCAGATAAAAATACTTCAAGCTGACGGTAGAAGTCCATTTGTTCTTCCAGGTTATTCAACTGGTCGTTATCTCTAACTAAATAAGTGATGGGGATCTTTCTATTCTTTAACTCCTTAACAAACTGATTTGTTTCATTAATGTTGGCCCTGGGGTCTTTTAAATCCTGTGCAATAAATAACGGAGCGACAATTTTGTCGGTATGAAATACCGGCGAAACAGCCCTCAGGTAATCCATTTGTTGTTCCGGATTCCCTACCATCTCATAATACATTCTAAGAATGGGCTTGAAGTAAGGCGGAACAGCTTTAATATAAGTAAACAGGTTAACAAATCCGGCTTGAGATGCACCACAACGATACAAGTCCGGCTGGAAGCATAAACCGTGTAAGGCACTGAAACCTCCAAAACCGGTTCCATAGATCGCAACTCTATTTTTATCGGCAATTTTTTCGGTGATCAGCCATTTTACTCCTGCAGTTATATCGTCCTGAATATCACTTCCCCATTTTTGAAAGCCTGCAATCCAGAAGCTTTTACCATAACCTTTGGAGCCCCTGTAATTGGGTTGAAAGACAGCATACCCCCTATTGGCAAAGAACTGTACTTCAGAATTAAATCCCCAAGAGGCTCTGGATGTTGGACCTCCATGTGGAATTACAATCAGGGGAAGATTTTCTGCTTTAAACCCGATTGGTAATGTCAGATATCCATTTATAGTTCGGTTATCTTTTGCTTTAAAAGAGATGGGCTTCATTTCACACATCGCATTTAGGGGCAAAGATGGGTTAACTTCACTCAGTTTTGTTAATTTTTCTTTAGTCAGATCGTACATATAGTATGTTTCCGGAGATCTGTCGGTAAAGGTTTTAACAATAAATTTTTTCTCTGCGTCATCATTCCCTGTGATCTGAACTTCGGTATTTGGAAGGAGTTTTTCGAGATGCTGGTAGAGCTTTCGGACCGAATCATCAAGATAATAGCGCTTCTTTTTCCAGGTTTCGTAACCTGCATAGAGGAGCCGATGATTTAATGGAGAGTACCCTGCTTCAGATACATCAACCGAATCGTTTGAATAGATCAGCTTTTCTTCTTTTCCAGTGACACAATTGATCTCCACCAATGCCATTTTATCCCGGTGCTGATTTGATAATGCATATATAACCCCTTCATCCGAAGAAGAGAAGCCAATAGGCGCAATTTTCGTTTTAAAACTATTTGTCACTACGGGTTTGAATGACTCTCTTTCTTTAGATCGGTAAAGCAGTGTTTCATTTACGCCATCAGTGGCCACTGCTAGTTTAATTTGTCCATTTTCATCAGCAATCCAATGACTAATGTTGCCCGGGTTTTTTTCCGCTAGCCTGAGTTCGCCCGTCCTGATATTTAACCGATAGGCATCAAAAAAAGTGGAATCCCGCTTATTTATGGCAATTAACAATTGATTTTTTACAATCCGGTAGGGGTTAATAAACTTTAAACGAAGTTTCCCCTCTGAAAATAAGGAACGAAACTTATCTCCCTTTTTATTGACAACATAAAGACTGGGACCATTTTCATCATTGTTTTTCAGGTAAACTATCTCATCATTATTTCCCCAGACATAATAAGAGATGCTATAATTGAGCTCAGAACTGATACGCGTAATTTTACTACCCTCCAGTTTTTGTACATATACATTCATCTGGTTTTTATATGGTTGCAGGAAGGAAATATATTGGCCATCAGGAGAAAGCTGGAACGCAGTCTTTTTAGGATTTTTGAAAAAATCTTCAAGAGGGATCCGCTGTGCTTTTTTATCCTGAGCACATGATGCAAAAAGAAGCAACCACACTAAGCCATATATTATCTTTATCTTCATTCGCATAAATATTCAACACCGCTCAACTGACGGCTTCCGTAAAGTACAGATTTAAAGCACTAAATTATCATTTTATAAAAGCGGATTGAGTAACAATTAGAATACAGCTATTTTGTGTATAATTTCATCCCATTGAAACATTTATTTATTAAGCATTATATTAGTAAATAGTTGTGGACTTAAGATATGAAAAGTTTTCTTCTTCACTTTCTGTTATTAATCGTGGCCTTCCCTGCATTTGCACAGTCGGAAGTGGAGGACAGACAAGCCATGGAGTATTACCAGGCAGGTGCTTTTGAACAGGCTTTGCCCGTATATCAGAAACTTTATGCTAACGGTGCTCAGCCAGAGTATTATGACCAATATCTGTCCGTTTTACTGAAGACTAAAAACTATCAGCTTGCTGAAGAGCTGATTAAGAAAATGATAGCAGCGAATAAGAGCTCTTCGATGTATCAAATTGATTATGGGCGACTTTTGCAGGAGCAAGGCTTTAAAGAAAAGGCTGATGAACTGTACAACGGCTTATTGCGTACGATTCCTAAAGACGAATTTGACATAAGAGAATTGGCAGGATCATTTTACCGTGCTAATGCACTTGACTATTCAATAAAGGCATTTTTATATGGAAGGAAAGCATTAAATGATCCACAGGCATTCGGGTTTGACCTGATTTCCCTTTATCGGTATCAGAAAAATAAACAGATGCTGGTGCTGGAATATATCAACATTTTGTCTAAAACTCCTGATCCGCAGATTATCAGACAGGCACAGAATAATTTCAATACTGTATTTGACACACCAGAGGATTATACCCTTCTTAAAAATTCGTTGGTAGCGGCAATGTCAAAAAACCCACCGCATGTCGCTTTTGGGGAACTTTTATCCTGGACATACTTGCAACAGAACGATTATGCTTCCGCTTTGAAACAATTGATTAGCTTGGATAAAAAGGGGAAGATGAATGGAGAGCAAATTTTCAATCTGGGTGAGACTTTGCTTTTCAACAAGGCATTTAAAGAGGCTCTAATGGCTTTTGAATACTTAGATAATAAAAGTAACGATAGCTCATATCATTTACCTTCTAAGGCCCGGATACTGTATTGCAAGACTGAGTTGTTGAGTAATTCTATGGGTAATAAATTCGGAGATGCTGAATTGCCTTTAATTGGGGATAATTTATCTAACGGTAATTTGCAGTATGCTAAGCCTGTGAAAGCAAAATCGCCTTTAATTGGAAATAATTCCTCTAACAGCAACCTCCAGGGTACTAAATTGAGGAAAGGAGACTTTTCCTCCGGGGAAGTGAATAAGTTGGAAGCGGAGTATGGGACGTTTTTCAATGAAGCAAGGAACAATCCTCAGGAACTGCTTTTTGCCATGAGGAATTTAGCTAATTTTCAGGCTTACCAGCTTCGTGATTATGATAAAGCCCGGAGCTTGCTGGAGAAAGCTTTATCTCTTCCTAACCTCCCGGCGGCACTAAAAGGGCAAATAAAATTAGAATTGGGCGATATTTATATTTTAGGTGCTAATGTTTGGGATGCCACTTTGTTATATAGTCAGGTAGAAAAAGAGTTTTCCAATAAACCGCTGGGGCAAGACGCAAAATATAGGAATGCAAAATTATCTTATTATAGAGGTGACTTTGTATGGGCAAAAGTTCAACTGGATGTTTTAAAAAGTGCTACCACACAATTAATTGCGAATGACGCACTGAACTTAAGCATCCTGATTGCGGAAAACACGATGAGTAAAGGGGATACAAATGCTCTTGCAAAATATGCAGAAGCTGATTTCTTCTTATTTTGCAACCATCCGGAGCAATCGATCCGTATTTTAGATAGTATAAACCGCTTATACCCTCAAAATTCGCTTGCTGATGATATATTAATGCTGAAAGCGCGGATATTTTTGAAGCAAGAGGATAACTTGGCAGCCATATCTTGTCTCGATTCCATTGTGAGTCAATATAGTTACGATGTGTGGGCAGATGATGCCTTGTTTATGTTAGGAACGCTGTATGAGTCAAAATTAAAGGAGCCCGAAAAGGCAAAACACTATTATGAGAAGATCATAATGGACTTCCCTGGAAGCTTATATATAGCCGAAGCCCGTTTACGATTTAGAAAGTTAAGAGGGGATTCGCTTGGATAGTTCAGCTCTTGCATGTAACTTCGCTACATGGTTTTATACAATTTGACTATAATAATTGAGGAAGACATTGATACCGAGTGGCGTAACTGGATTAAATCGACTTTCATTCCTAAAATATCCGATACGTCCCTTTTTATATCGCATCGCATTTTAAAGGTACTTAGTTCACCGAATGAAGGGATTACTTATTGCATCCAGTTTGTTGCGGAATCAGCTGCTCAATATGATCAGTTCGTATCTAATCATGCCTTGGAAATAATGGAGCTGCACACGGAGAAATTCAAAAATCGCTGTGTTTCGTTTAGCACTTTGATGGAATATGTGGAGTAGGCATCGTTCTTTGGAATCCATGCGGTACGGCCAGGTCTTTAATAAAGCTGGCAATTGATTTCTCATTTATTTTTATGACATCCTGTCCGTCAACAGATGGCTTGAAGAGTATTCTTTCGATAAAATTAAGTTTTTTGAATATTAGGTCTCCTTCAAAAATCCCCTGTGCTACACTATGTGCTCCGAGTACTGCAGGAAAAGCTCGAGAGAATTGACCTGAATCGGTTGAATCAAGGATGCAGCAAATAAAAAGCCCTAATTTTTTATCTAATAAAGTGGCAAGGTTACGCTTACAAAAGTTTTTTACCTGATCTTGAATGGAGCCGTAGTGAATTGAACCTCCAATAATGACCTGATCATAATCCGTTATTACTGGATCTGGTTCATTTTCAAGATTGTATAAAGTAACATTGCTCCCTATAAGTGCTGCTAGATGCTGAGCAATTATCTCTGTAGTACCGTGACGTGAAATATAAATGAGAGCAGTTTTCATTATTTAGGGTTTAGGATTACGACTTTGGTTGTTAATTATATTAGTAAACGGAATTCACACTCGAAATGTTATCAAATTTAATAAAAAAAGACGCTCATTTGGGTAGCGGTCTTTTTTATTAAATATACGAAGCAAATTCTATTTTATCAGATCATATAGCTCATCCAACTTAGGAGAGAGCACAATTTCTATACGACGATTTCTACTTCTTGCTTCAGTGGTATTTGCATCCTCTATAGGTTGGTATTGACCTTTTCCTGTAGCTGTGATGCGCATATTTTCTATCCCCTGTTGCTCTGTGAGGTACCGTACTACAGAAGTTGCGCGTAACACACTGAGATCCCAATTATCCTTAATCTGTCCCAGGTTAATCACCTTTTGGTTATCGGTATGTCCTTCTACTGAAATATTTATTTCTGGTTGAGTTTTTAGTACAGTGGCTAGGCCAGACAATGCTAATTTTCCTTTTTCGTCAATAATAATACTGCCGGAACTAAAAAGAAGCTTGTCGGTTAAGGACACATAAACTTTTCCATTGCGTACTTCAACTGTTAAGCCACTTTGCTGAAAGCCAAATAGTGCTTTTTGAAGTTTGTCCTTCAATGCATTAGTTGCTTCGTCTCTTTTGCGAAGAACGGCCTCTACTTCCTGCAATCTTGCTTCGCGCGCTTTAAGATCTCCGGATAGTTTATCTGATGACGCCCTTAAGGTGGCATTATTGGAATTTAATCCACCGACTTTTGATTTAAGATCATCTATCTGACTGTTTAAGTTGGCAATTTCGGTTGTTAACCGGGCAACTTCATCATCCAGACTTTCTATCTTAGCGTTGGCACTATTTAAAGTCGTATTCAATGAATCTCTTTCTGCAACCAGTGCTTTATACTTTTTAGGTGATAAGACCATGCATGAGCTGAATAAAAAAACAGCTAATAGAAAATACAGCGATTTGTTCATGATACAATATTAAGAAATCGCTTTGCGCAAAAAGACCATAAATGGAAATATTTTTGCAACAAGTTCTGCAATATCCTTAGGAGAACTAGGTTTAAGGATCTCTTTATCGGTTAAAGGTTTAGTAAAAATGAAACTTTTAAGCTTTAAATATTCCATTTCTGGATGATCTTTTGGGTAGCCCTTAGGACTTGTTTTCAGCTTATGTTCTGTTCCCAATTCGCCAAAGCTTTTTATAAGATCTTTTTGATCGATAATATGGTGCCAATCAGCCGTATTGTAATCAATTTCCTGTCGGATAGCTTTTAACTCGTTTGCTTCGGGATACCAGCTGCCTCCAGCTATAAATGAGGCTCCGGGTTGGATGTGCAGATAATAACCAGGGCCAGGGAAATTTTTACCAAGCGCTGAGATACCAATGCCGAAATTGGTTTTGTAAGGCAGTTTATCGAGGCTAAACCGAACATCACGATAGATTCGCATTACACAAGTTTTAGGATCCAGGTCTTCGGGAACAGTGGAGTCGAATGTAGAAACTCCTCTTATAAGATCCTTTGCAAACTGAAGCACATCTTCTCTTGCGGCATCATGCTCTTGTTTATGATCTTTAAACCACTCCCTATTATTGTTTTCTGCAACAGATTTAAGAAAATTAAAAGTTGATTGCTGTATCATGACTATTTCGGGCCTGCTAATTGATTTTAATCTTTATTACCTAAGGTTTAAATTATTAATATAAATGAACCTAAATCTGTTAAATTAAAAATTGATCCCGCTCTATTATCGATCAATTAAATTTACATTTTGATTTTGCCTTATGACCTACAAGTTCTCAGTTAATAGATTGGTATGACTGCTGCCATGAATGGAAGTATCGCTAATCTTTGTCCAGCATGGGATTATATTTCACGTTTGGTGATAACAAATGAAGAAGTATGACTCTAGAATATCTGAAATTAAAAGGTGAAAATGCAAGAATAATGGCAGCCATCACACCAAGGTATAACATGGGAGACTCACTTTTATTACTTAAATAAAAAGTAAGAATTCCGGTAGTTACCAACTGGGCTACCACTAATGCGTAGCTGACATACATCGCAGCGTAAAAATAACCCGGTTCGACTTCAAAATGGAATCCACAATGAGGACAATCTTCATTCATTTTCTGGGCTCTGAAACCATACATAGGACCTTCAAAGATATTGCCTCTGCGGCATTTTGGACACTTACAATTTATAATGGCAGTTAGTTGTGGTGTACTTGTTTTCCCCATTACCTATTAAAATTATCGTTTTTAAGGTCCAAATTATCGTGATCTTTCCGATACTTTTTATACCATAAAAAACCTATGCCTGCAACTGCTAAATAAGGTGCAGCAAGCAAGTATAAAATACCTTCATTTAATCCGTTGCCTTCTGTATTGCCATTTTGGGTTGAATTATCAGCTGTAGCAGCACACATTGAACATTGGGAGTAACCTTTATTACTTATTAAAAGCAAGCTTATAAAGCAAATTAACACAGTTAGATAGCGTAATAACTTCATTTTTTTTAGCGGTTAAAATGTATAAAAAGGGGATATCATGACATAAACAATAACACCCGTAACGGTTACATATAGCCAGATTGGATAACTCCATCTAACTAACTTTCTATGGCGTAAAACGTTCATGCGTAAACCACTATAGAAGCTTAGTAGTACTAACGGCAAAACTACGGCGGCAAGTATAATATGAGTTATCAGTATAAAGTAATAAATGTAACGGATCAATCCTTCACCTCCGTAAGTGGTCTTTATTCCTGTAGCATGAAAGATAATGTAGCTGACCAGGAACATAGAAGACAAAATAAACGTAACAATGTTTATCGCTTTATGAGCTTGAATATTTCTTTTTTTTATCTGATACAAGGAAACTAACAGGAGAATACTGCAAGTACCATTTAAGATTGCATTTAGTTTAGGTAGAAAATAAACCCATGAAGGGACAATCGCACCTTCGGGAAAAAAAGTTATGAGCTTAGCCTGAAGAATGCAAACCACAACAAATACGACTACTGAAACAGCAGCAATTAAGCGAAATATTATTTTATCATTCATTTTTTTATTGATTTAACGATCGGTAACCTTACGCAATTCTTCTACGATGAGCACCTTGATTTCGTCATCTAACTTACTCATTTGCTCTTTGTTGTCTGAATCGTAATATCCTCTTATTCTCTTTTCTGGATCAACCAGAATGAGCATAGGACTATGCACAATAGTAGAGGTATCAGCATGGTCAGCATAAGCATCTACTAAAAAATCTTTTTTAGCCAGATTAAAGATCAGACTTTTATCCCCTGTAAGGAAAAACCATTTCTTTGGATTTGTATGAAAGGTCTGCGCATACTTTGTTAGGATTTCCGGATTATCATATTCCGGATCAACAGAAATAGAGCAGAAGCGAAGCATTCTATTGTCGTCGTACTTATCTGCAAGAAAGTCCATTTGGCCATTCATCTGCTTGCAAAAACTGGTACAGCGGGTAAAGAAGAAGTTAAAGATGGTAATTTTACCGCTATCCAACGGGAATGAAAACTCTTTCCCCTGCTGATCAGTCAGCTTAAAATCCCTGATCTGATGATAAGTAGTATCAGGAATCTGTTTCCCCCTTTTAGTATGAAACGTTCCACTAAGTTCCTTAGGACCAAAAATACTTAAGGGCCGATAACGATTTTTACCTTTTTCCTGCAGTAAATAATATAAAAATCCCGGTACCATTAATATGACTACCAGGACTACTATTTTTTTCCATGAAGATGTGTTCCTCATTGGTTCATATGAAGATTCAAATATGATCCTTCTGTTAGCATGAGTACAATGAAATAGACTATAAAAATCAGACCTACAGTAACCGCAGTAATCATTGCTGATTTCTCAAACCTAAGATGCATAAAATAAGCAATAATGTAATAGGCCTTTAGCAAAGTAAGTGATATGTAAGTAAAGTTTGCCAAGCCATGATTCAATCCCATTGGTATTAAAACCAGGGCTATAATAAACTCTAAAGACGTGATTCCTAACAAATAGGCAAATACTATCCAAATTCTCTTTACTGACATGCCTGCATGATCTGCTTGATCTGCGTGTTCCTGGCCTTTTGTATGCTCTGTTGTCATTTTAAATATTTTTAGAAAATTAAACCAAGTAGAAAAAAGTAAAGACGAAGACCCATACCAGATCTACAAAATGCCAGTAAAGGCCAACCTTTTCAACCATTATGTAAGTACCACGCTTTTCAAATACATTAGCAAAGGTCATACTCAAAATAACTATATTCAATATGACACCACTAAATACATGAAAGCCATGAAAGCCTGTGATCGTAAAAAAAAGATTGGCAAACTGGGTAGCACTTACTGCATCCACTCCCTTATAAGTTTCAGGAATATGTCCCCATCCATAACCTTCATGAAATAAATGAGTCCATTCTAATGCCTGACAACCAAGGAAAGTAAATCCGCCTATAATTGTCCAGATCATCCACTTGATGACTTCTTTCTTAGCTCCACGATGCCCTGCTTCTACTGCTAAAACCATAGTAACGGAACTCATAATCAGGATAAAGGTCATGATACCCACAAAAACAAGGGGATAACCATGTTCGGCAATAAATGGAACAGATTGGAATACCACATCAGGATCAGGCCAGCTTACCTTACTAAAACGCTGAGCTCCATAATAGATAAGCAAAGCAGAAAAAGTAAATGTATCTGAAAGCAGGAAGAACCACATAATTATCTTCCCGTACTCGACATCAAAGGGAGATCTTCCTCCGCTCCAGGGACCAGTTTTAATTTTGTCTAATTGTGAAACAGTAGTATCCATTTTTAGCTTATTGATTCAAAAGTAAGAAAACGTATAAATAAATCCATAGTATATCCAGAAAATGCCAGAACAAGGAAGTTAGCTCCATATTGAACATATTCTTATAATGCGGTATGCCTTTATTTTGCTTGATATAGGTGTAAGCCATCATTCCTATTCCTGCAAAAATATGCACAATATGAAATGCGGAAAACACATATATAAAGGATTCTGATGCATTGGAATTTACAAATGGTGCTCCGGATTCAAATAATACAGTCCAGGCAATCCATTGAGAGGCAAAAAATGCAAAACCTAACAAGATGGTTAATCCAAGAAATAAACGTTGTTTGGCTAACTGCAATTCTTTAGCAGCTTTAAATGCATAGTGCATTGTTAAACTACTAACAATAATCAGACCTGAACTATATAAAAAAGCAATAGGAAGATGAACTTTGATTCCTCTGGTTGGGTTTCCACCTGTATATACAATATAAGCACTAGTTAAAGCCGCAAACAGCATACATGATGTAATGATAAAAAGCCACATCAAAAACTTCTTTGGCTTTAAACTTTGAATGTCCTGCTCTAAAGGAACCTTGGCCATAGATAACATATCTTTATTTAATAAAATCAAACAACATAATCAATTGAACAAGAGGAAGATAAAAGAAAGAACAAAACATCACTTTCCTAGCTGTTTTTACTTCTAAATCCCTGAACAGTTGAACACTTAAATATAAAAAAACAATTCCTGCAATCAATGAAATTATTCCAATTACATAACCTCCAAACCCCATAAATGTTGGCAAAAGGCTCACCGGAATTAACACTAATGCGGAAAAGATAATAAATCCTGCACTCACTCGATCCCTTTTCTTAGTTGGCAGTAATCTGAATCCTGCTTTCTTGTAATCATCGTCCAGCACCCATGCTATTGCCCAAAAATGAGGAAACTGCCAGACAAACTGTATAAAAAATAACACCAATGGAATCCATGATATTACTGGTTTATCAAAGGCAGCAAAATAACCAATCAAAGGCGGTAACGCACCTGGGAACGCTCCTATAAAAACGGCTATTGGTGATAATCTTTTCGCTGGGGTATAAACAATTGCATAGAGAAATATAGAAAATACAGAAAGAACGCCTGTAAGGAAGTTAAGCCTCACCAAAATTAATGTACCCGCCAAGGCCATAAACAAGCTAAGTACCAAGGCCTGCCCGGTAGTCATCCTCCCGGAAGGAATGGGCCTGTCACTTGTTCGCGACATCAGTTTATCCAGATCTTTTTCTATTATCTCATTAAATCCATTTGCTGCACCTGCAACTAAAAACCCACCTAATGTTAATATTAACCAGTTTATCCAGTTTATTGATCCCTGCTCCCTGCTTCCTATTAAAAAAGAAACAGAAGCTGAAAAAACAACCAGAAAGGTTAACCTAAGTTTTATTAGACTTTTAAAGTCTGATATAAATGAAACTTCACTCACTCAAATAGTTCAATTTTTGGGATAAATCTCCCACTAGTAGGATTAAAGTTGGATAATTAAACTTTATCCTCTGCAAGCCTTTCGGCTTCATCATTCTTCTGCCATTCTAACTGTATGCGTTCAGCCTCAGGATTACCTTCAAAGTCATGAGAAAAATTAGAGCTCATTGTTTCAGAGAATGGTATAGTCTGAGGAATAAAATCAACAGGACTTCCTGGCTTGCTGTAATCATATGGCCAACGGTACACGGTAGGAATCTCGCCAGGCCAGTTTCCATGTATATGTTCTACCGGAGTAGTCCATTCTAAAGTATTCGAATTCCATGGATTCTGAGGAGCTTTCTTTCCATAAAATATGGAATGAAAGAAGTTCCATAAAAAGGCAACCTGTCCTAATGCAGATACAATAGCCGCCCAGGAAATAAAGGTATTAACTGTTAACCATTCTTTCATAAATTCAAACTCAGTGAAAGCATAATATCTTCTTGGTACTCCATCAAGTCCCATAAAGTGCATTGGGAAAAACACAAGATATGCCCCTATAAAGGTGAACCAGAAATGTAAATAGCCAAGTTTCTCATCCATCATTCTTCCAAACATCTTAGGGAACCAATGATATACACCACTCAACATACCACATATTGCAGCAGAACCCATTACAAGGTGAAAATGTGCTACTACAAAATAAGTATCATGTAAGTTAATATCCAACGCTGCATTACCCAGGAAAATACCGGTTAATCCACCTGAAATAAAGAAAGATACCAATCCAATTGCAAACAACATAGCTGGAGTAAAGCGAATATTACCTCTCCACAGCGTAGCCAGATAATTAAACGTTTTCACAGCTGAAGGAACCGCAATAATCAGTGTAGTGATCATGAAAACTCCCCCAAGAAAAGGGCTCATTCCCGTTACGAACATATGATGCCCCCAAACGATGAAAGAAAGAACAGTAATACCTATTAACGAGTAAACCATGGCATGGTAACCAAATATAGGCTTACGGGAATTAGTTGAAATCACTTCAGATGTGATACCCAAGGCAGGCATGATTACTATATATACTTCTGGGTGACCAAGGAACCAAAATAGATGCTGGAACAAGATAGGACTTCCTCCTTGTTGCGGTAATATCTGTCCTTGTACAACCAGATCGGATAAGTAAAAACTTGTTCCAAAACTACGGTCAAAAATTAAAAGCACAACTCCTGCTACTAAAACAGGAAAAGAAAGTGTTCCTAATATAGCAGTTAAAAATAAAGCCCAGATAGTTAAAGGCATTTTCCAAAGATCCATACCCTTGGTCCGCATATTCAATATCGTGCTGATATAATTTAACGCACCCATTAATGAGGAGGCTATAAAGAACACCATACTGATTAACCAAAGAGTCATCCCTATACCCGATCCTGAGATCGCTTTAGGCAAAGCAGAAAGAGGCGGATAAATCGTCCATCCTGCACTCGCCGGCCCTGTTTCTGTAAAAAAGGAACCCATCATAATCACACAGGCAGTCAGGAAAAACCAATAAGACAGCATGTTCACCAAAGGTGATGCCATATCCCGGGCTCCTATTTGCAAGGGAATTAACAGATTACTAAACGTACCACTTAGTCCTGCCGTCAGTACAAAAAACACCATGATGGTACCATGTATCGTGACCAATGATAAGTAAAAATCCGGTTTTATTCTTCCTCCTTCAGCCCATCTTCCAAGGAAAGTTTCCAAGATTGGAAAATTTTGATCGGGCCATCCTAACTGGATCCGGAAAAGAATAGAAAGAAACATTCCAATAACGGCCATTATAATACCCGTAATCAGGAACTGTTTTGCGATCATTTTATGATCCGTGCTGAAAATATACTTAGTTAGGAACGATTGATGATGAGCGTGGTCATCATGTGCATGTCCCGAATGTTCTAAAGTATGATTAATCGCTGTGCTTGACATATTATCGATCTATCTGATTTACTAATTTATTGCTAACTTATTATTTCGTAAAGTCTCTTTTGACAAAGATGCGGACTTTAACTGCATTTCTTTCTTCATGTCGTCATTGAAGAAAAGAGGTTGTTTCACTATCCACTCTTTATATTCCTTGTCACTGACAACTCTCACCTTATATTGCATATTGTAATGCCCACTTCCACAAATTTTAGCGCACAATAATACGTAATCATATTTTGCATTACCACTCTTTTCGCGCATTTCCTCCGTAGTAAAACGAGGAGTAAATTGGAAGTAAGTAGCCATACCCGGTACTGCATTCATCTGCACTTTAAAGTCCGGCATATAGAAACTATGCAAAACATCTTTAGAATTTATTGTAACACGTACCGATTTATTTACTGGTAAAACAATTTCAGGACCTAATCTATCGTCCCAGCTCTTCTTATCAGTAAAGTCAATACCCAAACCATTTGTTGGCGTAGTTAACTTATAATTTTTTAAGCCCAGCTGATTATCATCACCTGCATACCTAACATTCCATTTAAACTGCTCACCGGTTACTTCAAGAGAGAGAGCACTGTCTTTGTCAGACTGAGAAGGATTGGTAATACTTCTCCAGGTAAAGAATCCAAACACGACAAGCGCGGTAAGAACGAATGCCGGAACAATAGTCCACAAACGCTCTATGGCATTATTATGCGGATAGTAATATGCTTTTCTATTTTCCCGTCCTCTATATTTATAAGAAAACCAAAACAGCAGAAATTGTGTCAGCACAAAAACTATAGTGGTAATGGCGACAGTAACTAACATCATGCTATCTATTCTTGCTCCATGAACAGATGCTGCATCCTTAGTTACTACCCAACCCCATGTATTATAGCTCCAGTATGTGCCATATAAGCCCAGGATTAGGAATAATACTAAAATTACACCTTGAATATTGTTCCAGTTCAATCCAGCTTTCTTTCCTTGAATTTCACGTGTAATTTCATACACACGCAATATTTTACCTGTTATAGCAATAAAGATACATACCAAAATAAACAGGATGGAATAGAATCCAGCTGATTTATAAACCGCATTGTGATTAGCCACAACAGAAACATCAGTAGTATCTGTAGCAGCATCACTTGTAGTAGCATCTGCACTTATATTTGCTAGTCCCTTAGCAAACGCATCTAAATCATTGTCCGCAGCTACTCCTTTCACAGGCCCAGTAACTCCTTTCGAAATCACTGCTGTTGTATCTTGGGCAGCCAGGGGAGTGCTAAAGGCCATTAAGGCTATAGCGAGCACCGCAATGCTATTTCTGATCTTAAATAATGTATTAAAACGCATTTCTTTATAAGATTCTAATGTAAATTCCTTTTTCGTCTATCTATATAGAATGATGTAAACTTTCTTCAAGAAATGGATGATTCTTTGCAGCCAGAGGTTTCTTTGCCAATTGAGTCATCATCAAAAAGCTAAACAATCCTACAAAACCAATAAAAATCCCAAGTTCTGTTATTCCAAACTGCCTGTTACTTTCTACCGTACCTGGCATAATCATAAGATAATAATCCAGCCAATGCCCACATAACAACAAGATACATACCGCTAGTAAAGTATTCGTACGTCTTTTGGCATCGCGAGTCATTAAAATCAATACTGGCGCAAGGAAGTTAATCACAATATTTAACCAAAACCATAGTTTATACTCAGGCTCCCATCTTTTAAAGAAGTAAACGGTTTCTTCAGGCATGTTAGCATACCAGATTAACAAAAATTGCGAGAACCAGATATAGGTCCAGAATATAGAGAAAGCAAATACAAACTTGCCTAAGTCATGGATATGATTATGATTCACCCAACTCATATAACCCGCTTTTTTTAACAATATTACAGTAACTGTAATGGCACATAAACCACTAATAAACATAGCGGCAAAGTTATACCAGCCAAACATGGTAGAAAACCAATGGGCCTCAAGAGACATAATTGTATCAAAAGCCCAGATTGGAGTAGTAAAACCAAAAATCACCAGGAATATTGCTGAAATCTTAAAGCTCTTTTTATAATTGGCTAATCCTCCAACTAAATCTTCTCTATCAGAGAAACGAGTGAGAACGAGAGCAAATATGCTGTATATTGTTAAGAAAAACACCAGCCTGATAAGGAAAAAAGGAGCATTCAAAAAGCCAGCCTTCTTTGCAATAGCAGCATCGTAGTGTTCATTTCCTACCTCTGTAATTCCTTCTAGATTCCAATGATGATATAGATTATGCGAGAATAAACCCGCAGCACATATTACCAGTAAAATAACAGAGGCAATTGGCAATACCTTGGCGAAAGCCTGAGGAATCCTGATTAATCCTGCTGACCAGGCAGATTGTGTAACCAATTGCAGTGCAAGGAAAAAAGCACCTGCCGCACATACACAAGTGAAGTAATATCCCATTAAAAGGAGATTGGCAAATGTACGTTCCGAATGATATTCCGCCGGATCTAATAAAAAGCCGTATGCAATCGCTGCAACGCCTATTAAAATAGCAATGAGGCTCCAGGTCTTTGCTTTACCTGAAAATTCAAATTGCTGTGTAAAATTATGAGTATGTTGATTGTTAGTTCCCATTTCGCTTAAAACATTGACTATTAAAGTTTTTGCAATTCTCTAACGTACATAACTATTTTCCATCTTTCGGTTGGATTAAGTTGTGTACGGTGAGGTCCCATAAGGTTCAAACCGTATGTAATCGTGTGAAAAATCTTTCCGTCTGTTAAGTCTTTCATTGCACCACCTCTGGAGGAATTCCCCTTTGAGTAAGAAGGTGGTGGCGGAAACTTCTCCAGCTTAATAATTTGTCCATCTCCATTTCCTTGAGTACCATGACAGTGCGAACACATATTAAGATACAATGTATGGCCTTCAGTTAAAGTCTGTTTATTCCTTGTTAGAGGATTAAACAGATTATTACTTGCTGCCAGATAACCTTCAGGTGTATTTGGATATTCATCTACCTTATCATAACCAACCGGCATCGTATTAGCTGGAGGCAATTGAGCAGTTTGACCATTTGCAAAGTTCTTATTTGCCTGATCCGGATTATATGCAATCGGATCATACATATTCCGGGCAAACTCCATCCCTGTACTTCTTTTATCACCCCCACATGAAGAGACCACAGCAGATCCTGCTACGGCAATTAATGCGGCGCTTAATATCCTGAGTTTATTCATAACTAACATACTTCCTTTCGTTGTGCATCACTTCAACAGCGCCTGCCTCTTTTAACAAATTTTCAATTTTATCCGGATAAGGATTTGTCTTCGCATCAATAGCAATAACAAAACGATCGTTGGTGGCTCTCAGATCCATTACCCTAGGTGCACGTCCCGGAAATAAATGATTAGCATAGAAAAAGGTAAACATCATTCCATAGGCGGCAAACAGAATAGTCAGCTCAAAAGTGATCGGCACAAAATCCGGCATAGCCAATGATGGCTTTCCCCCAATATTCATTGGCCAATCATAAACCAGCATATAATAAATCATAGAGATCGCAGTCAATGTCCCGGTAATACCAAAGCAAAAAGCTGCAATAGGAAGTCTTGAGCGTTTATAACCTAGCTTTTCTTCAATTCCATGGATTGGCATGGGTGTATACACATCATAGATACCTATGTTGTTTTCCTGTAATTTATCAATCCCGTGCATCATTTCATCAGGATCTTCAAAATGACCTAGTATATATTTTACGTTACTCATGTTTTAGGTTTTAGCGTAATCACTTTTTGAAACACTATCAAATTTTTCCAAAGACTGTTGGTAATATTCAGCCTGTTCTGCATCTATCTTACCCTCTCTGATTAGTTTTTGTTTAGCCTGATCACTCGAAGATTTCAAAAGAAGTTTCACTTCAGCCATTGCAATTCCCGGTAATACACGAAGGAATAAAAGGAATAAAGTAAAGAATACACCTATTGAACCTACAAACAACAGTACATCTATTGGCGTTGGATAAAACATAGCCCAACTTGAAGGCAGGTAATCACGGTGTAATGAGGTCACGATAATTACGAAACGCTCAAACCACATCCCGATATTTACCACAATGGATAATACCCATGATGCCCAGATGCTGGTACGAATCTTTTTGAACCAGAATAACTGCGGAGAGATCACATTACAGGTCATCATACTCCAGTACGCCCACCAGTAAGGTCCGCTAATCCTATTTAAAAATGCATATTGTTCATATTCAACTCCCGAGTACCAGGCTACAAATAACTCAGTTAAATAAGCTACCCCAACAATAGATCCCGTTACAATGATGACAATATTCATTGATTCAATATGGAACATCGTAATGTAATTCTCCCATTTCATCACCTTACGGGCAATTAAAAGAAGCGTCTGCACCATAGCAAATCCCGAAAATATAGCTCCCGCAACGAAATAAGGAGGGAATATAGTGGTATGCCATCCCGGCTCCAACGATGTAGCAAAGTCCATGGATACAATCGTATGCACCGACAATACCAATGGAGTAGAAATACCTGCCAGAATCAAGGATACCGATTCAAAACGTTGCCAGTTCTTTACTGATCCTGCCCATCCAAAAGAAAGAATAGAATATACTCTTCTTCTAAAACCGGAAGCCCTATCGCGGATAGTAGCAATATCAGGAAGTAACCCTGTGTACCAAAACACCAGGGATACAGAGAAATACGTTGAAATCGCAAATACGTCCCAGATCAATGGCGAGTTAAAGTTAACCCATAAAGAGCCAAACTGATTTGGAAGCGGGAAAACCCAATAAGCTAACCATGGACGACCCATATGCGCAATAATATAGGTAGCGGCACAAATCACGGCAAAGATCGTCATGGCCTCTGCAGATCGATTAATTGAATTTCGCCAGTTCTGCCTAAAGAGCAATAGAACCGCTGAAATCAATGTCCCCGCATGACCAATACCTACCCACCATACGAAACCGGTGATATCCCACGCCCAACCTACAGTCTTATTTAAACCCCAGACACCTAGTCCTACCCAAAAAGTGTAACTTATCGCTACCACCCAGGTAAGAGCCAATGTTAAAGCTATACCAAAACCTATCCACCAGGCCATGTTGGGCTTATTTTCAACTGGAACCAAAACATCATCAGTAATTTTCGAATAGGTTATATTCGTACCTGTGATTAATGGCTCTCTTAATATGGATTCGTTATGTGCTGACATAATCTTTTAAAATCTTATTCTAATATCAATTAAGCTTCTACTACGTTTCTAACCTTGGTCTGGTAACCAACACCCGGCTGAGTGTTAATCTCTTCCAGCACATAATAAGTACGCTCATTACGTAATTCCTTACTAACAGCTGAATTAGGATCGTTCATATCACCAAAAATAATGGCGTTTGCTGAACAAGCCTGCTGACAAGCCATCTGAATTTCACCATCTACAAGCGGCCTTTTTTCAATCTTAGCCTTCAATCTGCCACCCTGAATTCGCTGGATACACATCGAGCATTTCTCCATAACCCCCCTTGAACGGGTAGTTACATCCGGATTAAGCAACAACTGCGTAAACTCATTATTCAGATAATTATCAAACCTGGAGTCATTCCAGTAGTTAAACCAGTTGAAACGACGTACTTTATAGGGACAGTTATTCGCACAGTAACGCGTACCCACACAACGGTTATAAGCCATATGGTTCAGTCCGTCGGATGAATGCATGGTGGCAATAACCGGACAAACTGTCTCACAAGGAGCATGATCACAATGCTGACAAAGCATTGGTTGATGAATAACAGACACATCATCCAGGTTCTCCAGCTTCTCAATCTCCTTCTCTTCAGTTACCGATTTTTCACCTTCTTTAAAGCTATAGTAACGGTCAATTCGAAGCCAGTGCATTTCACGACGATTTCTTACCTCGTCACGTCCTACAACAGGAACATTATTCTCCACATTACAGGCAACAATACAAGCACCACAACCCGTACAAGCGTTCAAGTCGATCGCCATTACCCAGTTATGCCCAATTTTCTTATGCTCAGGCCATAAATCATAATCATGATGACCACCGCCATGTTGACCAGTACCTGAATGAGGATCTTTTACATAACTCGCAAAAGAAGTTTCTCTCACAATATCACGACCCTCATAAGAATGATGCGTTTGTGTTTGAGCCAATTCATATTTATCACCCGTCTTAGTTACCGTTGCGGTATTAAAAAAGCGGATAGAACCATTTGTACTAGTAGCAAAAGGATATGCATTCTCCCCTACCTTACCAATCTGACCCGGTTTTTCACGTCCGTATCCAACCGCTATAGAAATCGTCCCACGCGCTTGTCCCGGTTGCAATAACACAGGAAGCGTTATGGTATATCCATTCGCCCCTTTAATTTCAATTTGATCAAACTCACTCCATCCTTGCTCTTCAGCAAACTTAGGCGCAACAGCAGCATAATTATCCCATGTCACTTTAGAAACAGGATCAGGCAATTCCTGAAGGAAAGCATTATTTGCATAACGACCATCCCTCATAGCCATACTTTGGTATAAATGTATTTCTATATCCTTAGCAAGTGTTTTACTTTGTGTAACGATAGATTGTGCTACAGCAGGAAGCGAAGCACTGAAGGTATAATTACCTGCAGGTTTTTCACCAGTATAAGCAAATCCAGTTTGCAATAATTGCTTCCATGACTTGCCAGCTGTTGGCAATATATTCTTCTCCCAATATGCTTTCACAAACTGATAATAGTTCTTCTGCGGATTTGAAGACCAAGCCAGCAAGCTTTGTTCAGCCTGACGAGTATTAAATACCGGATTGATAGTAGGCTGAACCACTGTATAATAACCATCTACAGAGCTCTCATCGCCCCAAGACTCCAGAAAGTTGGAATTTGGTGCAAGCACATTACATAAACTAGCCGTTTCATCCTCCCTATCGGAGAATGAAATCCGCAAAGGCACCTTTGCCAAAGCATCAGTAAACGCTTTTGCATTAATATAACTATAAGCAGGATTCGTATTCAATAAGAATACAGCACCAACTTCATCCCTGTTCATTTCACCTATAAAAGAAGCGAATACCGCATCATTACCTGCATAATTCAAATAAGGATTATCCAGATCAATCGTAGTACCATAACTTCCCAATGAAGAATTGATCGCATTAACTAAGGTCTGTATGGATACATCATTAGATCCACATATTACTAAAGCACGACCTTTTGCCTGAACCAACTCCTTGGCGGCAAGTTTAATTGCTGTGTTAGCAACCCCATTTGCAGAAAGCCCCTCTGCTCCACTTAATCTACTACCAGTAACTTCATTATACAAAGCAATAATAGCAGGACCTTGTTCAGATGGCTTAACAGGGATGCGCGAATCCGCATTAGTACCCGTCATACTCATACCAGTTTCAAACTGAATATGTCTGGACATCTTTCCCTTCTTCAGAGACTTTGAATTACGATTTCCAACATATTGACGACTATATTCTTCTCCAGCAATCCATGTACCCAGAAAATCAGCCGCAATACTAACAATCACATCCGCACGGTCAAACCGGTAACGGGGTAATACTGATTTTCCAAAACTTGCTGCATTTGCCTGAAGGATTCCACTATAAGAAACAGCATCCACCTGAACATGTGTAGTATTCGGAAACTGCGTAATAAAATCAGCAATAACCGCTTTAGTTGAAGGACTTGTTACCGTAGACGATACCAGGCGAATTTTCTTTCCGGATGCCTGAAGCTTATTTAATTCCCCTTTAACATATAAATCCATGTTATCCCAGGTCACTTCAGCTTTATTCAGCACAGGACCCTTTAATTTGGATACATCGTATAAGTCAAGCACAGCAGCCTGCGTTACCGCATCAGTTCCTGTATTTTCAAATAATCCAGCAGGATTTACTTCAATTTTAATCGGACGGCCTTCTCTTGTTTTAACTAAGATACTCTGTCCATTAAAGCTGGATACGTAATAATTAGCCACCCCAGGAGTAATCTCTTCTGGTTTTATAAGATAAGGAATAGACTTTCGGATAGGAGCCGTCTGACAAGCAGCCAAAGAAACAGCACCTAAACCAAACCCTAATGCCTTTAAAAAGTCACGCCTTGGTGTAACTGAATTCAGTACTCCTTCACTTAAGACATCTTCCAAAGGAATCTCTTCAGCAAATTCGTTTTTATTCTTTTCCACAAAATCAGAAGAACTTTTCAACTCTTCTAAGCCTTTCCAGTATTTTTTATTGCTCTTCATTTAAGCTATATGTAACTGTATCTGTATTTATTGTTAATAATGACATTTACCACACTCAATACCACCTAGTACTGCAGGAGTGACTTTCTTTCCTTGTTTCAACAAGTCATGCACTTCTTCCAGCTTATCGTAATAGCCATTTCCCTTGGCATTTACTTCCATTGTACGGTGACAATTAATACACCATTTCATGGTTAAAGGAGCGTATTGGTATACTTCAGGCATAGTCTGAATTGGACCGTGACATTTCTGACACTCAATTCCTGCTACAGAAACGTGTTGGGAATGGTTGAAATAAGCAAAGTCAGGCAGGTTATGGATCCGAACCCATTGAATAGGCTTAGGATCATTACCATATTTTTTCGTATCCGGATCATAATCAAGCGCTTTATAGATCTTCATAATCTCAGGAGAGATCTCACCATTATATTTTTCAGTTGCCTGAACATAATTATGGCAGTTCATACATACATTCAAAGAAGGAATAGAAGCATTCTTTGATTTGTATGCACCTGTGTGGCAATATTGACAGTTAATCTTTAACGTACCGGCATGTAACTGATGCGAATATTTAATAGGCTGTTCCGGTTGATACCCTTCATGAACACCTGTATTCCACATCATCCGCCAGCTCCATGAACCAAGCAAAATTGAAACCAATAGAATAGTAAAAAATACCAGTTTCTTATTTTTAGAAAGTCTTTTCAGCTTGTCATAAACCTTTTCTCCTGGCTCAGCAACTTTTTCATCCTCAACAGGAACCCCTTGTTTTTGTAAAAGAAGTTTGTGTAATGTACTGATTACGCGGTTTAATACCAGCACAACCAATAACGTGATGATGACCACTACGATCAAACCACCCAGCATGAAATTACTAACTCCACCAGTATCAGTTGCAGCTCCGGTTCCATCGGCAGTACCAGCGGCACCAGCAGCAGGAGTTGCCGGTTTATCACCCTCTTCCTTCACATAAGCAAGAATATTGACAACATCCCCATCCGTTAATTCCGGAAAAGGAGTCATGACAACCTTGTTATATTCATTAAAGATTTTGACAGCATCCGGATCTCCGGTAGCAATAAGAGCCTGAGAATTCTTGATCCACTTGATCAACCACTCTTCACTTTGCCTCTCGCTAATGCCTTTTAAGGCCGGACCAACTACAGTACGATTTAAGGCATGACATGCAGTACACTTCTGCTTAAAAATAGCAGCACCTGCACTTGCATCTCCCTTAGACGCAGTAGAAGCCACTGCAGCAGTGGCACTTCCAGCAACACTACCCGCGGCGGCCGGAGCAGCAGAGGTATCTTGTGCATATCCCTGAACACCAAAACTTAGAGCAGAAACAAAAATAAACGGTTTTACAACACTTCTAAAAATCAATGAGATGCTTCTCATATTATTATTTTACGCTTTAATTTATATGTAAAATTGAAAATTGTGTTTAAAATCACAATTAAGGATGACAAAAATATAATTAAAAAAATGATCTGTGACACATTAATGACTTTGAAAAACAATTTATATCCATTCTAAACAAAGCATAAATAACATAAAAATGTCTCCTAAAATACTCATTTCTCCTTAAGAAATAGTACAATCAGGAGACATTTTTATGCTAACCTTGAATACAAGTTATTGTTTTAAAATCCAGGCAAATATTAATGGTGCTACGATAGTTGCGTCAGACTCCACAATAAACTTAGGAGTATGGATATCAAGCTTACCCCAAGTGATCTTTTCATTCGGAACAGCACCCGAATAAGAACCATACGAAGTAGTCGAATCAGAGATCTGACAGAAATAACCCCAGAAAGGAATATTAGTCATTTCCAGGTCCTGATACAACATTGGCACTACACATATTGGGAAGTCGCCAGAAATACCACCACCAATCTGGAAAAAGCCAACTCCCTTACCTTCCGAATTTTTCGTATACCATTCAGCCAGATAAGCCATATATTCAATTCCACTTTTTACAGTAGAAGGCTGCAGTTGTTGTTTAATCACATAAGAAGCGAAGATATTTCCCATAGTCGAATCTTCCCAACCCGGAACCACGATAGGCAGGTTTTTTGCAGCAGCAGCAAGCATCCATGAATTCGCAGGATCAATTTCATAATACTGCTCCAACACACCGCTATTCAGCAACTTATACATATATTCATGTGGAAAATAACGCTCTCCGGCAGCCTCAGCGTCCACCCAGATCTTATGAATATGCTGTTGAATCCTTCTGAAAGCTTCTTCTTCCGGAATACAAGTATCCGTTACCCTGTTATAGTGATTTTCTAAAAGATCCCATTCATCCTGTGGACTCAAATCGCGATAATTTGGCACTCTTTTGTAATGAGAATGAGCAACCAGGTTCATAATATCCTCTTCCAGATTCGCACCTGTACAACTTATAATAGACACTTTATCCTGACGGATCATTTCCGCCAAAGAAATCCCCAGTTCAGCTGTACTCATAGCACCACCCAGGGTAATCATCATTTTACCACCAGCATCGATATATTTTTCATATCCAATAGCTGCATCAACCAGCGCTGCGGAATTAAAATGCAAATAATTCTTTTCTATAAACTTAGAAATAGGTCCTCTTTCCATTAATTTTAATTTAAAGCATCAAAAATAGCAATTTTAAAAACTTTGAACACTAAATTAGCGGCTCATGGGCAAAAGCATAACACTAATTTTTTGTTTAACTCTTCTCTGTACAACCATTTGTACTGCACAAAAGAAATTAATAAAAAAGTTTCTATCCAGTGAGAGTGACACAAGCAGAAAAACTAGTTTTATCATTCTTCCCGCAGCAGCATACTCACAGGAAACCGGAATTGAATTTGGCGGACTGTCTATTACCTCCTTTTATACCGATAAAACCGACACATCTATGCGGAGCTCCACAATAAATGCCATCCTCACCTACACCACCAAAAAGCAATCCAACTTCGTCATCAAGCCAGATATCTGGTCAGCGGGCAATAAATATCATTTCGCAGGAACATTACGTTACAAAAAGTTTCCTTTTGATTTCTTTGGAATAGGCGATCAAACCCTTGAATCAGATAAAGATCCTATTGTACAGCGCCTTTTCATCGTTCAGGCAGAAGCCGAAAAGAAGTTTGCCAAAGGTTTTTATGCAGGTCTGAATATCGGGTACGAAAACTTTGCTTATTCTGACAAGGAACCCGGAGGTATTTATGATACCGGAAATTTTGCCGTAACTGAAACCGCACAGGTAATGTACCTCGGAACATCAGCGATACTCGATACCCGAAATACCAATACCTATACTACCGCAGGGAGTTACTTCAGACTAAATTACTCCTATGCACCCTCAATGTTTGGATCAAACGATTTTTCAGGAAGTTTAATCAAAGCCGATCTTCGTCATTTTAAAAGTCTGAATAAAAAGGCCGTACTTGGCTTTCAATCCACATTTGAGGGAGTCTACGGAAATAAAACGCCATTTTATCTGCTTCCCCAATTAGGGAACGATCAGATTATGCGAGGATATTATACTGGCCGATACCGGGATCAAAACCTATTTACCGCGCATGCCGAACTGCGGTATCGATTCATACCCCGCTTTGGAGCAGCAGCATTTGCCGGCACAGGAACTGTATTCAGCAATGGTTCCTTTAAAATCGCAAACCTAAAGCCTAACTATGGAGCAGGTGTCCGCTATTTTGTTGATCCAGGCAGAGGACTAACCCTCCGCATGGATTATGCAGTAGGCGAAAAAAGACCAAAAGAAGCACGCCAAACCGGATTTTATCTTGCCTTAGCAGAGGCTTTTTAAAAAATCGTATATTTTCTTAGCGGAATAGACATCCGGATATTTAAAATCTTCTACCATGCCCCTTTAAGGCTTTTACTAATAGCATGCTGAATACCATTACTAATCTCTTTCCCAGCATCATCTTTCGTATTCCCCTTGTAGAAGAAATGATATAACCCGTCTTTATAAACGATATCACCATCGATTGCGCCATATTTGGCACGAAACCACAGGGTAGACTCAGTTTCAAAACCACTAAAATCCCTATTAGCATAAGCTGAATAAAAGTCTAGTTGAACATCATCCTTAAATTTAATCGTAAAATACACCATAAATTTATTTGCCGCAGGATCATAAATCGTTTGCGGTGCCCATTACCCATTGAAGATTTTTAAATTTAACAGGATAAAGTTTTTCCAGGTCTATGATGGCGTGCCCCCATTTAACCCGTACCTTGCCTCAAAACGTTGGGATATGTGTCGAAATAGTCTAATCACGCTTCATGACTTCTTTTTACCACTAACAAAAAGATAAACCGTACTATTTTGAGGGAACCCTAAAGTGGATCCAGGAGTTATATTTAAAAGATTTTTAAGGTAAACATCAACGATCCCTTTGACTACTCTTTTTTTAGATTCTACATATTCAGGACTCATTAACTGCAAAATTTCCTTAAAAGTTATGTTACCCTGTTTGTCAATGTTAGCAGAGAAAAAATAAGCAAAGTTATTGTACGCATTATCAATTGTGATATGATATTCAGGATATAAATAAGCATCAGCTATATAACGGTTGTTAATATTTATATCTTCTACCTCCGGTTCAATTTTTTTGACTTCAATTATGGGACTCCTGCTTTCCAGTTGCGGCGGATTTCTTGCAGCGAAAGCACTATCAACGTACCGATTAGCCATTTCTACTTTAGCCTTAACATAAATTGAGTCGCTTAGATTAGGTCTCCTCAGATCTGATAAGCTCGTCTTCCGAATATTTTTTATGTAGTTCGCTGAATAAAAGGTCATGAAAACATTAGATCTTTCTGCAGACACAGCCTTGTCAGTAAGCTCTAGTCGCTGCAACACCAGGCTGTCTTTACTTAAAGAAGTTACCCTAAACCATGTCCTGGCAAAATTTACAATGGATTTTTTATCATAGACAACTGGATACTCCAAATACTTTGACATTTTACTATTAAAGACTTTCACAGCACTGTCTGATGTAAAGTATAAGCTCCACTCGGGTTCTAATTGATACCCTTTCTCATCAAAAGAAAAACCGTTTTTAAACTCTCGGCGCACTTCAAAATAGTTTATATCCTTGTAATTTTTAAATAAAGGCCACTCGTTAGATGTATCACCTTTCATTTTATTAGCACAAGAAAAACAACAAAAACACGAGACGATTATAAATATTGAAATGTTTATTAGTTTCATAGTTGACTTTCTATTTTCACAATGGCCTTTTTATCATTAAATCCAGTAGTTTAGATTCCTAAACCTTCCCGAGGTCCTTCCATTTCGCTTTAAATACAGTAAATATAATGAAGATACAAAATTTGAACTCTTTCCGCTAAGGAGTAGCTAAACGGCAGTACCATAATAAACGACAACTGCTCTAAAGTCTTTATTTGCTCATTTATATTGTATGCTTCCCCGACATTTGTGAAATTAAATGAATACTAGTTCCCCATTCTCCTATTTTCTTCTTTATTGCTTTGCTCAATATTTTTCTGTGTAAATTTCTTGCCTAGACTGAAATTATAGCTAAAGGACAGGCTTACGTTTCTCGTTTGCCTTTTCTGGTAATAATCGATTGTAGTGTTGTTAAATATTGTCAGTTCTTTCTCTACTACCGTATTCAGCACATCCGAGCAGTAGATTCGAAAAACGCCCTTTTCTTTCATTATTTTCCTGGAGAACATTATATCCAAATAAAACATATATCCAAGCCGGGTATTACCAACTACCGATGGCGACTTGTATTCAGCGATTACATCAATACCCATTATTTTTTTTAGGTTTAAGGTTTGAATGGATTTTGCATATAAGGTCGTGTAAGTAGTACTTACATTATTTACCTCATTTGAAAGCCTGTAAAGCGAAAGATTATTCGCTACTGTCCATATTTTAGAAATGTTCACCGGGATACTTAGATTCAGACCATATTCCTTGCCATTATTAAAGTTGAAGGATTTGTATTCCATTACATTGTTTTCTAAAGGCGTTGCTAAAAGCGCTATTAGATTTTTGGTTGCTGAAAAATATATATCTGCCGTGTAATTCTTAAAAAATATATATCCTGCCTGATAATTGTTTGTATACTGTGGTAGAAGATCTGGATTTCCAGTAAGAATCGAATAGTCATGGACTTGAAGTCGATAAGGGTTCAGGTCATTAAATGAAGGCCTTTGGAGCCTCCTTGAATAGTTAAAATATAACGACGTTCTCTTACTTTCATTGAGCATCTGCATCAGGTAAAAAGAAGGAAATAAACCAAGATAGTTTCGATTGAAACTTTGAACCGAGGTGATTGAGTTACCATTCGACACAGTTTCCTCTGCTCTTAGTCCTAATTTAATGCTGGTTTTATTTACATTCTTTTCCCAAGAAGAATATAGCATCATCAACTGCTCCGAATAAATAAAGTGATTACTACCCAGTGGATTGAATAACCATTCATTTTGAAAATAATTCTCATTTAAGCTTTGATTATCTCTCTTGATCGATGTATATTTCACTCCCGCCTTAAATTCCGTTTTATTGCTCCAGGTTTTAGTGTAATCTACCTGTCCCGCGTAAATACTTGTACTACTTGGGGTAGCTGTTATTGAAGCAGAGTTCTTTAAAGAATCGTTGTAAGTTGTAGCAAGCTTATTCTCTTCATTTTTACCATTCTTTGAATAATCCCCAATGACTTTAAGTGACGAACCCAGACTATCTAATTTAAGAACATAATTTAGAGTCGTACTGTTGAAACTTATTCTTCTTTCCCAATCCGCTCTGGCAGTACCCAGCAAGGGCTGCTCTTTTTGGTAATTTATATCTGTTAAAAATACCTGAACAGGCCTGTTTAATGCACCGGTGTTTTGTATACCAATGGATTGGTATGAAGAAATATCGTATGCAATTCCAAGTCGGTACTGAGATCTGGAAATGTTATTATATCTATCCGTAACATTGTTAAAAACACTGTTGTCAGGATAAATAATATTTTCCTGACCAAATGCTTTGTTTTTATCCTTTGTGTATGATATATTCCCAGAGATATATATTTTCTTCACCTTATAAGCGAGCGAACCACCTGTACTTGTAAATGGATTTTTACCCTGTTGCTGATATCTGGAGTAAACCGAACCGGTAATACCATCCTTCCTGGATTTCTTCAAAACAATGTGTATAATTCCACCAGCACCGGCGGCCTCAAATTCAGAAGGCGGGTTATAGATAATTTCAATTTTACTGATCTCATCCGATCTTAACGAATTAAGATATTCAGCCAGATCTTCCTGAGACATTCGCTGCACCATGTCATTGATCATAACCATTACCGATTGGTTGCCCTTTAGTCGAATACTCCCATTACTGGAAACCCAGACACCTGGCGATTTTTGCAATACTTCCCATGCAGAAAATCCTTGTGCGAATGAGCTTTTCTCAACGTTAACAATATAACGATCAACTCTCCGCTCGATAAATGGATTATCAGCTGTAACATTCACGGTTTTTAGCAGAAGCTGATCTTCAATTAATTGTATTCTTTTACTGTTTATTGTGTCTGGATAAGTAAATGCTATCTCCAATGGTTTAAAACCTACGTAGGATGTTTTCAAAAAATAGCTATGTCCAGGCTGAAATCTAAATGCTAATTGATAATTTCCATCAAGGCTACTTACAGTTCCGATTAGAAATGAATTATTTTCAAAAAGTCCAATGGAAGTAAAAGGTATCCCCTCACCTTTTGCATCAACCACTTTTCCTCTAAGAAGTGATTTGGCTTCCATCATATCATCTTCATCCTTTATTTTAGTAATCACAATCAGCTTATTAGAAACAAAATAATAACAAAGCTTTTTTGAGGGAAGAATTCGGGACAATACTTGAGCCACCGGCATCATTTTGGCGTCAATTGAAACGCTAATTGTATCCGAGACCAAATCATCGCTGTATACTACATTATATTGACATTGTTTTTTAATTTCATTAAATAGCAAGCTAATTGGCTCATGATTAAGCTCTAAGGTAACTCTTCGGTCTTGCGAGAAAAGAAACGAGTGATAGATCACAAAAGCGAATAAGGCTATGATTCTCTTCATCTCAATTCTTAATCACAACAATATTATTATTGATCGTATAAGTTAACGGATACGAAAGCTTAAGAGCTTCCAGAGCCTGTTGAATCGTCTCATTAGTAAATGTACCACTGAATCGTTTCTCTCTAACTTGCTCGGTCTGAATCTTAATTTTGATGTTGTATTTCTTTTCCATCCGCAAAGCGAGATCCTTGAGTTTTTCTTTTCTGAACGTTAATGTGTCTAAAATCCACTTAGTTTCTTTCTTTAACAAATTCGGTGATACAGGAACTATTAAAAATTCACCATTTGTTGCACCTGTTCCAGAATTAGCATAAATCAATTTTTGATTAGGCTTTAATAAAACCATTCGCTTTTTGTCCAGCCTGTCCGTTATCTGTATAGCCCCCCTAATTAATGCAACCTGAATTTCATTATTCTTATTATATGCATTGATATTGAAAGCAGTTCCCTTTACCTCTATATCAATGCCACGGACATGAACAAACAAGGGCACGGCACTATTTTTTGTCACATCAAAATAAGCCTCTCCATCAAGAAATATCTCCCGCTGTTCAACTCCAAAATCCTTATTATATTTAATAGATGATTCTTTGTTTAACCAGACCCTTGTACCATCATCGAGCCTTCTATAGATCTTTTGCTTTGTTGCATTAATTACAATAGAGTCTATCACTTTCTCACGTTTCAAAAGGAAATAAGCTAGGCTACCTGTACAGGTGAATAATAGGAGAACAGCGGCGACCTTTATAAGATTCGAGTAAAAGTGCGCTATCCTAATTGATGGTGAATAATTGAATTTACCTTGGAAATTATTACTTTCAATTGTTGATATTTTATCCCATGTATCGCTTAACTTATCTAATCGTGGCCTATATTCATTCTCTTCCTTAAAGTATAAAGTTAGTCGGTCAGAAAGCACTTGAAGCTCTTCACTATTCGCCTCCAAGTCTCTTAAAATGCCGGCATCACTTTCAGAAATCCCTTTAGAAAACTTTTTTGATACTAATTTTAAAAATTTCGTTTTTACCATTTTATAAAGGCTGATACTACTAAGACAATAGATTCGAGGATATTACTTATCGGGTTATAGAAAAAATAAGATTATTGATCTGGAAAACTCTTTCAATCTAATTGCTTTCTTCTGTGGATGGTAACCAAGATGATCGGCAAGCGAGTCTGCAAGCGATTTTATTGCTTTGTAAAGTTGGTTTTCAACGGTTCTTATTGAAATACCTAAGATTTTAGCTACTGCCTTACTATTAAGGCCATCTTCCTTAATTAGCTTAAAAATTATCCTACGCTTTTCCGGTAAGTCATTGACAGCTTTGTCGAGCAATTTTAAAAGTTCTTTTTCTTCCAAAGATTCGTTGATTGGACTGGAAAGTTGCTCTAAAAATTGACTATCCATCACTTCCGCAGATAAAGTAGGACGTCTTCTTTCAGACCTTAGCAAATTAAGACATGCATTCTTAATCGACACAAAAAGATAGACTTCTGGATTATTGACATGTTCAAGATCGTTGCGTTTAATCCATATTTTTACAAAAAGTTCAGAGGTAATTTCCTCTGCGACCTCCAGTTGTTTGGTATATTGCCTTGCAAAGGATAAAAGCCTGTCATAATAAAGGACAAAAAGTTCATCGAACGCGACCTTGTTCCCATATTGGATTTCCATGAACAGCAATAGAATCTTACTTTTTTCTTCCGGCATAGATGACCAGCTTTGTGAACCAAATATTTTAGTGTTACTGTTAATGACACTAAAGTTAGAAGATATACTTATTCGGAGAGGATATTTAGCATTACTAAATGAATACCTACTAATAAACAAATTAATTTTATAGTCATTACCGGGTACTAGGGGTCTAATAAACCACAAAAAATCTAATTATCATTGTATCTGTATATTCCGATTGAATTTTCAATTGGTATATACATGTATCCTGATTATCCGATAATTGTGAACTATATAATGATTCTGCCGCTCTTCTTTACAATTATTAGCAGCATGTGTAACGGTTAAAACGAATTCATGAATTTGGCCAAAACGAATTTATGAGATTACTCAACTAATTATATCCTTGCCATGCCATAAATGAGCCCGCAATCATCACAAAGATAATTGCGGGCTTTATACCTATCCGTGCATTTATAAATCCTTCTCCACAGGTGAAGTCATCGCGTATGCATCTTTAGCGGAATAGGTGATAATTTTCGTTGCTTGACCTTTACTATCAAATAAGATCATCTGAGTGGTGGCAGCAAGAATTTCTCCCTTGTATACCTGATCAAGATTTGCATTAATATAAACGGTGCTGTTGTCCTCCTTTTGCTCTCTTCTTAATTTAAATACATAAGCTTGCCTTTCTGTCTCATTCTTATTCAACACCATTATGGCCAGGCCATTTTCATCTCCCATGGGGATGATGGTTAAACCTTTTGCGTTCGGGCTATGCTGAAGATAATTTTCTTTAAAATTCTGAGCCAATAACTGTGTATGGTAATAATTTGACCGCGGCATATACTTTCCGTTCAGTTCATCAAATAGACTTAAATCTGTTCCTGATCGGTGAGCTCCACCTTCCAACATACTCCAGGGGCAGATGGTAAAGGCACCTTCACGCATTCCTAAATCAAACATTTCAGCAAAAATTTGCCCGTTATGAAAATTATAAGGAGAATAATTGGCCCCCAGGGAGGCATCCAGTTTCCAATGTGAATTAAATTCTGTGATGGCCCAGCCCAGTGGATTACCAGTATCTCTTTTTTTATTCAAAACAGATAAAACCGATTTCAATTCCTTTACCTGGCCTTCAAACATCGCAATATCTGCAAACCGATAGCCATGAAAAGAAAGCACATCCAAATAGTAATAATCATGATGAGGAATTCTGCCGGTCAAATCTAAATTGCCACCCAATAAGCGATTGAGATATTTAGGCTGATAAGATGATAAATCAAATCCTAGGATCTTAGCATGGGAATCATACCTTTTAATTTGAGTGCTGATCTTGGAGAAATAATCATACACCTCCTCTGGACTCGCTAACTGATTATGATGGTCTGGCTCATTTCCTATGCACCAAAACTTAATATGCTGATCCATTTTTCCATTTATATAAGCAATGGCATGGTAAGCCTTGTCTCCATCTTTGAACTGTCGGGGCATCTGCAATATAGGTTCAGCACCCACAGCTCTCACAAACGCGATCAGTTTTATCGCATCTTTATAAATGAATTCCGCATTTTCATATCCATTACCTCCAATTCTTACGGTTTGAAAATTCACATTTTTAATCAGATTTTGAACTTGCAATACCCCTTTGGGACTCCAGGCATTCTCTCCTAATAGATAGGGACTTATCTTAAGTTGTGAGAAAGCAATGGTCGGGAGTATGAATAAAAGATAGCTTAAAACAACTCCTTTAAAAACATTTAAACTACGTATCATGATAATTAATTTCTAATTATAGTTCGCATTAATTCTACTTATTTGAATTGTTTGCGTATTTCTTTTCTACCTTTTCATAATAAGACTTCAATGCAAAGAAAGCTTTCTTCTTTACGCCTGTATCAGAGATCAGACCTTTACGGTTCCAAAAGTTCTGATATATTGGATGCGGTCTTCTAGGTGATCTGAAGTCCACTAAAATCCATGGAGTCATTCCTCTAAGTCCATCAATTTGATCTAACATCTTGAACTGATTTTCATAAAGAGCCTCCTGATATTCTTCCGTCCACCTGGTGTCCTGATCGCCATGAAATCCCGCTAGAGCAGCTCCTCCTAATTCAGATATCACCACCGGTTTAGGGTATTTGATTTCAAATTTATATTGAGGTATTTCTTTTGGAGTTCCTCCCCAATACCAGCCAGCATATTCATTAAAGCTTACTATATCCAACTTCTCACCAAGAACGTCATCCACATGAACTATATTTCCCTCGCGATGCAACTCTAAAGCTGCAGCTACCAAACGGGTGTCATCTAAAGATTTTGCTTTATCAACAAGATTACCCATGAATTTATTTCTTGGTTCACTGACTGGAGTTTCATTTCCAACAGACCAGATGATCACGCTGGCCCTGTTTTTATCAAGTTCGATTAAATCAGTTAACTGCTTGGCTGCATTTTTATACGTTTCAGGATTTTCCCATGAAATGGTCCAATAGACAGGTACTTCAGCCCAAACCATTAATCCCATTTCATCTGCTAAACGCATCATTTTCTCGTTGTGCGGATAATGCGCCAAACGCACATAGTTGCAATTCAGTTCTTTGGCCCATGTTAACAACATCCTTAAATCAGCTTCAGAACGTGGTCTTCCAGGGATTAATGGATTTTCATCATGAATGGCTATTCCTCTAAGAAAAACAGATTTACCATTTAATAAAATATCCTTCCCTTTGGTGCTGATGGTTCGAAAGCCAATCTTATCTTCCACGGCATCTGTTTCTGTTTTGATATTCACCTGATACAACTTGGGGTTTTCAGGAGACCAGTTGATTAAGTTTTTAACCGGAATATTTATTGCTGCATAACCCTTATCATTGGTATTGGTGTTGAATTTGATCCCTGCTTCGGGGATATTAATAGTCACTTTTTGTTCTTTTTGATTCCCTTTTATCTGGATGAATCCAGAAATCTCTTTCAGATTATTTTTCGCTAATTGAATCTTATAATCAGCTAAATAGGTGTCTGGCAATTCAGCTAAATAAACATCCCGGGTTATTCCACCGTAATTCCACCAATCCGTATTGATGGTTGGGACTTCATCCTGTTTACGGGTATTGTCCACCATGACCACCAAAGAATTGGCTCCCAATTTCAACAGCTCAGTGACATCAAATTGAAAAGCCGTAAATCCACCTTTATGCATTCCCAACTTTTTGCCGTTTAAGTAAACATGAGCTTCATAGTTGGCAGCAGCAAAATAAATGATGTATTTTTTCCCTTTCTGTGGAGTGGCATTAAATAACCGGCGATACCAAACAGCACCTTCATATAATTTCAAATCCTCTTTCTGCGAGTTCCAGTCTCCAGGTACATTTAAACTTGGGGAGTGATCGAAATCATACTCTACTAAGTCTGTTTTGTCTTTCGGTTGCTTGTCATCATAATATCCTCCATTTCCTGTTTCAGATTCATCAAAGGCCATTCTACGGTAATCGAAATAACCATTTTGATAAGGATCGACAATATAATTCCATCTGCCGTTAAGACTAATGTTCTTTCTTGAACTGATGTTTTGGATTACTTCCTGTGCATAACTTTGGAAACCACAAGTGATAAGTAAGACAAAATAAATGATAAATTTTCGCATGTTTGGATTCTAATATATGATGATTTTCTCTTAAGCTATAAGTCGATAAAACCACCAGCTGTTTGCAGAGACTGGTGGTTTTTAAGAATAATTTAATAGCCTGGATTCTGTTCCATTTTTTTACCTGTATTTGCATCAATAACTTTCTGAGGAACTGGTAACAGCACCTGAAAATCTTGTATAGCGGTAGTAAATTTATTATATAAAGGATTTCTTGCTCGCTCTAATAATTTTCCAGTTCTGATGAGTGTCTCTCTTCTGTTCTCTTCAGTTACCAACTCTCTTGAGCGTTCATCCAGGATATAATCCATAGTGATGGTCGAACCATCTGCTACAATAGGTGTAGCATGAGATCTGGTTCGAATTTGATTGATCATACCAGCAGACTCTGCCAATTTACCTTGTTTGAAATAAGCCTCCGCCAATAACAGGTAAGTATCGGCTAAACGAATATAGGTTTGATCGGCATAAGAATAACTGGCATTCCATAGTGATGGATCTGCATAAGTCCAATCCCATTTACGGGTGCTTGCCCATTTATTATTATTAACATTCATCTGAGAAGCAGATGTTTGCGTGTTTGTTATCGTAATACCATCTGAATTCGTGTAAGATTTAGCAATGGCATACTTACTGAACCTGTCATCCTGAGGTTCGTAAATACTGAATGCCCAGGCGGTCATTCCACCCCTTGCAAGTCCTCTTCCTCCGTTTTCTGGTGTGTAAGGGGCATAAGAGTTATAATTTACCACCCATGTTCTACGCATCGCATTACCTCTTGCTCCAATAGCTTCCAAAACATCGGTGTTTGGAAAAATCCATAAGGCCTCTGTATCCCCTTCACTTGGAAGAATATTTCCGTTAAGAAACTGATCCATAAAAGCCACACCTGGTTTAGAAGCGTTTACTCCATAACGTTGGGTAATTAATTTATAACGCGGGTTGTTCACTACTTTCAACGCTTCCTCCTCTGCCTTGGCCGGATCATTCATCCATAAATACATCTCCGCTAAATAATGCTGAGCGATAACTTTGGATAAAACCAGAACATTATCAGAGTAATCGGGTAAATATTCCTCTGCAAATTTTAAATCTTCTACGATGAAAGCCTGTACATCTGGTACCGGGCTTCTCTCCCAGTCGTTACGATAATTCACACCGGTGATCTCCTCCGTTGTGATGGGGACAGCCCCAAAGGTGTAAACCAAGTGGCGATAGGCCCAGGCCCTGATTAAATGAGCATGAGCAACCATCAGGTTTTTGTTGACTTCGTTCTGCTGAACAGAACCTCCCTGCCAATCTACATCTGGGTTTTGCCCTCTGGTGATGACAGTGTTTGCTGCTGCTATAGCTTTATAAAGAATCAAAAAGATACCATCTCGGCCACCTGTGTCACCGTTTATAAACTGCATTTCAGGGTTTAAATCAACATTATATTTATTTAGCCCTCTTGTCCATGATAATTCGGCATTAGACCATCCATTGTCAACACCTATTTTCCAGATGATGCCGAGTTCTGCAGATTGTATCATCTCAGAACGTTCTTGTCTTGGCCAGTCCAGCAAAGCATTAACAGCTAACCGGAAACCATCGTAACTTTCAAATAAATTATCTGCATACAGTGCATCCTGTGGCTTCTCTGTTAAAAAAACATCTTCCTTACAAGAAGTGTAAGTAAAAGTGAGTAAAATAGCTATGATATATAATTTCTTCATGATCTTAATCTTAAAATTGAGTACGTAATCCAATGACGAAAGACTTCACTTGTGGTTGTGCTGTTTGGTTGCTGAATTCAGGATCCAATCCTACCCAGTTTGTCCTTGTAGCCAGGTTTTTAGCATTCACAAAAATCTGTAATCTATCAACCTTCCATTTACTGATGAGTTTTGTTGGAAGGGTGTAGCTGAGGGAAACATCCTGCAATCTTATAAAACTGGCATCAGATTGTTTTTTTTCAAAAATCCCCACACCAAAAGGATTAGCGTCATCACGATTTTCCGGATACGTATTGATTGGGTTCTCAGGTGTCCAGAACTGGCGATCTAATGCTCCGTTTCTACCATCAAAATAAGTATTCAACAGCGTGTTTGTCTTCGTAATTCCCTGAACATTACGTATAAAGAAACTTAATGAGAAGTTTTTATAATTAAACGTATTGGTAAGACCCGCAGAATAATCAGGCACCGAATTGCCAATCACTGCCTTATCATCTGCAGTGATTTGACCATCGCCGTTCACATCTTTCACCTTCACGTCTCCAGGTTTAGCTGTTGGCTGAACGGAATTGGCGATATCATCATTTGCCTGATAAATCCCATCAAATACATAAGCATAAGTCACATTGATTGGCTGACCAATGAACCACCTGTTTCCTATATCATCAATATAATTGCCATTTTCATTGGTTAATCCCACATTCACAATTTTGTTGCGGTAGAGAGAGAAGTTTAAATCAGTTGACCAGGAAAAATCTCCCTTTCTCACGTTCATGCTGGATATGAGAAAATCTAAACCATGATTCTTTGTCTCTCCAATGTTCTGTGTGATATTTTTTACACCATTAACCGGGGAGATCGCTCTTGCCAATAAAAGATCAGATGTTTTAGAACTATAGTAATCTACACTACCATAAATTCTGCCTTTTATAAAACTGTAATCCAACCCGAAGTTCCAGGAAACGGTAGTCTCCCATCCTAAAGAAGGATCTCCCAATTTATTAGTGTAATATCCAATTGCTGGACTACCATCATTATTCAAATAATTCTGAGTAGATAGCTGCGGCAATGTGGCATATGGATCAATAGCCTGGTTTCCATTCTTTCCGAAGGACAATCTCAGTTTCAAATTATCAATCCAATTATACTGATTTAAAAACTCTTCCTTGCTTATGTTCCATCCTAAACCAAGGGATGGGAAAGTCCCGAATTTCCTGTTACTCCCAAAACCGGAGAAACCGTCTCTTCTTACAGTTGCAGTCAATAAGTACTTCCCATCATAAGAATAGTTTAATCTGCCCATCTGCGAGATATTATTGGTTTGACTGAAGTCATCTTTAGCCGTAATAAGGGACGCCGTAGCATTTTGATAAAATGTTTGAATATCACTAGTAAAACCAACACCTGTTGTACCGTGACTCGTATATTTTCTTTGTTGTACGCTGTAAAGGCCAGTGAATCCTATACTATGTTTACCAAAAGTTCTGTTGTAATTCAATAAATTCTCAACTAACCAATCTACAGTATTGTTATTAGAAATATCTGCTTGTCCTTTGTTTTGCAGACCCGTTCTGGTATTTTGTCCGTAATAAGTTTCCGTTCCCTGATTTGTATAATTGTAACCAGTGTTCAACCTGTAAGATAGTCCTTTAACAAAAGGAATATCTACATTAATATAGTTATTAGAGAAAACTGACCGGGTAAGGTCATTATTAAGCACGTTCAAGCCTTGTAGCGGATTATACCAAAAGGCATCATCCGGCCATGGTGTTAAGTTGATGGAACCATCCGCATTGTAAGGAATCGTTAATGGATTCATCACAAAAGCCTGCGTAAAGTTTGCTGGTGTTCCCCCTCTGTCGTAAAGTCCAAACTGTGTATTAGTTCCAATAGTGAATATTTTCCCAATTTTAGAATCAACATTCAACCTAAGGCTATACCTGTCAAAATTATCATTTTTAGAAATCCCGGCATTCTTGTTCATTGTACCTGAAAAATAATAGTGCGTATCGTCTGAACCACCTGAAACTCCCAAATTATGCTGTTGCCTAAAGCCATCTCTCAATGCCAGATCAATCCAGTTTGTAGAAATTCCGTTATCAATAGAGTTCTGCTCGGTATTGGTAATAGAGCCGGCACCAAAGCGCTGCGCTTTCAACTGATAAAAACGTTCCCCCGACATCATATCAGGAATATTAACGGCCTTATCCGTACCGAAGTAATCGTTATAAGAGATTTTGGCTATTCCAGTCTTACCCTTTTTAGTGGTGATTAATATCACGCCATTTGCCGCTCTGGCACCATAGATTGCTGAGGAGGATGCATCTTTCAATACCTGCAATGATGCGATATCCTCCGGATTGATTTCTGATAAACTATTGCTGAAGATCACTCCATCTACAACCACTAAAGGATTATTGCTTGCGCCAATGGAGTTAACTCCACGCACTTGAAGATTCAAATTTCCTCCTTCAGCACTTGCTCCAATGGTTTGTGCACTTAACCCAGCAATCTTTCCCTGAAGCGCCTGTTGAACATTCGTTTGAGGCATTGTTTCCAGATCCTTGGTATCTAAACTTGTGATGGCGCCTGTGACGTCACTTTTCTTTTGGGTACCATAACCGACTACCACCACTTCATTTAAAGCATTGGCTGATGATTTCAAGGTAACATTTAGATTTCTGTCCAGCCCAACTTTTATCCGCTGTTCATCAAAACCCAGATAGGTGAAAACTAAAATTGCAGCGTCTCCGGGTACATTAATGCTGAAGACTCCATTCGTATTCGTTACTGTACCTTTATCCGTACCACTTAACAATACACTTGCTCCCGGCAATGTCACACCCTGCTCATCTCTAACTGTTCCTTTAATAATTACACCCTGAGCCTGAGCATGCGCAACAAATAAAAAGAGCGTAATAATTAGGCAGTGCTTTAAACAGTTGGTTAAACTGACATAGTGCCAAACATTCCTTTTGTAAATTTTTTTCATTTTAATTGATTTGCTAATAAATTGGTTGATTTATAATTGTTATCAAATTGGCCTGATAACTTTACAAATATGGATGTGAAACTAAGAAAGCGGGGTGTTCACTTGTACTCAATTGAGGGGTCAAACGTCTTTTAAGAACAAAACAATGACGTTTTAATGCATATTTCGCAAAAATCAATTATTGTCCTTCACCTTATCGTTGAAGGTCTGGATATATTCAGATGGCGGAACTACAAACTGTTTTTTAAATTCTTTACTAAAATATTTACGATCATTAAAGCCAACCATATAAGTAACTTCTGACACAGAATAGCTGGTATGTTTAAACAATTCTGCAGCCTTTTTCAACCTGATCTGTTTAATTAAATCAGCTACCGGAAGTCCAGTAATTGATTGCACTTTTTTATAGAGCACTGTCCTACTCATCCCTATTTCATTTACCAGTTCATTTACATCAAAGGCTGGATCCTCCATTTTATCTTGAATGATGCTCATTAATTTACTTACAAATAGCTCTTCTGGTGAAGTGACATCTAAAAGCGTTGGTTGGAGAATAAAACGTTGTCCAAATTTTTCTCTTGTCACTTCCTGGGCCCTCAGTAAGTTCTTAATATTCAGCTCTAGTACCTGAGGACTAAATGGCTTAAAGAGGTAAGCGTCTGCTCCTATTGAAAGCCCATCTATTTGATTATTGATGGAGGCCTTAGCTGTAAGTAGAACAAAAGGAATATGACTGGTGGACTCTTTAAGCTTCACCACTTTACAAAAATCTAAACCGTTCATTCCTGGCATCATGATGTCACTCAAGATTAAATCAGGAATTTCATTTTCCATATAAACTAATGCATCTTCAGCACATGAAAATTGCAAGATTCTATACCCTGTAGATAAAATATCCACCACCATACCTCTCACTTCATCATTATCTTCCGCAACTAAAACCGTATATTTTCTTGCGGACGAGTGGACGATTTCCACATGACTTGTGTCAAGACCAGGATCTGGAGAAGCCGTTTGCTCTCTCGCATCTTCAGCTAAAGTATGGTACTTAACTATCGTGGATTCATCCAAATGGTCGCTTCCCTTTTTAAGAAATATAGTAAAAACAGTTACACTTTTAAGACCTGTTTCAGTGTTCACTTCTATTCGGCCCTTATGCAACTCCATTATGCTTTTTGAAAGAGCCAGACCAATTCCACTTCCAATATTATGTCTTCCTCTGTCGTCCACCTGAAAAAAGCTCTCGAATAATTTGGGTTGCAAAACCTGTGGAATTCCTTTTCCGTCATCAACTATTTTAATGCTCACTCCTTCCTGATCTTCTTCAATAATCAAACTGATACTTCCTTTTTCTGATGTAAATTTGAATGCATTGGTAAGTAGATTGTAAATAACTTTCTCCAACTGGTCCTCATCAAAATAGATAAAAAGTTGCTTTGAGGAAGTTATAAACTGATAACTAATTTTCTGGTCTTCAGCAAGCTCATTAAAGGATTCAAAAATATCGCTACAAAAAACAATGATATCCTGTTCTGAACAATGAATTTTTAAATGACCCTCTTCTGCTTTTCTAAAATCAAGGAGTTCAGACACCAATTTCATTAGCCTATCTGCATTATTTTTAATGAGAATAAGTTGTTTTGAGAATATTTTAGCTTCTCCACTGCGCATCACTTTATCCAGAGGACCCAGAATAAGCGTCAAAGGAGTTCTGATTTCATGGGAAATGTTAGTGAAGAAATTCAGCTTCAGCTGGTACAACTCCTCACGTCGGATATTATATACATGTTCCAGATATAAATCTCTCTTTAACCGGACTCTATTCCTAAAAAAGCGTATGATGATCAACGAAATGAACGCGGTTAGTACCATATATATTAAATATGCCCACCAGCTTAACCACCACGGAGGAAGAACAATTATTTTTAATATTCGAATATCGTCACTCCAAACTTTGTCATTATTTGCTGCTTTCACTTTAAACAGATAAGATCCTGGAGAAACATTAGCAAAATTGACCACTCTCTGCGTTCCAGTTTGCTGCCATTCTTTATCATTCGGCAAACCTTCCAGCTTATAAGCGTATTGGTTGTTCTCTGGATTGATGAAGTTTAAAGCGGAAAAAGTTAAACTTAAGTTAGATTGATCATGTGGAACAATGATTTGTTGCGCTTCTAAAATTGATTTTGTTAACGGAGCATCTTCTCCTATCGCAACGACTCTATTATTCAATAAGATTCTGGTGAGTGCCACTTTTGGAGCTGAAGTGTTTTTTATGATATTTTCGGGATAGAATAGAGATAATCCGTTAAGACCGCCAAATAAAATCTCGCCGGTATGTAATCTAATCCCTGCATTACTTGAGAACTGATTACTGATTAAACCATCATTTGCAGTATAGGAAGTGATTTCGAGATCTTCCTTTTTAAACGGCAGATGAAAAGATTTGAATTTCAACTTATATAAGCCTAAATCGGTGCTTAACCATAGATTTTGCGAATCGTCTTCCACAATGGTGTGAATCATATCGTCACCTAAGCCTAAGTTTTTACTGATGGCAAAAAAATGACCGGTGCTTTTATCAAAGTAATTAAGCCCTCCTCCTTCAGTTCCTATCCATAATCTTCTTTTAGAATCGATAAAAAGTGTCGTTACATTATTACTGTTTATCTGGAACTTGGTATTCCGTACCTTTCTATAAAGCTTAGTGATACCTTTTACCTTCGGATTGAAATAGTTTAAACCATTTTGTGTTCCAATCCATAAGTTTCCTTGCTCATCCTTTATCAGAGCAGTGATAAAATTGTCGCTTAGCGTAAACGTATTTTTAGATTTTCCAGTTCGATGCCCCTGCTTTCTTAAAAAAATCGGGGAAGAACCATCTGGCAAAACATATCTTAGTCCGCCACCATTGGTTCCAACCCACGCACCCCTACCATCTGGCAATACCGTGTTGATCAAATCTTCACTTAACTTACCGTCTCTTATTGGAAATTTGAAATATTTGAAAGATTTATTCCGCTTATTAAATAAACTTAATCCATCCAACGACCCGATCCATAAATTCCCTTTACCGTCATCAGCTAAAGATTTAATACCGTTGCTTGGTCTACCTTCCAAATCTGACTTAACTGAGTAATATTCACTTTTTCGGTCTCTTATAATGTGATTGAGTCCACCTCCGAAAGTCCCTATCCACCAACTGCCATCCTTATCCTCACTAACTGCGTTCACCAGTACATGATTTAAACCTATGCGATCACCAACACGCTCCCCTACGTTTTGAAAATTAGCATTCCCTTTGTAATAGAAATTGATCCCGCCGGCAAAAGTACCAACCCAGACACATGAAGCTTTATCTTTCATGAAACTCCAAATGGAATTATCATTCAAACTATTAGAATTTAAAGGGTCATGTTTATAATTAGTGAACTGTTGGTTTTTTGTGTTTAAGGTGCTGATGCCATTTCTTGTGGCGAACCAAATGGTATGAGCATTATATAATAGAATATCTTTCACCCAATTAGATGATATACAGTTGGCATCACCATCCTTCACTACATACCTTTTAAGGGTATTGGTACTTCGCTGATAATTAAATACCCCCGACACTTCAGTTCCAAACCAAAGATTACCGATTTTATCTTGTCGCGTTACCAAAACCTTTAAATCTTTAACAACATCAAATGATGATGGTAATGAAATCACTTTCCCTGTTTTAGGATCGAATTTTTGCAATCCAGATTTTGTACCTACCCACATGAAATTATCCTGATCCACAAAAAGAGAGAAAACGGCTTTAGAGCTTAGTGTTTCTGACTGCGATGGTTTAATAACTGGTTCTAACTTTTGAGTTCTTCGATTCAACTTTCTAATTCCTGCGAAAGTGCCCACCCATAAATCTCCATTTGAATCCTCTGCTAAAGATGAGATGTAATTTCTACCTCCCTTAATCTCCAAAACATCTATCGGTGTAAAACTCTCCGAATTTTTATTATACAAGTTCAACCCATTTGCAGTACCCACCCACAAATTTTTATTATGGTCCTGCAAAATGACATTCACTCTGTTGTTACTGATGCTGCTTTTATCCTCCTCGTCATAAATAAAAGTCTTGAATTCATACCCATCATAACGGGTTAACCCTTTCAAATTTCCAAACCAGATAAATCCTTGATTGTCCTGCAAGAAATTAGATATAGGACTTTGAACAAGTCCTTCCTTATAAGAGATATGTTTAAAGTTGAGCGTTTGTGCACTACTTGTCTTCATTACAAAAACAAAAATGAAGAGACAAAAATACCTTCTCAAATTCATAGGGGGAATTAAATAATTATAATTAAAGGCTGTGGAATGACTAAAGATAGTAACATTAATGTAAATATGCGACAGGTTCAAGTTCAATTTACTCTCTTAAAAACACCTTGATTATTCATTTAAATTTGACCCATTTTACATTTACAACCGCTTTTTAAGATCAGTATTCGTTCAAACCACTTCAAGTTCTAAGGGGAAATCAGGAGTAGTCATCAAGCACTTTGAGAATGAAGAGCTCTGACAATACAGTTGGAAGTTTAATTTATATGCAATTTTCCCAAAAATAGCATTTAAGATTGTAATTTGGTTACTCTTTATAGGTAAAAGACCTATAGCGTCCTAAACGCAAAAAAGAGAAAGGAAAAGTTATAACACAAAGTTACCTTTGTGGTGCAATAATTTAAATGACTCACATATTATCATTACACCCCTTTTTTATCAATAAAACTTATTGTAAAATAATGTAAATTAGTGAACCATTGTTAAAAGGTCAATTGTGAAAGATTTACAATTAATATTGACCACCTCTGTTCTGAGTACAGGGATGATATGCCGCAAGCCGGCGCTGGGTGTTACTGTAATCATTGTAAAAAAAGCATCATAGATCTCACTTCCAAATCTGATACCGAAATTATCCACTTTTTCAAAAACAAAGAAGATAATGTCTGTGGGCGCCTGTTTTCCAGTCAGCTTAATCGCAAACTGGTGCTGCCTTCCTCAAAAGTGAGTTGGCATTGGTTGATGCCCCTCGCCATGGGCGCAATTGAGGCAAGCCCAACACATGCACAAACGCTGAGGCCAGTGTTGTACCAAGCGATCAAACATCAGCTTTACTGCCGTCATCAATAACATCAGCCGCTAAACCACCCATACCAAGAGATACCATTAGCGGAAGGGCTGTAGATAACCAGACTGACAAACCTTTGAATGGGGTGAAGGTTAGACAAAAAAACTTCGAGAACGTACTGGCTATAACAGACAGCACCGGTAGATTTGAACTGGGCATATCGGAAGTGAATAAGGCTATCCCGTTTATCTTTGAATTGGATAATTATGCCAAGGTAGAGACATCCTTAAATGGCAATATGGTGGTTAAGCTGATCGCGGTGGGCAAAGTTTTATTAGGTGGAGTATCAACTGTATCTTGAATAAAAAGCCTTTATACCTGGTTTATTCTGATAAGAAGAGTTGTACCATTGACGCGTCTAGATTTATGGAAATCTCACCTGACTGGATAGAGAAAATAGAAGTATTGAAAGAGGCAAAGGCAACTGCCCTTTATGGTTCTAAAGCCGCAAATGGGGTACTATTAATTGAGATCAAAAAGGCCTACGCAAGTAAAATTGATTTCTCACAGAAATAATAGCTACTTCCTCCGGGGTTTAAATGAAATTAATATAGTTGATATTGCCTAAAATTTTACATTTAGTTTTGAGAACATAATAGTATTTCAGAAGGTTATTTTAAGGTTATGATCAACATCTCTATTATTCATGATATGGCTCAATTCTAATATCCACTGTTTCAATAAAGCTTATAGAACTGAAAAGCAGTGTTCAATATCTGGTTTTATTTTAAATAGACTGTGATCTATGTTGAATTTAGGCGAACTGTTTAACAGAGGATTACATCTGGAAGGTATCACCTATAATAAGGTTTAAAGAATCTTCGTTTTTCGGGACAAACTATCAGATCTGCGCATGTGTCATTACAGTCCCAAGCAAGAGTTATATTTATTTTTATTGTTGTCCGGTAAAACCGGGATTAGTAATTTTTAGTTGGCGCATTTGATTTGATGGG